>CALKBP010000022.1:0-20573 GCA_937989885.1 uncultured Collinsella sp.
GCGATGGAAAAGGGGCACTGATGAGTGACGAAGAACAGAAACCGAAAGGGAAGGGCCGAGGAACCCGACCCCGAGGCCAACGAATAGAGGTATGGGTGAACAACGACGAAAAGGCCGAGCTGGCCGACCGGGCTGCTCAGTCCGGTTTGTCGTTGTCCGCCTACATGAAAGCGGCCGGACTGAACGCGCCTATTCGGGCAAGGGCTGACCTGTCAGCCGTGGCCGATCTTGTGCGCGTGAACGGCGACCTTGGCCGGGTGGCCGGGTTGCTGAAATTGTGGCTCGCGGAGAAGCGCGGGCAGGGTGCCCGGCCGGTGGACGTGGAAGCCGTGATGAAGGACTTTCGCGCCCTACAGGATGAAGTCCGCTCGATCATGATCCGGGTGGCCAGATGATTGCCCATCGCATCGAGCGCAAGCCGCACCAGTCATCGAACCCGGCCAAGCTGGTCAGGTACATGGTGGCGGCCAAGGGCGGCATCGACCCGACGAGCTGGCAGCGAACAGCCGACTACATTCTGGACACCGCGAACGACACCGCGAAAGGCGAGAAGGTCGAAAGCTACCGCGTTACCAACTGCGGCACGGACGACCCCGCCGACGCTGCAATCCTGATCTTGGCCACTCAGGCGGCCAACACCAGGTCGAAGGGAGAAAAGACCTATCACATGGTCTTTTCGTTTCAGGCTGGCGAGCGGCCCCCGCTGGAAGTCCTGCACGCCATTGAAGACGAACTTTGCGAATCCATCGGCCTTGGCGATCACCAACGGGTGTCCGCCGTGCATGTCGATACTGACCACCTGCATGTGCATGTGGCCATCAACAAGGTTCATCCGACCGGCCTACAGAACATCGAACCTTATTACGACAAGCGCAGGCTGATGGAGGCCTGCGAACGCCTCGAAGTCCAATACGGGCTTCGCCATGATGACCACGGCTTAGGAGATAGAAACCATGAGCACACCAGAGAACGAAGCGACCGAATCCAACTTGATCGAGGTCAGCGACCAGAGCAGCGCGATAGTAGATTTCGACGATATTTACGAGAGTCCTACGATCTCTCGTTTGCCGATGAACCAGAGGCCAAAACCCTCAACGGTCTGCGAACGCTGTCCGGCTGCCGTATGGTTCGCGCTTCCGAAAGAACTTCGGTGCTATTGCCGGGTGATACACGCGGTGATCTACAGCAACGAGGAAAAGAACGCGCTGACGGCCTGCGACGGCCGGGACATGGCGATAGAACAGCTATTGGCCAAGCAGGAAGCGGCGGACGCAGCCGGGTAAGCGGCAAAGCCGCCGACGCGGAGGCCCACAGCGGCATCGAGACGCTGACCGGATACGCGGCCCGCGAGCTGGCCCCGGCGATGCGACAGGCGACGAGCTGGCAGGAGCTGCACGACGCAGCGGCCGAGCACGGCCTAGAGGTTCGCCAGCGGGGCGCAGGCCTTGTCATAGGCGAGCCAGATTTAGGTATTTGGGCGAAGGCCAGCAACGTCGGCCGCGACCTTTCGATGAAGGCCCTAACCGACCGTCTTGGCCCGTTCCAGCCTTCCGAACGGCAGGCCGAGGCGAAGGCGAACCGCAAGCGGTACGAGCCGCGACCCCGGCGGCCGGATAACCCGACGACAGCGGGCCTGTTCAACCAGTATCAGCGCGAGCGACAGGCGGCCATTCTGGCCCGCCGTCAGGGCCTCGACCAGATCAAGCGCGAGAGTGCGGCTTTCAATGCGCAGGTGAAGCAGTGGAGCCAGACAGAGCGAATGCTTTTGAAGGTCGCGGGCAAGGGGCCGACCAAACGCCTGATGTACGGCACTATCAAACAGCAGGCCGACGCCTCGCGCCAAAAGAACCGGCAGAGCGCAGACGCTCGCCGTCAGGCGCTGTTCAAACAGACGACGATGCCCACTTGGGCCGACTGGCTAACGCAGCAGGCCGAGCGCGGCAACGCCGAGGCGCTGGCCGTGCTGCGCGACCGCGAGGAACGGACACGCCGCTGGAACGGGGAGCTACTGACCGCCGACCGGGCCGACAAGGCCAAGGCTGTTGTTCTCGACAAGCTCAAGCCCAAGGCCCGGAAAGACGGGACGATGGCGTACAGCACCATCGACGGCGGCATGGTGATCGACCGGAAGACGCACGTTCAGGCGCAGAAAGCCACGACCGGCGCGGCACTGGTAGCGCTCGAACTGGCATCCAAGCGGTTCGAGGGCCAAGCCCTCATCGTGGAAGGCACAGACGAGTTCCGGCTTGAAGTCGCCCAGCTCGCCGGTATGCACGGCCTCAAGGTCACGTTCACCGATCCGGCGATGGAGCAGATGCGCCGCGAGACGGCCGAGCACAAGGAAATGGAGAAGGCCTTTCAGGCCGAAATCAAGGCATCGAGCCGCGACGACTTCGCCGAACTGGTGGACTTCGGCAAAGCGCCGTTCGAGCACGTCAAGGGCAACCGCAAGAGCTACTTCGTCACGCTGCGCGACGGGAACGGCGAAGACCGAACCCTATGGGGCGTCGATCTTGAAAGAGCGGTCGCAAATAGCGGTGCGGTCGTGGGCGACCGCGTGCGTGTCAATCACATGGGCAGCGAGAGCGTGACGCTACCGGACGGCCGGACGGTGGAGCGCAACGAATGGCGCATGGAGATAGCACCAAAAGGAAGCCAGACAGCCAAGCCGAAACCGAACCGTCCAACCCCTGCGCCGAACGACATGGATGCGGCGTTTCTGGCCGAAACTGGCCTGTCCGGCAAGACGACGGGAAACCGGACAGGCGGAAAGCCCGCGCAGCCCGTGGATTCTGGCCCGGCGGTGCAAAAATGGATTGAAGAACGCAACAAAAATAGAGACAAAATATCGTCTATAGACTATCATCGGCTTTGGCAATCCACCGACGCAGGCAGGGCCACATATCAAGGTCGCAGGCGCATGGAAGACGGTAGCGAAGTGCTGTTGTTGAAGCGCGGCGATGAAATGTTGGTCAAGCCATCCACCCCCCGCGTAGTCGCCAAGGCGGCGACATGGAAACTAGGTCGCGTCGTCCAGTTGGACGGACGTGGACGATTCACTGACAGGAGTAACGAGGTCGAACTATGAGCGATAAAAATTCGTCGGCGGGTAAGCTGCGGCTTATCGGCGGCGTTTATTTAGTGCTGTTCATCATCGGTTTGAACAGCATATGTACGCAATTTATTGCGTACCGGGTTGGCTACCATCCGGCACTTGGGCCGTCACTGTTCGGGCAGCTTTATATGCCCTTCGACTGGTGGCGATGGCTGTTCAAGTTCTACGACTCAGCGCCCAATTCCTACAACTATGCCTTTGTGATTTTCGCGCTCGGCGTGCTGGTCGGTCTGCTGACCTATGTTCTCTGGATCGGCTTCAAGACGCGCAGCTCGCGCAAGCATGAAGACGTTCACGGAACGGCGCACTTCGCAACGCTGGACGAGGTACGGGAAACGGGCCTACTGCCGCGTGAGGGCAAGCAAGGGCAGGGCGTCTACTGCGGGGCGTATGACGACCCCGAAACCGGCACCACGTACTACCTGCGGCACGACGGCCCGGAGCATGTTTGCGCCCTTGCTCCGACCCGTTCGGGCAAGGGTGTAGGCCTTGTCATTCCCACCCTGTTGAGCTGGCCCCACTCGGTGTTCGTGCTCGACCGTAAGGGCGAAAACTACGCCATGACTTCGGGCTGGCGTCAGAAGCACGCCAACAACGTGATCCTGCGCTTTGACCCAGCGAAGCCGGGCACCGGCTGCGCATGGAACCCATTGGGCGAAATCCAGTTCCGCACCCGCTTTCAGGTCAGTGACGCGCAAAACATCGCGCTGATGGTCATCGACTCCGATGGCAAGGGCATCGAGTCCGACCACTTCCGTAGTGCCGCGTTCGAGCTGCTGGTAGGGCTGATCCTGCACGCGCTCTACAAGGGCGAACAGGTAGGCCGCACGCCCTGCTTGCAGGACATTGGCCACATGCTGACCGGCGTGGGCGACTTCGCCGCCCCGGACACGGCCAACGACCTTGTAGACGACCCGGACGGCGACCCGAAAGCACTGGCCGGGCTGTTCGATGAAATGCGCGAGGTGTCCATCAATGACGGCGACCCGGCGAACCGGGAAGCGCAGCTTGTCATTACCGGCGTCGGCACCCGCATGGCCAACACCCCGGCCCGCGAGCTGGGCAGCATCATTTCGACGGCGAACAACGCCCTTGCGCTGTACCGCGACCCTATCGTTGGCGAGAACACTTCGCGCAACGACTTCAAGATTGCCGACCTGATGGATCACGACCGGCCGGTGTCGCTCTATCTCATTTCAACGCCGAAGACGTCCAAGCGCCTTGTGCCGCTTACCCGCCTGTTGTTGACCATGATCGTGCTCACGATGGCCGACGAAATGGAGTTTGACGACGGCCGGGCCAAGACGGCGCACAAGCACCGCTTGCTGCTGATGCTGGACGAGTTCCCGACGCTCGGCAAAATCGAAGTGTTCGAGGAAGCCTTGGCCTACATCGCCGGTTACGGCATGAAAGCCTACCTCATCACGCAGGACGTGCAGCAGCTCTACAAGGCTTATTCAAACTACGAAAGCATCATTTCCAACTGCCACGTCCGCATCGCCTACGCGCCCAACAAGGTCGAGACAGCCGAATGGATGTCGAAGATGACGGGCACCACCACCGTCGTCAAAGAGCAGGTTACGACTTCGGGCAAGCGGTTCGGTGCCGTCCTCGACAACGTTTCGCGCAGCTATCAGGAAGTGCAGCGCCCGCTGATGACGCCCGACGAAATCATGCGCCTGCCCGGCCCGACCAAGGACGCCAGCGGGGAGAAGATCACCGCGCCGGGCGAAATGCTTGTGTTCGTCGCTGGCCAGCCGGTAATCCGCGGCCGCCAAATCCTCTACTTCTTTGACCCGGTTTTCTCCAAGCGGTCGAAGCTCAAGCCCGTACCGACTGACGTTGTGCGCGTGGCCCAGCAATCCAAGCCCACCCCGGCCGCCGCCGGGCCGTCCAACAACAGCAACGGGGGCTTTGTCGTCCAATGAAAGGTCGCCGCTTCGGAATCGCCGCCTTGTGCGCGGCCGCAGTGATCGGCGTTGCGATCACGACCGGCTATCACGCAGGCCTGCGCCTCAACTTCACGGACTCGGCCCCGCATGGGCTTTGGCTTGTGCAGACCGCCGAATCGGCCAGCATCAAGCGTGGCGAGCTGGTCGAGGTGTGCCCGCCCGCCTCGCCGATTGTTCGCCTCATGGGCGAACGGGGCTACCTCGCGCCCGGTGACTGCGAGGATTCCGGCGTAACCCCGCTACTCAAGCCGGTGTCGGCGGTAGCGGGTGACGCCATCCAGTTCGAGCCGGGCCATCCCGTGACCGTCAACGGCGTGGCCCTGCCGAACACCGCCGCTATGCCCGCGCTGCCGGGCTGGCCTGCCGGGCGCTACATCGTGCAGCCCGGCGAGGTCTGGCTGTTTTCCAGCTACAGCGCGGGCAGCTTCGACAGCCGCTACTTTGGCCCCGTTGTGCTGGCCAGCGTGCGCGGCATTGCCCGCCCGGTCGCCGTGATCGGCGACCCGGCGGCCATCACTACGGGAGTAACCAAACAATGATCGGCCTCGACATGATGATGGCGTGCGCGCCGAACGTGGCCCCGGCCACGATAGAGAAGGTCATTCAGGTGGAGAGCGGCGGCAACCCCTTGGCGCTCAATGTGAACGTCAAGTGGGTGATCGAGCGTGACGAGAAGGGCAACCCGATCATGGTCACGGCCGCAGACGGCCAGACCAAGCCGAAGCGCCGCAAGGTCGTCTTCAAAAGCCCTATCGCCATCAAGACCGCGCAGGACGCCGTGACCGTTGCCTACATGGCCATCGACGCGGGGCACTCCGTCGATATGGGCTACATGCAGGTCAACAGTACCAACCTTAAATCGCTCGGCTACACCGTCGAAGACATGTTCGACACTTGCAAGAACCTCGCAGCCGGTGCGCGAGTTCTGACCGCGTTCTACAGCAACGCGCTGCCGAAATATCCGAACGAACAGGCCGCACTCCGGGCGGCCCTGTCCGCCTACAACACGGGCGATTTCAACAAGGGTTTTTTGAACGGCTACTTGGCCCGCTACGGCGTCGGCCAACAGGTCGCCGTGAGCGTTCCCGCGCTCAATCCGTACACGGCCCCGACTGCCGTGTTTGTACGTCAACCGAGAAAGGAAGAAGCCATGAGCACCAAAGAAGAAGCGAGCAGCACCCAGCAGGTCGCGGAAGCGAAAACCGCCTTGGCCCCGCGTGTCGATCCCGTCGTGAGCAAGTCGCCCGAAGACAGCGGCACGCCCGGCGTGCAGGTCGAGCACACGGCGGCCGAAGCGGAAGCCAACGGCGCGTTCAAAGAAACGGCCATGTCCGAAGCCGAGGCGTGGGCCTCGAACGCGGACTTGTCCGCTGACCCGGAAGGAACCGCCATCGTCGTGAACGGCAAGGCCGTGCGGAAGGGGGGTAACTAACGATGAAAAAGGAATACGCCGAGGAAGTCGCGGCGCGGATCATAGAGCAGTTGGAGCAGGGCACCGCGCCGTGGCAAAAGCCGTGGCAGCCCGGCGAGCTGCGCTTGCCGTACAACCCGACCACCGGCAAGGAATACCGTGGCATGAACAGCCTTTGGCTGCACATGCAGGGCCACAGTGATCCGCGCTGGATGACCTACAACCAAGCCGCCGCCGAAGGCGCACAGGTGCGCAAGGGTTCCAAGGGAACCCATATCGTCTACTGGAAGTTCAGCGAGGAACGAAAGGCCACCGACGAGCAGGGCCGCCCGGTCATTGACCCGGACACCGGCAAGCAAAAGACCGTGACCGTGCAGCTCGAACGGCCGCGCTCATTCATGGCCGTGGTGTTCAACGGCTCGCAGATCGACGGCTTGCCGCCGCTGGAAGCGCGACCCACCGGGCCAGAGCCGGAGCGTCACGCCCGCGCCGAGGCCATCTTGGCCAATTCGGGCGCGGACATTCGCCACGAACCCGGCGACCGGGCTTTTTACCGTCCCAGCACGGACAGCATCACACTGCCCGAGCGCAACCAGTTCCCGACCGCCGACAACTACTACGCCACCGCGCTGCATGAGCTGGGCCACTGGACGGGGCACCCGTCGCGGCTTGACCGCGACCTTGCGCACCCGTTCGGTTCCGAGGGCTACGCCCGCGAAGAATTGCGAGCGGAAATTGCCTCGCTCATGTTGGGCGAACGCCTCGAAATCGGCCACGATCCGGGCCAGCACGCGGCCTATGTCGGTTCGTGGGTTAAAGCCTTGAAGGAAGATCCAAAAGAGATCTTCCGGGCCGCGTCCGACGCCGAACGCATCAGCGGCTACGTGATGGATTTCGAGCGTGAGCAGGAGCTATCGCAGGCAGTTGAGGCCGAGCTTGGCCCGCGCTGGACTGTAGAGCACCGCGACACATTTGCGGCCAATCCCGAGCAGGTCGTGATCGGCGAAACCAATAGCGCAGTCGAGGCGCTGGCCCTATTCCGAAGCAGGCCAGACACAACCGTGACCGATAACAGAACGGAAACGGTTGAAGGGCGCACCTCTTGGGTTAGAGACGGTTCCGCGCCGGAGTGGTCGCCGTCGGCCAAGCTGGTCGCTATGGCCAACGTGGAAGAAAAGGGCGTCCGGCTTCCGCAGCCGCGCCCCGGTGTGCCCACTGCCGACCATCGACTTGCCGAAACGCTGCTGCTCGCCGCCAACCATCCAGAGCCGGGGAGCCACGGCCAACAGGCGTTGATGAAAGCCGCCGCCGACGCAACCGCCGAGGCCTTCGGGGAGCCGCTGGCAGGCATCCGCGACAGCAAGCTGCCGGAGCAATGGAACGGGACGGCGCGAGCGGTTCCGGTCGCATTACAGGGCAGCTATGAGGCAGGCGACGAGGAATATGTACCCGTCGAACAAGGGCAGCACACCCATTGGCTTGTCGAGACTCAGGACGCGACCGGCAACTGGCATTGGTTCGCTACTGACTTCAATCAGGAAGGCGCGGAGGCGGCCACCACGGCGAAGCGTCTTAATACCATTGGTGAAGTCGCCGGGCTGTCAGCCGGGCAGGCCGACGCGCAGCAAGGCGTGCCGGAACAGCAGGCCTACACCGTGCAGAGCCGCCGTGTCGTGCCGGAGAACGCCGCCAATCATGCAGGCCAGAACGCCGTCTATGTGCAGCTCGATGACGGCCGCAGGGCTTGGGGATTCGGCGCGACCGACGAAGCCGCCGAGCAATCCGCCGTAGAACGTGCGCAGCGCGTCGGCCTCGATGCCGACCGGGCACCGACCCGCACCGTTCTGCATGAGCAACCGGAGAAGCCTATGCAATCGCGCACCTATCTGGCCGTGCCCTACGCCGAGAAGAACGAGGCGAAGGCGCTGGGAGCCAAGTGGGATAAGGAAGCAAAATCATGGTACGCGCCCGAGGGCGTGGACGTAACCACATCGGGCCTTGCCCGGTGGAGCGTGGACAAGTCCAACGTCGTCACCGCGTCGGAACCCAAGCCCGCCATCGAGCAGTTCAAGGACGCATTGAAGGATGCGGGCTTGCAGCTCAAGGGCGAGGTCATCACGGACGGGAAGATGCAGCGGGTGCCCGTCGAGGGCGACCGGGGCGGTGCCACCAGTGGCGCATACGCCTACCACGAAGCCGGGCGCACGCCGGGCGGTTTCATCCAGAACTACAAGACCGGCGAAGTCGTACATTGGAAGCCCGAAGGCAAGACGCCGGAACTCAGCGCCGCCGACCGTGCCCGGCAGGCCGCCGAGGCGGCCGAACAGCGCAAGGCACGCGATGCGGCCCGCCTGTCCGAGCACGGAGCAACCGCCGCCGCCGCGCAAGCGTTGTGGAACGAGGCCCCGGCCGCGACCGCTGACAATGCCTATTGCAAAGCCAAAGGCATCGCCAACCCGGTAGGCCTGCGCGTCGTGCCGGACAGTGTTTCGCCGGAGACTGCCGCGCACGGGATCAAGATCGCCAAGACAGCCAAGGAAGCCAAGGCGCTGCGCGAGGCTGACCCGGCCAACCGGGTTTTCAAAGCGGGCGACCTGCTGATACCTGGCACAGACGGCGAGGGGAAATTGTGGACGCTGCAAAGCGTCAATCCCTACTTCAAATCGTTCATGAAGGGCGGCCGGAAAGCGGGCCTCTACACCGTTGCCGGTGCTGACGATCCGCGCAAGGCGCTGGCCCAAGACGGCGATTCCCCTTTGGTGCTCGCCGAAGGCTACGCCACAGCCGACACGGTTTCGCGTCTGCTGGGCGGTAAGCCGGTCATCGTGGCATTCGATAGCGGCAATCTCGACGCGGTGGCCACCGAGCTGCGCGAGCGTCACCCGTCGCGGCCGTTGCTGATCGCCGCCGACAATGACCACAACGCGCCGAAGGAGCTGGACGCCAACGGCAAGCCCAAGGTCAACGTCGGACTGGTGAAGGCCACAGAAACCGCCGAGAAGCACGGCGGCGGCGTCATGGCCCCGCAGTTCAACGACGGCGAGAAGGGTTCCGACTGGAACGACCTCGCCGGGAGCCGTGGCGACGAAGCTGCCCGCCGGATGCTCGCCGAGCAGATGGCGGTAGCCAAGCGTGATGCCGCCATAACTGCCGAACGGCTGACCACCCTTGCGCGTACCCGCGACATGGAAGCCCGCAACGACCCGACGACGAGCGCCGACGATGCGGCCGTAGCAACAGAGCGCGGGCACGCGGCCGAAGTATTGGCCGGTGCGCAATCCGCGCTCAGTGAAGTGCGCAGCATGGCCGCCGATGGCGTAACCGGCAACACCAAAGGGGCAACCCGTTCGGCTGCTGCCGTCAAAGCCGGGATCGACCGGAAGACCGAGGCGATGCACGACCGCGCCAAAGAGGAACGCGAGGAAGTGCTGAACCACGGCCAGACCGGCCCGCTCGATGGCGTCAACGCTGGCGTGTCGTGGAAAAAGCTACCCGAGCAAGCCAAACAGGCGCTCATCGAGGACGTGAAGAACGGCAAGGACGTGACCTTGCCGAAGGACGCCCCGGCCAAGCTCAAACAGATGGCAGGCCTTGAACCGACCCCCGCGCCGCGCTCGCGCAGCCGTGGGATTGATGCAGGCCTTTGACGATAGACGGCGGCCGGGCGCTGTCCGGCCGCTCAAGACTGAATAGGAGTACGACCAATGACTACATTGGTAATCGTGGAATCACCGAACAAAGTAAGCAAAATCAGCGCGATTCTCGGCGACGGCTACAAGGTCATGGCCAGCGTTGGCCATGTGCGTGACCTGCCGCCGAAAGAGCTGGGCATCGAACCGCCTTCCTTCGAGTTGACCTATCAACCGACCGAGCGCGGGCAAGGCGTTTTGGCCAAACTCAAGGCCGCCGTCGCACAGGCCGACCGCGTGTTGCTGGCCACCGACCCCGACCGCGAAGGCGAGGCGATTTCGTGGCACCTTGCCGACGCGCTACGTCTCAAAAATCCCGAGCGCGTGACGTTCACGGCCATCACCAAGGAAAAAATCCTTGCGGCCTTCGCTGCGCGCGTCCGCTCGACATGCAGCGCGTACACGCGCAGGAAGCCCGCCGGGCACTTGACCGCATCATTGGCTACCGCGTCAGCCCGGCATTGTCCGATGCCACCGGTCAGCGCCTTGGCGCGGGGCGCGTGCAGTCTCCGGCCGTCCGCCTTGTTGTTGACCGCGAACGGGCCATTGCCGCATTCAAGGTCACTCAGCACTACGGCGCCGAGCTGATTTTCGAGAACGACGACAGCACCAAATGGAAAGCACAGTGGGACACGAAACCGCATTTGCCCGAGGGCGAAAGCTACCTGCTGGATTCCGCGCTGGCCAAACTCGCCGCCGCCGTTCGCAGCGTATCGGTTGCCGAATACGAGGACAGCGAGAAGGGCCGGGCACCCGCCGCGCCGTTCACCACCTCGACGCTGCAACAGGCCGCCGGTCAGCGTCTCAAGTTGAAGCCCAAGCGCACGATGGAACTGGCGCAACGCCTTTATGAGCAAGGCGCGATCACCTACCACCGCACCGACGCCCCGAACATGGACGACGAAGGCCGGGCAGACATTGCCGCCTATGCGCAGGGCGCAGGTCTGCCGCTGGCCGATAAGCCGCGCAAGTGGAAGGCGAAGGAGGGCGCACAGGAGGGCCACGAAGCTATCAGGCCGACCCATGCCGCCGATCTTGAATGCGGGGAGAACGACGACGAGCGGGCACTGTATCGACTCATCTGGCAACGTGCGGTCGCGTCCCAGCTCGCCGATGCGACCTATGCCGTCCGCACCGTGCGCCTCAATGGCGACGCCGAGGGCACGCCGGTATCGTTCAAGGCGACCGGCCGCACCCTGCTGACGCCGGGTTGGCTCGCCGTCTACGCCGACGATGCCGAGGACGAGGACAGCGAACCAGACGAGGCCGCCAACAACCCGATTCCGGCGCTCGCCGTGGGCGCGGAGCTGGTAGCGGCGGACGGCCGCGTACTCAGCAAGAAGACCAAGCCGCCCGTCCGGTTCAAGGAACCTACTCTTGTCGCCGAAATGGAACGCCTTGGCATCGGCCGCCCGAGCACCTACGCCGCGATCCTCGACAACATCACCACCCGCGAATACATCGTGGCCGACAAGAAGGGCTATTTGCAGCCGTCGTCTATCGGCGAAGTGGTGCGCGATGGTCTGGTAGACCGCTTCGCGTTTATCGACCTCGATTACACCCGAGGCCTTGAGGAACAGCTCGACCAGATCGCAGAAGGGCAGGCCGACTACCTTGGCGTTGTGTCGGCCGCTTGGGCCGCGCTCGATGACGAGCTGGGCAAGCTGGAATCGGCCGACCTGCCAGTTGCGCATCCGTGCCCGACGTGCAGCAAGCCGCTGCGCCGGATCAAGGGGCAACACGGGTTCTTTTGGGCCTGCTCTGACAGGGAATGCAAGACCACGCTGCCGGACGCCAAAGGCAAGCCCGGCGAGCGTAAGGCCCCGCCGCCGCCGACCGGCATTGCGTGCCCTAAATGCGGCAAGGAGCTGGCCCACCGTGTCGGGACGAGCAAGCCCGTCAAACGCGGCATGAAGCCCCGACCGTATGACTTTTATAGCTGCACCGGCTTCCCGAAATGCGATGCGAAGTACAACACCGGCCCGGACGGCAAGCCCGTGTTCGGTGATGACGAGAAAGCCGCAGGCTGATCGAGCCACAGCAACCGCAGGGGCCACGCCGTGAGGCTGGCCCTTTTCTATGGAGGATTCACCCTATGTTCGACAATCTGCGCCGCCGGTTGGCATGGCGGGCCGAGCTGCGCGAGCTTGACCAGAAACAGGCCCCGGCCACGTTGGCCAAGCCCGACGACAGCAATCCCGGCCGTCTTCTTTGGTGCCTGCCGGTGCCCGGCAAGCCCGATGTTTTCATGGCTCTGGAAAAGGGCGAGCACGCCGATCACGACAGGTTCGTGGTGCCGGTGAACGCCGTGGCGTTCAATCGGCTATGGCTGGCCGGTGGCCTCAATTCAAGGGAGCGGCCGGACGGCTGTTTGTTGCGCCGGGACATGCCCGCCGATAGCAAATACCGTCACGCGGCCGCCTGCTTTGCCGAGGGGCCGCAGTCGCCCGTCCCGCTGGCCAGCGTCTCGCTGGAACGCGGTCGGGACGGCACCCAATCGGTCAGCTTCGGCGACGGCGTGACGCGCACGTTTTGGCTACTGGCCAACAACGTCGCCGCGTTTCCCGTCCTGATCGCAGGCGAGGCCGCCGCCAAGCAGCTCGCGCAGCTCGCCGGGACGGACGGCAGCACCTTGCGCGTGTCCGAGGCTTTCCGACAGGTCGAAAAGGCCCCGGCCAGCCCACAGAAGCCGGTCAGCACCAAAAAGGAAGGGGTAGGGCAGGGGCAAGCGAACAATGCGCCTCAGCGGGCCGCACAGGGCCACAGAAGGCCGTCCCGAGGTGGCGGCATGGGTATCGACTGACCAGACAGCAAAAAGCCCCATGCGGGGCTTTTTTGCGGGCTAATCACCGTCACGCTTTCGGCGGACTTGCCTGTTGATGAATTTAAATTGTGGGCCTTGTAATGACACTGGCCGACTGTAACTAAGGGCATGGCGTTCTCTGTCCAACCATCGGAATACCTCGCCAAGTTCGAGCCTGCCTAGCGAACGGGTTACGTCTTGCAGTTCTGCATAGGCCTCCACGTCTACCGGATCATAAGCCGTCAATTGGTTATCCAGTGTCTCAGCCCACGACTTCGACAGTGGCACGAACTGGTAGACCGCGATACCCACGGCCGCCCCGATCAGGCACGCTGTATAAGCTCCCCACAACAGCACCATGCCTGCAACGAGCGCCGTTGCAATGGCTGCGAGTAAAGCGGCTGAAAAGCGGGGCGATAGTGATGGTCGTTCCATCCGGTAGAGCGAATATTTGATGTTGTTAAGCTGTTTCCAATGTTGTTTGCTCACATCTGCAACCTCATATTGTTAGTTGATGGCCAACTCGAACGGCGCGGCGTTGCAATCGTCATTGCCGCACAGCAGCTTGAGGCCCGGCTTTCCCCACGCCTGCGCACCGCAGCAGGGGCAGCGGTACTTATCCCGGTTCGATTTGTTCCCGGCCGGGGCGGGCTGGATCAGGCCGCCGTCGTTGTCGTCGCCGTCGTCGGCGTCACCGAAGATCGCCGCGATTTCGGTTCCCGCAGGCGGGTGCCTGTCGAACCATGTAATGCGGAAGTCGGTCTTTAGCAGCGCCTCAGTGGCTTGCATGAAGGGGCCGCCGTCAATCGCATAGTCGGCCATCTTCTCGCCCGTTTTCTTTCCGCCGGGCTTGCCGGTATCGGAAGGCATCAGGCCGATGGCTTCCATTTTGTCGGCCCACTCTTTGTTGTGGTAGCCGCGTCGGCCCGGCTCGCCGAAATGGAACTGCCAAGCGTGCGCCATTTCGTGAACCAGAGTTTGCAATATTTCGAGCAGCGGCACGACACCAAAATAGGATGGATTCATGGCGATTTCGTCGGTCATGGTCTTTTCGTGCCGGTTGGCGAACCGGCGCGACGAGAAATAGCCATAGGTGCGCTTTTCGCGCTGCATCGTGATGAGACAGTGCGGGAGCTGGCCATCGAACAGAGCAGCGTTGTAGTGCTCAAACGCTGCCTGTAGCTCGCCATAGGCCTGAATCGTTGGGCTGGCCGTGGATTTAAGAGCTTTCACTGTTTCCCCCTTCCGAGCGGGCTTTGTTGACCTGATCCACGAACCGCAGAGCGGCCGCGAAATTGAACTTGCGCACCTTGGCCTTATGGTTGCCGAGCACTTCGGGGAACGGCACGCCGTGCAGCTTCCCGCTTGACCGCATCGCATGAACTAGCTCGCCTTCGCTGATGTTCAGCAGGTCGGCGAGCTGCCGGGTGTTGATTGAAAGGCCGCTCATGTCACCCACCCATCGGGCCATCGCATTCAAGGAAAGCCCGGCCAAAAGCGCCGTCAGCTTCTTTGCACTGCTCTTGTCGGTCGCTTTCCAAGGCCTTCGTCATACCCACAGAGAGCATTAGACCGAGCAGCGCCCCGGTCAGGGCGGCACCAATACGGCCCTTTTTGGTTTTGGTTCTGCACGACATACCAATGACGGTTCCGCCGAGTGTTGTCGTGCCAATCATCACCAGTGCGATGAAGTTGTGTACTCCACCCGCCTCCCTAATCAGCGCAGCAAAAGGAACAGCGAGGAAGGCACCAAGAAAAATTAATCCAATCAACTCGATAACTGATTTCATATATCCCCCGCCTCAATCGGTTTCTTTTTGGTGCCGCCACTTCCACGGCTCCACTGCGTTCGGTGTTGACCACAGGCCGACGCGCTCGCCACGGGCCTGCGTTTCGAGTTTCAGCATTGCCGGATCGACGGCTTGGCCGTGGAAACGGTAAGCCCAAGCCATACCCGTCTTGACCTGTTCGGCGTTGACATAAACGGCGAGGCAAGGGGCAGAAGGGGCGCATATCTTGGCGTAGACCGCGCCGAGCGTGCGGCCGTAGCGATCTTTGCCCTTTACCCGCACCGCTACAGGGTTTCCATCAACCATGCCCGCCAAAGACTGCCGCGAGCGCTGGCCAAATGGCTGATCTTTTTCCGGGGCATCAATGCCGGTTACGCGGATGCGGACGGGCTGCTGATCTACCAGAAGCTCGAACGTATCGCCGTCGAGGACACGGACGACCTTGCCAATCAGTTCCGGCGACTGTGAGACGTCGGCCGCCGTAGCGGTCTTGCGGACTTCCTCACTCTTTTGCAGGGAGTCCGCGACGATATACAGAAGGGCAATAAGGACGGCCGCCAAGCCCATGAACATATAAAAGCCGCGCAACTCGTTATCGCCGTCGCGCCTAATCATTGACACCAATAAAACCACCCCGATCACGCTGCCCATCAGGCAAAGCGCCTGTATCAGCCAGTCACTCATTCCCCTTTCCTCATTGTTTGGATTGTGCAATCCAAATGATAGCCGTTAGACTATCATTAAGCAAGTCCGACAAACGACCGTTTGCCGGACAGCGCGAAATTGTCCGGCATCATTCACTTGCAGACGTTTGACGGACAGAGTAGAATAACGGACAATAGACGGACACAACGGAGGGCAACACCATGAACGTAGAGAAACGCCAGCGCATCGAGCGCCGCATTGCACGCGAGGCCATCAAAGGACTACTCGCCGAGGGCTACAAGATTTCCGTCTTTGACGGCGAGGAAACCGTACTGACCAAGAGCGTCGATCCGGCCGCCATCGAAAAGGCCATGTTCAGCACGGACGAGGATCAGTTTCACGTCGAGCGCGACGGCGGCGAGAAGCCGGAAACCGGCTGGGTGCTGTTCGTCTACGGCAACGACGGTTGGGACGTGATCGCCGACAACACCGTGAACCTCGAACCGGCGTTGAAGGGCGCGACCGAGCTGGCCGACAAGATCGCCGAGGAAGAAGCGTAATCCGTCAGAAAGGCCAGCCCGGCGGCTGGCTTTTCACACCACAGAGGAAAGGGACATGAGCGGGCGCACGTCACTAATCGTTGTTGTTGGGGCAGGTCTTGCATTCGCCGCGCTGGCGTTCGGCGTCATGCGGCGCAGCGAGGCAACCACGGATTTCCGGCAAGCGGCTGTCGCTGACCAGCACGCGGCCGAGAACTACAACGGGTTCATTCAGCAGGTGGCCGAACATGCCCCGGAGGGCATGAAAAAGACCGTGGCCACCGCTTGGGCGAACTGCGCTCGCATCAGCACCAAATGGGTAGGCCGTCTGCCCGTGTCGTCTGGCCCTTCGCCGCACGAACTAGACGTGTGCGAGGCCTCGGCCGTGCAGTTGGCCACCAGTCGCGGCCACGACGCCGCAGCATCGAGCCAATACGCCCAACGACTCCGCGCTGCCAGCGCGGCGGTGCGGGCTGCTAACTAATTCATCAAAAGAGGAAAGGAACATGCGTAATGCAAAAGAAGGGGTAGCGCTGGCGGCCATCGTGGCCAAAGAAACCACCGAAGGGAAGTGGAGCGGAACCGGCGGAGGCCTTGGATTCGGCACTGGCGGCCTTGGTCTGTTCGTTGGCGGCATGAGCGGCACCAAGCGCGAGCAGTCGCAGCGGGCCAAAGAGTTCGAGGCCCCGCCAAAGGCGTCGTTTAACTGGCTGTATGTGTTCGCGCCGCTCATCCTCTTGCTGGTCATCGCCGCAATGTTCGGTTTCGGATCGAGCTTCGTGCAGTTCATGGCAGACGGTCAGCCAGCGGCGACCGGCAGCCTCGGCCGCGCTCAGGAAGGTCTTGGCCAAATGGTTAGCGTCTTGGGCCAGTTCGTGCCGTTGCTGGCCATCGTCGGCGCGGCCTTGTGGTTCATCTTTGGGCGCAGTCGCCGTGAAGACGAGGAAAACGCCCGATTCAAGGCCGCCGAAGCCGCCGACCGCATCAAGGAAGGCATCTACTACCGGCTGCGTTACGTCGAGGACGACCACGTTGTGTTCGATCCAAAAACCGGCCGGGAAGTACCAGCCGAACGCAATCACATCCTTTCGCTGTTGAACGAGCTGGCCAGCAGTGAGCAGGCCGAGTGAGTAAGGAGACGCCGCTATGTTGTTACACCTTGTACCCCGCCTGTTCGCGTGCCGTGTCAACGAGCCGGAATGCGCCCTGATCGACTTTCATTGTCCCGCGCTCGGGCTGAAGCTGCGCAACGGCATCGAGCTGGTCGCCCGGCGACCGTACCCGAACAAGCACTATCTGGTGGCCTGCCGCAAAGTTGGCCAAAAGGCCATGAACGGCTTTCTGGTCGAGACGACCGAGCGCGTGCGCGAGTTCACGACGCTGACCCGCTGGGCCGTCGGCGCTGATCGCATCGTCAACCATCAGGTGCAGTATTTCGTGCTCGATGACGAGCTGGACGCCATCACCGACTATATGCCGCTCTGGTATGCAACGTCGCCGAGCCTTGGCAGCTTCTCCAGTCGCTGGCCCGCCGTGGCCAACGACTGGACACCGGCCGCCGCACAGCCGCGCATGGAACTGGTCAGCCGCGACCGAGCTGGCCATTACGCCGACCGCCTCGATCACGCAGGCCGCGTGATCGAGCGGGCCGAAGTGTTCCAGTTGCATACCGTCGAGCGTGAGCGCGTTCTGTATCGCAGCAATTCATCCATTTATGACCGCATCCCGACCGCCGATATGGCGTTCCGGGCCACCATCTAACCCACTCAAACCGACGCCGCCGGGCCTGCCGGTGGCGTCATGGAGACGTTGCCCAATGCGTGATCCTAACGACCCCGGCACAATGGATATAGGGATGACCACCCTAATCGGTTATGCCCGTGTCTCGACCGCTGACCAGTCGCTTGATATGCAGATCGAGGCCTTGAAAAAGGCCGGTTGCCATCAGGTATTCACCGACGTGGCCAGCGGGGCCAAGGCGGCCCGGCCGGGCCTAGAAAAAGCCCTCGCATACCTGCGCGAAGGCGATACGCTTGTAGTGTGGAAGATCGACCGGCTTGGCCGCTCCCTTGGCCATTTGGTGCAAACCGCGCTTGAGCTGCGCGAACGCGGCGTAGGGTTCCGTTCGCTGACCGATCCGGGAATTGACACGGAGACCCGAACCGGCAAACTGATGTTTAACCTGTTCGCCACGCTTGCCGAGTTCGAGCGTGACCTGATACGGGAACGAACCAAGGCCGGGTTGGCCACCGCAGCGGCCCGAGGCCGCCACGGCGGGCGCAGGCCGGTAGTAACACCAGCCAAGCTGGAAAGAGCGCGTAAGCTGATGGCCGAAAAGGGGCTGACCGTCCGCGAGGCGGCCGCCGCTGTCAAAGTCGGCAAGACTGCCTTGTATGAGGCTTTGAAGGACGCCGGCGACGGCGACCGCACGGAGGGAGACGAATAGGGCGGCCGGTGGCCGTCTCCGTTCGTTGACCTGTTTGGGTGCCAGTGTATCGGCTGGGCGGAATTGCAACGCTTTCAGCGTCCGCCACTGCGTTCCGGCCCAAGGGTGCAACAACCGCTTTCCAGCCGATTGACCACAGGCCCACAGGCCAACAACCGAACGGAGAAACCACCATGAACTACACCGCCCTTTACTCGACCATCTACCGCGTGCGGAACCTTACCCGCACCGTCGCCAAAATCCTCGCTTGGGCGCTCGGTCTACAGCTCGCCATCCTCTACGGACTGGCAACCGTCGCCGACGCGCCGCTGATGCAGCTTGCAGGCCCCGGCCTTCGCTTCGCGGCCGTGCTGGCCGTGGTGATCTTCGCCCCGCGAGTCTTCGACGCCGCGCTACGCCGTATCGCCACCCGCCGGGCCTGAACGGCTCGGCACCAAAGGGAAATTCCCGGCGCGGCGCTCGGCCGCCACCCAACTGCCCCGGCAACCCTCCCAGCAGCACCTACAAGGCCCGTTCGGCCCGTTAGCCTCCTACCCTGCCGCCTTTCCCTCCCGGCCCTCACAGGGCCTTTTTTGCGGCCAAAGAAAAAGGGCCGTGAGGCCCTTGCTTTCCTTGGTGTTGGCGGTCAGTCGTGGCGCTGACCTTCATCGTTAAAGGGAAATGCCGCCGCCTTTCGAGGCGCTGCGCTGCTGTTGTTGCGCCAGACTGGCGGCTTGGCCGGGCCGGGCGGTGCCCTTCCCGTTCACATAGCCGACCGTGTAGGTGCGACCGGCAACGATCTGGTCGCCCTTGGCTTCCAGATCGGCGAAGGCCGAGCGCGAATGCTCGACAATGCCCTTGCCGGAAAGCTGGTAGACCGCCTTGCTATCGACGTGCAGAACCTGCCCGGTGTAGGCGGATTCCTTGCCATCCTTGCCGGTGTCCGGCTTGGTGGCTTCGGCCAGTTGGTAGATGCCCTTGGGCAGCCCGTTTTCCGGCAGAACCTTGATAGTCATCCACTCGCCTTTCACCACCTGGTCGAGCTGGCGACTACCGTTCAGGACGCAGACCTTGCGCGAGCCTTCCGGCATCATCTTCGGCGTAGGCCCGGTCGGGTTCAGGCTGTTAGGGGTGCTTGCCATACGTTTCGTACTCCTGTCCATTGCAGTGAAAAAAGCGGCCGCGAACGGCCGCCGGTAGTCATCAATTGCAGCCCTTGCCGGTGCTTCCGGCCATCGGGTGGCCTTCCCACGTCGGCAGGATAATGTCCTTCGTCACCATGATGTTGAACTCGTAGCCCGGACGGATTTCGAGCGTCGGCTGAATGTTCATGTTGCGTTGGGCCATCTGCATACCAATCTGCCCCATCTGCTGACCCAGCGACCCGGCGATGATTTGCGAGCTGCTGTAGTTCTCGCCGTTGCTGGCCTGCGGCTGCGAAAGCTGGATGCCTGCGGAGAAGACCGAAAGCAGCAAGCCGCTGCCGAAGATGCGCAGATAGTGGTTGTTCACCTTGTCGTTGAACCCAGCATAGCCGCCCACATCAGCGCCCGGCATGTTGTCAATCGAGATAGAGGAACCGTCCGGGTAGATGATGCGCCGCCAGACCGCGAGCGCCCGCTGCTGACCGAGCGTTACGCCGCTGTCGTAGGTGCCAACCAGACGCGAACCCGGCGGAATCAGGCATTGCGTGCTGGTCGCGCTGTCGTACACCGCTTCGCGCACCTGCCCGATGATTTGGCCCGGCAAATCGGAGTTGATACCGGAAATCATCACGCCGGGGATAACCCAACCGGCTTTGATTTCCTGCGACGGAGCGACGGCCCCCTTGCGCTGGCGAGCCAGATAGACCTCAGCTTCTGGCGTGCCTGCGAGGAACGCTTGTTTGCGATCCTGCTGGTTCTCGGCCGCCATGCTGTTGCCACCCATACCACCGCCGCCCATGCCCGGCATACCGCCGCCCATGCCTGCGGCCTGACCGTTCGCGGCCAAGTAGCGGTTCATCAACTCGTCCGCGTTGACGCGGTTCCCGCCCGCCTGCTGCATGGCCACCTGCTGGGTGCCGCCGTTCTGGCCGCCCTTGGTCGTGAAGCCCTGCACCGAGGCGTCACCGTTCAGGGCTTCGTCCCACTTGGCCAGTCGCTTGTCTTCGGCCTGCTGAATCTGCCGCAACCGGCGTTGCATGGCCTCAGAGGGCGCGGCCG
>CALKBP010000023.1:0-25014 GCA_937989885.1 uncultured Collinsella sp.
CTGCGGGAATGGCCTATTTGCTCAATGTGTTCGGCTGAGATCGGAAATCAACCCGGCAGAAAAGGAACGTCCCCAACTGCCGACCTTCTAAGTTGCGGTGAAATAGGGACTGAATACGCCTTCTAACAGCAAATACAATCCCTATTTCACCGCAAGTTAGGAGTGGGCGCGGGCGTTGATGGCGAAGGAAATATCGCGCTCGAGGGCTAGGGCCTGCTCGCGTTCGAGGTCTTGGGTAAGGATTGCCAGCACGTAAGGGCGCTCGGCGTAGACGATTGCGGCATCGTGCTGAGCATTCGCCAGGCTGCCCGTTTTGTGCGCGACCAAAACGCCGCCGGGAACGCCCTCGACAATACCGCGCGCGTCTTCCTGCGCCAGCAGATATCCACGCGCTCGCTCGCACAGCTCGGGCGTCGCGATTGTCCCCGCCGCCAGCCGCTGCAACACGGCCGCAGCATCACGGGCGCTCGTATAGTTCTCGCGACCTTGTACCTGGGCCTCGGCATCCATCATCAAACGAGCGAGCACGGTCTGGGTCAGCCCCAATGCGGCACACGTTTCGTTGACCGTATCCATGCCAAGTCTGCCAATAACAAGGTTCGCTGCCACGTTATCGCTCTGGGCGATCATAGCGTGCAGCAGCTCGTCAATACCGTACGACACACCCGCGCCGCGCGACTGAATGTTGCCGCTGCCACCCACGATATCCTGTTGCGTTACCGTTATCTGCTCGTCGAGGGACAGCTCGCCCGCCGTCACGGTCTCGAGCGCACAAGCGAGAATGGGAAGCTTGATGATGCTTGCCGCCACACGTCGCGCGTCCGGCGCTACAGCGACTTCACCATCGAGCGACGCGAACGTTTGTGGATCAAGCGCCACAGCATAGACCGAGGTAGACCCATCATACGGCTCGACAAGGGCTTCGATATCTTGCTGAAGGCCGGCAATCCAAGAAGCACAGGCGACAGCTTCCGTCTTTTGAGCGGACGGATGATTCGCTTTTTGTTTGACAGGGACAGCGGAGCCCTCAGCCTCGTTGCGGCGCGCGGCACAACCGCCGAGACTCATCACCGAGGCAAGCGCTCCGGTCAACATCCCGGCACAAAACACTCGACGCGAGCAATCGCGCGCAGTAAGGGGTGCATCCCCCGGCGGGAACCGGAACGCCTCCACGTTTTCGCCGCCACCCCGACCTTGCTCGCCGCAGTACACAGACTCACTCCCCACCATCGCATTCTACCGAGCCGTCGATAAACGGCCGCGCCGGACACCTAGCACGCCGCACTCATTGTGACGCATGCGACAGGGCTTGCGCGACATGATCATCCTCACATAACCAGTTGGGTCGGCGCGGCCCAACCGCACCTGAACCACCTTATAATCTAGCCAACACATCGAGTGGAAGGAACCATCATGCCCCGGTTTTGTACCCATTGCGGCAAGCTTCTGAATGACGACGAGCGCTTCTGCACCAGCTGCGGAACGCCGGTAACCGATGATGGCCAGGCCTCTCAGTCGCAAGAGGATGCGCAGGCAGACGTGACCGTACAGTCCGCCCATCAGCCCGTGCCCGCTCCCCAGCCCGAAGTCGGCACGACGCAGCAATGGGCGACGCCAGCCGGCTCCGCGCCGCAGCAGCCCATACCGACCGCTGCTCCGCAGGCCGGTGCTGCCGCTGCGCCCAAAAACAACAACGCTCTGTTTATCGGCATCATCGCCGTGCTGGTCGTCGTGATTATCGCGCTCGTCGTGTTCTTTATGATCAAGCCTTTCGACAAGGGCACCGATGATACCAAGGGCACGACGATCGAGAAGGTCAAGATCGACCACGATAACGACGATGCGTCCGTCAAGGGCGACCCCAACAAGCTTGACGATAATGACGATGACGCCCACGATGCCACCACCATCAGCGAGCAGAACGTCTACGACCAGCTGAGCTCCTACTACAGCAGGCTCTCCGATCTTGATCAGCAGGTTCGCGACTGCGCTACCACGTTCAACACGTACTATCTCAAGGATGACCGCAGCTCGCGCCAATCTGCCAGCGATACCGCCGAGGCGCTCGAGGATCAGATCGGCGACCTGAAGGACGAGGTCGAGGACCTGGACGTTCCCATCGACTCGCAGAATTACAGCTCGTGGAAAGATATCATCACGCTCTATGACGACCTGGAGAATCGCATCGACGTGATTTGCGACGCTTGGGAGATCAGCCTTGAGTACTCCAGCCCCGCCAACCACAAGGACGAGATCGTGGCGCCGCTGGCGCGCGACAACGTAGCGGGCACCAACGACAACAAATACCGTCTGGACTTTGAGGACCGCTACCCCGGCGCCGCACCCGTCGAGGTGAAGTAATCCCAACAACTGATCAAAACTTGCGGTGAAATAGGGATCAATTAGGCCTTTTGCCAGCAAAAACAGTCCCTATTTCACCGCAACTTAGAAGTGGGGCCGGGCGCGCATTTGCATTTGCGCGCCCGGCCCCGCCGTGTCTATATGTGCTCGGTTACTTGTCGGCAGCGGTCTTTTTGGTAGTCGACTTCTTGGCAGTCGTCTTTTTGGCAGTCGTCTTTTTGGCGGTCGTCTTCTTTGCCGCTGTGGTCTTCTTCGCCGTGCTCGCCTTGGTCGTAGTCTTGCGGCCGCGGGCGGGTTTCTTCTCCTTGGTCGGGCAGTCCATGTTGACGCAGATACGCCACGGACCGCGCGCCGTGTTGACCACCACGATGGGGGCGCCGCACTCGGGGCAGGTCTCGCCCGTCGCCTCGAGCTTGCCGCGCGCCGGCAGCGGATAGCTCACGCCGCAGTCATCGTAGTTGGTGCAGCGGATAAAGCGCTTGCCGCTCTTTTCGCTCTTGTGCGCGATCAGGTCGCCATGGCGTCCTGCCTCGGCGCACACCTTGCACTCACCCACCTTAAGGTCGGGCTCGTAGTTGGTGGGGCACATGGGGTTCACACAAATCTCGAAGGCCTTCTGGCGGAACGGCTGGCACTTAATGCGCGGCGCGCCGCACTCGGGGCATACGGCCGCCTCGCCCTCGAGCGGGCTGACCTTGACGCCGCTCGGCACCGGATAGGT
This sequence comes from uncultured Collinsella sp., assembly GCA_937989885.1. Classification (GTDB taxonomy): domain Bacteria; phylum Actinomycetota; class Coriobacteriia; order Coriobacteriales; family Coriobacteriaceae; genus Collinsella. Next base: position 3,083 of record CALKBP010000023.1, read on the forward strand.
CACGTCGCAGTCGGGCCAGCCCATGCAGCCGATAAAGCTGCCGCGGGTCTTGGCGCTCGTCTTCATAACCAGGTCCTTGCCGCACTTGGGGCAGGCGCCCACGCGCGCATCGGCCGTGACGGCGTCGCTAATGGCGTCGCCCAGCTCCTGTGTGTGCTTGAGCAGCTCGTCGAGCACGCCGGCCAGCAGCGCGCGCGAGTGCGTCACGACATGCTCTTCGGTATCCTCGCCACGCTCCACACGGGTCATATCGCCATCGAGCTCGCTGGTCATATCGGGGCTCGTGATGCGCGGGGCAAACTGCGTCAGCGCGTCGATGATGGCGATACCCAGCTGGCTCGGCTCAACGGGATCGTTTTTGAGGTAGCGCACGGCATACAGGCGCTCGATGATGCTCGCGCGCGTGGACTTGGTACCCAGGCCGCGCTTCTCCATCTCCTGCACGAGTTTGCCCTGGCTGTAGCGCGCGGGCGGCTCGGTCTGCTTGGCCTCGAGCTTAATGTCGAACACGTCGACCGTATCGCCCTGCTCCAGCGGCGGCATCTGCTCGTCGCGCTTAAGGCCGTACGGGTATGCCTCGCGGAAACCCGGGGTCACGAGCACATCGCCCGAGGCCACGAACGGCTCGCCGTTGACGTCGAGCTCGAGCTTGGTGTTCTCGATGGTCGCGGGACCCATAAGCGTTGCCAGGAAGCGACGGGCGATGAGATCGTAGAGCTTGCGCTGACCGCCATCGAGCGTGGACGGATCGCCCTCGCCCGTGGGATAGATAGGCGGGTGGTCGGTGGTCTCGACCTTGCCGCGCGTGGGCTTCATGGGACCGGCGAGCACCTTTTTGCACACGGGCGCCAGCGCCGGGTTGATCTTTGCCAGGTCGCTCACCACGGCGCCCAGATCGAGCGTCGCAGGGTACACGGTATTGTCGACACGCGGGTAGCTGATGAGACCGGCCATGTAGAGGGACTCGGCGATGCGCATCGTACGCGCAGGCGAGATACCCTCGGCCGCGGCGGCAGCCTGCAGCGAGGTGGTCGCAAACGGCGTGGGCGGCTGTTGCTTGCGCGAGCGCTTGGTCACCGCGGCAACGGTCGCCGTCGCGACGCCGTCGACATGGCCGTACGCCGTCTCGGCAGCATCCTTGTCGGTAAAACGCGCCGTCTTGTGCGCGATCTTAAAGCGGTCGTCCTCGGCAGCGCCCTGCGCGGCACCCATGCCGCGAATCTGCCAATAGTCCTCGGGCACAAACGCCATGCGCTCGCGCTCGCGCTCAACCACCAGGGCGAGCGTCGGCGTCTGCACGCGGCCGGCAGAGCGCACGTTACCAAAGCCACCGAACTTGGCGAGCGTCAGATAGCGCGTGAGCACCGCGCCCCAGATGAGGTCGATGTGCTGACGGCTCTCGCCGGCGTCGGCCAGATTCTGGTCGAGCGTGACGAGGTTATCGAAGGCCTGCGTGATCTCGGCCTTGGTAAACGAAGAGTACTGGGCGCGGGCGACCGGCAAGTCCGGCGCAACCTCGCGCACCTTGTTGAGAGCATCCGAGCCAATCAGCTCGCCCTCGCGGTCGAAGTCCGTGGCGATGATGACGCTGTCAGACTTCTTGGCAAGGTTCTTGAGCGAGCGAATGAGCTCCTTCTCGGCCGGTAGCTTAATGACGGGCGCCCAGGTGAGGTAAGGCAGGCTCTCGAGTTTCCAGCCCTTGATTGAGATGCCATCGGCAAGAAACGGCTTGCGCTTGGTGTCGTAGGGCGGACGCGCCAGGCCATCGGGTATGTCGGCCGGCAGCATCTCGCCGTCCTCGGTGACCGAATACCAGCCCAGCTTTTTATCGAACAGCACGCTGTCGCAAAAATCGGGCGCAAGGATGTGACCGGCAAGACCGATCGTCACGCACTCCTCGCCCTTCCACTCAAAACGGTAGATGGCGGTGTTGTACACCTTGTCCTTTTTGGGCTTGCCCGTGGACAGCCGCTCGGCGATCTGACGCGCGGCGTCGTTTTTCTCGGCGATGATGAGCTTCAAAAGAGGCTCCTATCTCGTATCTCTGCGGCTACGCCCGCCCGTATGGCGGCCGACTTACGCCCTTGCTTGCTCAATCTGCCCGATGAGCCAATCACACCAGGCATCCATGCCCTCGCCCTTGCGCGCGCTCACGGCAAACCGCGGCGCCTGCGGATTGAGGTCATCGAGTGTCTTAGTATACCTATCCATGTCAAAATCGAAAGCCGGAGCCACGTCGACCTTGTTGAGCAGCTGCGCGCCGGCGTGTTGGAAGATGCCCGGGTACTTGATAGGCTTGTCGTCGCCCTCGGGCACCGAAAGAATCATGATGGACAGGTTCTCGCCCAGGTCAAAGTCGACTGGGCAGACCAGGTTACCCACGTTTTCGATAAAGATGACGTCGATGTTTTGAAGGCCCACCGCCTGGTCGAACGCGTCGACGGCCTCCATGATCATGTTGCCCTCGAGATGGCACAGGCCGCCCGTATTGATCTGGATGGCGGGCATGCCGGCTTCCTTCATGGTGATGGCGTCGACGTCCGAGGCGATATCGCCCTCGATGACGGCGCAACGCAGGCCGGCCTTGTCGCGTAGGCGCTCGTTGGTGCCCAAAATCGTGGTGGTCTTACCCGAGCCGGGGCTCGACAGCACATTGATCACATAGGTGTTTGTCTCTTTAAATCGCTGACGCAGCTGATCTGCCAGGCGCTCGTTGCGCGACAGAATCGGCGACGCGATATCAATCGTTTTCTCGGCCATATTCGGCGCTCCTTACTTCTACCATTTATACCCCGTCCCCAGTGGCTGGCGGGTTAATCGTCGGGGGTTTCGATTTCGATACTGGCGATGTCGAGCTCGCGGCCGTGCAGCAGGCGCACGTTGGCGCCGCCACATTGAGGGCAGCGGCAATGGAAACGGTCGTGATCGAAGACCTCACCGCAGTCCTGGCACTCGCTTTGTGGATGGACCTCCTCCACGGCAAGCTCGCAGCCGCGCGTGAGCGGGTCCTCGTCGCGAAATGTCTCCCACGCAAAGTCGAGTGCTTCGCGCACGACCTCGGTCATATCCCCGATACGCAGCGTTACCAAAACGGCGCGCGAGGCCCCCGCCCCACGCGCCGCGCGAATCACTGTATCGAGTATGCCGTTGACAATGCCAACCTCGTGCATACCGATTTACTCCTCGTCGTCCTCTTCGTCGTCCGAAAACAGGTCCAGACGGCTCACAAACAAGCCCTCCTTGCCCTCGCGCGCGGTAATGACCACGCGAGCGATGGCGAGCGAAATCTCGTAGAGCGAGAGCAGGGCGCCATACATGAGCCCCAGCGTAACGGGCGAGCCGTCGGGCGTAATCACAGCCGAGCCCACAAGCAGGCCAACGTATACATAACGCCAGGCACTGCGGAAGGCCGCGTAGGACACGATGTGGAAGACGGACAGGTAGAAGATGATGAGCGGCAGCTCAAACGCCACGCCAAAGCCAATCATAAAGAGCAGCTCCATGTTGACGTAGTTCTCCAGATCGGGCAGCGCCGTAGCGACGGCCGAGGTCTCGCCGATGAGCCACTCAAAGCCCGCAGGAATGATGATGAAATAGCAGAAAATGGCGCCCAGGAAGAACAACACCGTCGAGGCGAGCACCGTGGGCACGACCCACTTGCGCTCGTTGGGGCGAAGCGCCGGCAGGAAAAACGCCAGAATCTGCCAGATGATCATGGGCGTGCACATGACCACGGCCATCTTGATGGCCAGCGAGAAGCGCAAGCCAAAGCCGCCGAGCGTGGTAGTGATGTAGAACTTACCGTCCGGCACAAAGGAGCGGATGGGATCTTCCAGGATGTCGAGCACTACAGGCGTGGCGAAATACAGCACGATAGCGGCGGCAAACACCGACACGACCACGATGGTCAGGCGGCGACGGAGTTCCCCCAGGTGATCGAAAAGCGGCATTCGCGCAGGTCCGATAGGCATTACTCATCGCCTCCCTTCGGGGCGTCGGCGGCAGCAGCGTCGTCCTCGGCCTCGAGCTCGCGAGCGAGCTGGTCGACGACGGCCTTGCGCTTACGGGGACGACGGGCGTAGAGGTCAGCCGTCGTGGGCTCTGCCAGCTCGGGCTCGGGCTCCGGCTCTGCAGCAGGCTCGGGCTCGGCTGCGGCAGCAGCAGCGGCGGCAGGCTCTGCACCCTTGGCCTCCTCGGCAATACCTTCGTCCTCGGTGGCACCCTCGCTCGCAGCCTTCTCGGCGGCAAGGCGGGCACGGCGCTCGGCAAAGGTCTCCTTCTTTGCGGGCGCGACCGTCTCGACGGCATCATCGTCCGCATCGGAATCGTCATCGACGGCAGCCTTCTTGGGCTTGACCGGAGCCGAAGCAGCCTCGCTTACCGGATCGATGATCTCGGACTGAACAACGGCCGTCATCTTTTCCTGCGTCTCGCGGAACTGACGGATGGCACGGCCGATCGTGCGGCCCATCTGCGGGAGCTTATCCGGGCCAAACAGCAAAAAGCCGAAGACCACGATGATCGCGAGCTCACCCTCTCCAATACCAAACACACATACCTCCAAGGCTCGATGTGAGTCGAGCCCGCACCGCGCCATTCGGCCGGAACTCGTCTATTCATTCGGTCAAGTATAGCGCCCGGACGCCAAAACGTCCGAGCGCATCACAAACATATGCCAAACGGCACGCCCTTTTGGGGGCAAAGATTATGCCGCCGTGATCGAAATCTCCTGGTCGACGCCCAGCAGCTGAACCACGCGCATCACCTGGGGCTGCACATTAGTGCAGCTAAAGCGCTTACCGTGGTCGACCGCGTGGTGCGCGGCGCCCACGAGCACGCCAATGCCCGTCGAATCGATGTAGCTCACCTGGGCAAAATCGAGCTCAACGGCCTCAGTGGGCTGCTCGAGCGCCAGGTCGATAGCATTGCGCAGGCTATCGGCGTTAGAGATATCGATCTCGCCGGTTACCTTAATGGTGTAGATCTCCGGCGTAGGGTTGGTGGAAATACCCAAATCCATGTATACGCTCCTTTACGTATCGAAAGTGCGGATAGTACTGGGCGCGGACTTGCGGGGCCCTAGGCGTTAGGCGCGCTCGGCACGAGCAAGCTCGGCAGCGACAAGCTTAACGGCCAGCACCAGCACGTCGAGCGCGGCCTCCAGGTCATCGACCGTGGGATAGCTCGGCGCAATACGGATGTTGGTATCGCGCGGATCCTTGCCATAGGGCCAGGTGGCACCGGCCGGCGTGAGCTTGACGCCCAGGTCGGCGCAAAGCGCGGCGACCTTCTGGGCCGAGCCCTCGGGACCATCGAAGCTTACAAAGTAGCCGCCGCGGGGGTGCGTCCAGGTGGCACAGCCCGTATCGCCCAGGCCCTCGGTGAGCTTGCGCTCAACGGCCTCAAAGCGCGGACGCAGGAACTCGGCATGCTTTTTCATGTGCTCCTTGACCGCCTCGATGGTGGGAAGGAAGCGCACGTGGCGCAGCTGGTTGAGCTTATCGGCGCTGATAAGGCCGGCCTTCAGGCGCTTGGAGAACTCGGCGATGACCGCGGGGCTCGCACCGATGAAGCCGATGCCGGCGCCCGGGAAGGTAATCTTGGACGTCGAGGCAAAAGCCACCACGCGGTCCTCGGTGCCCGCCGCGCGAGCGAGGTCGAAGATATTGGCGAGCTCGTCGGTCTCGTCGTACAGGTCGTGCACGCAGTAGGCGTTGTCCCAGAAGATGCGAAAATCGGGCGCGGCCGTGGGCATCTCGACCAGGCGACGCACGGTGTCCTCGCTAAAGGTGATGCCCGTGGGGTTGGAATACTTGGGCACGCACCAGATGCCCTTGATGGAGTCGTCGGCGGCAACCAGACGCTCGACCTCGTCCATGTCGGGGCCGTTGTCGGTCATCGCGACGGGGACATTCTCGATACCCAGGTCGGCGGTGATGCCAAAGTGACGGTCGTAGCCGGGAACAGGGCACAGGAACTTGACTTTCTTGCCGTCGTGCGCGGCCTCGTAAGCCTCCCAAGGCTCGCTGCCGCACGAACCGCAGCGCCAAAACATGCCGGCGATATCGTGCTCGATCAGAAGGCTCGACGAACCCAGTACGAGCGTCTGCTCGGCAGGGCAACCCAGGAACTCCCCCGCCAGCTTGCGCGCCGAGGGAATGCCCTCAAAGCAACCGTAGTTTGAGCAGTCGACGTTGCCGTCGTGCAGATCGGCATCGGCATTGAGGATATCGAGCATGGGTCGAGAGATGTCCACCTGGGAGGGCGACGGCTTGCCGCGGGCCATGTCGAGCGCCAGGCCCTTGGCCTTGACCTCGGCGACCTCGGCTTTGAGCACCTCGATGGCGGCATCGAGTTCGGTGGTTTCCATCTTCTGGTAGATCGTCTGCATGGGTGCGACCTTTCGCGAAGCGGGACGTTGCAGTTCGTCTAAGTATAGACCGCCACCGCCGCAACGGTATGAAGCCGTGATAGATTAAGTTCATCGCAATGATTTACGAATCGCCGCGCATGCCGGCGTGGGGCGCCCAAGGAGGCACTATGGAGTACGGATCGTTTCAGGCCGAGGAATTCGGCGACCTGCAGCGCCTGGTCGACGGACTGTTTTACGACCGCCACGCCATCGACCGCCTGGATCTGATCGTACAAGCCGAAATCTTGGACCTGGCGCCCGATCTCATGGAAATCGTCAACCTGCTACCGCCCGGCTATTACGACCGCCAGTCACTTTGCGACCAGCTCAACTCCGCCTTGGCCGCCCACGGCTGGGGCGCCGTCTACGGCACCGTGGAATAAACCTAGTCATTTAAGAACGTCCCCATTGACTAAAACGCCGCTTGTGATGGTGTCCACAGGCGGCGTTTTCAAACTTGTATATGCTTTTACTTGTCTTTGGGCGCGGGGTGTTTGCAGACCACGCTCATGTAGATCATACCGAGCACGGCAGCGGTGACCGAACCGGCAAGGATGGCGGCCTTGGCAGCCAGAACCTCAAACTGGGCCGTCGGGAAGGCAAGGCCGCTGATGAGGATCGACATGGTGAAGCCGATGCCGCCCAGAATGCCCACACCGGCAATCATGTGCCAGTTAACGTTATGCGGCAGCTCGCAGACCCTAAACTTAACCAGGGCAAACGTCATGCCAAAGATACCAATCGGCTTGCCCAGCAGCATGCCAAAGTACACGCCGAGCGTCACCGGGTCGGTGAGCAGCGTGCTCATGTCCACGCCCACTAGGCGAACCTGTGCGTTCACGAACGCAAAGATCGGCAGAATCACAAAGTTGACCGGCGTGGAGATCAGACGCTCCATGCGGATGAGCGGCGGGGTCACGCGGTGCATGACGCGCTCGACCCTGGTGGTCGAGACGGTAAAGTCATGCTGGCCCAAGATGTGCGCCTCGTCGTCGTAGCGGTCATCAAGCAGCGGCAGGCACTCGCCCAACCAATCGGTGAGGCTATCGAGCTTGACGCCGCACTTGGCCGGGATGGTAAAGGCCAAGATGACGCCGGCGAGCGTGGCATGTACGCCGCTCTTGAACATGCAGAACCACAACAGCAGACCCAGTACCGAATACGGGGCAAGGCGGTAATGCTGCGTCTTGTTGAGCCACACGAGCGCGCAGGTCACAAGCGCAGCGGCGCCCAACCAAAACGGATTGGGGCTCTGACCGTAGAAGATGGCGATGGCGGCGATGGAGATAAGGTCGTCGGCGATGGCGAGCGTCGAGAAGAACACGCGCACGCCGTTGGGCACGCGGTTGCCCAAAAGCGACAGCACGCCCAGCGCAAAGGCAATATCGGTTGCCATGGGGATGGCCCAACCGTTGCGGGCGCCGGCATGGTTAAAGATCAGGTAGATGCAGGCGGGAACGACGACGCCGCCCACGGCCGCCAGCATGGGAAGCATGGCCTGACGCGGATTCTTGAGCTCGCCGACCGTCATCTCGTACTTAAGCTCAATGCCCACCAACAAAAAGAAAATCGCCATGAGGAAGTCGTTGACGAAAAGTTCAACGGTAAGACCGGCCGTAAGGTTGCCCAGACCCACATACAGCGGGGTCTCCAAAAAGTGATGGATGGCCTCGTAGGCATCGGTATTGGCGCAAATGACGGCGGCGATGGCGGCGATGACCATAACCGCGGCGGAAATCGTGCCGTTCTCGGCGATGCGCTCCCAAATGTCGTGGCGTTCAAAGCGCTTGCGCTCACGGACGTTGAACAGCTGCTCGGTTGCTGCCATGGGCGGCTCCTTTCACGGGAAAGCTCCCGTCTTAAAAAAGCACGGCCCGCCCAAGTGGCGGCGCCGCGCTCTAACGTATTACGCTTGCATCTAGCCTACCCTGCACGACAAGCACGCAGGCGTGGCCGAAAAGCGGAACCACAGGTTGAACATTATTTGCCCAACGGCACGGGCACGCCTGTCCAAGAGACGACGCGGCGCCATGCACAAAAAACGACCGGAGCGCGGGGCGTCCGCGATCCGGTCGTGGCGTTTAGTGAACTAAACCTAGCAGGCGGCCATGATGGGGGCAGCGACCTGCTTCTTACGGGAGAGGACGCCCGGCATCCAGACGCCGTCGTGCTCGTCGGCAATGCCCAGGCCCTTCTGAGCGGCCTCGGTCTCGCCCTCGAGCAGGACCTGCGAGCCCTCCTCCATGATGTCGGTGATGCACAGGACAATGCCGTCAGCGCCCTTCTCGGCAGCGTAGGCGCGCATGGCCTCGCGAATCTCGTCGATCATGCCGAGTGCGCGGGTCTTGTCGACAGTCTCGTACTGGCCGATGAGCAGCTTCTTGCCGGCGGGCTCGAACATCTTGATGTCGTTGCCGACCATCTCGGCAGCGGTAAAGGAGCCGGACGGACGGGTGAGGAAGACCTCCATGCCAAACTTGACCGGGTCGACGCCCACCTGCTCGCCGAGCTTGGCGGCGACGGCGCGGTCGACATCGGTGGTGGTGGGGCTCTTGAGCATGAGCGTGTCGGTCATCATGGCCGAGAGCAGCAGCTTAGCCTGGACGTCGGAAAGCTCAACGCCGAGCACGCCGGCGAGCTTGGTGACGATGGTGCAGCTGGAGCCCCAGGGCAGGCAGATGTAGTGCAGCGGGCCGGCGGTCTCGAAGTCGCCGATGCGGTGATGATCGACAACGCCAAAGACCGTGGCGTCCTTAAGGCCGGCGACGGACTGGGCAGACTCGTTGTGGTCGGTGAGGACGACGAGCTGACCGGCCTCGACGGACTCGATCACGCGGGGCTCGGCGATGCCGGCGTCGGCGAGCAGCTTGGCGGACTCGGCCGGAAGCTGACCAAGGGCGCAGGCCTCGTAGGTGTTGCCGGCATACTCAACCTGGTTGAGCAGCTGGGACAGGACGACGGCGCTCATGATGGCGTCGTTATCGGGGTTCTGGTGACCAAAGACAAGAACGTTTGCCATGGATATCCTCCACTTGATATGTGTACTTGGACGTAGCTATGGTAGCACGCCGATGCCGAGCCTTCGCAGACGGAAGGGTCACGGCATATTTTGGGGCAGGCATGGGGGCCAAGACTGTCCCTTTTGCACCGTGTTGGTGCAAAGTAACCTGACCCCCTTGCACCAGCTATTTACCGGCGGCGCGCAGGGCTACGTAGGCGGCGCCGATGATGCCGGCGTCGTTGCCGAGCGAAGCGACCTTGATGGGCGTCTCGCGCGAGGCGGAAAGCGCGTAGCGCTGGAAGTGCTCGCGGACCTTGTCGAGGTAGACATCGGCCGAAGCGGACGCGCCGCCACCGATCAGGAACATCTCGGGGTCAACCACGTTAGCAATAAGCGCCAGGGCACGGCCGAGATAGTCGGCCATGGTATCGGCAGCTGCCAGCGCGAGCTTGTCACCCTCGCGGCAGGCCTGGAACACGTCCTTGGAATCAGAAGGCCCGGTGAGCTCGATGGGCTCGACGCCCGCCTTCTTGCACTCAGCAAGGTAGTTGCTCACCACGCCAGTGGCGCTGGAATACTGCTCCAGATGGCCATGGCCGCCACAGCCGCAGGTGCGCTCCTCAGCCGGGTTCAGGCACATGTGGCCAATCTCACCGCCGGCGCCCACAACGCCCGATACCACGTCGCCGTTGACGATTACGCCGCCGCCCACGCCGGTACCGATGGTGACCATCACGACGTTCTGCACGCCCTTGGCAGAACCGAGCCAGGCCTCGCCCATGGCAGCGGCGTTGGCATCGTTCTCGTACTTAACGACCGCGTCGGGGCAGTGCTTTTGAATGGCGATCCTCAGCTCGGGCAGGTTAATGGCAATGTTGGCCTTGACCTTGGCATCGCCCGATGCCGGGATGGGGCACGGAACGGCCAGGCCAATGCCCGCCACAAAGGCACGCGGAATCTGCGCCTTGGCGACCACCTGGTCGATAGCCTCGGTCACCGCGGCAAAGCCCGCAGCGTCAACGATGGGAGGCGTGGGCACGCTGGCCTTGGCAAGCAGGTTGCCGTCCTCGTCGAACAGGCCCTCCTTAACCGAGGTGCCGCCGACGTCGATGCCGATGTAGTACTGCTTAGGTTCCATGGGAGCCCACCTTTCTCGTTTAAACATTGCCTGTATGGTACCGCTCCCAAGGCAAAAACCTACCAAAAAGGGACAGGTTTGTTTTGGCAGGCTTTATCTGGGGAAACGCGAATGGTCGCTTAATAGGTCGCGCAAGACCTTCCCCAAATATAAAGGCGCCGGGAGGCGGAGACTCCCGGCGCCCGTCAAAGGGACTGTATTGTCTGTTGGACCGCACGGTCCATCGCGGCGATAACGCCGACTAGGCCTTAAGTGCCTGCAGCTGCTTGTGAACCTCGATGAGCTCCGTCGCCATGACGCGCATGGTCTCGGTGCCGGCCATCTGGTCCTCGGCATGCAGCAGAATCAGCGGGGCCTCGCCGTTGCGCTCGCCGTTGGCCTCCTTCTTCAGAAGCCCCATGTGAACATCGTGGCCACCGTTATAGGCCTCGTCGCCCTGCTTGATAAGCTCCTCGGCGGCGTCAAAATCGCCCTCCTTGGCCTTTTGCACGGCATTGATGTACATGCTCTTGGCGGTACCGACGTAGCTGATGATCTCGAAGCAGGTCATCTGCAGTTCGTTCATATCCTCCATGCGGAGCACCTAGCCCATCACGCTGACGCAGTGGTCGATGATGCCGGCAGCGTTCATGCGGCCGTAGTCGACCATGTTGATGACCTCGACCGGAAAACGACCGGCGGCCTCCTTCTCAAAATCGCCCTTGGTGTAGCCGATCTGCGGACCAAGCAGCAACATGTCGCACTCGTCCAGGTGATCGTGGGCCTCGTTCATGGGACGAGCCTCGACCTCAATATCCAGACCACGGTTTGCAACCTCGGCCTGCATCTTCTGGACCAGCAGGCTCGTGGACATGCCGGCATTGCAGCAGAGCATGATCTTCTTCATGGTTTCCTCCTTATAACTGCGCGGCGCGCAGACGACAACTGGTTGTATTCCTTGCGGCTATTGTGCCCACCCCCCTGCATCTTTACACAAGGGAGAGAGCTGCGGGCACCGGCACCGCGTACCGGCGCCCGCAAAGGTGAAAGGGACGAACGTTAGGCGTTCTACTCGGCGAAAGCCTCCTGCTTGGCGATTGCCTTCTCGGAAATCTTCATAAAGGGCAGGTAGACGGCCATGCCAATGACAATCTCGATAGCCTGCCACACGCCGGCGCGCCAGTCAAAGCCCGTAGCGAGCAGGGCATTGATGACGGGAGGCATGGTCCAGGGCACCTGGGCGATGCAGGGGCTGATGATGCCTGCGCAGGTAAGGCCATAGGTGATGCCGATGAACAGATCGGGAAGAAGGACGAACGGGATCATGAGCGGCAGGTTGTACACGATGGGGTAACCGTAGATAACCGGCTCGTTGATGTTGAACAGACCAGGCAGGATAGCCATCTTGGAAACGGTCTCGGAAGCCTTGTTCTTGGAGAACAGGAGCGTGTCGAGCAGAAGCATGAGGGTGCAGCCCGAGCCGCCGATGAGGGCGAAGCTGTTAACGATCTGCATGTTCATGTAGTGATCGGGCTGGATGGTGCCACCGGCGGCAAAGGTAGCCATGTTGTCGACGATGAGCATGGTCAGGATCGGCTCGACGGTAGCGCCAGAGATGGTGGACTGGTGAATACCGACGCAGAACAGCAGGTTAGCAAGGGTGTAGATGAGGATAACAGCCCACGGACCGGCGTTCATGATGCTCTTGAGCGGGTTGGAGATGCACGTGGAGATGATGGTGCACAGATCGGTGCCGGCCCACACGGCGAGCAGGGCTGCGGCAAGAGCGAAGATCGCGAGGTTGAGCAGCATCGGGATCATGACGTTGAAGGAGTTGGAGACCGCGGGAGGCACGCCCTCGCCCAGCTTAACCTTGAGCTTCTCGACGCCAGAAATCTTGATGAAGAGCGAGACGGAAAGCAGGGCGATGATAATAGCCGAGAACAGACCGTTGGTGCCGGTGTTGGCAGTCGAAAGGGCGCCCGTGACCTCGGCGGAGGTGATCTTGTCGGTGAGCAGCGGGCTCGTGGCGGCGAGCGAGGCGGTGATCTGCTGCGGCATCATGATGACGAAAGCAGAGATAGCGACGACCACGCAAGCGAGCGGGTTATCGAAACGCTTGTTCTTAGCGAGGCTGTAGCCAATCAATCCGGCCAAGATAATGGCAGAGACGTTGAGGGTGCCCAGCGTAATTGCCGAACCCCACGTCTGAAGGTTGGCAAGGCCCGCCGCATCGAGCGGGAACAGAGGGAACACGACGTTGTTAATAAGAACCGCGATACCCGCAAGGATATAGAGCGGCGTGATGGTCGCGAAGGCGTCACGCAGGGAACGCAGGTGAACCTGGTTTCCCACCTTCGCAGAGACCTCGGCAAACTTGTCGAGGAAGCTCTTTCCGTTGTCACTGGCCATGATTGCTCCTAACTTTCAAATCCGGCCTTTTCCTATGCGCACGGTGGTCTGTCGCCCTCTGCCACCAGATGTGCCATGTGTTGCGCGCAGCGGCGCGCGGTCTGGGCGTTCGCCCGTTCGCTAATCAACCACGTGAGTCGTGGCGACCTGCTTGAGCCAAGCTGCCGACTTCTTAAGGCGGCGCTTGTAGCCGTCCATAAGGTCGACCTCGACAAAACCGTAACGGTTCTTAAAGGCATTCGCCCAAGACCAGTTATCGATGACGGCCCAATAATGGTATCCACGGCACTTGGCGCCCTCGGCAATTGCCTTGGCAACCCACTCCAGGTGCTGGCGTACAAAGTCGACGCGGTAGTCATCCTGGATGGTTCCTTCGGCGTCTCGGTTCTTGTATTCGTCCATGATGCCGATGCCGTTCTCGGAAACGAACCACTCAAGATCGGGGTAGTTCTTAGCGCAGTCCATGCCAAAGTCGTAGAGGCCCTGCGGGTAGATCTCCCAGCCGCGGCTCTCGTTCATAACGGCGTCGGGCCACACGTACTCGTCGGCAAAGTGCGGCAGACCGTACTGGTCGATCTTGCTCGCCGGCGCCTGAACGCGCGTGGGGTGGTAGTAGTTGCAACCGAGCCAGTCGACAACACCCTGCTTAAGAATCTCTTGGTCGCCGGCACGGAACGGAAGCTTAACGCCGCCCTCGGCCAGGCTGTCGAGCACGTCGGCGGGAAGCTCGCCCTTGGTAATGAGGTCGAGCCACCAGCGGTTGTTGATGCCGCTGGTCATACGCACGGCCTCGAGGTCCGCCTCGCTGGGGTTCTCCTTGGTGTAGACCGGGGTAAAGCAGTTGATCATGCCGATCTTGGCATCGCTGCGAACGGCGCCCTCGTCATAGGCGCGACGGTAGTTGGCCACGGCCAGCGCATGTGCCAGCGAGATGTGATACTGCACGGTGCGAGCGCGGCTAAAGTCGTGGAGCTGCGGGAACCACACGCCCTCCTGATAGCGCTGCTCGGGCTCGACGATGGGCTCGTTAAAGGTGAACCAGTACTTGATCTCCTGGCCAAACTCGTGGAAGGCGACGTCGGCGTAATGTGCGTAAGCCTCGACAACCTCACGGCTCTCCCAGCCGCCACGGTTAAAAAGGTAGGTGGGCATGTCAAAGTGGTACAAGTTGACAAACGGCTCCAGGCCGGCTTCGCGAGAGGCGCGGAACAACTCGTGATACCACGCGGCGCCTTCCTCGTTGAGGTTGCCGTCGGCATCGAGCAGACGGCTCCACTGGATGGAAGTGCGATAGGTATCCAGGCCCAAGTCCTTCAAAATGCGAAGGTCTTCCTGGTACTTGGCCATAAAGTCATTGCCGGCGTAAGAGCCAACGCAGTTGTAGAACGAGCCCAGATCCTGGATGGACCAGGTGTCCCACAGGTTCTCGAGCTTGCCGCCCTGGTTCCACTGACCCTCAGTCTGCGGGCCGGACATAGCAGCGCCAAAGAAGAAGTCGTTGGGCAGCTGATACTGTGCCATCAAAGTCCTCGCTTTCGTGTTCTAGAGCTTCCGGTTGGAGACGGGTTTGCTTTGGCAGGTTATCCGGCGCGGGCGCGCACCGGTCATACCGATATCCAACCCGCCAAAACAAAACCGTCCCCAAACGGTCGATCCTGTTCTGCGGAAAGATTCCGTTCGTTGCTTATACTATAGCGCTCTAATTCTAAAGTAAAGCGTCTTTTTCTTTTTTCTTTCTCGAGCTTCTTAGATAAAGGTTATATGGGTGCCTTGTTAAGGGTTATACTTACTTGCGTATTGATATATGTCGGAAAGGAGGTTCAATGATTCCCAAATACGAGGCGATAGCTGCAGATATTCGTCGAAGCATCGAGGATGGCACTCTTAAACCGGGCGACAAGCTTCCCACCGTCGTTGAGTTCTGCGAGCTCTATAGCGTTTCCAAAATCACCGTCAAACGAGCTATCGAGCAAATCACCGAGGAAGGTCTTATTACCAGCCGACGCGGATCGGGTACCTACGTTAAGGACACGGCGGGACTTCCCGGTCAGGCGTTTTTCCAGGGCAAAAACGACCGTGCCCAGGGCTTTTCGTATGAGCACCGCGGGGAGAAGGTGACCTCGGTGGTCTACGATTTCTCGATTGTTAATCCACCAGCGGACATCTCAGCCCAGCTGGGAATTGCCGAGGATGACTTTGCCTATCACATCGTGCGCGTGCGTCAGGCCGATGAGAAGCCCATCGTTATCGAGTACACCTACATGCCCCTCGAGCTGATTCCAGGCCTTAAAAAGAAGGACCTGTACGGATCGGTCTACCACTTCATCCGCGAGCAATGTTGGCTGAAGATTTCGAGCTTCCACCGTACCATTCGCGCCGTGGCAGCAACCGAGGAAGAAGCCGAGCGCCTGGACACCAAGCCTGGCTCTCCCCTGCTCGAGCTCACCCAGATTGGCTTTTTGGACAGCGGCGCCGCCTTTGAGTATTCGGTCTCGCGCAACGTTGGCGACCGCTTTGAGTTGCACAACGTAACGTTGGCATAGGTTTTTGCAGTCATGCGGGCGCTCGTTTTGAACAGTTTTACGCAGCGCCCGCGCAACACAATGAGGTATGAATATGTCCGATTTGATTAAGCTGACGCCGATCTTCCACGAGAAGATCTGGGGCGGTCGCCAGCTCGAAACCGTATTTGGCTACGACATTCCCGATGGCCCCATCGGTGAGTGCTGGGCCATCTCGGCCCACCCCAACGGCGACTGCCAGATTGCGGAGGGCCCGTATGCCGGCCACACGCTGTCGTGGCTGTGGGCCGAGCATCGCGAGCTCTTTGGCAACTGCGAGGGCAAGGAGTTCCCGCTGCTCATTAAGATTCTGGACGCCAAGGACGACCTTTCGATCCAGATTCATCCCAACGACGAGTACGCTGCCGAGCACGAGAACGGTAGCCTGGGCAAAACCGAGTGTTGGTATGTGCTGGACTGCGAGCCCGACGCCACGATCATCGTCGGCCAGCGTGCCAAGGACCGCGCCGAGGCCGCACAAATGATCGAGGAAGGACGTTGGGACGACATGCTCAACGTGTTGCCGATTCACAAGGGCGACTTTTTCCAGATTGATTCCGGTACCGTGCACGCCATCAAGACCGGCACGCTCATTTTGGAGACGCAGCAGTCGAGCGACGTGACGTATCGTCTGTACGACTACGACCGTCCCGGCACTGACGGCAACCTGCGCCCGCTGCACATTGAGCAGAGCCTCGACTGCATCGACTTTGATGCTCAGGCTCCGACCGACGGCACGGTGACCGCGCCCGAGGTGGACGGCGTGACCGAGCTCGAGTCCAACCCCTGCTACACCGTCGATCGCGTGCGCGTCAACGGCAGCAAGACCCTCGACCAGCGCTGGCCCTTCATGTGCCTGTCGGTCATCGACGGCGAAGGCACCGTCTGCGGCGACCCCGTCCACAAGGGAAGCCACCTGCTGGCCCCGAGCACCGTCAGCTCCATCGACCTCGAAGGCAAGATGGAACTGATCATCAGCCACCTGTAGGTCGCACCAACAACCCAAACGCAACAAGGGGCTCTCCCGTCCATGTGCGGGAGAGCCCCTTGCCATATCTATTTATCAGCCCACCCGGCTCTCCAGATCAAAAAGCGAACGAGCAGAGCGACGTTCGCAAGCACCGTTACCCAAGGACCTGGGCGGGCGTATAGGGCAACATCGATCGCGAGTTCCGCACGCAAAGGAGAGCACTTAATGTGCTCTCCGTCTTGCGCAGGACTGCCCGAGCAGGCGATGTTGCCCTATACGCCCGCCCAGGTCCGCCAGGATCACGACAGCTTGACGATCGGAGCGAATCCCTTCATGAGCTTTTTGGTCTGGCCGGTCTTTTCGAACTGGACCTCGATCATGTCTCCGGCGACCGAGATCACGGTACCCGTGCCAAAGGTCTTATGGCTCACGGTATCGCCCGCGGCAAAGTCCTGCGATGCGCTGGCGCGATCGACCTTGCGCTCCACCGTCGGGGACACCTTGGACGACGGCTTTTTGGCTCGCG
Organism: uncultured Collinsella sp.; assembly: GCA_937989885.1. Classification (GTDB taxonomy): domain Bacteria; phylum Actinomycetota; class Coriobacteriia; order Coriobacteriales; family Coriobacteriaceae; genus Collinsella. Next base: position 20,082 of record CALKBP010000023.1, read on the forward strand.
GCGCGCCCGAGCCAAAGATCGAGGCAACACGGCCGGCGTCGGGCGAGACCCCACGATGGCGCTCGGTCCCGTAGCTGCTGCCACCAAAGAAATCGTCAAAGCTCGATCCGCCGCGCGAACCGGAACCGCCAGTCGAGCGCGTATGCGAACCAAATACCTTGCCGCCGTACATATCCGAACCCATGCCCGAGCCAAAGGTGCCGTGACGGTCGCCGCGCTTCTCCCAACCCGTGCCTTCAAAACCGGCAGAACCGATACCGCTAAACTCGATATCCTCAAACGGAATCTCGTTGAGGAAGCGCGAGCGCGGGTTGGCAGAGGTCGAGCCGTAGGTGCGACGCGTGGCCGCATAGGTCAGGAACAGGCGCTTACGGGCACGCGTGATGGCGACGTAGGCCAGGCGACGCTCCTCCTCGAGCTTACCCGGGTCATCGCTGCCGCCAAAGTCGTGCACGTGCGGGAAGATGCCCTCCTCCATGCCGGCCACGAACACCGCCGGGAACTCCAGGCCCTTGGCGGAGTGGATGGTCATCATGGTAATGGCATGCGTCTCGCCGGCCAGGGAATCCAAGTCGGAGCGCAGGGCCAGCCACTCCATGAGTGCCGGTAGCGCCTTACAGGTGAGCGGACCATAGGTGCGCTCAATCTCGTCGGCATGCACGGCACCCGCCGGCATCCCCGTCGGCGCGGCATACGCGTTGCCCGCGATGGCGGCGGCCAGGGCATCCTGCGGCGAGAGCGCCGGGGCGGCTAGGCTATCGAGCGGATTGGAACCTGCGGCATCGCGCGCGCCGACGAGTGCCTCAAACGAGGATGCCGGGGCAAATGGCCCCGGTTCGGGCGCGGGCGCGCTCACCACGACGGGCTCGGCGCCGGCAGGCACGTCGGCAACACCAGCTGCGCGCAGCTCTTCCAAGCTCTCGAGCGTACCCTCGATGTCCTCGTGCGTCTCCTCAAATTCGGCAGCGACGCCCAGGAATTCCTGGATGTTCTCGGCACGGCTCTCAGACTCCATGGTGCCCTCGGCGCGAAACGCCTGCAGCAGACCCGTCTTATCGACAATCATCTCGACGACGTCCTTGAGCTCGCCGTCCATGCGGCGGCCCTCGCGCACCAGCGACACAAAGCTTGACAGGCCATTGCGGACCTTGGCGCTAAACATGCCGGTTTCGGCACACGCAATCTCGCAAGCCTGGAAGAACGAGCAACGGTTGTCGCGCGCCAGCTGCTCGATTTTTTGGATCGAGGTGGAGCCGATGCCACGGCGCGGTGTGTTGATGACGCGCTTGACGCTCATCTCGTCGGCCGGGTTCACGATCATCTTAAGGTAGGCCATGACATCACGGATCTCGGCACGGTCGAAGAATCGCGTGCCGCCCACGATCTTGTAGGGCACGCCCGCGCGCAGGAACATATCTTCGAGGATACGCGACTGGGCGTTGGTGCGATAGAACACGGCAATGTCGTCGTAGCTCGTGCCTTTGGCATGCAGCTTCTCGATCTCGCCGGCAATCCAGCGGCCCTCGTCGCGCTCGTCGCTCGCCTGGAAGGCCTGGATCTTCTCGCCATCGCCCTCGGCCGTAAACAGGCGCTTGTCCTTGCGCTGCGAGTTGTGGCGTACCACGGCGTTGGCGGCGTTCAGGATATGACCCGTGGAACGATAGTTCTGCTCCAGCTTGACGGTCTTGCAGTTTTTAAAATCCTTCTCAAAGTCCAGGATATTGGTGATGTCGGCGCCACGCCAGCTGTAAATGGACTGGTCATCGTCGCCCACGACCATGAGGTTTTGGTACTTGGCGGCCAGCAGGTTGGCGATTTCGTACTGGACGTGGTTGGTGTCCTGATACTCGTCGACGCTAATGTAGCGGAAGCGCTCTTGGTACTTATCGAGCACCTCGGGGCGGGTGCGCAGCAGCTCAAGCGCGCGCACGAGCAGGTCGTCGAAGTCCATCGCATTGGCGGCGCGCAAGCGACGCTCCAGCTCCAAGTAGACCTGTGCGGCCTTTTTATCGTTGGGGCTATCGGCGCTCTTGAGCATGTCCTCGGGGCCGATCATGGCGTTTTTGGCCGAGCTGATCTTGCTGCGGATCATGTTGATGGGGAACTGCTTTTGCTCGATGCCGAGCGCCTGCATAATGTCGCGCACCATGCGCTTTGAGTCATCGTCATCGTAGATGGTGAACTGGCCGGTGTAGCCCAGCAGGTCGGCGTCCTCGCGCAGCATGCGCACGCACATGGCATGGAAGGTGCACACCCACATGCCGCGGGTACCGCTGGGAATGAGCGCCGCCAGACGCTCGCGCATCTCGGCCGCGGCCTTGTTGGTAAACGTGATGGCAAGAACCTGCCAAGGCTTAACACCCAGGTCGCCGAGCATATGTGCGATGCGGAAGGTCAAGACGCGGGTCTTGCCCGAGCCGGCGCCGGCGAGCACCAGCAACGGACCCTCGGTGGACAGGACCGCCTCGCGCTGGGCGGGATTAAGGCTGTCAATGTCGACGAGCGGCTTGGCGGGCTTGGGCGCCGGCGCGGGAGCGTCGTAGATGTCGAGCGGGACGAGCTCGGGCTCCGGCGCTGCAGGGGCGGTGTATGCATCGAGCGGCACGGGTTCCGGCGCGGGCGGCACGGGTACCGCGGCGTTCTTTTCCCAGGGCAGGGGCTGGGTCATGGGCGACTCCTCATCTGACGGACGGCGCGCCTGCGGGCAGCGCCATAGTTTGAGCCGTACCAGTATACCGAGCCGCGCGGACACCGACGCAAATCACACCACGACTCCGTGCGCCACCGTCAGACCCGCCCCAGCGGATTTGGCGCAATGGGGTCAGGTTGCTTTGCACCAATCTATTGACAATCACGGAACCGCCGATGTCATGGCCACGGTAGCGAGCGGCGGCCAGGGCGAACAAATTGGCATGAAAAGAGGGCGGCATAGACCTTTTGGTCATGCCACCCCCTTTGAATGACAAGTTGTCGCCCTGGCCGTCGCGCAGCGTCAACTAAGTTAGAGGCCGAGCATCGGCTCCAGGACAAAGAAGTACGCGAGAACCACGATGCCCAGGATGATGCGGTAGACGCCGAAGCACTTGAAGTCGTGACGGCGCACGAAACCCATAAGCCACTTGATGGCGATAAGCGAAACCACAAAGGCCACGATGCAGCCCACGCCCAGGATGGCGATCTCGTTGGTGCCGAACGTGCCGCCCTTAATAAAGTACTTGACCAGCTTGAGCGCGCTCGCGCCAAACATGACGGGAATGGCCAGGAAGAACGTGAACTTAGACGCCACCGAGCGTGTGCAGCCAAGCAGCAGGCCGCCGATGATGGTGGAGCCGGAGCGCGATGTGCCCGGAATCAGCGAAAGCACCTGGAAGCAACCGATACCCAGCGCGGTCTTCCAGCTCAGGTCCTCGAGCGTAGTGATGGAGCCAAAGTCTAGGCTATCGTCATCGTCTGCAGCGGCAGTCGCAGTGGACGTGGCAAAATGCGCACCAGCGGGGCGTCCGCCCGTCACCACGGCACGCGAACCAAACGAACCGGCAAGAGCGGCCTGGTCGCGCTTGTTCGCGCGCCAGTTCTCGATCACGATAAACAGCACGCCGTACACAATGAGCGCCAGCGCCACGACGGGAGCATTATAGAAATGCTCCTCCATCCAGTCGTTAAGCGGCAGACCGATCGCCGCGGCGGGAATGCAGCCAAGCACAATCTTGCCCCACAACACCCAGGTGTCACGACGGCCCTCCTTGCCCTTGCTGGGAGAAAACGGATTAAGGTCGTAGAAGAACAGAACGCAGACGGCCAAAATGGCGCCAAGCTGAATCACGACCAGAAACATATTCCAGAACGTCTCGCTCACGTTCATCTTGACGAACTCGTCCACCAAGATCATGTGACCGGTCGACGAAACAGGCAGCCATTCGGTGATGCCCTCGACCAGGCCCATGAAGGCAGATTTTAGAAGCTCGATGATATCCAAAGGGACCCCCTCGTTAGACACCCGCCGATATTGTTCTGCGGACGGTGCGGGCGATGTCCCATTATCAACCGTTGACGGCGCGCCTGCGCCTACCCTTACCAAAAAACTCGCCCGTTCACAGAATTGCGAGCGGTCAAACCCAAATCCTTGGGTATAACTGCAACAAGATAAAGTGTCCGGCGGCCACGCATCCGCGCCCGCCCGATGCACGAGCCCCACGCCCGTGCGATAGACCAAGGAGGAAACCATGAACGAGGGCTACACCAAGGTATTTGTTTCACTCGACGGTACTGAGCAGCAGGATTTTGTGCTCGCACGCGCCATCAAGGTCGCCGCGAACAACGGCGCCAAGCTGATTATCGGCCACGTTATCGATTCCACGGCACTCGAGAGCGCCGGTTCATATCCAGTCGATCTGGTCAACGGCCTAGAGGAGGCATTTAAGAACTCCATCGCCAAGCAGCTCGAAGAGGCCAAGGCCAATCCCGACATTCCCGAGGTCGAGGTCATGATTCGCGCCGGCCGCATTCGCGAGACGCTCAAAGACGAGATGCTCGACGTGGTCAAGCCCGACCTGGTGCTCTGCGGCGCTCGTGGCCTGTCCTCGATCAAGTATGCACTCCTGGGTTCAATTTCGACGTTCCTGCTGCGCAACACCGACTGCGACATCTTGGTCGTGAAGTAGCAAACGTACGCCTAACGCATCGCGGAGCGCAAGCCCACGTGCCCAAGTCTTCCAAGAGCGGGACCACCATTACGGTGGCCCCGCTTTGCTTTAGGCTGAGAATTGCTCCAGAACCCTCATTCTCTCAACGGAATCCGTCTGAATTTTCAGAGCGACCCGACCCAAATCTCCGGTTGCAGAGGCAAGTTCTGCAAGCTGGGCAGACACCTCTTCAGCCACTTCCGCCGCGATGTTCTTGATCATCTTGAGTGGCAGATGCAAATCTTGAGACA
>CALKBP010000024.1:0-10336 GCA_937989885.1 uncultured Collinsella sp.
TTCTATTTTGATTGTATTGGTTTAACTGATATTGCAATTCTGTTTTCCTTATTGGAGACGTTTGGGCGAATCTATTTAAAGAGAAGATTTGCCCATTCATTGCCAATAGTTTCTAAAGAAAGGGACCGCCTTAGCATCAGGGCATTATTAGACAAATGATTCGAATAGGACTTATCTTCGACGATCTTGTTTAACGCTTCGCTCTCAGCTATATCGTCATCAATATCGACCAAAATGCCGTTCACGCCATTCCGAATAACTGCTTCTGCTCCACCACCGCCACATTTGGTGCAAATTGTTGGAACCCCCATGCACAAGGACTCAAGCATCGAATTAGATAGACCCTCGAACTTTGATGACATTACAAAAGCCGATGCAGTTCTAATGTGCAAAAGAGCGTCAGAAGAAAAGCCCATAAATTTGATTGAATCATCCATGTCAAGGCTATGAACAAGGTTTTCTAGTTCTGATTGAAGGCTTCCCTTGCCAAAGATTTCAAGAATATATTCAGGGTGTTTTTTATGAAACAGCTCAAATGACCTGATTGTCATCGAGTGATTTTTTTGAAGTTCAAGCCGTCCCGCTGTGACGATTGCTTTTCTTCTAAGCCCAGAATACGGTTCAGGCAGTTCACTAGATATTGGATTTAAGATGATTTTTGAATTCGTCTGAAGGTATGTCGGCATTAAACTTGCCTGGCTTTTTGTCTGAAACACAATTGCATCGGACCTTCGATACAACATGTTTCTAATGAATGGGAGGATCTTATTGCCAGGAAAATCATATCTCGGATCGTTTCGCACCGAAACAATAACCCTGTTTGGGAGTCCGATGGTCGCCATCAGCGTATACATGTTTTGATGTGGCAAAAATGAAATCACCGTGGCTTTGGGCCGTTCGGAAACAAAACGCCGTATTAGCTTGACCTGGTCGAGTGGCTTGAGCGAAGCGTCTGCAAACTCAGAACACACTTCAACTCCATCTGGCACATCATATTCAATAACGTTACTTTTAGTCAAGAAATAAGTAAATCTAATACCATGAGAAACGAAGTACGATGCAAGCGCAAGAGAGACGCGCTCGGCACCGCCACCCATCAAGGAAGGATGAACAAAGACAATATGTCCAGCTTCTTGAGCTGAATTCGTATATTTCAATTTATTCCTCTAGTTTACGCTGATCAAATCGCTGTAAATTTCAATTCGTTAACAACACAGCAGATTGATATCAAATGAGCTGCATATTTTATTGCGTGCTGATAGATCCATGTCTTTTCTAAGCTCGGGCGATCCGAGAAAATTACTCAATCCGACGCTAAAACTTTTTTGTTATCGCCCGTTACGAGAAACCCGTCAACTCCATCATTTATGAGTTGAGGGGTTTCGCCTGCAGGAGTCGCAATGGTTGAAACGTCTATCGCCATGGCCTCGAGGATGCTCATAGGAAGTCCCTCGTTCTTTGATGGCAGACAGTGCAACGCAATTTATTGGAATAAAGATTGCCTCTCAATCGCGAGGGGCTCTTGCGGTCAGCAAGCAAGTTCCTTCGCGGTGTACTGTTAGTGCAGGCGTTAATAATCACTCACCACCGCGCGCAACTTTTTCATAAATACTCTCCAGTTTTTTGAGATAGGCCTTCATGGAGTAACGTTCAATAATGGTTTGGCGACCGCGTTGGGCAATCATCCGAGCCCAGTCAGGGGCCTCGATGCACCTGCTCATCGCCTTCGCAAGACCCTCTGGGTCACGCGGCTCTACAAGCAGACCGTTTACCCCATCATCGATGAGACTTGGTAGGCCGCCCACTCTAGTGGCGATGGAGGCACACCCAGCTGCCATAGACTCGAGCACGCACATGGGCAACCCTTCAGCATCCGAGGGGAGCACGGATGTAAGGCATTCATCGGAAAGTCTTGCCTTCATGAGATCGTCGGCCCAGCCAAGAAACTCGACGTTGCGTCCAACGCCCAACTCGTTGGCGAGCTGCTGATAGCTTTCCAGTTCTTCGCCACCCCCAGCAAGCATTACTTTCGTTTCGGGATGGGTCAAAAGAAGACAGCGAACAGCCCTAAGAAGGGTATCTACACCCTTCTTAGGGCACATGCGTCCCAAGAAGTAAAACTTCGTAGGATCCTTTTGCTCACTTACCTCCTGCGGAACAAATACAGCATTTTCAAGCACCACAATATTTGCTAACTCAAACTTTCTGACGAAATAGCTCCTCCACTCCTCGGAGAGAGCTATGACTCGGGAAGCATTCTGCAGCATCCAGCGAACCTTCGTCTGTTCACCGGCGCCCATATGTTCGTACTGGTTCTCAAAATCACCCTCATGAACATGGAGGATATAAGGCACATTGGCCTTTGCCGCTTCCTTGCAAATCAGATATTTCCTCTTGTAGCTCATGCCAAGCGCAGTGTGGATGTGGCAAACATCGCATTGTCGGAGTTCACGACGAACCTCGAAAAATGCTTGCGGAAACATCAAAATTTTCGTGAACTTCGATCCATCACGCATCGTTGCAACGAAATGAACCTCTCGACCCGTCGATGCGACCGCATCCAAGATATTCTTCTCAACAGTTGCTACGCCACCCCAGGCCTCAGGTGACGGCCCTACCATAAGCACACGACTAGCCATGAAATCCAGCCCCTGCTTGCCGTGCCTTACCAGTAGCATCCGTTCTCCACTTCATTCGCATGTTCAGGCCGCTCTTCCATACTCGGCCTGATCCAGCTTGAGTTGTAAAGCTCCTTGGAGATAGGTTTGAGGTCCCAGCGCTTCCCCTTGATGCCGAAAAGCATCTGAACCATCCCCCCCCCCCATGAATCGCTTGCCGCCCAGAACGTTTCACGTGAGATGCCAAGGGAAAACCATACGCTCCACAGCCAATGATTGCGACATCAAACTCCCTGGAGTCAACTTCAAACTCAAGATGCTTCAAAGCATCAAACCAATCGGTATAGCGGGCATCAGCGCTGCCCGCTATCGTTTGAGGTGGAACGAGTGTCTGCAATTCAAAGTCTGGTAATAACTTTCTATTAGCAAACAACTGCTCTTTGCGTGAATATTGAGCTTCAATACTTTTTGCAAAAGGGTGGACAACAAGCACGCGCTTGCCAGAAAGAGCTGCCGTCCACGGATTGCCCTGATTTCGATAAGGCTCAAGGTTTTCTAGATATGAAATGGTGATGCCTTCAGCACAAACCTCTTTCAAAAGCCATTGCTGCATGAATGAGTCCCAATAGGCCAGGGCATCCAAATCAGCTGCCGATTTGGCCATGAGAAGACCGAAGCGCCTGATATGTTCGTCGTCTGCCGGGAAAAAGCCAGGCCCTACCGCCATGCGTTTCTGAACATAGAGAGGAATGGCCTTATCGTATCCTTTGGCAACGCCAAGCGCCCAAGCGGTTGCACGAGCCTCTTGACTACCAAACCGGCCTACCATGATTGGCTTACCAGATAAAATTAAGTTCGAAATAACCGTATTGAAATCGTCGCGATTTAATGCAGACTTTGGCAAATATTCTTGTTTGCCGGCCTTATATGCAAACCGTCTCACACAATATCGCAACTGCATTGCGCGATATTCGATTTTGCCTTTATTCATGTTCATCGAATCCTGGTCTCATAGAAATCATGCGAGCAGGAACCCCCCCCCCAGATTGAATACTCAGGCTCTACATCTTTAGTTACGACGGCACCGGCGGCAATAACGGAATGATCAGAGACGTGGACACCCTTTAGAATCGTCACTCCACTGCCCATCCACACGTCATTACCGATAACGACATCCTGGTCGTTATCGGGGAGCTTGTCCTCATCGGTAAGTTCCATCATGGGGCGATCGAGGATGTCGGTGCGGTGATCGCCGGTGATAACGGTAAGGTTGGGTCCGCTCATGACATAGTCGCCGATGTGAATTTTCGCCCGGGTTGTGAGCAGCGTTGTTCCAGGGCCAAGGTACACGTCATGGCCCATGTAGATATTGCCCGCTCCGGCAATCTCGCTGCGGCGGCCCAGGGTCACGTTCTTGCCGCAAGCAGCAAAGGAGCGCCGTAGCGAGGGCATAAGAAGTAGCTTGTTGTAAGCACGGGGGATGCCGCCGAGGATCCTATAGGCGAGACCCATAGCTACGCTTTCCTCCACACCATCTTGTCCACGACGCCGGTGTAGCTCTGGATGATCTTGACAACCTTGGTGGACACGGTCTCGTCGGCGTAGTCGGGCACGGGCGCCTCGGGCAGCGACCCCTCGGCATCGAGCTCGACGGCGGTGTGGACGGCCTGGAGCAGGCCGCGCTCGCTGATGCCGGCCAGCGTGAAGCAGGCCTTGTCCAGCGCCTCGGGGCGCTCGGTAGAGGTGCGGATGCACACCGCCGGGAACGGGCGGCCGACGCTCGCGAAGAAGCTAGACTCCTCGGGCAGGGTGCCCGAGTCGGAGACAACCGCGAAGGCGTTCATCTGCAGGCAGTTGTAGTCGTGGAAGCCCATGGGCTCGTGCATGCGCACGCGCGGGTCGAGCTCGAAGCCGGTGGCCTCCAGGCGCTTGCGGGAGCGCGGGTGGCAGGAGTACAGGATCGGCATGTCGTATTTCTCCGCCAGCGCGTTGATCGCGGTGAACAGGCTCGTGAAGTTCGCCTCTGTGTCGATGTTCTCCTCGCGGTGGGCGGACAGCAGCATGTAGCGCTTGGGCTCCAGGCCGAGCTCGGAGAGGATGTTCGAGGCCTCGATCTTGTCAAGGTTCGCGCGCAGGACCTCGGCCATGGGAGAGCCCGTGACGTAGGTGCGCTCGGGGGCGCAGCCGGTGTCCTTGAGGTAGCGGCGGGCGTGCTCGGAGTAGGCCAGGTTGACGTCGGAGATCACGTCGACGATGCGGCGGTTGGTCTCCTCGGGCAGGCACTCGTCCTTGCAGCGGTTGCCGGCCTCCATGTGGAAGATGGGGATGTGCAGGCGCTTTGCCGCGATGGCGGACAGGCAGCTGTTGGTGTCACCCAGGATCAGAAGGGCGTCGGGCTGCACCTGCACCATGAGCTTGTACGAGGCCGCGATGATGTTGCCCACGGTCTCGCCCAGGTCGGCGCCCACGGCGTCCAGGTAGACGTCCGGGTCGTCGAGCGACAGGTCGCGGAAGAAGATGCCGTTGAGCGTGTAGTCGTAGTTCTGCCCGGTGTGCGCCAGCAGGCAGTCGAAGTGGCGGCGGCACTTCTTGATGACCTCGGACAGGCGGATGACCTCGGGGCGTGTGCCCACGATGATCAGGAGCTTCAGGCGTCCGTCGTCCTTGAATGCGATATCGGAATAGTCCTTGCCCATGCGTCTAGACCTCCTCGTAGTAGGTGTCGGGACTCTCGGGGTCGAAGGGCTCGTTGGCCCACATGACCGTCACGAGGTCCTCGGTGTCGGACAGGTTGGTGATGGAGTGCGTGTAGCCGGGGATCATCTCCACGGCGCGCATGTCAGACCCGGAGACGGTGTACTCGTCGACGGGGAACGGGTTCCCCTCTGAGTCCTCCCCCACCTTCCTCAGCTTGATGCTCGCGGTGCCGGAGACCACCAGGAACCTCTCCCACTTGCTCATGTGCCAGTGGTTGCCCTTGGTGATGCCAGGCTTGGAAACATTGATTGAGACCTGGCCGCGCTCCGGCGTGCGCAGGAACTCCGTGAACGAGCCGCGCGCGTCCGTGTTGGGCTTCAGGCCGTAGGCGAAGTGCCCCGGCTCGTAGTAGGAAAGGAACGTGCTCCAGAGCTTCTTGGAGAAGGAGCCCTCCGCGAGGTCGGGCACCGAAAGCGTCTCGCGGCTGTCTCGGAAAGTGCCCAGCAGGTAGACGATCTCGCCCAGGGTTTTCACGTCGGTCCCGGGAACGTAGCAGAACCCGTCACCGTCGACGCGCTCCAGCCCCTCGTAGCCGCAGCGGTGCTCCTCGCCAAGCAGGGCGCCCAACATCTCGTCGACGAGGTCGTCGATGTAGAGAAGCTCCAGCTCGACGGTGGGGTCGTTGACGGTGTAGGGGCGGCCGTTGGCGACGGCGTCGCAGAAGGTCGCCACGGCGGAGTTGTAGCGCGGGCGGCACCACTTGCCGTAGAGGTTGGGGAAGCGGTAGATGAGCACCGGGGCGCCGGTCCTCTCGGAGTACTCGCGGAACAGCCCCTCCCCCGCGAGCTTGGACTCGCCGTAGACGGAGCCCTCGTAGCGGCCCGACAGGCTCGCCTGCGCGGAGCTGGAGAGCATGACGGGGCACTTATTCCCGTGGCGCTCGAGGGCGTCCAGCAGCGTGGAGGCGAACCCGAAGTTGCCCTCCATGAACTCGGATTGCTCCTTTGGGCGGTTGACGCCGGCCAGGTTGAAGACGAAGTCCGCGCGGGAGCAGAAGTCCTCCAGCTCCTCCTGGGTCGAGTCGACGTCGTACTCCATGACCTCGAGGGGAAGGAGTTGCTGGTATTTCGCGCGGCGGTCCTTGCCGTCCCTTATGTTCTTCAGCGCGCAGCAGAGGTTCCTGCCCACGAAGCCCCTCGCGCCGGTGACGAGGACGCGCACCCTACTGCACCGCCTCGTGCTCGCGGCCCTCCAGGGCCAGCTGCACGTACTCGGCGGTCTTGATCTTGGCGATGGTGCCCGCAACGTCGAGCCTCTCGGTGTTGTGGGAGGTGTAGGACTCGTCGGCCTGGGTCTCAACCTCGCCGTCGACGACGAACTTGTCGTAGTTCAGGTCGCGCGAGTCGCAGGACACGCGGTAGTAGCCGCCCATGTCCTCTGCGCGCAGGCGCTCCTCTCGGGTCATGAGGGTCTCGTAGAGCTTCTCGCCGTGGCGGGTGCCGATGACCTGGGTGCCCACGCGGCCGAAGACCTCCTGGACGGCCTCGGCGAGGTCGCCGATCGTGGAGGCGGGGGCCTTCTGGATGAACAGGTCGCCGGGGTTGGCGTGCTCGAAGGCGAACTGCACCAGGTCCACGGCCTCGTCCAGGTTCATGAGGAAGCGGGTCATGTTGGGGTCGGTGACCGTCAGCGGCTCGCCCTTGCGGATGCGGTCGATGAACAGCGGGATCACCGAGCGCGCGAGCACATGACGTTGCCGTAGCGGGTGCAGCAGATGGTGGTGCGCCCGGCGCCGTTGCGGGCGTTGACGTAGATGATTGACTCCATCATGGCCTTGGACTTGCCCATGGCGTTGATGGGGTATGCCGCCTTGTCGGTGGACAGGCACACGACGCGGTCCACGCCCTCGTCGATGGCGGCGTGCAGGACGTTGTCCGTGCCGATGACGTTGGTGCGCACGGCCTCCATGGGGAAGAACTCGCAGGAGGGCACCTGCTTGAGGGCGGCGGCGTGGAAGATGTAGTCCACCCCGTGCATGGCGTCGCGCACGCTCTGGGCGTTTCGGACGTCGCCGATGAAGAAGCGCACCTTGGAGGCGAGCTCGGGCGACTTCTCCTGCAGGCGGTGGCGCATGTCGTCCTGCTTCTTCTCGTCGCGGGAGAAGATGCGGATCTCGGCCAGGTCGGTGTTCATGAAGTGCTTGAGCACGGTGTTGCCGAACGAGCCGGTGCCGCCCGTGATCATCAGAGTCTTGTCTTTAAAGGTGGTCGAATCGTTCATCTATTTGCCTTCCTTACGTTTGGCTTTTGTAAACTGGTAAAAGAGAAATTTCGTATTAGTTACGAGGTATCGTTTGAAAAGCCGCTTCGGCTCTTGAATAAGTCTGTATAGCCACTCGAGACTCAGGTTTTGCATCCACATCGGCGCCTCTGGCACCACGCCGGCGAGAACGTTGAACGCTCCGCCAACACCGATCATCAATGGCTGTGGCCCTCCCTTGAGGTCGTGCATAAGAACTTCTTGACGGGGCGCGCCAAGAGCAATCCATGCGAAGTCTGCATCCGAATCAGCGATACGTCGCGAAAGGTCTCGCTTCTCGCTGTCGGAGAGCGGTCGGAAAACCGAAGGCTCCATGCCAGCGATTTCCAGGCCTGGATATTCCTCTTGAAGTGAATTTTTGAGAGCGTCGAGATTCTTCTGCTCGTTACCGTAGAAGTAATGGCTCCATCCTTGCTGCAAGGAAATATTGAATATCTCTCGCATCAGATCGGGTCCAGTTACACGCCCCATAGACTCTATTGTTTTACGTCCGACGACAGATAAAGGCTTGCCGTCGGGAACGGACATGAGGGAGTCAGCTTGGCAGGCCCAATAGGAAGGGTCGTCATGGGCCATAACCGAGGTATGAGCATTGGAAACGCAAATATATTCGCCATGTAGCTCATCTATATGGCGAGTGAGAAACTCGACACACTCAGACATATTGGTTCCCGTAATCGGAACATCGATTACGGGAACGCGCTTGAGCTCAACGAATTTAGAATAGTCCTGAAGCATTAGCACGCACCCTTACCGGTGATGACCTCGATCACTGTGAGGACAACGATCTTGAGGTCGGTAAAAATGCCCCGGTTGGCGATGTACTCCAGGTCTCGGCGGACCATGCCGTCGAACCCGGTCGAATTGCGCTCCGTCACCTGCCACCAGCCGGTGATGCCGGGCTTCACGGCCAAGCGCTGCAGGTCGTACTCGGTATACTCGGCCACCTCGTTGGGCAGCGGCGGCCTGGGCCCGACTACGGACATCTGGCCCAGGAACACGTTGAGGAACTGCGGGAACTCATCAATGGAGTGCTTGCGGATGAACTTGCCGATCTTCGTTACGCGCGGGTCCTCCCTCATCTTGAACATGGCGCCGGCGATCTCGTTCTGCCCCTTGAGCTCGACGAGGCGCTTGTCGGCGTCTTTGAACATGCTGCGGAACTTCCACATGCGGAAGGTGGAAAGGCTGCCGTCGCGGTGGGTCTGGCCCACGCGGATCTGGCTGTAGAACGGGTTGCCCTCGCTCTCCAGGCGGATGGCGGCGGCGAGCAAAAGGCTGGGTATGGCGATGGCGGCCAGCACGCAGCCGCTAAACACGATGTCGAAGGCGCGCTTGGCTGTGCGGTAGGCAAGGCGCGAGTTGTCCCAGTCCTTCACGGCCTGCATGGCCTTGTAGCGCATGCTCGAGTCGCCGCCGCTCATGGCTTGGGCAACCAGCGAGGCCCCTACCGGCGCTTCTACTGAATTTTCAGTTTTGTCTGACACTATTTCTTTCAAGTCAACGTCCCCGCCCCCGGGGATCCTCCCTGTCCCGTTAAACAGTCGCCTGCAACTAGGCGATCGCCTTTTTAAGGTTCCGCATGACGCGCTGCTCGGCTGAAAGCACGGCTAGGCCAACGCGCGTAGTTACGCGTCGGCCGCACAGGTCGAGCTCCAAATAAGCAGTGCTCTTGCGTCTGTTAATGGTTTTGATAAGGCCCTCGTGGCCCAGCAGCGGCCCTGCCGTCACCACGACCTGGTCGCCGTCTTTTAGAGTCTCGCTCATGGGCACTACGCGGTCTCCCCTATGCGTAAAGCCACCAATAAGCTGGACCTCTTCTTTTGCCAGCGGCACAAACTGACCGTCCTGGGAAAGCACCCGGGCAAAGTCGTCCATGCGCAGCAAATACTGTTGCACGGTGCGGGGATCTTCCGTATCGCAGATAAGATAACCGGGAAAGAGCGGCTTGGTCGTATTGACCCATTCGCCGTGGACCTTGATCTCAGTTTGAAATTGGGGGTAAAAGAGCTCCTGCATGGCGCCAGCCGGCACCACGTGCTCGATGCGCTCGCGCATTACGTCTTCGCGACCGTTAATGACCTGGATCACATACCACACGAGCACCACCCCCTTGTTGTCTTACGTGTGGCTCACGGGGTTTGGGTATGGCTTCGCCAGGGCGCTTGTGCGCGAAGGCGCTCCATATTCAAACCCTGAGCCCAGTCAGACAAGCACGTGGCTCTGCCCCACCGTGAACGGTATGTAAGAGTGCAGTGGCTAGAGACGCGGACGTGTATCGCAAAAAAGACCGCGTCCCCAGCTGGCTGCGTGCGGCCCAGTAAAGCGGGTACAAAACTGGACCACACGCAAACAGCTGTAGGACTGCTGCGATTTGTCACAAAATCTCGAATCGAATGAATAACTTGCAAATAATCAAAACAAAGTCATTCAATGCGATACGCATGACAACGCTATTGGAGCTCGTGGTTTTTCTGGCACCGCCGTTACGGCCGGATGCCGATCGACCCTGTGCTTTGCGGCTTGCTGGAGCCGTGAACACAGTTGAACTCATGTAACGTTAGCTATCCTAGCACAGCAGGTGGCCCATACGTTTTGGGGCGTGTTGAGCAACATATTGTTTATTTGCTGTGGTTATGGGGGATATCGTGCCGTCTTGCACACATTGCCGCAGGTTTATGGGGGTGTGTGGGTTGGCGAAC
>CALKBP010000025.1:0-54286 GCA_937989885.1 uncultured Collinsella sp.
GGTATCCACAAGCCCAAGGACGGCCTGGGCTCCGAGCTTAATAAGAGTGCCCTGTTTGAGCTCAATGACGTAGACGTCGTCGCGTTTCTGATCGACGCCACCAAACCCATCGGCAGGGGAGACGCCTGGGTCGCCGAGCGCGTCAAGAATGCCCGCTCCAAAAAGGTCCTGGTGCTCACGAAGGCCGACGAGGCCGACCCCGCACAGGTCATGGAGCAGCTCAAGGCCGCTCACGAGCTTATGGAATACGATGATGAGATCGTGACGTCGTCGGTCAAGAACTTCAACGTCGATGCGTTTATCGAGACCGTCGCTCACTTCTTGCCCGAGGGCCCGCGTTGGTTTCCTGAGGACATGGGCACCGACGCGTCCGACGAAACCCTTGTGGCCGAGTTCGTGCGCGAGAAGGTCCTGCGTCGCACTCGCGACGAGATCCCTCACTCCGTGGGCGTCATCTGTGACGCGCTCGAGCAGACCAAGAAGGTCCTGCGCGTGCACGCCACGATCTATGTCGAGCGCGAGGGGCAGAAGGGCATCATCATCGGCAAGGGCGGCGAGATGATCAAGCATATCGGCATCGATGCGCGTCGTGACCTTGAGCGTATCTTTGGCACTCAGGTCTTTTTGGAGCTCGACGTGAAGGTCAAGGCCGGCTGGCGCGATGACGAGGCGCAGATCCGCCGCTTTGGCTATAACGCCGAAGATTAAGCCTCGTCGTTCATGGCAGGCTCTCGCACATATCGCACAAAGGTGCTCGTCCTCGACAAGACTAAGCTCAAGGAAACCGACCTGATTTTGACGATGCTCGACGAACGGGGGCGGCAGGTGCGTGCCGTGGCCAAGGGCGCACGTAAGCCTGGCGGTCGCCTTGCGGCCCGCTGCGAGCTCTTCTGCACCGTCGATATGCTGTTGGCCCATGGTCGCTCACTCGACGTGGTCTCGCAGGCGGAGCTTTTAGAGGCGCCGCTCGGCGCTGCTCCTGACTACGAGACGACCTGTGCCGCCAGCGCGATTGCCGAGGTTGCGCGCGTGTGCTCGTTCGAGGATGCCGAGGATCCATTTACCTTTGCCATCACGCAGTGGGCGCTCACGCTTGTTGGCAGCGGGCTCGACTCGGCACATATGGACCTGCTCGTGGCAGCGTTTGTCTTTAAGCTGCTGTCGCACGTTGGCTACCGGCCCGATTTCTCGGCTTGCGTCTCGTGCGGCGATCCCATGCTCTCGCATTTCTCGGCCCAGGCCGGCGGGCTTTTGTGCGGGTCGTGCGCTTCGAGCGTGCCTGGCGCCGAGTTGGTGTCGGTCGGCGAGGTCGCATGGCTGCGCGCCCTGATGTCCATGACGTTCGATGCCCTTTTGGCCGAGCAGATCGATCCGCATACGGCCGCGTTTTTGCTGGGGCTTTCGCATGTTTGGGCCGCCACGCACACCGATCAGCGGCTCCGTGCGATGGAATTCATGTTGGGTCGGTGATGATACGCAGGCGCGCTCCACTTGTGGTAACATACCGACCAGTTGGTACCTCGACCTTGGATGTTCGCTCCACCGGCGGCTTCCCAGTCCGAGGCGAATTGAGTCGCCCGCGGGCGACGCGAAACGAAAGGTGAAACAATGACTGTTTCCAAAGAGCGCAAGGCGGAGCTGACCGCCCAGTTCGGTAACTCCCCGGTCGATACCGGTAACCCCAAGGTTCAGGTCGCCATCCTGTCCGAGCGCATCAAGGAGCTGACCGAGCACATGAAGTCCCACCAGAAGGACTTCCACACCCGTCGTGGCCTGCTCATGCTCGTTGGCCGCCGTCGTCGTCTTCTCTCCTACATCAAGAAGAACGACATCGTCGAGTACCGTGAGCTCATCAAGGCTCTGGGCATCCGCGACAACATCCAGTAGTCGCGGATAGGTACAAACTCGCAGGTAGAACGCTTGCATAAAGGTTTTGCGTCCTAATTTGTCCTTACGGGTACCTAACTAATTGCCGAAATAGGCTCTATCGACCGTCTCGATGAACATCTGTTTGTCGGGGCGGTCGTAATTTTTACCGAGAATATTCTTGGCTGCGTGCCCCATCATCTTGTCCACCATCTGGGCGGGGACGTTGTACTTCCACAGCATCGCCGTGGCCCACGTGTTGCGCAGGTTCTTCATCGGAAGGTAGCGCACCGTTATGTCTCCATTTTTAAAGTCCTTGCGCCAGAACTGGTTGAGCGTGCTGCGGTCGTAGGGGTAGCCCGTGCCACTGTCTACCAGATAGAGCTCGCCCTCGGCTCGGCGCTCTGCGATGATCTCGCGCAGACGCAGGCTCCACGGCTCGGGGATGATGATTGGACGGTAGCTGTCCTTGGTCTTTAGCGTCATGAATCCTTGGGCGTTAAAGCCATACTGCTGGTGGAGGTCATACACGGCGTATGTGTGTCCGTTGTATTGCTCGAACGTAATATCGTCCACGCTTGCCGCCGTTGCTTCACCGACACGGCATGATCCGATTCCCATGAGGATACAATTCGATTCGTAGCGCTTGCCCTCCACCTGTTTTAGGAGTTGGTGGAGTTCATCGAGCGTGTAGACTTCTAGTTCGTTGCTGGGGTTCTTGTCGTTCTTGGGCATCTTGTATGTCACGTCCTTAAAGGTAATCCCCTTTACACCATGGAGCTTGGCGCACGTCACGAGGTTCCCGACCGTGATGTTCGACAGTTTGTCAACGGACGGTTTTAGCGTCTTTAGCCAAATCTGGTATTCATTCACGTCTACCTTGTCGAGTGCTACCTTTTCCCAGCGCTTCTCGATGTGCGACCATTGAGTCAGATACACTTTGCGCGTGTTGTCGGATAGCTCGCCGCTATTCACGCGGGCATTCAGCTCCGGCAGGTACCACTCATGCCAACATTGCGAGAATGTCGGGCAGGGGACGACACGCTCATTCGGTGGCAGGTGGTGGAGCTGCCAAAGGCGGCGCAGCTCATCGTCCGCTTCACGTGAGGTACAAGGATAGAGCGTCTTTGAGCGGCGCACGCGATTGAGCCCGTCCCATTCGCACCACCTGATGCGCCACTTGTTCTTGTCGATTTTGGTTTTGGTTCCCCATGACGAACGTGGCATAATGAACCTACTCCCTTCTAATCGTGAGTTTGCAGGAGGGTTGGCGCTCCACTGGTCTTGGCGGGTTGGTGGGGCGCTTTTTTGATGGCTATACGCGGGCTATCGGCACGGTCACGTCCGTATCCCCGAGCTTCGCAATTATCTCCTGCGTGGAGTCGGGCACTTGGAAGAACACGGCTTCACGATCTGTCTGCCCCTTATTGGCGAGCATGTACCCGGCGAGCGCGTCGCCGTAGCCCTTATAGTCGTACCCCGAGCAGAACGGAGTCACCGACACGCCGTCAGGTGTGGTGAAGTCAATTCCGGCTTGGGTGTACTCGAACCCATCGTTGCCGTCCGGGTCTTTCACGCTCTCGTTGCCAACAATGAGCATGAGGGCACAGACCACGTTGCCGTCCGCTATCTCTTCTGAGCCGTCCTGATATTTCTGCGTGAGCGACTGGGACGCATCGCACCCCTCTACCGTTATGGTGAGCTTGCCGAGCTTCGATTTGACTTCAACGGCATCGCCAACGTTCGCGGTCTTTCGGACGGCCTTCTTTTTGGCCTTGGGCTTCTTTTCCTGTTTCGCAGAGCCGGACGGCTCCTGTCCGCTCGTCCCGCATCCTGCAAGCCCGATGGCACCTGCCGCCACCGTCGCAATGAATGCCCTTCTGCTGAGTTCCATCTACTCCATCTCCCTTGACGATTGGAACCATACGACCGTGCCGTGGAACTCCACCGTGTGCTCGGTGGTGGCGGCAAATACCATGTCCTCGTGTTCGGCGTTATGCGAATCAGGGGACAGTATCAGCGTGTTGGCACCGCGATATAGGCGGCGCATTACGTAGTCAGCACCATCAATACTAACGACCGCTATGGAGCCGTTTGAGGGGCGTTGCTCGGGGTCTATGAGGATATAGCAGCCCTCGGGATAGACGTTATCCATGCAATCGCCCTCCACCTGTAGGAAGTAGCCCTGGGGGTGGCGCTTGATGATTTCGTATGGCACGGGTACTGCATCCTGCAATACATCAGGCTCCTGGGCTTTCCCCGCGTGGACGCGACCTAGTAGGGGAGCGTAGGCGGGTTTGGCTGTAGTGGGCTTGATCGCGCCATTAACCATCGTGAACTTGCCGAACATGCCGCCATCTTCGATTATGTCGCTCTTGGATATACCGAAGTGGTCAGCCAGTTTTTGAATAGCTCCCATACGTGGTTCCGAAAAGCCACTTTCCCATTGGGCTACAGCTCCACGCGATACGCCTGCAATTTTTGCAAACTCTTCTTGCGTTAGTTTCTCGCGTTTCCGCAGCTCAACTATGTTTTCTTTAATGCCCATATGCACCACCTTGGTTAATCTATTATACATTGTACGCAAATTATTGTTGACACGTCACGTTAATCCAACTAACATGCAAAACAGTTGAAAAACCGAAAGGAGGTAAGCCGAAATGCCTAATGAGACTTTGGAAGAAGCACGTAAACGTGCTGGATACACTCAGCAATATATGGCTGATAAGCTGGGATGTTCTCGCCCTACATACGCGGCAATTGAAGCAGACCCCGCTAGGGCAACTGTTCTTCAAGCCAAGACGATATGCTCGTTGCTTTCAAAGAACTACGAGTATATTTTTTTCGGCTCGAACGTTAATAAAACTAACGTTTAGCTAATTTTCCCAACCACTTATTTACCAACTGCGTTTCGCACGCGCCGCACTGGCGATTCACGAACCTCTCTACGTGAACATGCCTCCTGCGATCGGGCCAACCACACTCGCCAGTACGGTGCGAGCGGGACGCAAAGGGAGATAGCGCCCCTTGAGAACCGCATACCCTCCACTACCTACCGAGCCAAGAACGCCCCTTGCGAGGGTCAACGAGAGCGGGTGGGCAGGCAGTTGGGAGGGAGCGCAATACGCGAGTCTAGCCGGAGCTGGCTAGGCGAAACCAAGATTCCAGCCCACGGGCTGGCGGTAAGCGTGGAGAGCCGTAGCGCGGTAGGAAATGACCGCGTATCCCACGTGTTTTCCCATATCACGCCCCAGCGTCATGGGGTGCGTATCCGCGAATCAAGTCATCGTAAGTTTTCGATTCGTTCTCAGTCCGCCTATAAGCAAATCAGGATACGCACCGCATGGCGCTGGGGTGCTTTTCTAGAACTCTTATAGAACCGCGAACGCGGTACTGCCGTGTCATAAGGAAATGTGTACAGCCCTTTTGATTGCGTACCTAGGCAGTATCGCGCTGGCGGCTCTAGGAGGTGAAGCATGGAAGAGATTCAAAGTCGAGCGCTGCAATTCGCTATAGCCGCTGGGCTGAAACCGCAAATGGCGTACACAGTCCGTCAGACGGCGCTCTATTCAGGCGTACCGCGCTCCACCTTGTATGCGGAGCATCGAGCGGGACGCTTGAAGTTCAAGACCTACGGAAAACGCAACGCGCTAATCAGCGTGAGCGAGTTCGACCGCTGGATGAATGAAAACTAAAAAAGCCGTTCCACGGGCTACCAACACGGGAAACGGCTTTAAGACCCGACAGAAAGGAGGTCTCAGATGAATTATATCAGCACGCTGGCGCTGGCTGCATTCGATAGGGTCAGTGAGTGGTGGAGCAGGCAGAGCGAACGGACGCAAAGCGCTATATGCGCCGCCGTCCTGCTCATACTGTTCATCATCGCTGGGAAAATCGAGGGCACCGCGCCGAGCGGCATGTACTACTAGGAGGGTCATGTCGTTTTTCGGATGGACTGCGGAGCAGAGGGGCGGCGTTTGGTACGCCCGTAAGTTGGTGGACGGCGGCAATTACGGCTCCACTGGTGCGGTATGGGTGCGCAAAGCGATTACCGGTCTCGGTCGTGACGCTACCAAGCGCGATGCCGAGCGTGGAATCATGCGCATGTACCGCGCGGGGGTGCTCAACTAATGCCGAAGCACACGAAGAACTATCGTGTTGATTCTGTGGAACGTGCGCGAGTTGTTAAGCGTGCGCGTAACAAGTCCACCTACTTTTGGCGCGATGCCGAGGACAGGTATATATCCCAGCACCGCACCGATGGGTACGTGCTTATTTCCGAAGGTCTGAAGGGCATGGGCTATTACCGAAGCCCCGAAGCCGTGAGGATGCACGCCTACAGGTGCCTGAAATTCCCCTTAAAGAAATACCCCGAACACGGCGTGCGTAAGTGCATCGAGTGCGGATGCTATGACGCTCGACCCGGCACGGTGGCTGGCAGGGCTGGCTTTTGCCCCACCTGCTGGACGAAGCGCAAGGCACAGGCAATGCGCGAGGGGAGAAGCGAACGCGCCGCCGAGTCGGAGTATCAGCGCGAGAAGAAGAAGCGCAGGAAACGGGACGAATAGCCCCAAACGAAAGGAAGATAAATGAAAGTCTATGTCGTGAGCCAAGGGTACACGCCCATTGGTGTTTTTAAGGACAAGGAGACGGCGCTTGCCGTGAGCAAGGGCGCGAACGGAAGTCTTTTCGGTGGCGAGGACGATTGCCACGTGAAGGAGTTCCCCATCGTGTCCGAGCCCGTTGTCTGCGAGGTGATTAGCGATGCCGAACGTGAGTAATGAAGAGCGTCTGGCGGTAATCACCGCTTTTGGCAAGGCCGTCAAGCAGGCAGAAAAGCAGGTGCGCGAGGAAGTTGACGCGCAGATGCGCGAGGACTTCATGGTAAACGGCGTTACCCAGAAGCAGCTCACCGTGAACGGTCAGAAGGTCGGTACGATCTCGGCGCGTATGACCAAGGAGAAGGTGGGCAAGTATCCCATGCTCAAGTCTGCTCCCGAGTTCGTGGAGTGGTTGCGCACATCAGATGGTGGACTGGATACGCTGAACCGCCTTGTCTCCATCAAGCCCGATTTGGTTCTGGATGCCGCCGTTGCTGATGGGGAGCTGCCCGATGGCTGCGAGCTGGTCGAGCGCTGCGAGCCGCCGATGATGACCGGCACGACCGTCCGCGTGCAGCTGCCCAAAGTGATTGACGCGCTCGGTAACAACCTTGGTGCTGCCGCTGCCGCGCTGCTTACGGGCGAGGTGGGGTAGATGGGTGTTCCAGTACTTATCTTAGGGCCGTCAGGCTCCGGCAAGACCTACTCGATGCGCAACATGCCCGTTAATTCCTACGGGCTTATCGAGTGCGAAAAGACCATGCTGCCGTTTCGCGGCGGTAAGAAGTTCGCGCGCACCAAAGAGTTTGCAGCCCTGCGCGGCATCATCAAGCAGTACGCGGATGTATACAAGACGGTCGTTGTGGATGATTTCGGGTACTGCGTTACCGATTTGTTCATCAAGCATATCGGAGACAAAGACCAGTACTCCATCTACAAGAACATCGCCGCCGAGGTCTATAACACGGTCGAGTTCATCAACGAGCTGCCTGGCGATGTGATCGTGTATATCACCATGCACACCGATTCTGATGCTTTCAACAACATCATCCCAAAGCTCATGGGGAAGATGGTCAACGAGAAAATCGACCTTCTGGGTATGGTCAATGTCTGCGTCTTATCCGAGGTAATCGAGGGTGAACACGTGTTCATCGTTGACGATAAGCCCCCCGCCAAGAGCTGCGGCATTTTCGATACACCCAAGTTGCCTAATGACCTCGCGTTAATCGACAAGGGCATCCGAGATTTTATCGGGGGTGACGAGTAATGCCAGATAGCTATGATTTCGATTATGACGAACAGCCCCAAGAGGAACAGACGCAAGAAGAGTTTGACGGTAGCGGCTATTCAACCGACAAGGAAGAGAACCGCAAGAATCGTGTGCGCGATGTGTCCAAGTGCGTTGATAGAGCCGAGGAGCTGTACGCGAACCAAGCAGTAAGAAACGTGGTTAATACCATCATGCTCAACACTGTTAGGAATAACGATATTGGCTACACATCATCCGAGTTCAAGTGCGATCTAAAACGAACTCTTAGGCGCGACAACGTAACCATTGATGGACGGCGAGCAATCGTGAACGACCACGTTGCAACTGTAATAATTCGTATTGCGTGTGCCGAGAACAAAGAGTTCATCGACTATGCGCCGATTTCCAAGGCCGAGTGCGATTCGCTGCTGTATGAGAATGAGCCAGACAAATATGAATGGCTCAACTCTTCGCTTTACGGTGGTGCCCTCGGAAAGCGTAAGCAGGAATGCGCGTAGACAACGAATCCCTCGCAGAGATGGAACGTCTTTGCGAGGACAGATACCAACAGTTGATACAGGGCGGTTGCGATCCAGACGTAGTGGCAGACCGAACCTTCGATGCTCTAAGGGCATCGCTGGGCGAGGTACCGCAATGTTTCGATAAGCGCGACCGCCTTTTTGAGAACAAGCTACGAAGCGTAGCGGAAAGGAATCAACATGCGTAACGTCAACTGGGGCAGCGTGACCGCGACCGCAGACGGTGGCGATTTCAAGCGACCCGCACCGGGCGGCTATATTGCTCGTCTCGTTTCACTCGTGGACAACGATGAAAAGCAGTATGTCGAAGCCGTTTTCGACATTGCCGAGGGCGAGTTTGCAAACTACTACTCCGATGACTGGGGACAGTCGCACCCCTACGCCCACCACTTCTTCATGAGCTACAAGGACACGGCGCTTGGTATGCTCAAGGGCCGTCTCGAAGCCATCCAGGCATCCAACCCCGGCTTTGACCCGTTCGCCGCGTGGGACGCAGGCCGTCTGGATATGTTCGCCAACCGTCTCGTCGGCATCAACCTCCAAGAGGAAGAGTACGAGTACAACGGCGAGGTCAAGACGCGCCTTAACGTATGCCAGGTCGTACCCGTTCAGGATGTGCGTGACGGCAAGGTAAAGCCCCGCGATACCAAGAAGCTCGATGGCGGCAATGCCCCCTCCACTACTCCTGCGGTGGTGGCGGCTCCTGCGGCTAACGTCTACGCTGGCCCCATCCCGTTCAACTAATCGTGATTATCGAGGATTCGCGGCAGCAGAAGTCCAAGCACGGCAACATAGAAAAATGGATGGTAGCCCATGGCGTGGAGTTCGCGCCTAGGGCTACCGCCTTACCGTTCGGCGATTACATGCTCGAAGGCTCCAATATCTCCATCGACACCAAACAGAACGTGCAGGAGGTGGTAGGGAACATCGGGCGCGACCACGCGAGGTTCGTCCGCGAGTGCGATAGGGCGCGAGCCGAGGGCTACCGTCTGGTAATACTCGTGGAGGAACACCCCGAGTTCAACGACCGCTCGAAGCTGTACCAATGGAAGAGCTACGTTTGCCGCAAATGCCGCAGGTGCAACCCGTTTGATCGCGGGAGCAAATGCGTCAAGTACCGAAGCAAGCCGATGAACGGGCGCACCGTTGCCCGCATCATCGGCACGCTCGAAAAGGAGCACGGCGTTAGGTTCGAGTTCTGCTACAAGCGGGACACGGCACGCCGGATATGCGAGATTCTAGGAGTTCCATACGATGGATGAACGCGAATCGCGCCTATCCGAGCTGGGGAGGACGGCGCTTTCATACGTCCGCGCCGGGTTCGCTGTCTTTCCGGTGGCTCCGCGCGGCAAAGTCCCAGCATCGGACGCACGCCACGGCCTGAATGACTGGACGGACAACCCAGACAACGTAATCAACTACTGGACGGAACACCCGAACGCCAATATCGGAATCACGTGCGGAGCGCCGAGCGGCGGTCTGCTCGTCCTCGATTTTGATGTGTCAGATTGCAAGGACGGGCTTGCGACGCTCAAGGAGTGGGAGACAACCCACGGCGAGCTGCCGGATACGCCCATTGCCGTCACCGGAAGCGGCGGCAGGCACTACTTCTTCAGGACTGGTCGAACTAACATCCATCCATCCACTAACTCGACCTTGGGCGTGGACGTTCGCTGTGACGGCTCATTCGTTGTCGCGGCGGGCTCCATCCACCCCAACGGTCAGATGTACGAATGGATCGCATCGCCTTGGGAAGTGGACATAGCCACAGCAGATGATAACGTCTATGACTTCCTCGATTACATCCAGCGCAACGGTTCGGACGAGGTGAACGCACGCAAGGAGAACGGCAAGTTCTCGCTACCCGCTGAAATCAAGTCGGGCGAGCGCGACAAGACGCTGTTCCGCTATGCGTCACACCTCCGAAGCATCGGACGCTCGGACGAGGAAATCCATAACGCCGTGCTCGGCGCAAACTTCATGCGGTGCAAGCCGCCCATGGACTCGCGCGATATCGACCGCATCGTAAAGAGCGCGTGCAAATACGAGCAGGGCGGCGGCATCGGATATAAACCAAGTGACGATGGTCGCACCGTCGGCGCACCTGGGCATTCCAGCGGTGGTAGTGGAGGGTCGGCACCGCGCGGCAAGCGCGGCGGCATCCTCACAAACGAGCTTGCCAAGATGGTAATGACCGAGAACCACGCCCGAAAAATCGACGGCGCACCCGCCGTGTGGATGGGTCGCAAGTGGGAGTTCGGGACACGCGCCATCAACCGATGCACGCTACGTCTTGCCGACGATGCAAAGAAGCAGGACAAAGCGGAAGTCGCCAGCTACATCATGGACATGGCACCGAGCGTGACGAGCGACCGCGAGTTCGACGGCGGCTATTACGTGCAGTTCGCCAACTGCACCTATGACGTGCTGGAAGAGCGCGAGGTCGAACCCGACCCGTCCATGTACATCATCGCAACCCTGCCCGTCAACTTGAACTTTAGCGTTGGGCGCAACGCCGCCGACGAGTTCTTGGAATCAATCAGCAACGGCGATAGCGCAACGCTGCTAGCCATGCAGGAGGTCATAGGCGCTTGCATGTGCTCACGGCGCGTGTTGAGCCAATCGCCAATGCTCATAGGCAAGGCGGGCGGCGCGAGCGGCAAGGCGAGCAACGGCAAATCGACCTATCTGAACTGGCTCCGCTCAATCCTAGGCACCGAGAACACGTCAAGTCTGGACATTGCGACCTTGGGTCAGCGGTTCCAGGCGGGGCGCGTGGTCGGCAAGCTCGCTAACCTCGGTGACGATATCCCAGACGGCTTTTTGCGCGGTGACGAGCTTTCCATGTTCAAGAAGCTAGTCACTGGCGATGCTATCTATACGGACGTGAAGAACGGTGATGGCTACGAGTTCAGACCAAGCGCATCAATGGTGTTCTCCATGAACTCGGTGCCTCGTCTTTCTGATACAACGGACGGCATCTTTAGGCGCTTGGCGTTCATCCCGTTCCGTAAGCGGTTCTCGCCGGGTACGGATGGCTACGATCCGCACATATCCGAGAAGCTATCACAGCCGGAAGTCCTAGAGCGCGGTGCGCTGCTGGGGCTTATGGCGCTTGGTGACTTGATTCGGCGCGGCACGCTCACCACCATCCCCGATATGGCGGCAGAGGTGGAAGAGGTCAGGCTTAATAACGATTCCGTTGTCAGGTGGATTGCCGATTGCGGTATCACTGGCGAACAGCTCGTTGGTCGCGCTATCGAAACCGTGTACGGCGAGTACAAGCAGTGGTGCGAGGACAGCGGCGAGCGCTCGCCCTATGCTCGTAGAACATGGACGGCGAAGGTCAACGAGAACGTAACGCTTAAAAACGGCGCGATGCTCGAAAGTAGACCATCACGTATTAAAGGCTCAGCAAAAGTAGTACGTGCGTTCGCTGTTCGTTACGAATAAGGCCGATTTGTTACGTTTCGCCAAATCCCAAACGTAACAAAGTCTTTGCAGGTAAACATAGCTATATTGCGTTGTTACGTTCAAATTGCCGCCATTATCTAACTTCTAAAAAAGAAAAATATATATATAGAAGTATAGGAATAGGAACCAGAACGTAACAACGCACAACGTTACAAACCCCACCCCAACAACCCAATAGAAAAGGAGCGCGTATGAACAAATACGCAAGGTACGCCATGTGGCTTTCGCAGCTGCTTGTGGTAATCGCAGCCGCTATCGCTTTTGCCAAGTACGCCAAGACCGGCGATGCCACCTATTCGGCGCTTCTGGCTATATGCCTCAACGCTTTGGTGGCAATGTTCATGAAGGAGCGTTGGGACAAGCTAAGCGAATGGATAGTTCGCATCAGCGACCGCGAGCACGCGCTGGCTCAATCCGTTAACAGCCTTGCCGCCGAACAGCTCGACTGCAAGGAGCGCGTAGACAAGCTCACCAAGACGCTGAACGGTGATGAGTGATGCAGGACTACCAAGCCCTAGCCCTGAGCTACGCCAAAGAGCTATCCGATCTCAAGCGCCGATACGCTAGCCTAGAGCGCCATTGCCGAGGGCTTGAATCGAAGCTATCCAAGACGCGCGACCGCATGAAGATGTACCGCGAGCGCTGTAAGGCGTGGGAAAGGTCGCTAGCCAACGTGGACAGGCTTTACTGGGGCTATATGCGTGATGAAGACCTCATGGCACCGCACATGGCTTATGGCGTGGCGGTATGCGCGGCGAACATCCGTAAAGAGGTAGCGCCGACCTATCCGAGCGCCGATTGCGCGGAGTTGCGCATCAAGCGTCTTAACCGCGCTCCCGCTCCTCCAGAAGTGGAGGAAACCGAATAACCGATTTTGAGCGCGTACAAAGCGTGGTTTTGGCTTGACCCTAGACCGTATAGGGTCGAGCGATTATCGAGCCACTATCGCTGTCTGAGCAAGCGAAAACGGCAAATCTAACAACAGAAAGGAATATCAATGGAACTCAACCTACCGAAAGATGCCGAAGGGCGCGAGATTCCGCTGGATACCGAGTGCCTGTACACATGCAACGGTGAAAAGCAGGACGTGCTCAGCTTCACGTACTACCGAAGAAGAGACATATGGGAAATTGAGACCGATACGTATATTGTCAACTCTATTTATCTCTACATCACCCCACCCGACAGCTGGGAGAAGCTGGAGGATGACTTGGACAGGTGCATCGAAGTGGACAGTCTTTGCGGGTATTACAGCCCATCAGGAGACTGCTGCGACTGCGCCCTCCTCAACACTGACAACGCCTGTGGATGCGGCCCGACGTTCAAGTCCATCAAAGACCGCATCCGCAAGTTGAGGGGCGAGAGCGATGGCTAACGGTTGTGTGATGTGCGGTAAGACGCGATTCAACTTCGGCGATTACGACGAGGGTGTCGAGATGCGGATTGACGAGATGGACACCGGCGAGCACATCATCGTCGTCGACCCTCCGTACGCATGGAGCACCCCAATCAACTACTGTCCGTTCTGCGGACGCAAGTTGAAGGAGGACGAATGACGACCAAGGCATCGATCCGCTATGCGCTCAACAAGAAAGCAATCCAGCACTATCTGATTGACCATGACCTCACGCAAGGCGATTTCGCCAAGATGCTTTACATCTCTAGCCCATATTTCAGCAAACTGCTAAACGGTCGTAAGAGCATTTCGTTGAACATCCTGTTTTCCATTGCCGAAAAGATGAGCATCGACCCGCGTAATCTCATTGTGGAGGTGGACGAATGATTACCGATGAAGAGCGCCGCAATGTAGCGGCGAATATACTAAGCGCAGCCAACAGGCACAAAGACGACCTGCAAAACGATCCCGATTATTCTCCGTTCGCCGCGCTATATGTTGTGTTCTGCGGAGTTCGCGGGTTTCCGCGCTACAAAGACCTGCTACATCTCGCCGACCTAATCGACCGTCCGACCACCACGCGCCACGGCAAGTTCAAGACCAAGTACGGCAGAGAGACACCGTGCTGTGAGGTATGCGGCTATTCAATCGGCGACATGCGGTGGAACCATTGTCCTAAGTGCGGGGCGGCGATTGTCGATGATTAGCGATGAAGAGCGCCGCCGGGTGGCGAACCGCATGTACGACGCGGCAGACGGAACCGTCTGGAAGGGCAACAGCTTTTGTGCCATGCTGGCAAGAATGACGCGCGCCAAAGAGGCCACCAGACGTGCCGTCATATACAGGCTGGCCGAGTTAATTGACCGCCCGACATGTCACTTGGAACTCACCGACGTTGAGATTCATGGAAATGTAAAGGTCAGAATCTACGAATGCAGCGAATGCGGTAGGACTTGCGAAGAGATATACGGCAAGTATGAGCGTTGCCCGCATTGTGGGGCGGTGGTTACCGATGACTAGCGATAAGAAGCGCCGCGAGGTGGCAAAAAAGCTGCGCGAGCAGGCAGAAAATAGTTACTTCACGCTGATGCAGTGGTGGGATCATTTACAGCTCACAGTAATGGGCAAGGTATATCTCACGGCTCCTGAGAAGGTCTACTTTGCTATTGCCGACTTAATCGACCGTCCCACTTGCACCATCATCGATAGCTACCAGCTCATAACCCCCGGCCTTGGGGAACTCGACCTAGACGATATGTGCGGCTTCGAGCTTTCCTGCGGTCACGAGGTGAACGGATACGAGAAGCCGCATTACTGCTCCGAATGCGGGGCGGTGGTTATTGATGAAGATTAAGCCCGAGCTGGAGAAGCAGATTAACCATCTTCGAGATGCCGCCATTGATTCATATGAATGCGATTTCAGTCACATTCCGATGCCGTGTTACTACTTCAATGCACTTGTCAGAGTCGATGGAGTACCTTCTAAGGCATCGTGCGTTAATTGCCGAGCTGAGTGCATGGATTTAGATGATGGCGATTCAGTCATGATTGACTGCTACACCTTAATGATTATCGACTTCCTGAAAAGCTGCGGCGTGGAGGTGGAGGATGAACATTAAATGCCCCAACTGTGGCAAGCAAATTGGCTTCCATGTTGACCACATCAATGACGGTCGAGTTTTCATCTACGAAGAGGGAAAACCGCTTGTCCGCAAGACCAAGTATTACTGCCGGAACTGTGGTTCGACCATCATCTTTATCAAGAAGTGCGAACCGGAATGGGCTGAATCATGATTGATGGCAAGTCCACGTGCGCCGAGTGCAGGCGCATGGTCGAGTGCTGCTGTGACTACGGTATTTGCGAGCACGAACTTAACATGGCGTTCTTTGAAGAGTTCGGCTTTTATCCAAAAGAAAATGCAGAAGCGGGCGCAACATGGACGCTCGACTGGATAGCTAATCACATGCGCGATATGCAGGGCGTAGCGTGCGATCATTTCTACAAATAGAAAGGAACACAACAAATGAATATCACCAAGCGTAGGGTCGCGTTCGTCGCGGCTCTTGTTGTATCCGTCCTTGCCATCGTGATTGTCTGCGGTCTGGCTGGCTGCTCATCGTGCAGCCGTTCGGTCAAGAGCATGAGCAGTGATTTCAGCGGTGGAATCAACCGTACCGTCACGCTCTACGACAACACGGGCAAAGAGATCAAAAGCTGGCACGGCAAGTTCGACATTGAATCGAACGACCAAGAGATTTTCTTCGACGATGCCCAAGGCAAGCGCGTGATTATCCAAGGTGGCGTTGTCGTGAGTGAGGAAGATTAGATGAAAGTCTCACCCAACATCCAGATGATTCAAGCCATGTTCGACAACCAGAAACTCAGGCCGTTATACGCTCACGGCGTGGAGGACGCGGGTTGCGATCTAAAGGCCAACATCACCGAACCGCTCACCATCGAGCCGTGGAAATCGGCGTGGGTCGGCACGGGCGTACATCTTGCTATTCCCCAAGGCATGTTCGCATTGCAGGCACCGCGCTCCGGTCTTAGCTGCAACCACGGTATTACGCTTGCCAACTCGCCCGGCATCATTGACCCCGGCTATCGTGGCGAGATTAAGTGCAAGCTGGTCAACTTGAGCGATGAATCATACACATTTCACCCGTTCGAGCGTATCGCCCAGTTGGTTTTCATACCGATATTCAACGTCGCGTTTGCTGAAGTGGACAACCTGCCAGAAAGCTCGCGTAGCGATGGTGGATACGGTTCATCGGGGAGGTTTTGATGCCTAGCAAGGTAGGCGAGCGCTGCGCCACGTGCAAGTACGCTAAGAACCCGCATACGACCAAGAGCGCCGTGGTCGAGGTCAAGTACCTGACGTGCTGGCATAACTTGCCGCACGAGTGCCAGCCGTGGAACAGGTGCAAAAGGAGGTCAAGCGATGAGCGACCATCCAGAGTGTGGGCTGTCGTATGAGCAGATTCAGTCTATCGCCAATAAGACCAATAGCCAGAAGAACGTGTTCCGCAAAGCCGTCCGCGCCGTCGGTTTCCTCGAAGGTTTCGGCGCGTTGCTGTGGACGCAGGTCGGCCCCAACCTAGCGAATGAAGAAGTAGCGGAGTTTGAGAAGCGCGTTGCCGACATTGCCGCATATATCGGTCTGCCGCCACGGGAGGTGGATGCCGAATGAACAGCAGAAGAACCCCAAGGGTGCTGAGGGCGATGGAACTTTTGAAAGACCCGCGCCTGACCAATAAGCAAATTGCCATGAGATACAACGTGAGCGAGCGCCATGTTCGCAGATTGCGCAACCAGATGGAGGTGGAGAAGTGACTAACCCTATTAAGGCGAAAGCCATTTGCATGAGCGTGAACGTAGTGTATCAAGGCATGAACAGCATGAACATTAACCACATTAAAGAAAATGGATACGTGCGGGCGCTTCTTGAAACGAGCGACGATGACGGCCATTCGTCTATCAACGTGAAGTTTCCCATAAAGGACGCTCCCAGAATCGGCGATACGTTCATTATCGAGGTGACCCCATGCAAGTAATGGGAGTGGAGCTTGAGGATAACGACCACAAGGTTTTGACCTACGACGCGAACTGCCCCCGCCATTATCTCGGTGACGGCTTCATCACCGCCACCCGCGCCATGCGCTCCGCTATCAAGCAGTGGAGGGACGAGTTCAACCACTCGGCAATCATCGTCTGGTGGTGGTGCTGCGTGTTCAAATACGTCTGGCGTTGCCTATCCAAAGGCCAGACGCTATCCGATATAGACAAAGCCATAGACTGCTTGCAAAAGCTACGCAAGGAGGTGGAGCCGATATGCTCGAATCATTCTGGCTTGGCTCCATGCGGAGGCGGTTCCAGATGAAGTTTGTCGGATACAAGGTAACGCGCTCGGATGGAGTAACCTACCCGTCCATCAGGGCGGCTGCTCGCGCAAACCGTATCGCCGAGACCACAATGAAGCGCTATCTCCGCAGCGGCAAAAAGACCTATAGCGGCTTCTCGTTCAGCGTCTCGGAAGAACAGACCCGCCTAGGACATGAGCACCTGAGCGAGCCTGCCGTTTGCCCCATGTGCGGCAGAAACACGTACAACGTAACCGGCTTCTGCCAGTACTGCTACCGCGACGTGCGTGCGCTCAACCGCAAAGAGGACGCATACAGGGCGGCTCGCGTCTATGCCTAGCTCGATGTGCCCCATATGCGGCAAGCCATACTCGGGCGCATCGTGCCCACGCTGCAAACGTATCTCTCGTTCGTCTCGCTCGCACTCGAAGCGCTCCCAGAGCCAAGAGAAAGCCCGTAAGCAGGCTAACCCGTGGCGTAGCGAATACTCGCGCAAGGAGTACAAAACCGCCCGTCAAATCGCAATACAGCGCACCAACGGACGTTGCGCGGCGTGCGGTAAGACGTGTGCCAAGCGTCGCGGTTCGTACTGGCTACTTACCGGCGCGGGCGTTCACCATATCCGCCCCCTCTCACAGGGTGGAGGGAACGGCGCGGATAACCTCGTGCTGCTTTGCGTCTCGTGCCACAACCGAATAGATGCCGCCAGGCGCGCGGCGGGAAGGTAGCCCACGTGGATATGTTTATTGATGCCGTCATAACCGCATGGCTGCTAAGCGGCCTTGTGTTCGGAATCATGACCGTTGCGTTTTTCACCATCGCGTTCATCATGCGGTTCATCTAAACAAATCGCCCCCGCAGCACTATGCTACGGGGGCTTTTCTCGTTTATGGGCTTCTCGTTCGTCCCTTGTTGTCTATTTCGGTGGTTCGATGATATAGCGTGTCTCGTTCGTCTCTCGGTCGATTAGCGCCACATCTAAACCGTACACGTTTGCGATCAATGCCACGGTTCCTATGGACGGCTCTCGCTTACGTTGCGCGTTGGATACATACGTAGGGTTTCGGTTCGCCGCAGCGCTTGCTTCTCGGCGCGTCATGTTCCCATCGTCCACGATCGCGGCGATAATCTCGGACTGCTCAACTCGTTTCATCGTTCCTCCTATGCGCTCCTGCGGCGCTTCTTCTTTGGCTTCGGTAGGGTGCCTTCTCGTTTGCAGCGGTCGTAGACATCGAGCGCCCACCAGCCCCAAGCATCGGCCCATACTTCGGCGTTCTCGTCCATGCGCAGCAGTCCGGCTACGACTTCGCGCTCAATCTCGCCGCTCCACGTGAGCTCAGGGTTCTCAAACTGCTTGTGTTGCAGCAGGAACCCGAACGGATGGGTGGATGGGTCGGTAACTATGAGCGACTGGTCGAGCTTGTCGGGTACCTCGAATATTTCAAACGGGGTGCCCTCTAGGTCTGTGTACCGCGCCACGCCTTTTTGGGTGGTCATGGTTCGTCCTTTCTCATTTGCGAATGGCTACAGTCTAGCCGTTCGCGTTGCTCGTTCCGTCCGTTCTCGGTAAACGGTGCGGCAGTCTGCCAACTCGGTTTCAAGTTGGCAGCGTGCCGGATCGTCTAGCTCTAGAACAGCCTGTTAACTTCAGGCTGGTTTGCTATAAAGCCAGTGGACACTTTGACGTTTCGCCCGAGGTAAATGCTTAGATAGATGGACGCATAAGAAAAACGATGATCGTAAATCGCGGCGATGATAAACAGCAGTTGCTCGGACTCTTGCGCGGTCAATCCGTTATCGGTTGCCAAATCAACCAAATCGAACATATTCCGACCGTAGTAAACGACCTTGCCGTTCTCGTCCTCGACGATGATGTTTCCCATGTCTAACGCTTCCTCTCGTTGATTTTCTCGTACGCTGTGCAATATCCGTAGGCAAAGCCCAGCGCCAAAAGGCCGAACGTCATAAGTGCGATCTGCCACGCCTGATAGGTCAAGGTATCGAAGAGTCCTATGCCCATCTACGCAGCCGCCTTAATCGCCTTGGCAATGCAGCAGACGCGGCGGCAGGCCTGCGCAAGTGCTCTTGCTTGCACGTCTAACCACTCTTCGCGGCTGTTCGGCGGCAGCGCTCCGTTGCGCTTGCGCTTGAGCGTGGACGGAGGGCAAAGCAGCTTAGCGATATCCTCGTCATAAATAAGCGAGCAACCGCCCCAGCTGTATTGAGTCCAATCGCGCGCACCATTTAATGCGATGTGCTCAATTGCCGCCCTCGTCGGCTCGACCTCGTGCGCTTGGTCTGCTAGCGTTTCCGCGATCTCGGCTGCGTAGGCTTGCACGCCACGACCCCATGCGGAGCGCTCCGGCTTCTCGTTGCAGTCGTTCAGCACTGCCAAATAAAGCTCATGCGTGTTAATATTGCTCATGGTCTTAGTCCTTTCTCACTTTGACCTATGCCCGGCGTTTGTTTAGCTGCTCACGCCGGGCGTTTTTTTATGTCTTGTTACGCTGCTCGGCTTGCGTAAAGCTCGCCAATGTTGGTAGAGATATAATCGCCGCGCTCGCTGTCGCGCTTGATCTTGCAACGCTTGACGCTGTCGGCGTAACCGATGCGGCGCACTGTAACGGACTTTGCCGCAACGCTCACGATCTCGCGGTCACCAAACACCATGCCCGGCTTAAACTGTGCGATCGCGCTCGAACGCTCGGCGTAGTCCTTCGCGTATAGCTCGGCTAGACCTCGCGCCTGCTCCTCGGTCTCGCATGGCATGGCCTCGCCCTCGGGAGTCTCGTAAACTAACGGCGTGTTGCTCCATGAGATCGTGCCGCACTTTACGCCGTTCATTTCGACAAACCAATGACCGGCTTCGCCTCTCGACCTCGTAGCGCTAGCGGCAATAACGGCGCTGTCCTCGGTCACCTTGGGCATAGTCACGTGATCGCTATGATCGGCCTGCTCGGCCTGCTCGATACCAGGCGTTGCCATGCCATAACGTGCCCACCATGCCGCCCGGTTATCCTCGCGGCGGCACTTACGATCTGCCTGCTTCTCGGCGGCTGCAAGTGCCCACTGTTCTTCAAGTTGTGCGCGCTTGACCGCATGGGCGGCGCGGTTGGCGGCGCTGCGTTCTGCTCGTGTGCTCATGTTCTCACGTCCTTTCGTGGGTGTGGTGTGTGTCCGTTCGGACTTGACGATTTGCATTATGTGCTAGTCCGTTCGGACTTGCAAGCGTTTTTCAAAACTTTTTTGTCCGTTCGGACATTCTCGCAGGTAAACCCGTATAAAAAACTTTTGAGCGATGCCGCGAGGCGTGCGATCGTGGGCGTTAACGCGCGGATACCAGGACGAAAACGCAGCGCCTACACGATCGCGTCCAAACCCACGACCGAACGCGCGTATCTCCACGCGCAAACGCGCGCACCTGCCCACGCGAGCGCACACACACGCGCCCATGCCCGCACGCACGTACGCGCCTGCGCACACGCGAGCGCGCGCCCCCGCGCGCGGGGTAGTGGGGAGGGTCAAATCACCACACCACCCCCGGCTACCCAGCGCGTCCCCTCTGATTTTTTTACGCACACGAAATTGGAGTACGGGACGGAAATGTCACGGAACGGGGGAACGTCGAAATACCCTCCACCGAGATAGTGGAGGGAGCGCATTTTGATTGAAAAAAGATGCCTATATTGCGGGAAAAAGTACCTCGCTAAAACGAAAAGGAGCAGATATTGCTCAGATAGGTGCCGAAAAGCCGCAAATAGGGAAATGATTGTTGTCTCTAAAGCGCCGAACACCATAACGGTGGACACCATAGCCAGGAGCGCCGTGATTATGCGCGGTGACGCGGCGTTTTTCGATGCTGCGGCGCAGCGCGGTCCCGTAAAGTACCGCAAGGCGTGCCGAGATATCAGCGAAACGGTAATTGAGAAGCTAGCGGAGTGGGGCTTATGAGGGGACGTAAGCCCGATGCGCTCGCGGTAAGGCGCGGGGCTAGCACTGCCGATATTTCCACCACTACCGCTGTAACAATGGAGGAGGGGGCGCTTGTAAAGCCCGAAAGTGTGTCGCTCGACCCGTATCAAAGCGAGATTTGGGACACGCTTGTTGGTACGGGCGCTGCTTTTCAAGAAGCAGATTCGCCGATGCTGCAATCCCTCGTGTTCAACATAGCCATCGTTGAGGACTGCCGAAAGCATATCTATGACGAGGACGGCACCATGCGCGTCATCAGTCAGGACGAGGACGAGTACGGCAATGTCGTTGCTAGGGCGAATCCGTATATCAAAATCATGAACGATGCCGAAAAGCTGGTCATGAAAATGTCGCAGGAGCTTGGCCTTACTAGGTTCGCCCGTGCGAGACTCGGTTTGACGCAGGCTTGCGGTCAGGCGGCGCAAATCTCTGTTGCGGAGCAGATAGATAGAGCTATCCGTGGTAGGTCGTGAGCTACCACACTCCGTTTAAGAAGCTGAGCAAGGCTGGCGAGTTTCAGGTGGAGCGCACGCGCGTTTTCGCCGAGACGTTCCTTACGTATGCTGGCGAATCAGATCTATGCGGTTGCCCGTACAAGGTCACCGAATGGCTCATGAAATACATCTGGCGACCATTGTTCGGCACTGGCTTTTTTGATGAGACGGTTGGCAAGTTCCGCAGGCAGTACCGCCGCGCCCTTATTGGAGTCCACCGCTCGTTCGGTAAGTCGCAACTGGCGGCGTGCTTGGTTCTGACCATTGCAACCATGGACGCTATCCCGAACGGTCAGTACGGTATCGTGGCAGATTCCAAGCCAAACACCGCCACGGTCAAGGGCTATATCGCCACCATCATCAAGGCGAACCCAACCCTCAATGCACAGTGGAAGGTCTACAAGGACGTTATCCGTAACGAGCAGACGGGGCAGGAGATACACGTCTATCCATACAAAGAAGCGGCGTTGCAGGGCAAGCACTTCCACGTTCTCATCGGTGATGAGATTCACGTCTGGCGCGACGATGCTGTTTGGAAAGCAGGTACGTCCGGTCAGGCTAAGGTGTGGAACGCCCTCACTATCGGTATCACGACCGCAGGCAGCAACCGTGACGGTTTCCTGTTCAAGCTCTATCAGAAGCTGAAGCGCGACAAGTACGCCTACGTTTGCTGGCTCGGTATCACTGACCAAGACAACCCCGCCGACCGCAGGGTTTGGAAGAAGATTACCGCAGCAGGGCGTATCACGATGGAGGAACTGGAAGAGCAGTACGAATCGGACAAGTTGGAGGACGGAACGCCCGGCCCCGGCTTTGTTCGCTACTACCTCAACCGCACGCCAATGGACGAGGTGGAAGAACCGTTCATGAAGCGCAGGGACGTTACAGCGTGCCAGAAAACGGAACGGCTTGAAATCGACTGGAACCAATGGTTTTGCGTGGGGCTGGATGGAGCCGTGCGCGGCGATACGTTGGCAATCGTAGCGGCTCAACGCCAAAACGAGCGATGGGCTTATGCCGAGTGGTGTTGGGAGAAGCCCGAGAAGGGGAGTTCCGTTTACGATCTGACCGCCGTTGCCGACGTGTTGCTGGAGCTTGCACGCAAGCCCGGCGCTCCATTCATCTGCGCCGACCCCGCGCGTATGCAGTTCTTGGCTAACTGGCTGGAACGAACGTACGACTTCGACCTATCGCAAGTACCGCAGACACCATCCATCATGTGCCCAGCGTCCGAGCTTTTGGCGCGTGCCATATCAACTCATATAGCGTCACTCGGCGATACGCCCATCTTGGCGGCGCATTGCATCAACGCCGTTTCGAGTGAATCTAAGGCGTACGGGCGCAGGCTCGCGTCCGTGAAGCACGGGCAAGGCTCAAAGCGTATCGACGCGGCTGTTGCGGCGGCAATGGCTATGTGGGCCTACGACAACAATGAGAAAGAATCGCCCAACGTCTGGACTATCGAGCTGTAGCGGGGGACGTTGGCGCGAACATGTGGGCAACGGGGTTGGAGTTTCATCTTCCTTTCGCCAACCCCGCCCTCTTCCCCCCCCTCCATTTTCTGGCGCGGGGGACAGCGATAGCACCATGCACGCAACGGATAGAAGGAGCGTGCATGTCTCTAAAGAACAGAATTACCGCAGCCGCGTCACGCGCTCTGTACAGCGCTTTCAATGTCGTTGGCGTGCAGATACCGCCAATCCAATACGACTTCGTGAACTATGACGGCAAGGACGTTTACAGCCGCGATGCCGCGAAGCTCGAAGCCTACTACTCCAACGCCTACCGTGCGTGTGCGCTGGCTAAGGCCCGACCGCTGGCGGCACTTCCGGTACACGTCTACGAGCGAGATAGCGGCGTTAGAAAACCCGCCGCCAAGCGTACTGCAAAAGACCTAGAAACCCTGTTGCGCACCAAGTGGAACCCGCTCATGTCCGCTCAGGAGGGTATCCGCTGGCTCGATATGACCAAAGACCTAAAGGGCGAGGCGTTTGTGCGCGTGGAGTGGCGAAACGCCCGTATCGTGGCGCTTTGGCCCATGTCGGGAACGCCCGGTATCGAAATCATCCGTGGCGGCTCGCACGTGTTCAACTATGGCGGCGATAAGTTCACCGCACCTGGGCGATACCTAGAGAACGAGATCGTGTGGGTTAAGTCTCCCATCCTCGATTCCGATTGTCTCCACGGGCGCTCGCTTGCCGAGTTCGCCGCCAACGAGGTTGGTTTGTCCGTTGACCTAGAGAAGTTCTATTCGCACATTCTGAACGGTGAGGGCAACTTCCCCGGCTGGCTGGAAACCGACCAACCGCTCAAAGAGCCGGACTACCAGAAACTTAAAAAGCGCCTAGAGGATGGCGGCGGTCTGGTCAACTCGGGCAAAGTCCGCATCTTCGACCATGGCCTGCAATACAAGTCCACCTCCCAAACCATGGTGGATATGTCACTGGTGGAGCAGGAGCGGTGGATTCTACAGCAGGTCTGCCGAACGCTTTCCGTGCCACCGCAGGAGGTATTCGACCTCTCCAACGCCACCTATTCCAACATCGAGCAGGGCGCTCTGAACTTCGCAAACAAGACGCTCATGCCCGAGTGCGCCGAGCTTGAACGCGCGTTCTCCAACGTCCTTTGGAGCATCGGCCTTAAAGACTGCTACGTGCAATTCGATATGAACGGCCTTTTGCGCGGAGGCTACCGAGATCGCATGGAGGGCTACAAGGCGGCTGTTTTCTCGGGCTGGATGATGCCTGCCGAGGTACGCGCCAAGGAGGACTTGCCGCCTGTGGAGGGTCTGGACGTTCTCTTTATTCCTTCCTCCTACAACCTGCTCAACGCCGAAACGGGCGAGCTGACCATCACCGCACAGCACGGGAAAGACCCCGGTGCTTCTGGCGAGGGTGGAGCGCCCTACAGCGGGGATGGTAACGGCAATGCCATGAACTCAATTCATGAAGACATGGTGCAGCGCATCAGGCAGCGCATCTCCGAAGCGGGAGACACCGAGAAGACCCGCGCTTTCGCAACCAAGGTTCTAAGGCCCTACGCCAACGCCTGCCTATTGGCGCGGCGTGAGTACGACATCGAAGCCGATATTAAGGAGATTTTCGAGCATGAGGGACATTAACGTTTACGGGTTCATCGGTGACGGCTGGGACGAAACCGATATGACCGCCACCAAGTTCGCCAATGAGCTGAAAGATGCCAACGGCGAAGCGGTCACCATCCACGTCAACTCTGGCGGTGGAGACGTGTTCGACGCGAACACCATGGCTGAACTTCTGCGTGCCTATCAGGGCGAGTCCACCTGTATCATCGAGGGCCTTGCCGCTAGCGCCGCGTCCTATTTCGCCCTCACTGCCGACAAGGTGGTTATCGGCGATTCCGCGCTGATGATGATTCACAACCCCTACTCCTTCTCGGGCGGCACAGCCGAGGACTTGCGCAAGACCGCCGATTTTCTCGACAAGGTTAAGTCCACCATCGTCAACCAGTACGTGCGCAAGACGGGTAAGGACGAGGGCGCTATTTCAGACCTCATGGATGCCGAGACGTGGTTCACCGCGAAAGAAGCGGTGGAGAACGGCTTTTGCGATTCCATCGTGGAAATGGAGCCCGTTGCCGCGTGCATCGACCCCGAGCAGGCTAAGCGATTCAAGAACGCACCAAAAGACCTGCTAGATATACCCGCCGTGGTGGATGGAAACGGCGCGGGGGAAACCGAACCCACAATTCCCGGCAGCAACAACGGTGGTAAAGCCGTGTCGGGAGCCGACAAGGTGGAGACGGGAGCCGTCTCGAAAACCGTGTGCGTGAACGGAAAGTTTTTGACGTACTAGGGAGTAGAGAATGCTTTCTTCCATCCAGATTCACAACAAGATCGTGGAGAACCGCGCAAAGCTCGATGCAGCCGAGAAGTCTTTTAACGCTGCCGAGGGCGATGCCAAAGACGTTTTCCGCGACACCATCAACCTGATTAAGGGCGAGAACAAGGCTCTTGATGAGCAGCTTGCCGAAGCCCTCGACTACGAGGACAAGATTCGTCAGGGCGGCGGTATCCCGCTGGCTGACCCCAACGCTGGCAACAAGACCGCGTTCAAGCCCAAGAACCTCGGCGAGTTCGTCCTCGGTGCCCGTGACGAGTTCAAGGGCCTGAAGATGGGCACTTCCATTGCCCTCGATGCCTATCAGGACTTCAAGCTGCTTGAGCACACCGAGACCGATTATTCCCTGCCCGAGCAGTACGCTCAGAACCTGCCGAAGCTGGGCATCTACAACACCCTGCCGCGTGCCGTCACCGACAAGGATTCCATCAGCTTCTACGAGGCAGACCAGACCAAGCTCACCAACGCCGCCGCCACTTGGACTCCCGGCAAGACTATTCAGATGTCCGGCATGGCATGGACTCCGCGCTCCTTCCACATGGAGCAGATCGCAAACGGTATGCCCCTGCTTGAGAACAACCTTAACGACTACAACGAGCTTATGACGCTTGTTAACGGCACCCTGCTCTACATGCAGGAGCT
This sequence comes from uncultured Collinsella sp., assembly GCA_937989885.1. Taxonomy (GTDB): domain Bacteria; phylum Actinomycetota; class Coriobacteriia; order Coriobacteriales; family Coriobacteriaceae; genus Collinsella. The sequence goes on from CALKBP010000025.1 coordinate 25,973, forward strand.
TGCCAAGGGCGCAAAGGTTCTGACTGGTCCCAAGGAAAACGCCGAGACTGGCATTGTCGGCATCCTCAACCATGACGGCATCCAGAAGTTCAAGAAGGGCGCTAGCGATACCATCACCGATAGCACCTACAAGATGGCTACGGACGTGTTCCTTGCCACTGGCTTTGTGCCCACCACCGTGGGTATGCACCCGTATGTTGCCGAGTCCGTCAATCTTGAGAAGGACAAGAACGGTCGTTACATCAACCAGATGGTCAACGGCAAGCTGTGGGCGCTGAACGTTGTGGAGGACTTGAACCTCACCGAGACCACGGGCGAGACCTCTTCCAAGAAGACCACCTACGGCATGATGGTCTACCTCCCCAACGCCGCCACCTTCTACACCAAGATGGGTGAGACGCTTGAGGTCGGTCTGGTCAACGACCAGTTCATCCGCAACGAGAAGACCATCCGTATCAACGGTCAGTACGGCCTTAAGGTCACGTTCCCCAAGGCGTTCTCCTACCTCGCCGATACCGGCGTTGCCGGTCGCTAGGGGGCGCTCTAAATGGCATTGGCACCAGACAGCAGGACGCGACTTTCAATCGAGCAGTGCGAGACGGTTTCGCTCGAAGGTGAACCGACTAGCGCGATGGTCTCCTACGCATCTGGTGCCGAGCCAGTAGAAGTGGAGGTGGAGGGCGGTCAGCTCTCCCTTCCGCTCCGTACCGCGCCAGATCTCATCGAGGTCGTGTGGGACTACAGCGGCGTGAAGGTCAGCGCGACCGTTGAGGTCGTTACCACGCGCTACTGCACCGTTCAGGACGTTCTCAACCATCGCCCCGACGAGAACCTGCTTGACGGTATGGACGATGCAACCATTCAGGCCGCTATCGACCGCGCCGAGCATGTAATCGAGTCCGAATCGCACCGCGTGTTCCAGCCCGTCCTCATGCGTGGAGTCACCGACCGCCCGAACTGCCGCGCGTCCTCGCTTGTTTTCTTGGGCGAGTTCACCGCGTCCGATATGCGCTCGGTCGTATCCGCAAAAGACCAAGACGGTAACCCCGTGAACCTGCGCGTTTGCAACCCGTCACTTTTGGACGTGCGAGATTTGGGCGTTAACAAGTTCGCCGAGGTGGTGGTGGAGTGCGGAATGAAACCCACTCCGCCCGAGGTAAAGAGCGCGGTCGTTTCGCTTGCCGCGTGGTACCTCACTGACCACGCAATGCCCGACAACGCCACGTCAGCAAGCACCGACCTGGGCTTTATGCGCTTTGTCGTTGGTGGCGTTGACGGCGCTGCTACCTCAATTCCCGAGGTCAACGCCGTAATCGAGCGCTACGGACTTCGAGACTTCAAGGTGCGATAGATGGACGCGAACCTGTTTTCAAAGTGCATCGAGCGGGTGGAGCAGGACGTTAAGGCGGCTTTAGCCGATATGGAGCCGCACCCCTATATCTCCATCGGCGGTGCCAAGACCCAGCAGCCGTTCGAGGTTCTGGTGCGCGAGATCGCAACGGACTACTCCATCGAGGACGTTGTCACCAATACCTACATGGGTGCATCGCGCGGCGGCTACTCCATTGCTTTTTCGGTGGGAGTGGAGCTGTGGGCCAAGACGGCAGACCTCGTTAAGTCCACCGCCACCACGCAGGAGTGGATGGCGCGAATCATGTCCTCCATCGCATCAGACAAGACGCTGGGTGGTCTGTGCGACCACGCCCAGCCCTTTATTTCGTCCGTTGGCACCGCTCCATCGGGCAATTCGTACATGGCATCCATCGAGGGCGGTGTCCGCATCAAGGCGGCTATCGACCCCGTAATCGACTAGGAGAGCAACTATGGCACTCAACCCCTCTATTGGTCTTGCCGCTATCGCAAAGCAGAAAGACCGCGACACCCCCGCAACCGCTCCCACCTTTATGCACGGCCTTACGGGCGGTTCCCCGTTCGGCGTGTCCCGTTCCATCGCCACCACCGACGTTACGTGCGGCTCCCGCGCCCCGTCCGATGCTCGCGTTGACTCCATCGAGGTCACGCCCAAGATTGAGTCGCTTTGCTATCCCGACGTTCTCGGTATGTACCTGCTTGCCGCGTGCGGCAATGTCAAGACTACCCCCGTTGGTGGCAAGGGCGATGCCGCATCCGGCTACTACACCCACGTCTTTACCATGGGTTCCGTGCTCGACTACTTCACCATCTGGTCTCAGATTGGCATGGATGGCTTCACCCGCGCCGACGGCTGCAAGTGCGACGAGCTGACCTTTACCGCCACTGGCAACGAGCACCTTGCCATGTCCGCTTCTTGGCAAGGCATTGACGGCAAGGTTGGTCTTGCGTCCATCCCCGGCAACGTTCAGGCATCCTGCTTTGGCGGCAAGTACACCACCACCGACTGCGATTTCAAGATTGACGCTTCTGGCTCCATTCCTGCCGCAGCGCTTGTCTCCGAAGCAACGTTCACCATCAAGAACAACGTCTCCGGCCTGCGTTCCCTCGGTCGCGCCACCTCCCGCGAGATTGCCGAGGGCAAGTGCCAGTTCGGCGTGAATGTCACCACCATCCCCAATGACCTGAAGGAGTACCAGAAGCTCATTACCGGCTCTGAAACCTCCACCGACATTTCGGGCAAGGTCGTGTTCGGCAGCGTGTATGCCAAGTTCTTCCACACGGATGATCCCAAGCAGACGCTTGAGTTCTCCGCTAACCACCTGCCCTTCACGGCGGACTTCCCCGAGCTTGACCCCTCCGGCAACGAGGCATCCATTCAGTTCTCCACTGATAACGCTATCGTCTCCGGCGCTGACGAGTCTCCCATGACCATCACGCTCACCAACAAGGTTGCTTCTTACAAGTAACGAACGGCGGTTGCGGATAACCAAACGGGCGCGGCTACGGTCGCGCCTTTTTCATGCCGATTCAGCGGGGGAACGCGGCGCGATTATCCACGCCAAGCCGTTTTGAAAGGAGAACCGCAATGGCAAACGAAATCTTCCGATTTGAGAACCCCGAGACTGGCGAGGAAATCTTTAGGTGCAAGACCCGTCAGGGCGCACTGAACCGAGCCAAGCTATACCTGTTCAAAGGCGCTGACCCGGTTGGCAACATGCAAGCGAACATCTGGATTGCCCTTTGGGGCTTTTTGAGCGCCAAGGCAGCTGGGCACCCCGTGGTGGAACTTCCCGCCCCGCGCCAGATTACCCAAGACTACGTTCTCGACCTCATGGACGAGGTAACCGTCTATTACGACTTCGAGATGGACGAGGACGGCGCGACCGAGGACGGCACCGAAAACCCTACGGCACCCTCGGACGAGTCCTAATTGCGCTAGGGCGCTTCTCAGGGTCTGGCGTGCGCGAGCTTATCGACCTCGCGTACGACTTCCCAAGCGTCTTTGACCAGATGCTATTCGACATGGAGCTGGTGCAGGCGCTCGAAGAAGCGAAGAACGGCAAACCATGGAGAAAGCCGGGGGAGTCGATAGGGGACGCGCGAGATCGTCTTAGGGCGCAGCGCGAAAAGGCGAAAAGGGAGATGGAGCAATACAGGGAGTGACCCTTGTACACCATCGAGATTCAAAACCTAGACGAGACAATTGCCGCGCTCAACCTAGTGGACAAGAAAATGGCGAAGCGCCTAAAGCGGCGCATCGTCGAGATAACAAAGCCAACGCTCAGCAAGGCGAAGGGGTACGCGCACGTGGGCTCTAACCCCACGGGCGCTTTCGCCAACTCGCTGTCGCTCAGGCAGCGTCAGAACGGCGTTGTGTTCATCTCCAGCGACCCGGGCGGCGGCGTTATCGAGTTCGCAAACCCCGGCGCAATCATCCTCACTGGCAAGCGTGCTGGCAGGCGTGCTGGCGTTCCGCATACGGGCGATACGCCGCGTGCGCTGCTCAAGGCAATCCTCGAAGACGAGGAAAACATCATCGAACAGGTTAATGACGAGGTGGCGCAGGTCGCTGATTTGGTGGGAGCCGAATAATGGGCAAAGCGTCAATCACTATCGCCGTAAACGCCAAGTGGAACGGCAAGCAACTAGACAATGCGGAAAAGGCCCTCCGGCGGCTAACCACGCTGTCGGCGGCTAGCTCGAAGTCCACCACTGCTGATTTGGTGAAGCAGGGCGGGGCGTGGGCAGAGCTCGGCGGTAAGATTTACAACGCTGGCGTTAAGACCGAGAAGGTCGGAAAGATGCTCACACAGAGCGTCACCGTGCCGTTGGTCGCTATTGGTGCATACGCTGGAAAGACCGCCATTCAGTTCGATACTGCTATGGCGAACGTCCGCAAGACGACGAACATGTCTAATGCGGAAATCGAGAAGTTGGCGCAATCCGCGCAGAACCTTTCCACCAAGCAGCCCGTCACTGCGGAAACACTGCTGAATATCGAAGCGTTGGGCGCACAGTTGGGCGTTGCCCACGACAGACTCGAATCGTTCGCCGAGGTTACGAGCGGCCTTGATATCGCCACGAACATGAACTTCGAGACTGCTGGCAAGCAGATGGCGCAGTTCGCCAATATCACCCGAATGAGCCAAGACCAGTTCAAGAACTACGGCTCCACTATCGTTGACTTGGGCAATCATCTGGCTACGACTGAAGCCGATATCTCGAACATGGCGTTGCGTCTGGCTGGCGCTGGCACGGCGGCTAAGTTCTCGCAGGCTGATATCTTGGGCATGTCTGGCGCTATGTCCTCGCTCGGCATCAAGGCCGAAGCTGGCGGCTCCGCTATGACCCGCATCATTCAGGACATTTCCAAGAACGTAGCCAAGGGCTCCGACACGGTGGAGGAATACGCACGTGTCGCTGGCATGAGCGCCGACCAGTTCGCAAATGCGTGGAAGAGCAGCCCAATGGAAGCCCTCGAAGCATTGGTGGAGGGCTTGAAGCGCACGAGCGATTCCGGCGAGGACATGAACGTCACGCTGGAAAAGCTCGGCATCAACAACATCCGCAACTCCGATACCATGCGCCGTTTGGCTAACGCTGGCGATTTGCTGCGCAATTCGGTAGACCGCGCCAATAACGCATGGGAGCAGAACACCGCGCTACAAGACGAGGTTAATCAGCGAAACGAAAGCCTTGCATCGCGTTTGCAGGTGTTGAAGAACAAGGTTGACTCTATCGCTATCTCTATCGGTAGGCCGCTAACCAACGCCGCTATCTCCGCGCTCGAAGCGTGCGATCCGCTCATTCAGGGCGTAGGCGACCTTGCCGACGCTTTTTCCAAGATGGATACGGGCAAGCAGCAGTTCGTCCTGGCTATGGTCGGTATCGCGGCGGCAGCTGGCCCCGTGCTTACCGTGTTCGGTAAAATTGAGAAGGGCGTTGGCAGCGCGATTACGGCAATCGGCAAGGGCGCTCAGGACTTTGCCGTTTGGAAAGACGCGCTGAACACCACTGACGGCGCTCAGATGCGTGCATATGCGTCTGCCGATATGCTGTCCACCAAAATAGGCATCGCTGACAACGCCGCTGCAAAGGCTGCTGGTGGAGCCGACAACTATGTTGCCGCATGGCAGGGTTACTACCAGACCTCGCAGCGCGTAGTTGATCTAGAGGGCAAGTACGCCACGGCTGTAACCAAAAGCTCGACGGCGGCTGATAAGGCCAAGACCGCCGTTGACAAATATAAAGAAGCAGCAAAGCTCGCGGCATCGGCAGATGAAGAGGGCAAGGCCGCGGCAACCGAGTACGCTTCTACGCTGAAAGCGAAAGCCGACGCAGCGAATAGAGCAGCCAAGGCATCTGCCGATAGCGTCAAATCAATCAAGGATGAAATCGACGTTACGACAAAGGCGCGTGATTCCTATGGCAAGATGGTTGACGAGTGGAGCGGCAGCACCAAGGAGACTGCAAAGGTCGCCAAGGAAATTGCAGACGCGAACAATAAGACCAAGACGAGTGTTCTTGATTCTGCCAACGCGCTAAAAAAGCAGGCAGACGCGGCAAAGCTGAGCGGCGGTGCCATGAACACGCTTGGTAGCGGTGTGAAAACCGCCGTCACTAGCTTTAAGAACTTTGCCGTCGGTCTTGCGACATCCATTGGTCCACAGCTCGCGTTCGCCGCTGCTATCGCTGGCATCAGCGCAGCCGTTGGCTATTTTGTTGACAAGGCTGCAAAAGCAAAAGAACACGCCGACCGCATGAACAGCGCCATGCAGTCTGGCGAGTCCATCATGGCTAACGCCGCTCGAAGCGCAGACGGTCTCGGCGATGCGATCGGAAACGTTAAGATTGACGCTGATTCCGTGACGCAAAGCCTTATCGACCTCAACAAGTCTATCGGTGATACGTTTACCGAGGTGGAGACGAGTGGCGCTAAGCTCGACCAGTACGTATCGACCATCAGCGACCTTGCGGGAAAATCGAATCTTAGCTCCACCGAGCAGTACCGTCTTGCCGAAGCGGTGAAGGGCTACAACGAAATCACGGGCGAATCCGTATCCGTTACCGATGCCGAGAACGGCAAGCTATCCGAAAGCACCCAGAAGCTACAGGAGAACGCCGAGAAGTGGAAAGCCAACGCAGAAGCCAAAGCTCTTTCCAACGCGGCATCCAAATATCTCGAACAGGAGATTAAGACTCAGGGCGAGCTTACCCTTGCCACCGATGCCTACAACGAGTCAAAGGCGAAGGGAGAGAGACTTAGTAAAGAGGCGCTGCCGCTCTGGAACAATTACAATAACCTCACCCAAGAGCAAAAAAACCATCTTGCCGACTTGACGGGTCAGATCGAAGATACCGCCAAGCAGACTAAAGAATACAAAGACAAGATGGAGGAGCTGGGGAAGGACTACACCTCGGCGGCAGAAAAGGCGACTTACTTTGAGACCAAGGCGGCTGCTGCACATGCTGGCCTAGATGAAGCAGCCCAGAACAGCGCCGCTAAAATGGCAGTATCCATGGCAACGATGGGCGATAGTGTCACAAAAGCCATGGACGCGGCTGGCGTTAACGTGACTGACCTTGCCGTGAAGATGCAGCAGGCTGGCGTATCGTCCGAGCAGTTGAACAGCATCAGTAGCTCTAATTTCGCAGCCATGGTATCTAGCTGTGGCGGCAACATTGATGCGCTCATTTCATTGATTCAGAGCTACAACAACACGCCTGTTGTGAACAAAGACGGAACGGTGCAGGTGGACAGCTCAACCCTCCTGTTCGCCAACGGTCAGGTGGTTGAGTGGAATGGTAGCGAGCTTGTCTATAAGAGCAGTGGAGCGAAAGTTGATTACGGCAGCGTCGTTGATGCAACTGGAGCTGAATACACCTATAACAAACAGGGTCTTACCTCTAAGTCTGCTGTTGATAAGGTCGATTCCACCCAGACCAAGGACGCTACCAACAAGAAGAAGGACTACAACAACACGCCGCTACAAGGCAAGAGCACGAAGGACAACGTCAATTCCTCTCAGGTTGACAGCGGCAAGAAAAAGAAGAAGGAGTATAACAGCACACCGCTAAACGGAAAGAGCGCCACCGATACCGTCTACCACAGCTCACTGATTAGCGCGTGCAACTATCTCAATATTTACGGGAGAACCCCGCTCAATAACAAGACCTCAACCATCACCGTCAACCATGTTGATACCTATTCACGGCACAACAACGCCGCAGGCGGTATCCGAACCCACGCGGCAGGCGGTGTGATGATGCGATACCACGCCAACGGCGCTATTGCGAACCGTCCTGGGGCTGGCGTGCCGCTGGATATCGTCGGTGAAGCTGGCGCAGAAGCTATCGTCCCGTTGACCAATCGCAAGTACTCGCGCCCGTTCGCTCGCACCATCGCCGAGCAGATGAAGCAGGTGGGCGGCGGCGTGTCTGCACAGGTGGTCAACAACTACACCCTAAACATCGACGGCTCCACCATTCGCGGCAACGACCGCGCCAAGGAGCTTATCGAAGCCCTCGTGAGCGAGCTGGTCTAGCAGCGGGGGATTGATGCCGTATCTACCTCCTTGACTTATCAGGGAGGTAGTACATGGCATACGCGGAGACAAGAAGAAACAACGTTAAGTTCTACAGCGTGAGCTTATCGACTTCCGTATCGAACATTAACGACACGACCGCACGTATCTATTGGACAGCTACGGTCGATTTTGGTGACTGGTACTACTACGGCGTTCGTCTCCACGTCAAGGTCGGGGGTGTCTGGCGGGCGAGCGGTGATGGCTACACGACCTCCAGTAATCAGCGCGCCGTCACCGTCAGTGGATATACCGATGCCGCCCGCAATGCCGGTGGTTACGGCGTTTGGGTTGAGGCTTACACCGAATCCGTCACGGTGCGCGGCTACGGAGGTTGCGGCGCAACAACTTCATGCGGCGAGAATGTCAGTATCTCGGCCTATCCGTATGAAGCGCCAAATGCGCCCAGCAACCTAACGCTCGACAGCTCTACCGATACGCAGCAGCGCCTAAGCGTGACGCTGCCGGAAAACTCAGGCCGCAAGGTATACAGCAAAATCAACTTCTACCGTCATACAGACGATGGAGATACGGAAGAGCTTTACCACGATAAGGTTATTTCGAACTATCCCGACCTGACCACGACCGCAGGCCATAAGTACTCCTATGACTGCCGCGTGCAGAACGGTGATAACGAAAGCCTGCTTTCCGGTATGTCGAACGTGGTCACGGTGTTCACCAGCCCGAACGCGCTTGGCGGGCTGGAACTCACCAAGACCGCCGACAACAAGGCGCAGCTCAAAGGCTACGACGCTCCGCGCTGGAAAGACGGATACGAGTTCCAAGTAACGAAAGACAACGGCAAGACGTGGGAGAACGCTACGGTCGATGAGACGTGGCTTGATTCCGATGCACCAGCTGGCACCATCCGCTACCGCGTCCGCGCGTACAAAAACAATCCGTGGAACGGCGCTGGCGATACGATCTATTCGCCGTGGACTGAATCTAACTCCATTACCACCATCTGCCCGCCGAACGCGCCGAACATCAACGGGCTAAAGACCGTCTATGCCGCCAACATTGATGGCATCGTGAATATCGCTTTTACGTGGACACCGAACCATCCAGACGGTTCACCTCAAAGCGCGGCACAAATTGAACTCAAATCATCTATCGGCGTTATGCAGCCGGTCAATATCACCGATTCAACCACGTCGTTCTCCATCAACCACGGCGTTGGCACGCTATCCGTCCGCGTACGCACAAAGGGACTCGATGCGAACTGGGGCGCATGGAGTGAGTGGAAAACCGTTCGTATCGCATACGGTGCGAGCGCGTGGTTCTCGTCCCCGTCCACCGACGGAACGGAAGTCGGTGTGCTGCCATACACGGTGGAATGGAAAGCGGCTGATTCCACCGGTATCTCCTACCAGAAAATCGAGTTGCGCGATTCCTCGGGCGGCGTTATCGCAAGTATCGAGCCGTCCACCTCCACCCGCTCGTGGAACCTCAGCGGCTACTCCATGCTGGTCAACAACAGCTCGTACACGCTGAAAGGTTACGTACGAAACGGCGCTGGCCTTACAACCGAGTTCACGCGAACGTTCACGACAAACTGGCTGTCTCCCGCCGCCCCGACTGTGCAGGTGGAGTATACGGACGATTTGTGCGCAATCATCCATGTGTATCAGCCCAAGACGGACTATGCCGTGCAGGATGCCGCGCTTACCGGCCCAATCACGCAATCTGACGATGGACTGCTGCTTTCTGGCAATCTGACCATCGAGGACGGCGCTATCAAGCTGACGAGCACCGCACTCACCAAAACCTACGATATCGCGCGTAAAGACTCTGACGGCACGCTCACGGTGCTCGGAACGGGTAACGACTTGGGAACGTTCGTAATCGACCGCCTGCCGCCGCTCAACACCGAATACGAGTACGTTATGACGGCGCACGCCGAGTCCGGCACCTATATCACGTTCAGCGTAAAGGCGCTTTGCCCGTCCAGCGGTGACGAGGCGTTCAACTTCGGCGATGCAGCCGAAACGTGCCTGCGCGTCGGCTTCGATGCTCAGGCGAGCAGGAGCAAGAAGGTATCCGGCAATACGTTTCACTTCGCGCTGGGCAAGGGCGCGTCCCAGCTGCCCACGTTCTACTCGAACGACGATATGGATATCGACGGCACGCATAGCTACAAGCTCCATTCGCGCGATCTCTACGACCGTGCCGAGAAAATCACCGACAAGCCTGAGAACGCTGTCTGCTGGTTCCGCAGCGCGTTTGGGCGCATCGCGCGAGTGTACGTATCCGCGTGGAACTTCAGCTACGCCGCTGAGAACTACATGCTGTGGAACATGGGCGCGAGCATGACCGAGTGCGTTTGGGAGGAACCGTTGCGATGACCGACTGGTGGAAAAAACGCACCGTGCGAGACGTGTACAAGTTCGTGCGCGTCTCCCGCGCCACGGGCGAAGAACTTGAAATGCTGCCGATGTTACGCGGCGGCACGATTACGCGAAACAACGATGTGCGAATCCTGGACACCGCCGAGATTACGCGCGTTGGAAAGTTCGATATCGGCGCTGACCTCGTGCGCGTCTATAGAACGGCAGAATGGAGGGGAGGGCACAGCGAGACGGTTGTACTCGGTACATTTATCCCTGTAATTCCCAGCCGCAACGTCCATAACCGATTCTCCACCGCCACCGTGAAGCTATACGGTCGCTTGCAGGAGCTGCTACAGGACAAGTTTGCCCACCCGTATACCGTCAACAAGGGCGATAACGCAGTTGAGGTCGCCAAGAAGGTTGCCGCCGATATCGGGCTTACCGTTATCGCCGACCCTAGCGATTACACAGTTTCACGCACGCGCGTCTACGGCATCGGTGCAGACCAAAACAACAGCGAGACGGACGATACCAAGCTGGGTATGGTAAATGATCTGCTGTCTTTGGCTGGTTTCCGCGCGGCCAAGGACGATGTGATGGGCAACATACTCTACTCAAAGTATGTTGACCCAGCGAACCGTCCGGCGGCGTACTCCATGTCTGAGGGGCCGGACTGCAAGTTTGAGCCTGATATGACGGACGAGCAGGATATCACCGAGATTGCAAACCACACCGTGGTTGTCTATAGGTGCGAGAATGAGAACGGCGACCATATAGCATATGTAGGCGAAGCATGGGACGTAGACCCGTACAGCCAATTCTCGACCGTATCGCGCGGATACACGATCACTAAGAGCTATGAGTATTCCGATGCGCCAGTCGGTTCTACCGCGAGTGAGAAGCAGGCATACGCAAACGAACGCGCCAAGACACTGCTCAAAACCAATCAATCCGCCATTCGCCGCATCACCATGAATAGCGTCGGTTATCCCGCAACGGTCAACGACTCGCTGGATATCGACTATCCATCCGGCTCAATCAGCGGCAAGTTCGAGATTCGCGTGCAGAAGCTCACGCTCACGGGCGGTTGCCCAACCGAGACTGAGCTACGCCAGTTTGTGAGGTAGACAATGGATTCAGAAGCCGCATATATGCGCTATCTCGGGCGCAAGGTCAAGCGAGGTATCAAGACTCCCGATATGAGCGCATACGTCAAGCGGCGCATAGGCAAGGTCAAATCGGTATCGGGCTCCACCGTTACCGTCGATTTCGGCAGCACCTCCACCCCTATGCCCGTTGCTGGCCTACGCATGGTCAAGTCATGTTCGGGCATCAGGGCAGGGGATAGCGTTGTGGTGGACACCGTAGACCACGTATCGCTCATCACCGCGATACTCGCATAGGCGGGGGAACGTAGATAGACCATGCGCACCGTAACCGAAAAACAAGGGAGGTGCGCATGGCGGGAAGTATAAGAGCCGTAATCAACGAGGACGGATACGTTGACAGGTTCATTGATGTTGCGGGCAGAACAGTCTATATCGAACCAAAGAGATATACCGAGGCGGTCAATGACGCTAACGGCGCGGCGCAAAACGCGCGTCTGGCAGCCGAGACAGCCACGAGAGCTGCTACTGAGCTAGTCCCCATCGGTCTTTGCCTATCCAACGGCAAAATCTGCCAGCGTGTAAGGAAGGTGAAGAATGGTTAACCATATCCTTACCGTGCGCGGGCGAACGGCATCCATCAGTCCGCGTACGCTCGTGCAGGGCACCGTTGGACAGGATACGCTGACGCTTGACCTCGATAGCGAGTGGAACGGGCTGAACGTGACCGTGACGTTCGTTGCCGCCACGACCGAGGTAACGCCCGCGCTCAACGCCAACGTGTGCGAAGTTCCACATGAAGTGCTGGTGAACAGCGGCGAGGTTGACGTATTCGTGCTCGGCACGCGCGACGGAAAGGCAATGCGCCATGCGTCGCTCGCGCACAAGATGGTAGTGAAGAAGTCCAATATGTCGGACGGCTCCACCTCTGCCGACCCATCCATCAGCGCATACCGCCAAGCGTATGACGATGCCGTGAAAGCCACCGAAGCCGCGAACAGCGCCGCTGGTGCGGCTGGCTCCACTGCCGCCACGATGGACGCGCTTAACAAGCGATACAAAGCGCAAATCGACCTGCAAGCTACCAACTTCTCCACTGCACAGTCACAGCGATCAAATGCGTTTGACGAAGCAATGCAAGGTTTCAGCAACACGTTCGACGAGTCCGAACGGCTCCGCGCCGATGCAGAGACTAAACGCGATGTAGCGGAGAAGAAGCGCGACAAAGCCGAAGAGAAACGCGCCCAAGACTCCAAAACAAGGCTCGAAGAGCTTGCACAAGCAAAGACGAACGCCGAAACCGCAACGGGCGAAGCGAATACCGCAAGAGACGAAGCGAAAAAAGCTGCCAAGACTGCTACCGATGCCGCAACGTCCGTGGACAAATCTACCGCCGCGTGTAATGCGGCAACCGAAGCGGCAAAGGCCGCGCTCCCGCTCGGGCTTTGTATTGCAAACGGGCGAATCTGCCAACGAATCAAGAAAGAGGTAACAAATGGCTGACGAGAACGCTAACGCCGTGAACTATGTCGTGGTAGAAGACCCGCTGATGAGCGATGCCACGGGCAAGGAGCTTGTGTCGGTCGGTACGCAGGTCGCCGAGCACCTGAAAGACATTGCAAATCAGGGCATTGAGCCCCAAAAGGCCGCACAGGAGGCACGCGAAGCAGCGGCAGACGCACGCGCCGCAGCGTCCGAAGCACGCGGCAACCCGCCGCAGCCAACGTGGGACGAAGCAAAACAGCGCTACACCAATGAGACCATGGCTGCATACGCCAACAGCCACCGCGACGGCAAGATTTACGGCATCAAGGTTCCCAAGAGCATGATTACCGACTGTATCAAGATTGGCGCGGCAGAGGGCATCGCGGCTCCCACTCCCGGCATCATTGGGACACCATGCGTTGACCCGTTCGCCCTGATGGGCAAAGGTCCCCACTGGGAAGAGGACGTGTGCGGTGGTGCTGACCCCGACGGAGCGCCTTTCGTTGACGGCATCGAGGGCGATGGTCGATTCTCGCTCACCGACAACGGACACGGCAACAACGTCTACGTCTTGAAGAACGTCATTTGGAATAAGTTCGAGGACGATATCGACCCCGATTACATCTGGTGGTTCTACTCCGACACGCGCAAGGGCGGTTATGAGCCGAACCCGCAGGCGTTCTTGCCGGACGGCACCCTGCGCCCCTACATGCTCACGCCTAAGTACGGAGCGTCTAAGGATGCAAAAGGCAACCTGCGCTCCGTGTCCGGCGCACCACTCTACATTCGAAAACTGAGCCACGACAGCGGCATCGACGAAGCAAAGACCGCGACTACGGGCTACTCGCTCAAGAGCGTATACGACGATTGGTACATCAAGTTCAGCTACATCACGCGATACGGCACGAAGAACTTCCAGAAGCTGTTCACGGGATGCTCCAACTACAACGTGCAGGTCGCTCCCGTGCTTGCTGAGTTTGGCGTGAAGCGCGTGGTCGTGAGCGCTACAGATGCTGAAAAGTTCCTCGACGGATCGTGCGTGTCGCTCGGCACACACGACACGGGCAACTCGGGCGCGAGCGTCGGCACAGACCGCAACACCGCCAAGAACTACGACGTGTTCGACATGAAGCGAATCGTATCCCACGAGACGCTCGCTGACGGCAACGTGGCGCTGAACATCGAGTGCGATACTCCGTTCGATACCGGCACGTCCTACCTGCTGTCCACCATGCCGTGGTGGACTGGCGTGACTGACGCGGTGGAGGGTGACGGCTCGCCGTCCTCCAACCTGAGCGGCAAGGAGCCGTGCAAGGTCGGTGGCGTGGAGCTGATGTACGGCGCGTATGAGCTTGTGCATGGTGTTATGCAGAAGTCGGTCGGTGACGGCTTCTATTTCATCGTTAACCCCGACAGCCGCAACGAGAAGAAGAGCGCGGTCGCGCCCGGCGCGATCGAGACGGGTATTCGCATGGTTGACGATGGCACGTGGCCTATCACCATCGTCAATGCTCACGGCCTGCTGGTCGGTCAGGGCAAGGGCGGCAACTCGAACGGCGGCCTGTGCGATGCTGTATACAACTCCAAGCCTACGGATAAGGGGCTTCGTGAGCATCTGACTTCGGGCGTCCTGTGGAACGGTTCTGTCGCTGGGCCTTGGTTTGTCTACGGCTGGAGCTGGCTCGACTGGGCCAGCTGGTACTTCTGCTCTCGTCTCTCTGCCACGGGTCGCGGGGGTGAGGAAGCCCAAGCGGCGAAAGCCGCGTAGGGGCTGACGAGGGGGCTTGCCCCCTCACATCCCTTTCCTTTGGGGATTCACGGTACGTGGGCTGATGTTTTCTTCGGGCAACCTGAGGAACGGTTCTAACACAGGGCCTTGGTATGTCAACGGCAGGAACAGGCTCGACAGGGCCAACTGGAACATCTGCTCTCGTCTATCTGGTTGTATCTCATTCATTCGCCGTGTCCTCCCGCCGCTGCCATTTTGGCGATGAGCGGGTCTAACCCAGCTTAACTAAGTGAAATTTTGGCTAAAGACCGCCGGGCCAGTAGCTGTGCGCGACCGCTCGGGTGCCAACCAGAGATACGGAAGACGGGTCTAATTTGAAACAATACTGCAAGAAGCTCGCACTCACGCGCCAAGTGATAGAGGACGGCTATGCCGACTGGAAGTCATGCGAGAGCGGAAAGAAGAACGGTTGGCGCGTCCGCAAGGAGTACGGAACCGCCGCAGCGCTACTGGACGAGATTGAGCGCGAGATACGCGACCGCTCGCTCACGTTCCGACCGCTCCATTCCTACGACAAGGTGGACGGCACGAGCGGCAAGGTGCGCCATATCACCGTGGAGAGCGTCAAGCAGCAGGTCTGCGACCACATCGCAGTGGTGGCGCTCATGCCGCTGCTCCGCGCACGTGTCGGCAGGCACCAGTACGGCTCGACGAAGGGCAAGGGCGCGGTAGCCGCCAAGCGCCGCGTCATGCGTTATATCCAGCGCCACACCCGCTTTGTCCACATGGACGTGCGCCACTGCTACGAGAGTATGCACACCGAAATGGTGATGGTGGTTCTCGGGCGCTACGTGGCGTGCGAGTGGCTGCTATACCTCGTGGGAGCGTTGCTGTCCACCTACGGCGGGTGCCTGATTCTCGGCAGCTTTCTGTGTCTGCGGTTGGCTCAGTTGATACTTTCGTTCGGCTACCACCACGTGGAGTCGCTGGGCAAACTCAGGCGCGGTCGATTCCATGCGCTAGTCGGCAAGATGCTTTGGTATGCGGACGATGTGTATCTGTTCGCTGATTCAAAACGCGATTTGCGCATGGCGGCGCGGAGCCTAGAACGATACGTTGCCGAGTTCGGATTGAAGCTAAAACCGTGGAAGGTGTGCCGCTGCGACCAGCCGTGCGTGGTTGTAAAAGGGCGCAAGCGTCCTGTTGCGGAACCGTGCGACATAGCAGGATTCCGCGTGTGGCGCGACCATGTGGCGCTCCGCGAGCGAATTTACCTCCACGCCGTCCGAGCCTTCGACAAGTTCTCGCGCAGGCCAGCCGAGCGTATTGCTCGCCGCGCGTGTTCGCTGTGGGGCTACCTGAAGCACTCGGACTCGCGCGAGACGTGCAAATCGCGGGGTATCCCGCAATTACTATCGCAGGCGAAAGCCTACAGCTAGGAGGATTACATGGTCGAGACTTATTACGGCCCCAAACCCGAGCGCGTACACGTGGAGCATCTTGACGGACGCACCCACGTATGGCTCGTCAAGGATGCCGAGCGCGACACCGTTGACCGTGGGCCAGACGGACGCGATGCCGTCGAGGTGTACACGGGTAAGACGCTTCACTTCACCATGTGGGGCACCGTGAGCGCCGCCGACATTGAGCGCTGCTTCGATGCCCTGTGGTCGGAGCATGAGCTTGACGGCATTGGCGATGCCGAGCGCATCGGTGCGGTCGAGCAGGCCACAGCCGAAAACAGCTCGCAGTTGGAGACGGTCTTTCAGGGCATGGCCGAGCTTGGAAATATGATCGCAACGGTTGGAGGTGGAGCCTAATGGCAGCAATCTACGCAACGCTCATCAAGGACGGGGCGATTAACCCTAAGACTAATGAGCCTTGGAAGGTGGAGGACGTAAGCGTGATTTGGCGTGCGTCCGTCAAAAAGCTACTGGACAAGTAGAACTGGCCCCGCAAGGGGCCTTTTCTTTTGCGCGGGGGACGGCGCTCGGATACTTCCGTCAGCGCAGGAATACGGACGAAAAGGAGGTGTGCTGATGGAGGTGCTGAAGCTTTTCGCGCCGTACGGGCCCGGCTGGCTCGGTGGTGCGGCGCTGGCGCTCATCGCTTTTTACTTTGGGCGGCAATTCCTCGAAGAGTACAAGCTGCAAAACGAACGCAAAAGCGCCCTCGACATTAAGCGCGAGGAACGCAAACAGGACGAAGTGACAGAACGCGCCCAACGAGACCGCGAACGCTCCCAGATGGAGGGACGAATTGCCGCGCAGATGGAGCGGTCTAACTCGCTGATGGAGGCAATGAAAACCCTCATGGAATCGGTTGTGGCATCCAATGATGTGCTCCATGCCGATTTGGTTCATAGCCAGACGCGGAGCCAAGGCATGGCGCAGAAAGTTGACCACATCTGCGATCGAGTTGATTTGCTTTACGACAAAGAGACTAGGAGTAAGAATGAATACTGATGATATTGTCCGAAAACTGACCAGCCGCAAGTTCTGGCTTTGTGCTGCCGCTTTCCTTGGCAGCATTGCCGCAAGCATCGCTGGCATCACTACAAGTAACGAGACAGTCGCTATCGTCGGCACTGTGTGCGGGGTAATCAGCGCCGCTATCTACGCCGCCGCTGAGCAGGCGGTCGATGCCGCCCGCCTGAAAGCAGGTGGAGCGAATGACCGGGACTAAGCGCAAGCTGCCGTTGCGTAGCGCCTTTGCCGTTGTCCTCACCCTTGTGGCAGCGCTTGCCGCCCCACTCAGCGCAGAAGCCTACCAGAGCGTCAATAAGTACGTATCTAGCGGTCATGGCTATCTCAATGCGTCATACCTTGTAATCCATGAGACGGCAAACCCCGGCGCATCTGCCTACAACCACACTTTGTTGTGGTCGCGTGATGATACCTACGCCGTCCATCATGTGATGGAGCTTGACGGTTCCACCGTGTACAACACGGTGCCAGAGAACCGCTTGTGCTGGCACGTGGGCAACGGTAATTACGCAACTATCGGTATCGAGCTGGCACACGCAACCAATGCCAGCGACTTTGCAAAGCAATGGAACGAGGCCGTGAAGTGGGCTGGCAATGAGCTCCGCGCCCACGGCTGGGATACGTCCCGTTTGCTGTCCCACTACGAGGCGGCTCAGCGCTGGGGCGGTTCCGATCACACCGACCCTAACGGATACTTCCGCGCCTACGGCAAGACGTGGTACGAGTTCAAGCAAGCCGTGGCAGCTTACCTCGGTAGCGGCTACGTGGCTCCCATCGCGCCTACTGATGGCAATGGAGGAACGTACCAGCCCTCCACTTCTGCCACTCGTACGAGTTTCCCGAAGTCCACGGGCAAGAGCGTAAATATCCATTACGCCCTCCACAACCGTTACGGCGCGTGGAATGACGCTGTGACCAACTTTAACGACTCCAATTCCGAGGGTTTCGCGGGTATGCCCTACGGCTCCCACGATATGCTCATCGCTTGGGTGGATAGCGGCACCCTTCGTTATCGTGTCCACACCAAGGAGAGCGGATGGCTCGATTGGGTACAGTCTGCCAACTACAACGACAGCGTGAATGGCATGGCGGGCATCTGGGGCCAGACTATCGACGGCGTTCAAATGTACTACATCACGCCTAACGGAGACTACAAGCAGGTCTATTACCGTTCTCAGGACGTTGCCCACGCTGGCTACTGGGATGAGGTCTGCGATGATGGTTCCACCTACGGCGGCGATGATTACGCTGGCATCTACGGCTACGCGCTTGATCGTCTCCAATGCTACGTGTCTGATGGTACGCGCCGATGATGGGTTTGGTAATCGCCTTTATTCTCGGCTCCACTCTCGGCGGTTTGATTTTCTTCTTGGCTCTATGCCTTGTGAGTGCCTTCCGAGACGATTAAAATAAAGGCACGATACAAACCTCATTTGAGGTTATTAGCCCCGCTCCCGAATGATGGAAGTGGGGCTAATTTTTTATCTCGCGGTTGCTCCCGCGTCCTAACTGCGTCCATAAGTTCTGAAATATGGGGGTCTATGGAGACCTTACAAACCGTATAACTGCGCTATGGAGCACTATGCTAACCTATGGAGGTCTTAGCGTGCGTAACATCCAGTAAGGATTTGTACATGCTAAGAGCGTCCTGCGCAGCGGGGCGCTCTTTTTGTGTAAGAGCGTGAACAATCACGCTCTGAAGCGTGGCGGGGGCAGGGGGCCCGCGTCACATGAGAAGCCCGCAGGCAAGGGGCCTGTGGGGTGAAGGAGAACAATGACACTCGTATCCAAGACCTTTGAGCTGTACGGCAAGACCTACACCTTCGAGTCCGGCGAGCTTGCCAAGCAGGCCACCGGCGCTTGTCTGGTCAAGCAGGGTGACACCACGATGCTCGACACCGTGGTCGTCTCCAAGGAGCGCAAGAATTACGACTTCTTCCCGCTGACCGTCGACTTCAACGAGAAGATGTACGCTGCCGGCCGTATTCCGGGTGGCTACCTCAAGCGCGAGGGCCGTCCCAGCGAGAAGGCCACGCTCACGGCTCGTATGATCGACCGCCCGATCCGCCCGAGCTTCCCGGACGGCTTCCGCAACGAGGTGCATATCGTCGCCACCTCGCTCGTCGCCGACCAGGTTAACCCCTTCGACGTCATCAACGTCATGGGCGCCTCTTTGGCTATGACGCTCGGCGGCGTGCCCTTCGAGGGTCCGCTTGCCTGTGTACGCATCGGCCGCAACGTGGAGACCGGCGAGTTTATCGTCAACCCCACCTATGAGGAGCGCGAGAACTCCGACCTGGACCTGGAGCTGGGCGGCTCTGCCGACTTCATCTCGATGGTCGAGGCCGGCGCCGAGGAGATCTCCGAGGACGACATGCTCGCCGCTATGAAGTTTGGCCAGGAGGCCCTCGCTGCCTTCTGCCAGGCTCAGGACGAGTTCGTCGCCGAGTGGGAGCAGGTCAACGGCGCTATCGTCAAGAAGGAGTACCCGCTTGACCAGTCCGTCGAGGAGGTCCAGGAGCGCATCTTCGCCCACTACGACGAGATGGCCGCTGCCCTGCGCGACGCCGACAAGCTTTCCCGCATCGGTAAGGTCGAGGCTCTGAAGGAGTCCATCCGCGCCGAGTTCACCGACGAGGAGCAGGCCGCCTGGGAGCGCGAGATCCCCGTGGCGCTCAAGAAGCTCGAGAAGAAGGCCATGCGCACCATGGTCGTCGAGACCGGCGAGCGCGTCGACGGCCGTGCCGCCGACGAGATCCGTCCCATCATGGTGAAGGACAACTACCTGCCGCTCGTTCACGGCTCCGGCCTGTTCCAGCGTGGTCAGACCCAGGTGCTCTCCGTCCTGTCGCTCGGTATGCTCAACGAGGGCCAGCGTCTGGATACCATCGAGCCCACCGAGGGCAAGCGCTATATGCACCACTACAACTTCCCGCCGTTCTGCACCGGCGAGACCGGCCGCATGGGCAGCCCCAAGCGCCGCGAGATCGGTCACGGCAACCTGGCCGAGCGCGCTCTGCTTCCGGTGCTCCCCGACGAGAACGAGTTCCCCTACGCCATCCGCGTGGTCTCCGAGGTCATGGAGTCCAACGGCTCCTCTTCGATGGCTTCGACCTGCGGTTCCACGCTCGCCCTTATGGACGGCGGCGTGCCCATTAAGCGCCCGGTCTCCGGCATCGCCATGGGCCTGATCCAGGAGGAGGGCAAGACCGTGGTCCTGTCCGACATTCAGGGTCTCGAGGACTTCCTGGGCGACATGGACTTTAAGGTCACCGGCACCACCGAGGGCATCACCGCCCTGCAGATGGACAACAAGGCCACCGGCCTCACCTTCGACATCCTGGCCCGCGCCCTGCAGCAGGCCAAGGAGGGCCGCGCCTTCATCCTGCAGAAGATGCTCGATGTGATCCCTGAGCCGCGCCACACCACGCGCAGCACCGCCCCGCGCATCGTCTCCATCCAGGTTCCGACCGACAAGATCCGCGACGTCATCGGCTCTGGCGGCAAGGTCATCCGCGGCATCCAGGACGAGACCGGCGCTTCGGTCGACATCCAGGAGGACGGCACCGTCTTTGTCGGCGGCACCGGCGAGTCCGTCGATCAGGCCGTCGAGCGCATCAAGCTCATCATCAAGGTTCCCGAGCCGGGCGAGGAGTACACCGGTCGCGTGGTCTCCATCCAGCCGTTCGGCGCCTTCGTGAACCTGCTGCCCGGTAAGGACGGCCTGCTGCATATCTCCCGCGTCGCCAAGGGTCGTGTGGAGAAGGTCGAGGACGTCCTCAACGTTGGCGACGAGGTCAAGGTCGTCGTCATCGAGGTCGACGATCGCGGCAAGATTTCGCTCGATCGTCTCGACAAGCCTGAGGCCCCGGCTCGCTCCGAGGGTGCCTCCGAGGGTGACGGCGAGCACTTCCAGCGTCGTGAGCGTCCGCGTCGCGAGCGCTCCGAGCGCAGCGACCGTCCGCGCCGTCCTGGCGACAACGGAGGCCGCAAGCCCCGCCGTCACCACGACGCCGAGTAACAGCCGCACATAAGCAGCTCAACAAGGGCGACTCCGTACAGGGGTCGCCCTTTTGCTATTCCGGGCGGGATAGACCGGTTCAGATGGGGCTTTGATGCATGGGTGGTCTGTTGTTGTGCGAATGGGTATCATACTGTGGTTATTGCATCGACTCCGTGATGCATGTTTGTACGTTCCCGACGGTCGGTTTGCCAGAAGCGCCCCGTCGGTTGTTTCAGACCCGTTTCGAAGAAAGGAAACAACACTCACCTATGGCAGCTAAAAAATCATCTCCCTTGAAGATCATCCCGCTCGGCGGCCTTGATGGCATCGGCAAGAACATGACGGTCTTCGAGTGCGGCGACGACATGGTGCTCGTCGACGCTGGCCTTATGTTCCCCGACGATTCGCAGCCTGGTATCGATCTGGTACTCCCGGATTACACCTATGTTCTGGAGAACGAGGAAAAGCTCCGCGGCATCGTCGTCACTCACGGCCACGAGGACCACACCGGTTCGCTACCGTATCTGCTGCAGGACCTCAACAACAAGGTGCCCATCTTCTCGAGCAAGCTGACGCTTGGCTTTATCGAGGGTAAGCTCTCCGAGTTCCGTATTCGTGCACCCAAGTTCCGTGAGGTCAAGGGCGGCAGCCATGTCAATTTGGGTGGCATCTCGCTCGACTTCTTCTCGATGACGCACTCAATCCCGGGCGCTCTGGGTGTGTTCATCCGCACCAACCAGGGCACTGTTATGCACACCGGCGACTTTAAGCTCGACCAGACGCCCATCGACGGTGTCACGCCCGACTATGCCGCTATCAGCCGCTTTGCTAAGCAGGGCATCGACCTGCTGCTGTCCGACTCCACCAACGCCACGGTCCCCGGCTTTACCAAGTCCGAGGCCGAGGTTGGTCCCAATCTGCTGCATGCCATCAAGAATGCTCCGGGCCGCGTGTTCGTCGCGTCGTTCTCGAGCCACATCCATCGACTGCAGCAGATCTGCGACGCCGCCCGCAAGTGCGGCCGCAAGGTCGTCGTGACCGGTCGTTCCATGCTCACCAACACCCGTGTGGCGCGCGAGCTCGGTTATCTCAACATTGATGATGCCGATATTATCGATGCCTTCGATATCGATAACCTGCCCGACGATAAGATCGTCGTCATGTGCACCGGTTCGCAGGGCGAGCCTCTGTCGGCCCTTTCGCGCATGGCTAACGGCGAACACAAGACGCTCTCCATCCACGAGGGCGATACCGTCATCCTCTCGGCAACGCCGGTCCCCGGTAACGAGAAGGCCGTTCAGCAGGTCGTCAACAGCCTCGCCAAGCTTGGCTGCGACGTGTGGGATAAGAACCGCGCCCTCGTTCACGTCTCGGGTCACGGTAGCCAGGAGGAGCTCAAGCTCCTGATGGCCATGGCCAAGCCTACGTACTTTATGCCGGTCCACGGCGAGGCCGTGCATCTGCGCGCCCATGCCCAGCTTGCCCGTAAGATGGGCATCAAGGATGATCATATCTTTATCCTCGACAACGGAGATACGCTCGAGATGCGTGGCGGTATCGTCAAGCGCGGTACGCCCGTCGAGTCCGGCGTCGTCTACGTTGACGGACTGCGCATCGGCGATACCGACCCTATCGTTCTGCGCGATCGCCAGAAGCTTGCCAACGACGGTATGGTCACGGCTGTCGCTATCGTTTCGCTCAAGCACAAGAAGATCGAGGCCATCGAGTTCTCGGGCCGTGGCGTCTCCTTTGCCATCGACGATCAGTTCTCCGACGACGCCTCGGCGTCCATCATGAAGACGATCGAGAAGGGCAAGTTCAGCTTTACGAGCAGCGGTTCCGATGCCATTCGCAAGGCCGTGCGCGACTCGCTTTCTAACTTTATCTGGAGCCGTACGCGTACTCGTCCGATGATCATCCCGGTCGTCATGGAGGTTTAGTTTGGCGCGCGGATCTTCACAAAACGCCAAAGGCAATAAAGCCAACAACCAACCGGCATCTGCTAAGGGTGCCGGTTCCCATCTTCGTGCCAATAAGGGCCACGAGGCCGAGTTCGACGATTTTGAGCCCCTGGTCGAGCCTTCGGCCAACCGCGATATCGCCGGCGTGGTCATTGCCGTTTTGGCGATTGCGTCCTTCATTGCCGTGATTTCGCCGGCGACCGCACCCGTTACGGCTGCGGTTGCCGGTTTCTACCACCTGGGCTTTGGTCTGGGCGCCTACGTGCTACCGATCGTCATTTTGCTGTTTGCCGCCACGCTCTTTTTAGGCGAGGACTCGCCGCTCAACGTGCGCTCTGTTGCGGGCGGCGCCGTGGTCTTTATCGCCGTCGTCTCCATTTTGTCGCTGATGGTGCCGGGCACGAGCGACTCGTGCGACCTTATGTTCACGCCGCAAAACCTGTCCGCCTCGGGTGGCTACATCGGTGCGTTTATTGCGAGCGCGCTGCAGAATGCCCTGGGTAAGCCTATCGCGATGGTCGTCCTGTTGGGTCTGGCCGTCGTTGGCTTTGTCATCATTGGCTTTTCGGTGGGCGGCGTTTTGCGCTCTGCACGCGACCGTGCGGCCGATTTTGCCGAGCGCCGTCGTGCCGACGTCAACGCGAGCCCGTGGGGTGACGACGAAGCCCTGTCGGTGCCCGGCGTTGCCCGTCCGCACCTGAGCATTCTTCGTCAAAAGGGCTCCGATGCTGCTTTGACCACGGTCATGGGCAACGATGCGGACCAGGTTCTGGACGATGGCGACGAAGACGAGGATCCGTTTGTCGACGTGTCCGATGCCGTGGAGGCCGAGCGTGCCAAGACGACGTTGCTCCCGCGCCGTCACGCTAAGAAAGGTAAGACGGTTCCTAAGCTCAATACGAGCGAGCCCGACCCGTCTTGGTCCGAGAGCGAGATTGAGCTTACCGAGGGCGATGACGAGGACGAAGAGTCCCCGCTCGAGACTGCTAAAACCACCTTGCTGCCGCGTCGTCAGGCAAAGCGCGGTCAGGTAACCGGCCAGCTTTCGATGGAGGACGATCCGGCCAAGATTGACGTGTCCGAACCGCCGTTTGCCGTGAACCCTGTTTCTGCCGCGCCTCAGATTCCTGATTTCCTCAAACACCCTAAGGTTGCCGATGCACCTGCTGCTGATGCTGCCGAAGCTGCTGCTGACGGTGATGGGGGAGCGGACAATGCCCCCGCGGATAACGAGGGCGAAGAAGAGGATGGCCTTAAGCTTCCGCCGATCGAAATCCTGCATGCAAACCCTCAGTCCGCTTCTGCCGCGTCTTCGGACAAGGAGCTGGAACAGACCGCCGAGTCGTTGCAGTCCACGCTGCTTGAGTTTGGCCGTAGCGCTCGCGTCGTCGGCTGGATTGCCGGTCCCACGGTGACGACTTTTAAGCTGCAGCCCGGCGAGGGCGAGCGCGTGAGCAAGATTTCGAGTCTTGAGGATGACATCGCGCTGTCGCTTGCTGCTCAGTCCGTGCGTATCTTTGCGCCGATTCCCGGCACCTCGCTCGTGGGTATCGAGATCCCCAATCGCAAGCGTCAGAACGTCAACTTGGGCGACGTGCTGCCCTATGTTAAGGGCGGTCCGCTCGAGCTTGCCATCGGCCGCGACGCAGAGGGCACGCCGGTCGTCGCCGACCTCGCCAAGATGCCCCACTTGCTGATCGCCGGTACCACGGGTTCCGGTAAGTCGGTCATGATCAACTCCATCATCACGACCCTGCTCATGCGTGCGCTCCCCGAGGACGTTCGCCTGATCATGGTCGACCCCAAGCGCGTCGAGCTCGCAGGCTATAACGGCCTGCCTCATCTTTACGTGCCCGTAGTGACCGAGCCCAAGCAGGCCGCGAGTGCCTTGCAGTGGGCGGTGTCCGAGATGGAGCGCCGCCTGAAGGTCTTCGAGCGCCTTAACGTGCGCAAGATCTCGACCTATAACGAAAAGCAGGCCGCCGGCGAGTTTGAGCATTACGATAACCCGCCGCAAAAGATGCCCTACCTGGTCATCATCATCGACGAGCTTTCTGACCTGATGATGGTTGCCGGCAAGGACGTCGAGGCCTCGATCGTGCGTATCGCCCAGCTGGGCCGTGCCGCCGGTATCCACCTTATCGTGGCGACTCAGCGTCCGAGCTCTAACGTGGTGACGGGTCTCATCAAGGCAAACATTACCAATCGTATCGCCTTCAACGTCGCAACGGGCATCGACTCCCGCGTCATCATCGACCAGATGGGTGCCGAAAAGCTCACCGGCTTGGGTGACATGCTGTTCTCTAAGGTCGACTGGGGCAAGCCCCGCCGTATCCAGGGCTGCTTTGTTTCGGATGACGAGATCAACGAGATTGTCGAGTTCGTCAAGTCGCAAAGCGAGCCCGACTACCATGAGGAGATTCTGTCGGCTGTGGCACCTGCCTCCATGTCCATGGCAGGTGGCGGCGGGATCGTGCGCACCGGCGTTGCCGAGCCTCAGGACGACGATCCGCTTATCTGGGAAGCCGCTCATATTGTGGTGGAATCGCAGCTGGGCTCCACATCTGGCTTGCAGCGTCGCCTGAAGGTTGGCTATGCGCGCGCCGGGCGTATTATGGACATGCTGGAAGAAAAGGGTGTCGTCGGACCGCCCGATGGCTCCAAGCCGCGCGAGGTCCTGCTGGATGAAGAAGGCCTTGCCGCGCTGGAATCCGTCGACGCCGAGATGGCACGTGAAGATCGTGAGTTTGGAGGATTCTGATGGCTGCACGCTTTGGTGACATGCTGCTCGAGCAGCGTCGCCGAATGGGCCTTTCCATTCAGCAGGTCGCCAACACCATCAAAATCAGGCCGCAGATCATCGAGTTTTTCGAGAATGGCAATTTTGCATCGATGCCTCCGCGCGGCTATGCGCAGGGCATGATTTCGAGCTATGCGCGCTTTTTGGGCCTCAATCCGCGGGAGGTCGTCAACGCTTATTTTGACGATTTGATGGCATATGAGCGCGAGACGTCGCAGCAGGGCGGTCGTTTTCAGGACGCCGCCGGCTACGTCAATTCGCGTTCCTCGGTCGACAACGGCCGCTTCCTGATGGTTCAGGGCGGGCGTTCGACGCGTTATGGCCAGCGCCCTCAGCAGGCTGGCTATGTTACCGAAACGGGCTCGAGCGAGGAGATTCGTTCCCAGCGCGATCGTTTTCGCAGCACGCCGGCGCCCGAGGAGCGCGCACTCCCCGCTGCCCGCGGTGTCGCACGAGACCCTCGTGCCGGCTACGGGGATGGTGGTTATTCCGATCGCGGGTACCGCGGCGTTTCTTCCGGTCGTCCGCGCGGCGGCTATGCAGACGCCGATACTACGCAGGTGACGCCTCGCCTTCGATCTCAGTCACGGCCTTATAGCCAGCGCTCCTCAGCGCCTCGCTCGGGTCAGCGCAACTACCAGGGTCGCGGCGAGCTCGCCCCCCGCTCGGGCCAGCGCAATATGCAGCGCCAGGGCAGTTATCGCGGACGTTCCGACAATAACCGCGGTCGCATGCCCCAAGGCACTGGTCGCGGTGGTTCAAATCGTGAACGCGGCGGTGGGCGTGCTCCCCAGAACAACGGTCTCGATCCTCGTATCGTTTACGCCGGCATCGGTGCCGTGGCGCTGCTGTTGATCGTGCTCATCGTGGTGCTCCTACGTGGCTGCGGCTCCTCGGCGCCCGATTCGACGCCCGAGACGCCCGTTGCCACCAAGACAACGACTAAGAAGTCTTCCAAGAAGACCGAATCCGTCGATGAGGATGAAGATGCCGATGAGGCGACGGACGAGTCCACCGATTCGGACGCCGCCAAGACGACGGCCAATAAGGAGGAGAACGAGGTCACAAAGGTCAAGATCTCCGTTGCCAAGGGCAAGACTGCTTGGATTGAGGTCAAGGTTGATGGCAAGTCGGTCTATGGCGCCCAGGCGACCGGACCCTTTGAGCAGGAATACACGCCCGAGTCCTCGATCGAGATCACCACGTCCAAGCCTTCCGATGTCACCGTTACCAAGAACGGCGAAAAGGTTCGCTACGACACTAAGACGTCGGGCGTGGCACGCGTGACGATCACCGTTCCCAAGAAGGAGACGACCGACTCCAAGGACGGCGAGAGCTCCGACGGCACCGATGGCACCGATGGCACCGACGGAACCGATGGAACCGATACCCAGTCCACGGACGGCACCGATACCGCCACCGACGGGCAGACTACGCCTTATTCAGACGACTATTCGTACGACAGCTACTAAGCCGCTCGTAAGCGAAAGGATTAACCATGGCTAAAGATTCCAGCTTCGACGTCGTGTCCGAGGTCAATATGCAGGAGGTCGACAATGCCTTCCAGCAGACCACGCGCGAGATTTCCCAGCGCTATGACCTGAAGGACTCCGGCGCCACGATCGAGCTTTCGAAGGGCGACAAGCTCTTTACGATCAACGCCCCGGCCGACTTTGTCTCCAAGCAGATCGTCGATGTCCTGAGCTCCAAGCTCATCAAGCGCGGTATCGATCTTAAGGCCGTGTCCTGGGATGCGCCTCAGGCTGCATCGGGCGGTACCGTGCGCGTGCTCGGTCACATCGTCGAGGGTATCGACCAGACGACTGCCAAGAAGATCAATAAGGACATTAAGGATCAGAAGCTCAAGGTCAAGGTGACGATCGAGGCCGACAAACTGCGTGTTTCCTCTGCTTCCAAGGATGCGCTGCAGACCGTGATCCAGTTCCTGCGCGACCAGGACTACGGTCAGCCGCTGCAGTTCACCAACTACCGCTAATTCATTCGAAAGGACCGCTCTCCAACATGGATACTCCGTTGGGCTCCGCACTCTATATCACCCTCGGGTGCGCCAAGAACGAGGTCGATACCGACCGTATGCGTTCGCTGCTGACCGCCGCGGGCTACGAGGAGGCATTCGATCCGCAGGATGCCGATATCGCCATCGTCAATACGTGCTCGTTCCTTGCCTCTGCAACGTCCGAGAGCATCGAGACCACGCTCGAGCTTGCCAATGAGGTGCAGGACGGCGTTCGTTCCTGCCCGATCTGGCGCAGGCCAGCTGGGGCAATATCGGCAGTGCTTTTGTGGGAGGCGTCGTCTTCAATGCGGCGAATATCCTGCTATCGGCCGCGATTGCCGTCGCAGGTATGGCCGTGGCCTTCCCGGTGGGAATCGGCCTTGCGCTCGTGCTGGGCGTACTGATCAACTACATCGGGTCGGCCAAAGGCGATCCGGTA
>CALKBP010000026.1:0-54427 GCA_937989885.1 uncultured Collinsella sp.
GGATATCGAGACCCTGCGCGAGAACTACCCGAGCGAGGCATTGTCCTGCGCACTTAATCTGCTTTCGAGTCACGACCGTCCGCGCATCATCTCGGTGCTCGGCGGCGGCCCCGACGAGTCGCAACTGCCCGAGTGCGAACGCAGCAAATGGCGCTTGGACGAGAACGCGATGGGACTGGCCAAGAGCCGCTTTTGGCTCGCCACGCTCATGCAGATGACCTTCCCCGGTGTGCCTTCGATCTACTACGGCGACGAGTACGGCCTGGAGGGCCTTACCGATCCGGGCAACCGCCGCACCCTACCGACCAAGGACCAACTGCACGACTTCGACACGCTGGCTATTGTCAAGAACGCCTCCGCCGTACGCCGCGCATTGCCGTTTATGATTGACGGCGAGATCAAGGCCTTCGCGCTCAACGACGAGGTACTGGCATACAACCGCACGGGCAAGAATGGCGAGTCCGCGACGGTTATCATCAACCGCAGCCTGCGCAATTCGCACCGCGTGACGATTCCGGCGCTCGGCGAATGTGCGAGTGACGTGATCAGCGGTCACGAGTGCGAGATCCACAACGGTACGGTCACGCTCGATCTGTATCCGCTGGGCTCGTCGATCATCTATCACCATGCCGAGCAGCGACTGCAGGAGCCGCTCGATCACGGCGCGGGCGTCGTGTGCCATATCACCTCGGTGCCCACCGACGACGGCAAGCCCGGTACCATCGGTGCGCCCACGCGTCGCTTTATCGACCATCTGGCCGCTATGGGCATGCGCTACTGGCAGGTTCTGCCTGTCAACCCGACGGACTTCTTCCGCTCCCCTTACGCTGGGCCTTCGGCCTTTGCAGGCAATATTGACCTGCTGCCCGAAAGCCAAGAGGAACTTGCGGACGACTTTGAGGCTTGGAAAGCCCGTGGCGGCGAAGATGCAGACCCGCTCTACACGGCGTTTAAGCATCGCAACGCCGACTGGCTCGAGAAGTACTGCGTCTACATGGCCGTTAAGAAGTACTTTGAGGGCGAGTCGCGCCACGATTGGCCGGCAGATGTCGCGCGCTACAACGAGCATCTGATCGATGACAAGCGCTTCCACGACGAAGCCGAACTGCAGGCGTACATGCAGTACCGCTTTGACCTGGCCTGGTGCGAGCTCATGAACTACGCGCACAAGAAGGGCATCGAGGTCATCGGCGATATTCCCATGTATGTCTCGGACGATTCGGCAGATGCGTGGAGCGAACCCGAGAACTTCTGGCTGTCCGATACCGGCAAGGCGATTGAGATTTCGGGCGCTCCGCCCGACAATTTTGCGCCCGAGGGCCAGGTGTGGGGCAACCCCACCTTCCGTTGGGTTCACATGAAAGAGAACGGCTACCGCTGGTGGATGGACCGTCTGCGTCGCGCATTCTCGCTCTACGACCGTGTGCGCCTGGACCACTTCCTGGGATTCCACAGCTACTTTAGCATTCCCGCAGGTAAGGCCTGCTCCGACGGCCGCTGGCTGGCGGGTCCGGGCAAGGATCTGTTCCAGACTGCCTACGACGAGCTGGGGCCGCTCAACTTTATCGCCGAGGACCTGGGCTACCTGACGCCTGGCGTTCGTGCCATGGCTTCGACCTGCGGCTTCCCCGGTATGGACGTGCTGGAGTTTAGCGATTACGACGTCCGCTGCGGCGTGCATCCCACACCGGGCAAGATTCTGTACACCTCGACGCACGACACGTCGACGCTCGCCGGTTGGTGCACGCGCTCCTTTGCGGGCGGCGACGAGCCGAGCGGTGTTGAGGTGGCGGCCAAGCTCATGAGCGACGCGCTGGCAAGCGACGCTCCCCTGGTGATGATGCCGCTGCAGGATATCCTGGGGCTTGGCGACGATGCGCGTATGAACGTACCGGGTGTCGCCACGGGCAACTGGACCTGGCAGGCCGATGAGGCCGACGTTTCGGCCGCCGAAGGCAGAACTGCACAGCTCCTGCGCAACACCCATAGATTCTGGGGCGAAGCGTGATAAAAACCCCCGATATAGGGTACAGTTACAGCTGTTTGAATTTATGCGGGCAGAGCGATCTGCCCGCTTTGTGCTGAAAAGGAAGTATTATGGCGCGCTACGATTACAAGTGCTCGAGCTGCGGCAACGTGTTTGAGGTTGAGCATCCCATGTCCGAGACCCCCGAGGTCGTGTGCCCGAACTGCGGTGCCCCGGCGGCCAAGACGTTCTCGGCCAGCGGCATCAAGTTTGAGGGCAGCGGATTCTACAACACCGACCAGCGCAGCGGTGGTTCCAGCACCACCGCCACCAGCGGCTGCTGCGCCAACTGCCCGCACAACCACTAAGAACAACGTGGCCCCGCGATCAACGCTGATCGCGGGGCCGAATTTTTTCCAGGAATGTCCCACGCCCAAGCAACTGGTCTGGGGTTGCGCCACGAAAACGGCCTATCTACTACGTTTGGCCCCTATAGTCCGAGCACACCTGCGTTTTTGCAAAATCGATAAGCCTTCTACCTGCGGTTTTGATTTCGTGAAAAACGGCATGGTTGAGGGTAACCGGCCAAACGTAGTAGATAGGCCCATTTCATGGCAAGCGAATCAACCCTCGGGTACCGTATTAGTTGCGGACCAGGCGGGCGCAGAAGTGGCCGTCGTAGGAGTCGGCGTTTATGGGGACGCTCTGGAAGAAGCCTCGATCGTTCTGGCGCACGGCGACAAGCTTCTTGGCCTGCGCGAAATCGGGAAGCTGCAGAATCTGAGATTCGGAGAGCGGTGCCACGGTAAAGCCGGCGCCCTCGGGAGAGGCCAGGAAAGCATCCACGACCTGCGTGTTCTCTTCATCAAAAACCGAGCAGGTGGCATAGATAAGCTCACCGCCGGCAGCCACGCACGCGGCTGCTTCCTTGAGCATCGTCAGCTGCAGCTTGGGCAGCTCAGTCGTAACGTCCTTCTCGGTCAGACGCCACGGAATCTCGGGATGACGGCGCATAGTGCCAGTGCCCGAGCACGGGGCATCGATAAACACCGTGTCGAACAGGGCGGGCTCGCCAAGCATCGCGTCAAAGGACGTGAGCACCTCATTGAGCTCGCAGGCATCGCCCGACACCGTACGAACACCCGTTATACCCGCCTTATGCAGGCGCGCGAGATTCTGATCGCACTTGCGATCGTGCAGATCGAGCGCGGTATGCTGACGCTCATACCCGGCACGCTTGGCCTGGCACATCATCACATAGGTCTTGGT
Source organism: uncultured Collinsella sp. (assembly GCA_937989885.1). Taxonomy (GTDB): domain Bacteria; phylum Actinomycetota; class Coriobacteriia; order Coriobacteriales; family Coriobacteriaceae; genus Collinsella. The sequence goes on from CALKBP010000026.1 coordinate 3,236, forward strand.
GCCGCGGCCGGCACCAATCTCCAGGCAACGCCCGGGACGTGTCGCCGCAGTAGCGATAAGCTGAGCGTTGAGGTCCGAGGCAACGGCAGCGGCGAGTTCAAACACGCCGGACGCAACCGTAACCTGAGCATCGACCGGAGCATGGCAGCCCGGGAACACGGGTGCCACAAGCTGGGAGATATACGGGTCCGCCTTGGTCGCAAACGCATTCTCATGCAGAGCCAGCGGCGCGGGGGCCAGATTGCCGGCAAAGTTGAGCGCGCCCTCGGGCGTATCGAACGAGGCCATAATACGTGCGCACAGCCAGCGAGGAAGACCCATCAAACGAGACAGGCGAACCAGGCGGCGCTCGGACTCATCCACGTCCGATGCCGTGGCAAAGTCCTCAACGTTGTCCGCAACCTTGTGCAGCACCGCGTTAGCCAGACCCGCGGCAGACTTAGCACCGCTGCGCACCAGCTCAACACCCTGACTTACGGCAACGCGGCCCGACGTATGCAGGTAGAGCATCTCGAAGGCCGAGATGCGAAGCGCCATGCGCACGCGCGGCGCAACCTTTTTGGGCTTATCCAAAAACTGATCGAGCAACTCATCCAAAATACCCTGCGTGGCGGCAACACCGAGCGCCAAACGCGCGGCAAAAGCGGAATCGCGCTGGTCAATGGCCTTGGCGGACGCACGGGTAGACAACATGTCGCGTGCGTACATACCGCGGCGATCGGCCTCCATCAACACATCGAGCGCAAGCTTGCGAGCGGGAGACAACTTGCTCATGACAGTACACCCCACGTAAGGTCGACACCCTGCAGGCCGGCAGCCCAGGCAGAAGCAGCCATGGCACGCTTACCATCGGGCTTAACCTCGAGCAGTTCAACCGCGCCATCGGAAAGGCCCAGGTAAACACGCTTGCCCTTGACGGCAACAGTGCCCTCGCCAAGCGACACATCAGCCGGCGCGGCATCGAGCACGCGAACCGTCTTGCCGGCAATCACGCAACGGGCGGGTGCGGTGTCGGACGAAGCCAGCACATGTCGCACGCAATCGAGTGCCGCCATCTGAGGATCCAGACGCATCTCCTGCTTAAAAATCTTGGCGGCATGGGTAACAAGCGACTCATCCTGTTCAGTCCACACAGCGGTACCATCGGAAAGCGAAGGAAGCGTATCGGCAAGCAACTTACCGCCCAGGTCAGCAAGCTCCATGGTCAGTGCCTCGGCATGCTTACCGGAAACCGACGTCGAGGCCTGCGCGCAATAAGCGCCCGTATCCACGCCATGCCCAATGCGCATAATGGAAACACCGGCAACCTCGTCACCAGCAAGAATGGCACGCTGAATGGGAGCAGCGCCACGCCAACGAGGCAGCAGCGAAGCATGAACATTCACAATACCAAGCGGCGCCACATGCAGCACCTCATCAGGCAAAATGCAGCCATAGGCAGCCACACAGAAAATATCAGCCTGCGCAGCTTGGAGCGCCTCAACAACCTCCGGCGTCATACGATTGGCCTCAACGACCGGCAACCCCAGCTCAAGCGCCTTGGCCTTAACAGGAGACGGCTCAAGCTTCTTACCACGCCCACGAACAGCATCGGGACGAGTAACAACAAGCGCAATCTCGTTCCCAGCCTCAACAAGTGAAGTCAGCGAAGGCACAGCAAAATCAGGCGTACCCATAAACACAATACGCATAAAGAACGTCTCCCCTCAACCAAAGCCGAGACGGCTAAAAATAACAGCGGAAAGCCAAGTACCCAGCCCATCCGCAATAACAATTCAACAAGAACAAATATACCCAAAACCAAAGAAAGAGCCGCAATAAAAGCAGCTCTTTCAGTAAAGCACCTATCAGCGAAGACGCCCCTCCCTGGCCCGACGGCACCCGGGCGAAAAGGAGCACGAAAACGCAGTCCCCTTCCGCCGCAGGGCTTAGGTTATTGCTCCACGCGCAGTTCCGCACGAGCCGAAGAGCACTTAATGTGCTCTTCGTGCGAGCAGGACTGTTTGAGCATGGAGCAAAACCTAAGCCCTGCGGCGGAAGGGGACGGTGGGACCTACTCCGTCTCGCCCGGTCGAGCGCCGCGGGCCAGGGCGTCCTGGTACTCCTTGACGGCCTTGAGCCTCTGCATCGGCTTGAGTCGCTCGAACATGGTATTGCCGTGCAGGTGATCGATCTCGTGCTGCAGGCACACGCAGAACAGGTCGCCTGTGGCCTCATAGCGAATCAGGTTGGCATCCAGGTCATACGCCTCGACGACAACGTGATCGGGACGCTCGATCTCGCAGCTAATGCCGGGGATGGAAAGGCAGCCCTCGCTAAACGGCACCAGATGGTCGCTCTGCTCGACAATGACAGGGTTGATGAGCACGTACGGGACATAGTCATTCTTGTCGCTGTAATCGCAGTCGATGGTGACGAGCTGAATGAGCTCACCGATCTGCGGGGCAGCCAGGCCGCAACCGCCGTTCTCGAACATCATCTTCTTCATCTTCTCGGCAAGCGCCTCGATCGCCGGGGTGATCTCCTCGATGACGGCGCACTCCTGGCGCAGACGAGGGTCGGGCGACAGTACGATTCCGTTGGCTTCCATGGCCATCCTTTCGGGTTGTTACATCAAATCATAAGCGTCGACGTCAACGCTCACGCTCACGCCGCGCACGGAGCCCACCTCTTTGAGGCAGGCGTCGATAGCATCAGAGACATGGTACCCTACCGGCGACTTCACAAGCAGATGGAAGCGGTAACGGTCCTTGGCTCTCTCGATTACACACGAAGCCGGACCAAGCACCTGGGGCACGGCACTCCCCTGCCGCAAAAAGTCGGGCGCGGCGGCATGCCAGCGACGCTTGAGGAACTTCGCGATGCGACCGATGTAGTCCCGCGCGTCATCCGCGTTCCTCGACCATACCAAGATGTTGGCCAGGCGCACGAAGGGCGGATACAGGGCGTCGCGGCGCTGGTCCAGGTCGTAGTCGGTAAAGATCGAACGGTCGTGCTCGGCGACGGCGCGAATGACCGGATCTTCGGGCAGGTAGGTCTGGATGATGACCTCACCGGGGCGGTCCCCGCGACCTGCGCGGCCGGCGACCTGCTCCAGCAGATCGTAGGCGCGCTCCCCTGCTCTAAAATCGGGCAGCTTGAGCGCAAAGTCGGCATTGACCACGCCCACGAGCGTGACCTCGGGAAAGTCGAGGCCCTTGGCAATCATCTGGGTGCCCAGCAGCACCGCGCAATCGGCGGCATCGAACTGCTCGAGCAGCTTTTTGTGCGCGTCCTTGCCGCGCGTGGAATCGGCGTCCATGCGAATGATGGCGACGTCGTCGGGCAGCATCTGGTGCAGTGCGTCCTCGATCTGCTGCGTACCCAGGCCCATTTTTGCCAGGTAGCGGCTGCCACACTTGGGACAGCGACTCGTGGGCGCGGGATACGGCTGCACGCGCCAGGACGATCCGCAGGTGTGGCACTGCAGCGTGTGCGTGCGCTCGTGGTACGTGAGCGCAGTGGAGCAGTGGTTGCAGGTGGGCACGCAGCCGCACTCGCGGCACATCAGGAAGGGTGCAAAGCCGCGACGGTTGTGCAGCAACACAGCCTTTTCGCGGCGCTCGACTACGCGCTCCAGACCTTCCATCAGCGGTTTAGAGAACATGGAGCGACTGCCGCGTGCGAACTCGCGGCGCAAGTCGGCAATGCGAACCGTAGGCAGCACGGCGTGTCCCGGGCGCTCGGGCATCTCGACGCGCGTCCAGGTAGCGCCGCCGTACGTGCCGCGGCGGCAGCGGTCGAGGGCCTCGGCCGAGGGCGTGGCGGAGCCCAGTACGAGCGGGCACCGATAGCGCCGCGCCATCTCGGCCGCCACCTCGCGCGCATGGTAGCGCGGGCTGGAACCCTGCTTATAGCTGGTCTCGTGCTCCTCGTCGATGATGATGAGACCAAGATCGCTGAGCGGGCAAAAGAGCGCCGAGCGGGCGCCCACGACCACGCGCGCAGCACCGCTGGCGACCATATCCCACTGGTCCAGGCGCTCACCGGCCGAAAGGCGCGAATGGAACACAGCGACCGTCTCGCCAAAGCGCGAGCGGAAGCGGCCGACGGTCTGAGCCGTCAGCGAGATCTCGGGCACAAGCACGCAAGCAGAGCGGCCGGCCGCCAGCACGCGCTCAATCGCCGAAAGGTAGACCTCGGTTTTGCCGGAACCGGTGACGCCGTCGACAAGGACCACATCACCGTGAGCGTCCAGGCGTGCGCGCTCAATCTGCGCGAGTGCCTGCCGCTGGCCGTTGGTGAGAGCCACCGGGGCCTTGCCGCTCGCCGAGGACAGCGTGGTCTGCTCGCTGCAGCCACGCCAGGCGCGGCGCTCCTCCACCACCACGACGCCGCGTTTTTCGAGCGCCTTAATGGTCGCCGACATACTGTTGTAGAGCAGGTTGAGGTCGCGCGTCGTGACCGGGCCACATTGGAGTGCCTCGATGAGCTGACGCTGACGGACCGCGGTCTTGGGCGGCGTGTAGTCAAAACCCTCGGGCGTGAGCATGACCCAGCGGTTTTGGATGGGTTTAACGGCGGGGCGCTCAACGGTCCACACGCCGTCCTCGCCCTTGACCACGCGCGGGCTTCCACCCGGGGGCAAGAAAAGGCGCAGGCACTCGGAAAGCGTTGCGACGTACTCGCGGCTCATCCAGCGTGCGATACGGGCAGCCTCGGCGGTAAAGAGCGGCTTGCTGAGGATAGCCTCGATAGGCTTGATGCGCGCGGGATCGAGAGCGTCGTTGCCTTGCAGGTCGGCCAGCTCGGGCACGATATCGACGATGTAGCCCGCGGCCGCACGGTTGCCAAAATGAACTAGAACGGTGGAGCCGATCTGGACATCGTTGGCGAGTAACGACGGAATGCCGTAGGCAAACGGCTCGGACAGCGCGCGGGTCGGGATGTCGAGGACCACGCTAGCATAGGCGGCGATGGATTCGGGCGCGGGCTCGGGCTGCGCCGGGGCGGCGGCAGGGGCCGCAGACTTCGGAGCTACCTTAGGTTCTGGCGAACCAAACAGCGAAAGTTGCTCGGCCATGGCCCCAGCACCTCCTATCCCATACGTCTACAGAAACAAGAGCCCCACTCGTGGTGAGCGGGGCTCAGATACATGCGTTTACGCGACTGTTACAGCGCCATCGTGCGGGCGCGGTCGATGCGCGCCAGGCAGTCGTCGCGGCCGACGAGCGCCATGGTCTCGCCCAGCGGGGGGCTCACAATGTTGCCGCAGACGGCGACGCGCACGGCCTGGAACACCACGCGCTTCTTGAGGTCCATCTGCTCGGGCAGCGGCTCAAGCGCGGAGTCGATATAGGCAGCCGTCCACTCGTCCACGCCCTCGAGCGCGGCCTTGGCGGCATCCAGAATGGCGCCCATGCCTTCCTTGGCCAGGCCCTTGTTGACAGACTTCTCGTCATACTCGAGCGTCTCGGCCGTAGCAAAGATGGGAGCGGCGACGGTCACGGCATCGGCCGGCATCTTGGTGCGAGGCTTGACGATGGCGGCAAGCGCATCGATCCAATCCTCGCCGTACTCGACATTACCCTCGATGAGACCCGCCTCGTGCAGCTCGGGAACCATAATCTCGTCGGCAAACTGAGCATCGGACATGCCGTTGATGTACTCAGCATTAACCCAGTCGAGCTTCTTGGGGTCGAAGGTCGCCGGGTTCTTGGAGATGCGGTCGAGCGAGAACTTGCTGGCCAGGACATCGCGCGGGATGATCGTGGTCTCACCGTCGAGCGACCAGCCGAGCAGCGCCAGATAGTTGACGAAGGCGTCGGACAGGTAACCGGCGTCGCGGTACTCCTCCACCGAGGTGGCGCCGTGGCGCTTGGAGAGCTTTTTGCCGTCGGCACCCAGAATCATGGAGATGTGGGCGAACGTAGGCACGGGCGCGCCGAGGGCCTCGTAGACCATGACCTGACGCGGGGTGTTGGACAGGTGGTCGTCGCCGCGGATGACGTGGGTGATCTTCATCATGGCGTCGTCGACGACGGTCGCGAAGTTATACGTGGGCGTGCCGTCGGAGCGGAAGATGACGAAGTCGTCGAGCTCCTTGGCATCGAAGGTCACCTCGCCGTGGACGGCGTCGTGGATGACGACGTCGCCGCGGTCCTCGGGCACCTTGATGCGCAGGACGTAGGACTCGCCGGCCTCGATGCGGCGGCGTGCCTCCTCGGGATCAAGATCGCGGCAGCGGCGCTGATAGCCCTGGAAGGGGTCCTTGCGCTCCTGGGCGGCCTTGCGATCGGCGTCGAGCTGCTCCTTGGTGCAGAAGCAGGGATAGGCCTTGCCCTCGTCCCAGAGCTTCTGGGCGGCCTGCTTGTACAGGTCCAGACGCTCGGTCTGTTCGTAGGGGCCAAAGTCGCCGCCCACCTCGGGACCCTCGTCCCAATCCAGGCCCAGCCAACGCATGGCGCGCAGGATGATCTGCGTGTTCTCGTCGGTGGAACGGGTGGGGTCGGTGTCGTCGATGCGCAGGATGAACGGGCCGCCGTTTGCGCGGGCAAAAGCCCAGTTATAGATAGCGGTGCGGGCGCCGCCGATGTGCAGCTTGCCCGTGGGTGAGGGTGCAAAGCGGACGCGAACGTCTGATGCCATGGAAATCTCCTCGATTGCAGGATGGATGTCTAACCGCATCAGTATAAAGCAACAAAGCGACCTCCGCACAAAGGGCACCGACCTACTCATTGGGGACAGACTTAAATGACTACCCAATGAGCACCTGGCTGGTCATTTAAGTCTGTCCCCAATGAGTAGGTGCGGAAAGGGTGTGAATGTTGGATTTACGCGATATGATGTGCGCTTGCATATAGAGCTCGGCGGAATGGTAACGGTCGCCGGGACACGTTTTTGAAAGGACAATCATGTCAGAAGAACTTCGTTCCATCCCACCCCAACACGGGTCCTTTGTATTTACGTCGGAGTCGGTGACCGAAGGTCATCCCGATAAGATCGCTGACCAGATCAGTGACGCCGTCCTCGACGCAATCCTCGCTAAAGAAATAGAGCTGCAGGAGCAGGGCTACATTGCGCCCAACGGCGTGCCCGCCAACGTTGAGAACGTCCGCTGCGCCTGCGAGACCCTCGTGACCACCGGCACCGTCATCGTCGCCGGCGAGATCCGCACCCAGGCCTACGTCGACGTGCAGGAGATTGCCCGCGGCGTTATCCGCCGCATTGGCTACAACCGCGCAAAGTTCGGTTTTGACTGCGATACCTGCGGCGTTATGAGCCTCATCCACGAGCAGTCGCCCGATATCGCCCAGGGCGTCGACGAGTCCTTCGAGACCCAGACCGGCGCCACCACCGACCCGATCGACCTGATCGGTGCCGGCGACCAGGGCATGATGTTTGGCTATGCCTCCAACGAGACCAAGACCCTCATGCCCATGCCGCACTACCTGGCGAGCCGTCTGGCCGAGCGCCTGGCCGCCGTGCGCCACGACGGCACCCTGCCCTACCTGCGTCCCGACGGCAAGACCCAGGTCACGGTGCGCTACGAGGACGGCAAGCCCGTCGAAGTCACGACCATCGTCATCTCCACGCAGCACGCCGCCGAGATCGAGGACATGGGCACGATCAAGGACGACCTCATCGAGCACGTCATCGCCCCCGTCATGGCTGCCGAGAACATGCCGTGGGACAACGCCGACATCTATGTGAACCCCACCGGTCGCTTTGTCGTGGGCGGCCCCATGGGCGACACGGGCCTCACCGGCCGCAAGATCATCGTCGACACCTACGGCGGTTACGGCCGTCACGGCGGCGGCGCCTTTAGCGGCAAGGACTGCACCAAGGTCGACCGCTCCGCCGCATACGCCGCGCGCTGGGTCGCCAAGAACGTGGTGGCCGCTGGTCTGGCTGACCGCTGCGAGGTCGAGCTGGCCTACGCCATCGGCGTGTCCAAGCCGCTGTCTATCATGGTCGACACCTTCGGTACCGCGCATGTTGCCGAGGACAAGATCGTCGAGGCCGTCGAGAAGACCTTCGACCTGCGCCCGGGCGCGATCATCCGCGACCTGGACCTGCGCCGACCGATCTACGAGAAGACGGCAGCCTACGGCCACTTCGGCCGCGAAGACGCCGACTTCACCTGGGAAAACACCGATCGAGTCGAAGAACTCCGGGCAGCCTGCGGCCTGTAAGCTAACGAGAAAAGCTACAGTCAAATAACAACGCACCAAAAGAAGTACCGGCTCCAACCGGTACTTCTTTTTTATTTAAACGGTGGTGAAGATGTTTCAAGATGCAAGGTAAGACACGTCCCTAGCTAATGAATTTTGTCCTCTAGCAGCTCCAACCATGTATCCTTAGTCCCGAGGGGCGGGGCATAAGGTCGATCGCGAGTTCCGCACGAGCCGGAGAGCACTTAATGTGCTCTCCGTGCGAGTCAGGACTGTCCGAGCAGGCGACCTTATGCCCCGCCCCTCGGGACGAAGGGATAGAACAGGAGCGCATATGGCAGGCAAGCCGCAAACACTAGCTACGACCTCGGCATTCGAGATCTTGGGGCCCGTCATGGTCGGCCCCAGCTCATCGCACACCGCCGGCGCCCTGCGTTGCGCACAGGTGGCCGCCAGCCTGCTCGAGGGCCGCATCACCAAGGTCACCTTTGGCCTGTGGAACTCCTTCGCCCACACCTACCGCGGCCACGGCACCGACCGCGCGCTCGTCGCGGGCATCCTGGGGCTCGACACCGACGACGAGAATATCAAGCAGGCCTTCGACCTCGCACGCGAGCAGGGCCTCGAATATCACTTTGACATCAAGGGCGACGACGCCTCCATCCACCCTAACACCGTCGACATCGAGATGGTTGACGACACGGGCGCTAGGGCGCAGGTCCGCGGCGAGAGCCTGGGCGGCGGCAAAATGCGCATCAGCCGCATCAACGGCGTCGGCGTCGACATCTCGGGCATGTATTCAACGCTCTTCGTGGCGCACCAGGACGTTCCCGGCGTGCTCGCCGCGCTCACCAACTTGCTCGCCTACGCCCATGTAAACATCGCGTTTTGCCGTACCTACCGCACCGAGGTGGGCGGTCAGGCCTACTCCGTCTTTGAGACCGACGGCACACCCGACGACACTGTCATCCCCATGCTGCGCAAACTCGACAACGTCGGCTACGCCACCTTTATTGAGCTCCCCGGCTCGGCATCATCGCTCTCCCCCGGCGTCTCGGCCAAGGAGGTCTTCGACGACGGTGAGCAGCTGCTCGACGCCTGCGAGGAGCTGGGACTCAGCATCGGCGCCGTCATGGCCGTGCGCGAGGCGCGTCTGACCGGCGAGGAGCACGCCGTCGCCGCCATGCGCCGCGTGCTCGACGTCATGCGCGAGGAGACCACGGCCCCCATCGCCAATCCGCAGCGCTCGCTCGGCGGGCTTATCGGCGGCGAGGCTAAGCTCGTCGATGCCACCGGCCGCAACGATTTGAGCGCAAGCCTGATGGGCCCCGTCCAGACCGACGCCGTGGCCCGTGCCATGGCCGTACTTGAGCGCTCCGCCACCATGGGCGTGATCGTCGCGGCCCCCACGGCAGGCTCCGCGGGCGTCGTACCCGGCTGCGTGCTGGCGCTCGCCGATCACCTCCAGCTCGACGACGAACAGGTCATGGACGCCCTCTACTGTGCCGCCGCCATCGGCCTCAACCTCACCACGAGCGCCTGCGTCGCCGGCGCCGAGGGCGGCTGCCAGGCCGAGGTGGGAAGCGCCGCCGCCATGGCCGCTGCCGCGCTGGTGCAGATGCTCGGCGGCACCCCCGAGCAGGCACTCGACGCCAGCTCCATCGCGCTGAGCAATCTGCTGGGCCTCGTTTGCGACCCCGTGGGCGGACTGGTCGAGGTACCGTGCCAAAACCGCAATGCCATCGGCGTGGCTGCGGCCTTCAGCTCGGCCCAGCTCGCGCTCGCCGGCATCAAGAGCCTGGTGCCGTTTGACCAGATGGCGCATGTGATGCTGTCGGTGGGCCACGCCCTGCCGGCAACCCTGCGCGAGACGGCCAAGGGCGGCATCGCGCAGGCCCCGGCTGCGCTTTCTGCCTGCGCAAAATGCGGCGTATGCGGATAGGCAGACTTCTCCAAACTGATACTGTTTCCGCACCACAAACAACAGGCTAATCGCTATAATGCAAGCCCAGTTAAAACACGATGAGCCGCAAGGCGAAACTCGAAGGAAATATATACGATGTCGCAAATCGACCGCAGCAGCATGATCCCCGATCCGCAACAGCCCAGTAGGCATACCGGCGGCGTCCAATCGCCGCGCCCCATCGCGCCGGCTCACACCCAACAACACGGCCCGGCCAATGCCTCTCAGCGTCCGAATCAGCGTCAATACCAGCCGCATCAACAATATCAGCAGCGTCCCGCACATGGTGCCGCCCCCAAGCAGGGACCTTCGCACGCTCGCGCGGCAAACAATCGCGGGCCCGCGGACAAGCGCACCAACAAAAGCAGCAAGTCGGGCGGAAAGACGGCCCTCTTTGTCGTCCTCGGCCTCGTCGCGATCGTCTACATCGTAGGCGTCGTGGCGTTCTCGCAGGTCGCTTACCCCAACACCACCATCGCCGGCGTCGACATCTCGCTCTCTAACGCATCTTCGGCAGCCACCAAGGTCAACTCGGCATGGAAGCACTACAAGCTCACCGTTTCGGATGACAGCTTTAGCTGGACCTACCAGCCCGAGTCCGACGAGCCCATCGTCGATGGCGAGGAAGCCGCCCACGAGATTATCAGCAAAAACGAGCCGCTGCTGTGGCCATCGCGCCTCATCGCGTCGCTCAGCGGCAAAACCGATAGCGCTACCAAGAACGACTCGGTCGACTTGGACCAGGACATCGACCTGTCCATGCTCTCCGATGCCTTTGACCAAAAGCAGTTTGAGGAAGGCCTGGGCAGCGCCATCGACGAGTTCAACGAGGGCCGCTCGGGCACCTTCGAGGCCGCCAGCTCCTATGACGAGAAGGCCGGCAAGTTTACCGTTGAGAAAGCCCGTTCCAACGAGAAGATCAACCGCGAGCATGTCATCAAATATGCCGAGATCGAGCTCGCGTCGCTCGCCGAGAACGTCGATATCACCAAGATCGGCAACGACGCCTACGAACCGCTCAACGGCACCCTCACCAACGACCAGATTCAGGCTGCATGCGATGCCGCCAACAACTTCCTGGGCGTCAACGTGACCCTTAAGCTCAACGGCAACGATGCCGGCAAGGTCGACGGCAGCTCGGTGCTGCTGTGGATCAGCTTTGCCGATCCGGCCAACCCCACGCTCGATACGTCGCAGATCAGCAGCTGGGCCGCCGAGCTCGCCAACGGCTTTAACACCGTGGGCACCACCCGCTGGTGGACACGCGCCGACGGTAAGGAATGCGCTGTAGAGGGCGGCGACTTTGGCTGGTCCATCGACAGCGACACGCTCGCCAAGCAGGTAGAGGACGCTATCAATAACAAACAGACCGGCGATATCGAGATTTCGTACTCCAAGAAGGCCGACACGTTTACCGCCAAGGGCGAGCCCGATTGGAAGGCCTATATCGACGTCGACCTGTCCGAGCAGCACGCGCGCTACTACGACGAAAACGGCAATATCGTGTGGGAGGCCAACTTTATTTCCGGCAAACCGGGCGAAGACGCCACCCCCGAGGGCGTGTGGCAGATCAACAGCAACGACGGCGCAAGCAAGCTCATCGGTGCCAAAGACCCCGAGACCGGTAAGCCCAAATACGAGAGCCCGGTCAGCTACTGGATGCCGTTCGAGGGCAATATGGTCGGTTTCCACGACGCCACCTGGCAAAACGATTCGAGTTTCGATAGTGCCGAATCGTACAAATGGTGCGGAAGCCACGGCTGCATCAACCTGCGCCTGGCCGATGCAAAGGCGCTCCACGACTGCATCAGCGTCGGCCTGTGCGTGGTCGTGCACTCGTAGGGAAACGCGCCATCGCACAACGGGGGACTGACGCCCCAATCTAACAGTTCCGAAAGATACCGCCATATGCGCCCGCCTCTCGCGACGGGCGCATATACTTATCGAGGAACTTTCTATAAAGGAGACGCCATGTCGAATGTCCCCACCACTACCCCGGGACCGAATGATACCGAGAGAGCGCCCGAGGGTGCCACTGAAACGCTTCCCCTCATTACAAACGTGCACGCCACACAGCAAAACGGCAGCACAAGCGATACAACCGAGATTTCTGACGAAGAGGCCTATGCCAAGCTCAAGGCGAAGCGTGCCGAGCGTCGGCGCAAAAAGCTCATCCGACGCGGCATTGCGGCCGGCGTCGTGGCCGCCATTGTGCTCATCGCCGTTGTCGTGACCTTGATCATAAACGCACGGCCCGCAGGTACCGACGGGCCGGTGACCGACATGGTCACCGAGGGCACGTTTACGACCACCGTCGAGGCTAAGGGCCAGCTCAAGCCCATCTCGGCTTCGGTGGTCTCCCCTTCTGTCGACGGCACGGTGGCATCGATCAACGTGCAGGCCGGCCAGTCCGTCAACGAGGGCGACGTGCTCATGACCATTAAAAACGACGAGCTCGATCGCAACGTAGCCGAGGCGCAACGCGCGGTGACAGCCGCACAGGAAGACCTCGCCAACGCGCAGAAAGCGGTAGCTGCCGCCCAAGCCGCTCCGGCGACTGACACAGATGCGGCAGGCGCGAGTGGCGCCAGCGGCACCGCCGACACGAGTGCCGTCTCGAGCGCCCAACGCAACCTGGCCTCGGTTCAGGCGAACCTGGACCAAGCCAACGCCAAAGCTGCCGAGCGAACCGTGACCGCGCCCAGCTCGGGCAGCATCGTCGAGCTCAACGCCAAGGTCGGCGCCACGGTGACGGGCGGCATGATTATGGGCGAAGGCGATACGAGCGGCGGCAAGCAGTGCATGCAGATCGCCGACCTCTCCAAGATGAAGGTCACCGTGCAGGTGGGTGAAAAGGATATCGCCAAGATCGCCGTGGGCCAGAGCGCCAACGTTACCTATCCGGCCTTTCCCGATATCGTGAGCCAGGGAACGGTCACGTCAATCGCTTCGGTGGCAAACTCCGACGCCGCCAACGGTGGCGGCGGCAGCGTGACCTTTAACGTCGATATCCTCATCGAAGCGCCCGACGCGCGCCTCAAGCCGGGCATGACCGCCGAGGTCTCGGTGGTGACTGAACAGCTCAACGACGTTGTGATGGTGCCGACCATGGCGCTCATGACCGAGGATGGCGAGCATTATTACGTCAACGTGGCAACCGACGGCGAAGGCAAACAGACCCGACGCGTAAAGGTGACCGTCGTGACGCAAAACGATAACGATGCCGTGGTCGGAAAGACGCAGGTCAAGCGCGACGACCAGGGCAACGAGATCAACCCTAACGTGCCGGTCACCAAACTGCGCGACGGCGACACACTTATCATGGACACCGGCGCAGACATGACGGCCGACGGCGGCGACACCGGTAGCATGTCTGCCGACAAGGGCATGTAATGCGTCCCGTCATCGACATCCGCAACGTGCATCGCATTTTTGAGAGCGAGGCCGGCTGCGCCCATATCCTGCATAACGTGAGCCTGGCCGTGAATCCCGGCGAGTTCGTGGCTATTACCGGCCCTTCGGGTTCGGGCAAGTCAACGCTCATGAACATCCTGGGCTGCCTGGACAAGCCAACGGCAGGCGATTATTACCTGCAGGGCCTCAACGTGGCGGAGCTCGACGATGACGAGCTCACCGAAGTCCGCGCCCTGAGCATCGGCTTTGTCTTTCAGAGCTTTAACCTGCTGCCGCGCCTATCGGTCATCGAAAACGTCATGCTGCCGCTTTCGTACACCAACGTGCCGCGGGCTCAGCGTGAGATGCGCGCCGTCCATGCGCTGCAAGCCGTCACGCTGCAGGTCGACCACTGGGACCACCGCATCTCCGAGCTCTCGGGTGGACAGATGCAGAGAGTTGCCATCGCGCGCGCCCTCGTCAACGACCCGCCCATCATCCTGGCGGACGAGCCGACGGGAAACCTGGACTCCGCCACCGGAGCGCTCGTGATGGAAACCTTCCACAAACTCCAGGAACGCGGCAAGACCATCGTGCTCATCACACATGATCCCGGTATCGCCGCCGAGGCCGACCGTGCCGTAACCATTCGCGACGGCTGGATCCACGACGGCGCGTACATCGCGCACGCGCCGCAGACCCTGCGCGGCGCCATTGATAACCTGCCCACGATTTCCGCACACGCCAATCCGACGAAAGGAGTGAAGGCATGAGCGCGCGCGACCTTATCCAAGAAGCCCTTCACTCCCTCGAGGCCAACAAGGGACGCAGCCTACTCACCATCCTGGGCATCGTCATTGGCATCGCCTCCGTCATTGCCATGACCTCGCTTATCGGCGGTATCCAAAACAGCCTGGTCAACAGCCTGGGCCTCAACGCAGCGCGTATGGTGCAGATCTATTCGTCGCAAGAGCTCACCGAATCGGACGTTGAGAAGCTTCGCAAAATGGTGCCGCAGATCGAGCAGATTGGCATCGTGGACAGCGCCTATACCGAGTACAAGTCCGGTGACAAAAGCTATACCGTCATGGCGCAGGGCGTCGACAGCGACATGCTCGACGCGGTGGGCGCCAGCAAGCTCGTCGCGGGACGCACCTACACCCAGGCCGAGTCCCAATCCGGCGCACGCGTGGCGCTTATCAGCCGCGGCGGCGCGGATCAGCTGTACGGCAACGAACAGGACGCGGTGGGCAAGACCATTAAGATCTCCAACGGCGAGGTGCAGATTGTCGGCGTGATTGATGGCGGTAGCGACTCAATGGGCTCGCTCACGCTATACATGCCGCGCGAGACCATTTCCGGCCTCTTTGGCGACGAGAACCCCTCTTTTCCCAGCGTAACGGCGCTCGCCACCGAGGGTACAGACGTGGATGAGCTGTGCAAGACGATTGAATCCAAGGTGCGCGCAATGAAGGGCATCGCGGAGGATGATGAGTACGACAGTGTATCGGCAACCTCCATGAAAAGCGCCATCGACGCCCTCAATTCCTTTATGGGCGCGTTTTCGCTCATCATGGGCGCTGTCGCCAGCATTTCTCTGCTCGTGGGCGGTATCGGCATCATGAATATGATGCTGACCAATGTGACCGAGCGCATCCGCGAGATCGGGATTCGTCGAGCCTTGGGTGCCAGCCGTCGCGATATCACCGCACAGTTTTTGGCCGAGTCCTCGGCGCTGTGCGTCACCGGTGGCCTGCTGGGTGTCCTGATTGGCTACCTGCTTGCCTGGGGTCTAACAATGTTCGCCGCGAATTCCGGCGTGCTTAGCGAGCTCGGTGCCAGCGGTACCATTACGCCGAGTTTTTCGATCGCCACGGTGCTGCTGGCCTTTGCGGTCTCCGTCGGCATCGGCGTCATCTTCGGCTTCTACCCCGCCCGCCGGGCAGCAAAACTCGACCCCGTAGAGTGTCTACGTTACCAGTAAAACAATCCCCCTGAGTTGCGGTGAAATAGGGAGTGTTTAGGCCGATAGAAGGCCTATTCAGTCCCTATTTCACCGCGACTTAGGGTGGGAATGAGGTGTTGATGCTATTCGAAGCGCGACTCCAGGCTCGATAGTCCGTTCAATGTCAGATTGTTAGCGACCTCCGAGATGCGCTCGATGGGCACCGAGCCATCGGAGAGCGCCCACGTGCGGTAAATGCCGATAATGCCCGAAAGCAAAAACGCCAGATAATAGTCGAACATCTCGTCCTTGAGGCCCTCGGGCAGCAAGTCGCGCTCGGCAATCTCATGCTCGAGCGGCACGCGCAAACGCGTCATAAAATCGTCGAGCGGGATATTTTCAATTAGCTGGCGATTGAGCACGAGGTTATTGCAAAGCGCCTCGTTGATGGTCTTAAAAAACGTTGCCGCCGCTCCAAGGGCACGCTCGTTCGTGTCGCCGTCCATGGAAGCTAGCGTTTTCTCGACCGAGTCGGCAATCATCTCCACCACATCAACGGCGATGGCATCGAGCAAGCCGTCAACCGTACCGAAGTGTACGTAAAAGGTCTTGCGGTCGACATTTGCCTCGCGCGCGATGGCACTCACCGTAATGTCGGCAAGCGGCTTATCCATCAACAGGCGCTCAAACGCAGAAAGAATGGCATTGCGGCTGCGAACGATGCGGCGGTCGAGGCGCGGTTTGATGGTGGCCATGGACGTGTCCCTTCGGAATGCGAACATTCATCAACAGATGAGAGTTAATCTACGTAAGAGGATTATCCCCCATCCGGCACAAAAATGCCCGGCAACATGAAGAACGCACGACCAACTATTACGCCTTAGGGTGTTTCTTTTTGTTCAAAGCAGCCGGGGACACACGGATGCCGTCGCCCGTCTGGCGCACATAGGCCTTATGCGCCGGTTTGACGGCCCCAGAAGCCTTCTGAGCATGCTGATTGGGATCCACGGTAACCGCATGCACAGGATGGGGCTTTGTAGGCATAGAGGACGTCTGAGGCGTTCGTCCGAGCTTGCGCATCACGCGATCCCAGCGTGCATGGATACTCTCGTTGTGAGCGCTCTTAAGGCCCAGCAGGGGCGCGGCCAAAATAGTCGGCGCGATAAACGTAATGAGGCGCCACAGCAGATAACCGGCGGTCGATGCCGATCCAAAGAAATGACCCAGGAACAGCGCGAAGCCGCCCTCGGCGCCGCCGGTGCCACCGGGCAGGGGAACAGCAGAGCTCAGGAGCTGAACAAAGGCGCTCGCGGCCATGACCGAGAAAAAATCGACTTCGCGGTGGCCAAAGGCAAGCATCAGGAAATACGGCACGAGGTAGAAAAACGCGAGCTGCAACATGGTGATGACCACCGTGAGCAGCATGGACGAAAAGTGGCCGGCCGAAAGCTTGAACTTCTCGGAGAACGAGTAGATTTCGCCATCGACAAACGTACGCCAGCCCTCGATCTTGGTGGCCGAGACGCCCATTCGCTCGAGCCAATTGATGATGCAGTGTGCGACGCGCGTGACAGTCTTGGGCATGAGCGCGACGGCAAAGATGCCAAGCAGAATGCAGCAGTGACCGCCAAAGCTAAAGACGCACAGCAGCGTCATGTCGCCATAGCGCTCGGCGAAAAACGGCATGCGGGCAAGCAGCAGAATGGCGCCCCAGGCAACGAGGCCAAACTGATACACGATAAATCGCGTGAACTGCGTGGCACCGGCCTCGCCGACGTTTTGGCCTGCCTTGGTCAGGCGGTAGATCTGGGCTGGCGTGGAGCCCATCATCATGGGCGTCAGGTTGCCAAAGAAGATACCGCTCGCCTCGACCGAGATCAGGTCGCGAATGCCAACGGGCGAATTGGGATCGAGCCAGACGGCGATCGCATAGGCAACGATGCCAAAGAACAGGTACAGGAACATGCAAAAGCATGCAGCAACGAGCCACGGCGCCTGGACGCTCGACATGGCAGCCCAAAACTGTCCCATCTGACCGGTCACAATCAGATAGACGATATAGCCAACCAGCACGACGCCGATAAAAATGGCACCGCGACGCGCACCCTTGTTGTCATCGCCGCCCGAGGCCTCAACCTCGACCTGGGGCTTAGAAGTATGCTGAGAGGACTCCTTCATGAGGCTCCTTCTGACCGTCCAAATATCTTGCATATTGTACCCGCAAGGGCCACAAGCAGAACGTAAAGCTATGGGCCAAATGGGAATTGCAGATGGTTTGCTCGGAAATAAAAAACCCGAACTTCCGTGGGAAGTCCGGGTCTCAGATTCATGGTAGCCCGTACCAGATTCGAACTGGTGATCTCCGCCTTGAGAGGGCGGCGTCCTAAACCGCTAGACGAACGGGCCATTAGCCTCAGCAGAAAAGAAGTGGTAGCCCGTACCAGATTCGAACTGGTGATCTCCGCCTTGAGAGGGCGGCGTCCTAAACCGCTAGACGAACGGGCCACATGACATCTGCACTGCCGTGCTGCGAGGAAATATATTACGGGACAAAAAACGCAAGCGCAAGAAGAAATTCCAAATTGCCCAGATTTTGTCGTGAGGTTATGGAAAGCGCAGGTCAACCGGGCAGCTCATATGGAATGGAACCACCTGACTACCCCAGGTTAAGATGGGCCAGGAGGGCTTCACGTTCGTTGGGAATGTTGTCTTCGATCACGGCGTCGAGGGCGGTGTTGAGTAGTTTGCCCAACTCCGGGCCCGGATTGACGCCGGCGCGAATCAAGTCGCCGCCATTGATGGCAAGCATCTTAAGCGTATAGGGCTCCCCTGCCTCCAGCAGATTATGTGCGAGCGAACGCATCTCCTCAATTGTCTCGACGTAATAGAAGCACGAGGGTGCCTTGCCGAGCGTGTCGGCACGCTTAAGGTCCATAAGCTCGTCCATCAGACGCGGCGTATCGACGCCCTCGCCCGAAAGCGCGCGCATCATATTGAGCAGACAGGATCGCTCGGGACGCAGCGGCTTGTCATGGTATTTGATCAGCAGGCACACATCGCGCACCAAATCGTGCGAGAGCGCCAGACGATCCATAATGGCACGTGCCTTCTTGGCGCCGAGCTCGGGATGACCGTAGAAGTGTCCACTGCCGGCGTGATCGACCGTAAAGCAATCGGGCTTGGAAACGTCGTGCAAAAACGCCGCCCACATAAGGCTCGAAGAGGGCGCAACACCATCGCACAGCGCCAGCTCCCCTGCCACCGTCAGCACGCGGGCGATATGCTCGTAGACGTTAAAGGCATGATAGACACTGCGCTGGTCAAACCCGCGGGCGGGCGTGAGCTCGGGCACGGCGGCGCAAACAAGCTCGGGGTAGCGCAGCATGGCGTCTCCCCCGTGGCCGGTCGAAAGGATGCCCTCGAGCTCAATACCCACGCGCTCGCGTGCCACGGCATCGAGCAGCGGCGCACATTCGGCCAGCGCCTGTTTGGTCGCGGGTTCAATCATAAAATCCAGACGGCAGGCAAAACGCACCGCGCGCAGCATGCGAAGCGCGTCCTCGTTAAAACGACGCTTGGGATCTCCAACGGCACGGATGAGCTTGCGCTTCAGGTCGCCCTGGCCATCGTAGCGGTCGACAAGACCGCGCACGGGATGCCAGGCCATAGCGTTAACGGTAAAGTCGCGGCGCGCCAGATCGTCCTCAAGCGACGCCGCACGCTCCACACTCTGGGGGTGACGGCCATCGGTGTAAAAGCCGTCCAGGCGGTAGGTGGTGACCTCAATGCGCTCGTCATCGCAAATGGCCGTGATGCCGCCAAATTTAATGCCCGACTCAACCACGGCAATATCAGCCGCCTCGAGCGCCGCCTTGGACTCCTGCCACAGGCCGCTGCAACACATGTCCACATCGTGGCTGGGGCGCCCCATCAGGGCATCACGTACCCAACCGCCTACGTACCAAGCCTCAAGACCAGCCACCTCAAGCGCGCGTAGGACGCGCAGGGAGGCATCGGTCGGCTGCGTACCGTTGAGCGAAACATTGCACATGCCTAAGGCCTCCTGCACTTGCGAGCGTTAATCGATGGTTCTCAAGAAGTCTAACAAGAAACGGGAAAGCGCGCACACGCAATCGCGTCGTCGATTCGATAAAACGAGACAGCAGACGCCATATACGTTAAGCGCGCAAAAAACACCCGCCTCGGAGATCCAAAGCGGGTGTTCGGCAACGATGTATCGATGCGGCTAGCAGACCTGACGAACTTCGATGTTCTTCTTGTATTCGTCCACCTTGGCAAAATCGCCCAAGCCCGGGCACTCGACCACGTTGGCGCCGGTGGCCATCGAAAGGCGCAGGGCGTCCTCGACGCGCTCGGGGGCGTCGTGCCACACGGACAAGAAGGCAGCAAGCGAGGAATCGCCGGCGCAGACCGTCGACAGCAGCTTGACCTCAAAGGTACGGTTGGCAAACCAGATGTGCTCGCCGTTGGAGAAGTACGCGCCGTCGCCACCGAGGGTCAGCAGAACATTCTTGGCGCCCTTGGCGTGCAGCTCGGCCATAGCAGTCTTGACGGACTCGTCGTCGCCACCGCACACCTTAATGCCAAAAATGTCGAGCAGCTCGTCGTCGTTGGGCTTAATGAGCAACGGCTCCATGGCAATAAGATCGGCCAGCTGATGGCTCGAGATATCGAGCACGAACTCAGCGCCCTTGGCCTTCACGCGACGCAGGACCTCGGCCAGGAAACCCTCGGAGGTATTGGGGGGCAGCGAGCCGCTGATAACCAGGCAGGTCATGTCGTCGAGCGAATCAATAAACTCAAACATCTCCTGCTCGTTGGCCTCGTTAATGGCGGCGCCGGCATTGACCATGTTGTACTCGGTGTCGGGACCGGCGTTGAGGAACACGTTGACACGCGTGATGCCGTCAGTCCACACGGGCTTGACGGGCACGCCAAGGGCCTCGGCGCCCTTAACGATGAACTCGCCCGAGAAGCCGGCGAAGAAGCCCAGGATCGTGGTATCGACGCCGTAGTGGTCGAGCGTAAACGAGACGTTGAGACCCTTGCCGTTGGGGGTGTAGACCGCGTTACGGGTGCGCGTAACGGTATTGGCGGACAGGCCGTCGCAGGAGATGTTGTAGTCAATGGCGGGATTTGCAGTGAGCGTGTAAATCATGAATGTTCCTTTCACGAAGCAACGTGTAAATGAAAGTATATTCCACGCCACGTGAAAAGGCTATAGCAACTCGGCGAACGGTGTGGAACGCGTGAAGGTCAGTTTCATCTCACTTTTCCCACGAAAAAAAGGCGCCCCGACCGAAGTCAGGGCGCCGCATGCGCACGAATTTGTCGCGTTTCGCTTACTTGCGATCGAGCTTACGGACAGCAACGCGCTTGCTGTACTCGTCAACGTGACCAAAGTCGCCAATGCCCACGGACTCGGCAACGTTGGCGCCGGTAGCCATAGCGAGCTTCATGGCCTCCTCGACGTTGTCGCGATCCCTGTACCACTTGTGCAGGAACGCAGCGAGGGTGCAATCGCCAGCGCAGACGGAAGAGACCAGCTTGATGTTGAACTCACGCTTGGCGTACCAGATGTCCTCGCCGTTGGAGAAGTAGGCGTCGCCGCGGCTACCACGAGTGAGCAGCACGTTCTGGACGCCGGCGTCGTGGGCGAGCTTCATGGCAACGCGGACCTCGTCGTCGGTGTCGACCGGCACACCGAAGATGGCCTTCATCTCGTGATGGTTCGGCTTGATGAGCAGCGGCTTCTTGTGAGCGAGCTCCTTGAGCTTGTCGGAGGACAGGTCCAGGACGACGTCAGCACCACGGGCCTGAGCGTGCTCCATGACCTGAGCCAGGAAGTCGGGCGTAGCTTTGGGAGGCACGGAGCCGGAAACGATCAGGCACTCAAGGTCGCCCGCGGTGTCCAGGATGTTGTAGAGCTCCTTCTGGTGCTCCGGCGTAATCGGGGCGCCGGGGTTAAGGATGCCGTACTCGTGCTGGCCATCGTTGACGTAGGTGTTGATGCGCGTGATGCCGTCGGTCCAGACCGGGCGGCACAGGCAACCCAGGTTCATGACCTCCTCGACGATGAACTTGCCCGTGAAGCCGGCGAAGAAGCCGAGCGCGACGGTGTCGACGCCCATCTTCTTAAAGGCAAAGGACACGTCGAGGCCCTTGCCGTTAGCCGTGTAGCTGGCCGAGCCGGTGCGGACGTTCTCGTCGGGCTCGAGCGGAGAGCTCGAAACCGTCATGTCGACAGCCGGGTTAGCGGTTAGCGTGTAGAACATTTACAGTACCCCCTGTATATGTGAGGGCCGCGTGGCCGGCCCATTCCAACCACGCGGTTACCTCTGATACCAAATTAGCGAGCTGCGGACTCGAGCAGCGCCTTGACCTCGGCGGCGGTGTTGCAGGCGAGTGCCTTCTCGGCGAGCTCGTCGCACTCGCCCTTGGTCCACTGGCTGATGGTCTTGCGGGCGCGCAGGATCGACGGAGCGCTCATCGAGAACTCCTCCAGGCCCCAGCTGATCAGCAGCGGCTCAAGCAGCGGATCGGCAGCGGCCTCGCCGCACATGCCGACCATGATGCCGGCCTTCACGCCGCTCTCGATGATGTTCTTGAGCGAGCGGAGAACGGCGGGATAGTACACCTGGTACAGGTTGGAGATGGTGTCGTTGCCACGGTCGGCGCACATGGTGTAGCCGATCAGGTCGTTGGTGCCGATGGAGAAGAAGTCGGCGACCTCGGCCAGACGGTCAGCGAGCAGCGAAGCGGCAGGCGTCTCGACCATGATGCCGACCTCGATGTTCTCGTTGAACTTACGACCCTCTTCGGTCAGCTCGGCCTTGCACTGCTCGACGAGCTCCTTGACGGCCACGACCTCCTCGACGCAGGTGACGAGCGGGATCATGATCTTGACGTCACCAAAGGCGCTGGCGCGCAGCAGAGCGCGGAGCTGGACCTTGTACTGGTCGGGGTTGGCCAGGCAGTAACGCACGGCGCGGAAGCCCATGAAGGGGTTGTCTTCCTTGACCATGTGCAGGTACGGGATCTCCTTGTCGCCGCCCACATCGAGCGTGCGGATGATGACCGGAGCACCCTTGAGCGCGCTGGCGACCTTGCGGTAGGCGTTAAACTGCTCCTCCTCGGAAGGAAGCTCAGCGGAGTCCATGAACAGGAACTCGGAGCGGAACAGACCGATGGCCTCGGCATCGTGATCGAGCGCGTTGGGCACGTCATCGGGGTTACCGATGTTGCAGGCGATGATCTTCTTGATGCCGTCGGCAGTCACAGAAGGCTTGCCGCGGAAGGCCTCGAGAGCCGCCTTCTCGGCAGCGAAAGCCTCGGCCTTGGCGGTGTAGGCGGCGAGGGTCTCCTCGTCGGGATCGGCCTCGACGACACCCTTGCCACCGTCGACGACAACGGTCATGCCGTTGCGCAGTGCGGTGCAGCTGTTGGCAACCGAAAGGACAGCCGGGATCTCAAGGGCGCGCGCGATGATTGCGGAGTGCGACGTGCGGCCACCGGTCTCGGTGACGATACCGGCAACGTGGGCCTTATCGATCGTAGCGGTCATGGACGGAGTAAGGTCGTGCACGACAACGACGGTGTTCTCGGGCAGGACGGAGAGGTCGACGACCTCCTTGCCCAGCAGCTCGGCCAGAATACCGGTGCGGATGTCGGCGATGTCGGCCGCGCGCAGACGGAACATCTCGTCGTCCATGGACAGGAACATGTTCTCGAACATGGTCGAGGTGTCCATGAGCGCCTGCTCGGCGCAGGTGCCGCCGTCAATAGCGGCGTTAATGGCGTCGGTCATGCCCGGATCCTGAGCCAGGACAATGTGCCCGCTCATGATCTCGGCCTCGGCCTCGCCCACCGTCTCCTTCATGTGGTCGGCCTGAGCCTGGGTCTTCTCGCAGAAGACCGAAAGAGCAGCCTGATAACGCTCCTTCTCTGCGGCCGAATCAGCAACCGCGTGCGGTTCAAACGTCAAGTCGGGATCGACGGCGACCATGACGGTGCCGATACCGATGCCCTCGGATGCGTTGACTCCCTGATACATTCCCATTCCTCTCTCCGTGTCATGTGATAAAGCGTTTTGCCATATCCATGACAAAAGAGCGCAGCTACCTTGAACAGGTCACTGCGCCCCTAAGTATGAACTTAATTGTTCAACATGCGACCCGTTTGAGTTCTACTCGCCAAGACCGCTCTTGATGAGCTCAATGGCAGCAGCCAGAGCCTCGGCCTCGTCAGCGCCGTCGCACTTGACCTCAACCTCGGTGCCACAGGGGATACCAGCAGCCATGAGGGCCATCGGGGACTTACCGTTGACCTCCTTCTCGGGGGTGACGACAGTCACGTCGCAGGCGTACTTGCCCATGGTGGAGGCGAAGAGGCCGGCCGGACGCATGTGAAGACCCTGCGGATTGACGAGGGTAGCCTTCTCAGAAACCATAATTGACTCCTTTTTTGTGTTTAACCCCTGTCGTGCATGCGGCAGGAGTCAGATTCACGACGTTGTTTATATTAACTCACATCAAACGGTTTTTCATTATGTTTCGCACGAATTGTTGGACAGATGTGTTTGTCGTCCGCTTGCTCGCCCACAGGGGGCCGGGCGCGGCCAGTGAGATTTCCTGCTCTACAGTCCTGCTCGCACGAAGAGCACATTAAGTGCTCTTCGGCTCGTGCGGAACTCGCGATAAATCTCACTGGCAGCGCCCGGCCCCCTGTGGGCGAGCAAGCTGCGGAAACACAGTCGGTCCAGAGCAATATCGTGCGAACGGAATTCTGGCTGATTTTTTGTTCGTCTGGTTGATCTAGTTGATGGGGTTTATCTATACCCTTTTGTAAGTTGCGGTGAAATAGGGACTGAATTTGGGGTTGAATCGTTTAAACAGTCCCTATTTCACCGCAACTTATGGGAGGGGTAGAAAAAGGCGGAGGCCCTGGTGAGGGTCTCCGCCTTTGTTACAAGGGGCGATGTTATTCGCGTACCGTGGAATTAGACCAGGCGGGCGTTGATCGTCTTGGCGATCTCGGCGGCGTCGGTGGAACCCTTGACGGTGGCACGGAAGTCCTCGTCCATAAGCGCCTCGGCGACCTTGGACAGGATCTTGAGATGCGTGGTGCCAGCCTGAGCGCCCGGGATGAGCAGGGCGATGGCAACGTTGACGGGAGCGCCGTCCATGGTGTCCCAACCGGTCACGCCAGAATCGTCCTTGACGACGATGACGGCAGCCTCGGTAATGGCGTCGGACTTGGCATGCGGGATGGCGAAGCCCTCCATCATGCCCGTGGTGCCCTCGGCCTCGCGGGCCAGGAAGGCGTTCATCACGGCGTCGGCGTCGCCGGCGATACCGGCCTTGACGGCCTGGTTGGAGACAAAGCTCAGGGCCTCGTCACGAGAAGCGAAGTCCTCGGCGACAAAGACGTTCTCGACCTTCACGAAGTCGGAAGCCTCGGCCTTGGGGGCCTCGACAGCAGCGGCCTTAGGGGCCTCAGTCGGCTTGGCTGCAGGAGCGGCCTTCTGGTTCTTCTCGAAGTCATACTTCTTGAAGGCGACGAACAGGATGCCACCGACCACGGCGCCGATGAGGATCGCGAGGACCCACTGCGGGCCGTTCTCGACAACGGGCAGGACCAGGAAGCCGCCGTGGGGCGCCGGATCGTGAACGTTGAAGAAGATGGTCAGGATGGAAGCGATGGAAGAACCGAGCATCATGATGGGCATGACGGGCCAGATGTTCTTGGTCATGAACGGAATGGCGCCCTCGGTGATGTGAGTGCAACCAAGGATAAGGTTGACGATACCGGCGTCATGATCCTCCTGGCTGAAGTACTTCTTGCCGACAACGACGGCGAAGGTGGTGATCAGCGGCGGAACGATGCAAGCGGCGGAGACGGCAGCCATGAAGTTGGTGCCGAAGTTGTAGGTCTCGGTGCCGACGCCAGCTTCGAGAGCGGTGCCGAGCAGGAAGGTGCCAGTAGCGTAAGCAGCCTTGTTAACCGGGCCGCCCATATCAAAGGCGCACATGCAGCCGATGGCCAGGCCAAGGATCACCGGACCGGAGTTACCGAGGCTCTGCAGGAAATCCATCATGCCCTGGTTAATGGCAGCCATGGGGCCGGAAATACCGAGCATGACCAGGCCGACGATGGCGGTAGAGCAAAGCGGATACAGGAAGATTGCCTTCAGGCCATTAAGGCTCGCGGGAATTTTAGAGAAAACCTTCTCGAGCAGCAAAATGACATAGCCGGCGAGGAAGCCGCCGACGATGCCGCCCAGGAAGCCAAAGCCCACACCCGAGCCTCCAGCGTCGATCATGCCGGTATCAGCGTTAACGGGCAGACCCTGGATGGCAATCATACCGGCAACAAAGCCGGGGACGAGCGCCGGGCGCTTGCCGATAGACTCGGCGATGTAGGCGGAGAGCACCGGAACCATGAGGTTCATGGCGATACCGCCGATAATCTTGAGCATCGCGGCAAAGCTGTTGTAGTCGGCAGCCGTCGAATCAAAGGACGTGATGCCCCACAGGAACGAAATGGCGGTCAGAACACCACCGGCAACGACGAAGACCAGCATGTGGCTGACGCCGTTCATGAGGTGCTTATAGATGATGTGGCCGACGGATTCCTTCTCCTCGACCTCGTCCTCGACATCGGCGGCAGCGGCAACCGTGTCGTCGCCCTTGGCGGCGAGCGCGCGGTCAATCAGCTTTCCGGCGGCCTCGACGGACAGGGCCTTGGAAACGCCAACGGAAACCATGGGCTTACCGGCGAAACGCTCAGCCTGGACATCCTTATCGGCTGCGACGACGACGGCCTTGGCACCGGCGATCTCACCCTTCGTGAGCTCGTTCTCGACACCGACCTGGCCATGAGTCTCGACCTTAATGGTCAGACCTCGCTCGGCAGCTGCCTTCTCCAGCGCCTCCTTCGCCATGAAGGTGTGCGCAATGCCGGTCGGGCAACCGGTCGCGGCGATGATGTCAAACTTAGCCATGTGTCCCTCCTTCTTGAGTACAGCGCCCGCGGGCGCTCCCCTATACGCGCTTAAATGCGCGTTTTTCCACACTTGAAAGATACCAACCTACCGTCCGCGTGAGAAGAGACAAGGCGCAATTCTCCGGTGAAAGGTTCTTTCATAACCGTAAACGGTAAGTGAAAGTTTACCATCAACACTTGAAACGGCAAGGTGTATCTTGTAAATGAAACTACCCGTATACTATGGCATGAAAAACGAGTCCGATTTTCATGCCAACCAGGAGCCATCCATGACCGATAGCAGCAAGAGCGCGCTCTCCCTTATTAGCACGCACAAAGGGTACAGCGATTCCGAGCAGCGCATTGTCGACTATATATTGGAGCACCAGTCCGAGGCGCCGCGTCTGACAGCCGCCCAGCTCTCACGAGCCGCTGCCACGTCCGAGGCGACGGTTTCACGCTTTTGCCGTAAGCTGGGCTTCGGCAGCTTCCGCAGCTTTCAGTTTTCGTTGGCGCGCGACTTGGAGAGCCAGCGCAACGAGGGCCTGACAGACGAGGTCTCGCTCGACAACATGGAGCAGAGCCTTAAAAATATCCTCGCCGCCAAGGTGAGCGAGCTTAATGCGACCATCGACGGCATTGATCACGACACGTTGGCCGCTGTTGTGCACGCGCTTAAGAATGCCGGCGTTATTGAGTTCGCCGCCGTGGGCAATACGAACGCAGTCGCGCTCGATGCGACATTTAAGTTTTCGCAGCTGGGCCTGCGCTGTATGGCGAGCACCATCAGCGAGACATCAATCGGCTTTGCGCTCACGTTGCGCCCCGGCGACGTTATCGTGCTAATCTCGAACTCCGGCAAGTCGCGCCGTTTGAATCGCATGGCAAAAGCGGCTCGCGGCTGCGGCGCCACTGTAGTCGTCATCAGCAGCGACAGCAAATCTCCGCTTGCGCGCCTGGCCGACTACACCTTTAATACCGTCAATCACGAGGCACTGCTGACAACGGGCGACTTCGCGTTCTCCAAGATGAGCGCCACAATGATCATAGAGGTCATCTACAACTTCCTGCTGCCCGAAATCGAGGACGCCCGAGAGCACATCAGCTACTACGAGGAGCTCATCCAGCCGGATAAGGTCGTGGAGTAGGTAAATTGGGGAGCCGATAGACGCCTCTCGCCACGAAACCCGCCCCATCTACTACGTTTTATCCGTATGGCCCAACCACATACCGAAAATAGAGAAAACCGCAGGCGTTCTACCTGCGGTTTTCTTTTTGCAATTCTTGGCGTGGTTGCCGATAGTCTATTAAACGTAGTAGATAGGCCGGTTTCGTAGCGATCGGGTCGGGCATGTATGTGGCGGCTCGGCCTAAGCACGCGCTTCTTCGAGCATCTGCTTTGCGTGGGCCAAGCTTGCCTCGGATTGATCGCCGCTCAGCATGCGGGCGATCTCGGCGGTACGGGCATCGCCGGTCACCTCGTCCAGGTGCGTTTGGGGAACATCGCCCGGCTCTTTACTGACCACGTAATGCTTGTCGGCCATGACCGCAACCTGCGCCAGGTGGGTTACGACAATGACCTGATGCGTGGCGGCAAGATCGGCCAGCACACCAGCAAGAGCACGAGCCGTAGAGCCGCCGACACCAGCATCGACCTCGTCGAACACCAGTGTATCCACGCCATCCGCGTTGCCGAGGACAACCTTGCTCGCCAGCATAACGCGGCTGAGCTCGCCACCCGACGCAATACGGCGCAGGGGACGCGGCGTCAATCCAGCGCCGCTGCGATACAAAAGCTCATAGCTCGAAGGGCCAGCAAGCGTCCACTCGGCGCGGGGAAGATCACGCGACTCCCAGACGAGTTCGGCGCCCCCCATTTCCAGACGCGCCATTTGGCGGCCAACCTCATGACAAAAACGCGGGGCCGCCGTATTGCGTGCACGTTTAAGCGCCTTGGCGGCGGCGAACAGTTCATGCTCCGCTGCGCCAAGCGCTTCACGCGCCTTCTTGATCTGCCCATCACCATCGTCTACCAGCGACAACAGCTCTTGTGAGCGATCGCGCATGGCAAACACGTCATCCATGGTAGGACCCCACTGACGCAGCAGGCCCTTGAGGTCTGAATATCGCTCGCGCATGCGAGCGAGCTCGCGAGGGTCAAACGCAACGCCATCGCGATAAGCACGCAGCTCGTTGGCACAATCCTCAAGTGAGATGCAGGCATCCGAAAGTGCATCGGCGATGTCACCGAGCTTGCGGTCAACGGTCGCCATGCGTGAAAGCTCGGCAACGGCGCCATTCACGGCATCGAGCGCTCCCCCTTCGGCAGCAAGCGATGCATGGGCCTCGTTGGCCGTCGCAACCAAGACCTCGGCGTGCTCCGAGCGCGGCAGCAGCTCCTCGAGCTCCTCGTACTCGCCTGGCTTGGGGTCGACCACGGTGATACGCTCAAGAGCAAAACGCGCTTCCTCGACGCGACTTCCCTGCGCGCGTGAGGCTTCCTCCACACGGCGAAGCTCCTTGGCGGCGGCACGCGAAGCCTTAAAGCAGGTGCGATACTTCTCGAGCGCCTCAAGCGCCGCGCGCCCAGCCCAAGCATCGACCATGGCAACATGGTGCGCCGGGTCGAGCAGACGCTGATGTTCATGCTGGCCGCATAGATCCATCATCACGCCAACGCGCTCCGAAAGCTCGCGCACGCTGGCGATGCGGCCGTCAATTTTTACGCGGCTGCGGCCCTCGGCAGAAAGGCTGCGCTGTACGGTAAAACCCTCCGTGTCGTGCGGGCCGTCAAACAGGCGCGCCTCGACGCTGGCAAGCGCCTCGCCCTCGCGAACCGTCGACGAATCCGCGCGCTCGCCCAAAATGAGCTTGAGCGCCGAGAGCAGCGCGGTCTTGCCAGCACCGGTCTCGCCGGTCAGGACGGTCAAGCCGGTACTCGGAACCAACGTCGCCTCGCGAATGAGCGCGATGTTGGAAACCTGCAGCTCATCGATCATGGCGCACTCCATAGAACACGCGGCTCACCGAGTTATAGAAGCTCTCGGGGCCGTAATCCAGCAGCAGCACATCGCCGGGACCGCGACGAACAGCCACGCTCTCGACCGTGCCATCGCAGGTAATAAACTGTCCGTCGATAGCGATGGCAGGCACGCTCGGGCGATCATCGGACATAAAGATTTCGACGACATCACTCGGCGAGGTCAAGAAGGCGCGAGCCTGAATGGTATGCGGAGCAATCGGCACGCAAACCATGCCCGTGTAATCAGGGCTGACGATAGGGCCGCCGGCGGAAAGCGCATAGCCGGTGGAGCCGGTCGCCGTCGACACGACGACACCGTCACCGCGCAGGCGATCGATATGATGGCCGGACACCGTGATGTCAAACTCGACCATATCGGACAGGGGCCCACGCGTGAGCGCCATATCGTTGAGGGCGAACGAACGCACGACATCCTTCGTGCCGTCATCGCGCACCGAGACGATATCCGCGGCGATGGTGGCGCGGCGGCTCACGTGGAGCTCACCGGACAGGGCATCGCTCACAACCTGCAAAATATCGCGTTCCTCGGGACTGGCCGCCGTCAAAAAGCCCAGGTGGCCATAGGAAAGACCCAAAATGGGAATCTCGCGGTAGTTGAGAATACGGGCGGCGCGCAGCAGTGTGCCGTCGCCGCCGAGCGTGATGACCAAGTCGGCATCGTCAACATCGGGCGTGCTCTGGATCTTGGAGCGCTGGTCGGCAGCCCATGCAACCTCGTAGCCCTGGCGCGTCAGCCAGAGCTCGAGCATCAGGCCGCTCTCGACCGCCTCTTGCTTGTAGTAATTGGGAACCAGAAAGACCTTCATAGCGTTGCCGCTTTCTCGTTCAAAGCCGATACCTGGGATTGCAACTCATCTTCGGCGCGCTCGCCGGGGGCAAACCTCGTGCCGTACAGGAAAAACTCAACGTTGCCCTTAGCGCCATGGATTGGCGACACGCACACATCGAGCGGGAACAGGCCCTTGGCGGCAAAGAGCTCAATCGCCGCCACGAGTGTATCGCGGCGGACGGCAGGGTCGGTCACGATACCGCCCTCGCCCACCAGCGCAGCCGGCGCCTCAAACTGCGGCTTTACGAGCGTGCAAAACGAACCCGAAGGCTTCAGGCACGCCAGCACGGCGTCGATGATATTCGCGATACTCGTAAACGACACATCGCACACAGCCAGGTCAATAGCAGCGCCGTAGCCGAGCTCGGGCAACTGCGTCACATTCGTGCGCTCGTGGAGCGTCACGCGATCGTCTTGGCGCAGCGACCAATCAAACTGGGCACGGCCCACGTCGACCGAGACAACGGTCGCGGCGCCGCGCTTGAGCAGGCAATCAGTAAAGCCGCCCGTGGAGCATCCCACATCGAGGCAAGCAAGGTCCGTCGGATCGATCCCAAACGCATCGAGCGCGCCCTCGAGCTTAAGGCCGCCGCGCCCAACATACGGGATGCGCCCCTTAACGTGCAGTGGCAGGCCCGGCGTCACCTTGAGCCCCGGAGAGGTCAAACGCTCACCGCCACTCGAAACCAAGCCGGCCATAAGAGTGCGAAGGGCATCCGCGCGATCGGCGCAGATGCCCCGTGAAATCAGTTCGTCATCGAGACGCACGCGTTTCATGAATGCCATCAACCATTCGTATCCGGAGATGCAGCCTGTCTATCTTGGGACTCGTTTGCCGCATCCTCATCGTATTCCTGCTCGAGCTTGTCGGCCTCACGCGGCGTCAGCTCAAACTTGTCGACCATATCGACCGCTCGGGAGCCCAGCTCAATCGCCTCGTCAAACAAATCGAGCGAACGCTCCAAGGACGTATCCTTGGAGCGAACGGTGGCGATGATCTGGTCCAGGCGATCCGAGATCTCATCGAAGTTGCGGACGGAACCCTCTGGCATGGCTACTCCTCGACGGAGTCGGCCTCGACGGCCCCAGCAGCGTCCGCATCCTCGTCAAGTACACCGGCGGCAGCCTGAGCAGCAGCGACCTTGGCGGCTGCCTCGGCAGCCTGTGCCTCCTCACGAGCACAGTCCTCGGCCAGCAGCTCCTGGTACAGGTCCTCGCCCGGCAGCTCCTCGCTGCGAGCGATCTTGCCCAGCACGCCGTTGACAAACGATGCGGACTGGTCGGTACCATAGGCCTTAGCGATCTCGACGGCCTCGTTGATGACGATGGCGTCCGAGACCTCCTCGTCGGTGAGGAAGCGCATCTCGTAGACGGCGATACGCAGCAGGTTGCGGTCGGCACCGGGCATGCGCATAAGATCCCAGTTCTTGGCGACGGCGCGCAGGGCACAATCGATGCGATCAATGTGCTCGTAGGCACCGCGGCAAAGCTCCAGCGCATAGGGGTCGAGGGGACCCTTCGAGATCAGGAAATCGCCCTCGAGGACGCGCTCGAGCGGGCTGTCCGTGGCCTCGGCCTGGAACAGCAGCTGCAGCGCCTGACTGCGGGCAAGCGTGCGCCCGCGATAAACCTTAAGGCTCAAAGGTTACTCCTTGGGGAAAACGAGGCCGTCGATGCAAACGTCAACGCGCTCGACCTCGACGCCCACCTGGGCATCGATGGCGGCGACCACGGCGGCGCGAACGGCCTCGGCGAGCTTCTTGAACGGATAGCCAAAGAACACCACGACACGCACGGTGAGTGCGAGCTTGTCGCCGACGACCTCGGCCTCGACCGCCGGCTCGGAAGCCGGGGCCTTGGACGAGAGCATCATGGAGACAAGGTTGGTGGCAAGGTCCTTGACGCCAACGGAGGCGATGCCCTCGACATCCGACACGGCGCGCGAGACGATGGCGGTCAGAACATCGGGCGAAATGCCGATGCCGTCAATCTTGATTTCCTGGGGCATGAGTCCTCCTAGAAGAGTTGGTTGCTAGACGCGGGAGACGAACTTGCCGTCGCGGGTGTCAACCTTGATGACCTCGCCCTCGTTGAGGTACATGGGGACCTGGATGACAGCGCCGGTGTCGATCGTGGCCGGCTTGGTGGAACCCTGGACGGTGTCGCCCTTAAAGCCCGGGTCGGTCTGGACGATGGTGGTCTCGATGAACATCGGCGGGGTCACGCCCATGAGCTCGTCGTCGGCAAAGAGCAGCTGGCAGATGTCGTTCTCGCGCAGCCACTTGGAGTTCTCGCCCACCATATCCTCGGGAACGGGAACCTGCTCATAGGTCTCATTGTCCATGAAGATGTAGTCGGCGCCATCGTTGTAGAGGTACTGGAACTCACGGGTGGTGAGCATGACGCTCTCGAACTTGGTGCCGGCGTTGCAGGTGTTCTCGACGACGCGGCCGCTCTTGATGTCGCGGGTCTTGTAGCGCACGAACGCGCCGCCCTTGCCCGGCTTGACATGCTGGAACTCGACGATGGTGTAGACCTTGTCCTTAATGCGGAGACCGAGGCCGTTCTTGAAGTCGGCGGTAGAAATGGTAGGCATAGCGACCTTTCTTGTTATGGGCAGAACGCACAAGCGTCCAAATTACATACGACCGAAATTATACACTTGCAGAGCTCGCCTGCAGCGAGCGCATAAAAAGAGAACGCGGGGCGTCCGAATCGAACCGGACGCCCCGCCCCAAAAATCTATCGAAATGGGCTAGCAGTCGATGACGTGCAGGTCGTGCGGGGTCTTGGTGAAGGGCTCGTAGCCGTTCTCGGTGACCACGCCGTAGTCCTCCAGGCGCACGCCGCCCACACCGGGCAGATACACGCCGGGCTCCATGGTGATAACCGAGCCGACCTCGATGGTGTTCTTGCTGCGGTTGAAGTTGGGCAGCTCATGGATGTCGATACCCACGCCGTGGCCCAGACCGTGGTTGTAGTAATCGCCATAGCCGGCATCGCCGATGATCTTCTTGGAAAGCTTAAAAATGTCATTGCCCTCGACGCCCGGATGGATGGCGGCGACGCATTCCTCGTGCGTACGGCGCACGAGCGCGTACAGATCGAGCTGCTCCTGGGTAGGCTCGCCCATCACGACGGTGCGCGTCATGTCGGAACGATAATCGCAGTAGCCCGCGCCGTAATCCATGAGGACGAAGTCGCCCTTCTCGATCACGCGGTCACTCGGCACGGCGTGCGGGTTGGCGGTGTTGGGACCGCTCGCCACGATGGAGCCGAAGGCCAGGCTGTCGGCGCCGTTGGCGAACATAAAGTTCTCGAGCTCGTTGCGAACCTGCTTCTCGGTCATACCGGGCTTAATAAAGCCGAGCATATGCTGGAAGGCGGCATCGGTGATCGACTGCGCATGGCGCATGAGCTCGATCTCCTCGGCGTCCTTGATGGCGCGCATCTTGCGGATGTCATCATGCATCAGCGGCAACATGCAGGCGACGGAACGGTCCTCCAGACCACGCTGAATACCCTGGTAGAAGTTGATCTGCATGTCGTCCTCGACGGCGCAGACGCGGCACTTGTTGGCCGCGATCTTGCCGGCGACCCAACCGGGGATGGTGCCCTCGTCCATATCGTAGACCCAAGGGCTGCCGGCGGGCGTGTTCTCCTCAAAGCTGTTGAGGTAGCGCGAGTCGGTATGGAACAGGCACTGGTCAGCCGTAATAAACGCCGCGTGCGGGAACTCGAAGGTGTAGTCGAAGACGCCCTTCACGCCCGTGAGCCAACGAAGATTGGCCTCGTCGCGTACCACGATAGCGTCGTAGCCGCGCTCGACCATCAGGGCACGGACACGTTCGATACGACCGGCAGGACCGGCAGCAAACTCAGACATGCAGATTCCTTTCTTGTTGTCTCAAAAAGTGCGGGACGGGTCTCAACCGAACGTCGGAATCGCATGCGAACCGCAACCGATTGGAAACCCGTCCCTCAACATGATACGAAAGACGATGGATGTCAATAAATCTTAGAGAAATTCTTTGCGAGAAGCCAAGTAGGCGTGAGCATGGCGCTCAAGAACCTCGTCCTCAACGCTCGTTAGACGAATGGCGCCGAGCGCCGCGGGCAGCGGCAACATGCTGCGGTTCGAGCGGGCGAACTGCTGCTTACGGAACTCCTCGATAAACGCAGTGGGCTCCAGGTCGAAGGCAAGCTCCTCGATGCCAAAGTCCTCCAGGCAGTCATCGACCTCAAAAACGTAATCGATATCGAAGTCGCAGGCATCATGTGCTAGGCGCGCCTCAAAACGCATGCCCTCGGACAACAGCTGGTAGGCAGGGACCTGAGAAGCGGCATCGCCTAAGCAGGCGCGCAGGGTACGCTCCCCCATCTTGCCAAAATCGAGCGCATGGCGGGCGCTCGGGTTCGTAGCCATCAGTACGTCCTTGCGGGCAGTCTGAGACCACTGAACGGCATTGACGAGCGCGACCTCCTCGCCCGCGAGAATCTCGGGGACGGTCTCGGTAAACTGATTCCAACGGGACTTGCTGCTCGAAAGCATGGTGCCAACAAGTACCGCATAGCCAAGCTTGAGGTCCTCGGGGTCCGTCTCGCGAACAAGGTCGAGGTCACACACGACCAAGCCCGGCTCGGGACGGAACGCGATAGCGGGAAGCGCATTCGCCGACGAGGCGACGAGCGGCTTCATGGTCGTCGCGACCGTGAGCATGGCGTCGAACGTCGTCGGCAGCAAGGCGCACTCGGTGCGACCGCACCACTGATTGGCACACCAGCAAACGACCGAGCAGGTTGCGACATCGCCAACGGCAACAACGAGATCGTCGCAGGTAATGCCGTTAGCTGACAGGGCGCCAAAGACGGTATCGGCATCGGCCAGCGTAGCGCCGGCAGGAGAAACCTCGAGGGCGAGCAGCGACACGGCAAACCCGGCGTCGACCAGCGCATGCTCGACGACCTCGCCAAAACGCTCGGATGTGGCGTCGTTCCAAACCACCATCGCGCGCTTAGGCTTGCCCACAGCCGAGGCAAACATGCGCGACAGTTCCTCAAACGCGCCAAGACCGACGCGGACATCGACACTGCGGTTTTGGAAATTGATAAGTTGACGGCGAATCATAGCAGCCCACGCTCCAAAAGCATCTCGGCACAAAGGTAGGAAACGTCCTCGAAGGACTTGTTGCGAATATCAAGGGTAATATCGGCGGCCTGGCGATACAGCGGACGGCGATGCTCAAACAGGCGCGCAGCATGCTCGGGCGAGCGGAAATCGGGTCGGGTATCGGAACGGCGAATCTGGCGCAACGAGTCCTCAAAGTCGCCTTCGAGGTACACGCATGTACCCATCTCGTGCATCAGCTCAATGTTCACCGGCGTCTCGACGATGCCACCCCCGCACGATACCAGCAGGCTGCGCTCGCTCTGAAGCGAACGGAGTGCCGAGGTCTCGAGCTCGCGAAAACGATCCTCACCCTCGGTCTTAAATATCTCGGTCACCGACTTGCCGCATCGACGCACAACCAAACGATCGGTATCGATGAATCGACGCTTGAACATAGTGCCTACATTGCGCGCAAGCGTCGACTTGCCCGCGCCCAAAAAGCCGATAAAGAAGATATGGTCGCAGCCGTGTTTGGTGTGCTGAGACATGGCGAAACCTATTCCTCGCAGGGAAGGTCGCGCAGGGCCCGGCGCTCAAAGATACGGAAGATCTGCGTGTACCACAGGTCCTGGGTTGCCTGCGGCTTGACCAGAATAGTGTCAACGCCGGCAAAGTTTCCGCTCCATACGTCGGTGTACAGCTGGTCACCGATCAGCACGGCCTCGTCGGCCGTGGCGCCCAGACGCTTAAGGCCCGCTTTGAGGGCAAATGGCGCCGGCTTCATGGCATGACTGATGGCCTCGAGCCCCAACTCACGAGCCGACGCCATGACCTGGTCGCGATGCCAGTTGTTGGACACCATGCACAGCTTAAAGCCCTTGGCATGGGCGGCCTCGAGCCAGGCGGAGACCGCAGCGGGAACCTGCTCGGTATCACGCGGCACCAGGGTGTTGTCGCGGTCGAGCAGAATGGCGCGCTTGCCGTCGGCCCAGAGGGTATCGAGGTCGATGCGATCGACCGAGACAACATATCGTTTGGGGCTAAAAATCCTCATGATCAATTCCAAGACTGTTGATGCTCTTCGTAGGTCTTCGAGAAATACTCCTCGTCCTGCGTAATGTAGAAATACAGGTCATCGGAGTCGGTCGGCTCAAGGGTGGCCTTGAGCGCCTCGAGCGACGGAGAGCAAATGGGCGTGGGCGGGAGGCCCTCGTGCTTATAGGTGTTATACGGGCTATCGCTCTGCAGGTCGTCGGCGGTAACCTCGCCGCCGGTGACGTACATCATGGTCGCATCGCTATTGAGGTAACGCAGGCCATCGAGCTTGCCCGCCAGACGGTTATAGAAAACCGATGCCACATGCGCGCGCTGATCGGCGTTGAGACCCTCGCGCTCGACAATCGAGGCAAGGTTAACGATGTCGTAATCGGACATCTCCACGCCATAGCGCTCCTTGATCTTGGCCTCGCAGCTGGCAAAGTCAAGCGACTTATACTCAGCGTTGAACTGGTCAAGCATGGCGCGAATCACATCATCGGCGCTTGGGTCCTTGCCCAACGAATACGTCTTGGGGAACAGGAAACCCTCGAGCGAATCGTTCGCGGCGCCCTCAAGGAAGCTATAGTCCTTCACATAGTTGGACGCCTTTGCCTGATTGAGGAAGTCTTCCTTCGAGATACTGCCGTATGCCTTGGCCACGCGGTCGGCGACCTGATCAACCGTCAGGCCCTCAGGGATAGTCAGCGCATCGGAGCCCGCATTGGGGCCTTCCATGAGCTGCTGAACGACCTTGGTCGCGTCCATAAGCGTGGTAAACGAATACTTACCCGGCTTAAGCGACATATCCGCGTTGAGCTTTTTGACCGCCGCGTAATAATCCTTGGGATTTTCGACGATATGGTTCTCAGAGAGAATCGAAGCGATGCTGTCACCCGAGGCACCATCGGGAATCGTGATAGTAACCTGCTGGCCTGCAACGACTTTCGCATCCTCACCGCCAAAGAAGCCCTTAACGGCTGGCACGACAAAGAAAACGATCGCGACAAGCGCAAGCACGGCGGCGACGCCACCGACAATCAAAGGCACCGGGGAGCTTTTCTTTTGGGCACCACGGCGGGCGTGCGTGTTATAGCTCGAACGCGTGGCTGGAGCAACGCCGTGCGAGCCATGAGCATGATGTGCGTGGGAGCGTGATTGCGGGGCCTGCCCCTGCGTGCGCTGGGCAGGAACCTGTTGCTTAAAACGAGCGCCGCCAGCGGGCTGCGCGGGACGAGCGGCGGGCTGTTGAGCAGCACGCTGAGTAGGCTGAGCCGAACGCTGCATCGGCTGCGCCGGGCGCTGGCCAGCCTGAACAGGGCGCGGCGCGGGCTGCCGTGTACGATTCGGCTGGCGCGGATCGAAAGCGCTAGACATGCGAAACCTCCTCGTTTTTGCGATCGAGCCACGTCTGCAAGAACAGGCTGGCGGCGATCATGTCGATCTTGCCCCTCATCTGCTTTTCGTTGAGCCCCTGCTCTCGCAGGATTCGCTTGGCCTCCTGCGAGGACAGACGCTCGTCCTCAAACTCCAGCGGAAGGTCGAGCTCGTCGGCAATCTTTTGGGCCACGGCGGCGACGCGCTCGGCCTGGGGGCCGGGTTCACCGGCCATGGTCAAAGGACGTCCGCTTACCAGGATATCGGGCTCATAGTCCTCGACCAGGTAGCGAAACGTCTTTGACATACCGGTGACCTCGGCAGCCGGAAGCACCTTGACAGGCATTGCCATCTTGCCATCACGGCTCGAGACGGCAATGCCAATCCTGGTCTCCCCTATGTCCAGTGCGAGCGCGACCACAGCGACTACTTAGGTTCTTAGGCGCCGAGCGCGGTCTTAGCGGCCGCGAGGGCATCGGCGATACCGGCGGCGTTCTTGCCACCGGCCTGG
Organism: uncultured Collinsella sp.; assembly: GCA_937989885.1. GTDB lineage: Bacteria > Actinomycetota > Coriobacteriia > Coriobacteriales > Coriobacteriaceae > Collinsella. Next base: position 41,599 of record CALKBP010000026.1, read on the forward strand.
GCCATGTTGGGACGACCGCCACCGCGACCGTCGACCAGGCCCGCAATCTGCTTGATCACGTTACCGGCGTGGAAACCGGCCTTCACGGCGTCATCGGAGCCGGCGGCGAGCAGAGCCGGGGTGCCCTTCTCGGTCACGCTGGCAACAACGCAGGCGACGGGGCCGGCGACCTTCTGGTGCACGGTGTCCCAAACGTTGCGCAGGTCGGCAGCCTCAAGGCCCTGGAGCTCAGCGACGACGAGCTTGTAGCCGTTCAGCTCGACAGCGCCGTCGATGGCACTGGAGATAGCGTCGGAGGAGCCACCGGTCAGCGCCTTCTTGAGCTTGTTAGACGTCTCGCGCAGCTCGGCCTGCAGGTTCTCCACGCGGGCAGGAACCTCGTCGACGCGGCACTTGAGCGCAGCGGCAGCGGCGTCAACGAGTGCCAGGCGGTCGGCCATGTAATCGAGAGCGCCCTTGGAGGTCACGGCCTCGATACGGCGGACATTCGAGCCCGTGGAGGATTCGGAGATGATCTTGAACAGACCGATCTCGGCGGTGTTGGCGGCATGCGTACCACCGCAGAGCTCGCGGGAGAACGGCTGGTCCTCGGCGCCCACGGAGACGACGCGGACGACGTCGCCGTACTTCTCGCCAAACAGTGCGACAGCACCGGCGGCCTTGGCCTCGTCGATGCCCATAACATGGGTCACGACCGGCTTGGAAGCGAAGATCTGCTGGTTGACCAGGTCCTCGACAGCCTTGAGCTGCTCGGAAGACAGGGCCTCGAAGTGCGTGAAGTCAAAGCGCAGGTGCTCGGGCGTCACCAGCGAGCCGGCCTGGGAGACGTGCTCACCCAGGACCTGCTTAAGCGCGGCGTCGAGCAGGTGGGTGGCGGTGTGGTTGCGGCGCAGGAAACCACGGCGCTCGGCGTCGAGCGCGGCAGTCACGGTAGCACCGACGGTCAACGCGCCCTCGGCAACGTGCGCGACATGGGCATACAGGCCGTTGTGGTTCTTGGTGTCGGCAACAGTCAGCGCAACGCCCTCGGCGGAAAGCTCACCGGCGTCACCCTGCTGGCCACCCATCTCGGCATAGAACGGGGTGCGGTCGAGCACGACCTCGACGTCCTCGCCGGCGGCAGCGGACTCAACGGACTCGCCGTTGCGCACGATGGCAACAACCTTGGCGCCCTCGATGACGTCGTTGTCATAGCCGTCGAACTCGGTCGCGGCAACCTTGTCGGAAAGCTCGACCCACACGTCGTTGAAGCTACCCCAGGCATCGCCCTTGGCGTTGGCACGGGCGCGGGCCTTCTGGTCCTCCATGCAGGCGGTAAAGCCGTCCATGTCGACGTCGTGGCCGGCAGCGCCGGCGATCTCGACGGTCAGGTCGATGGGGAAACCAAAGGTGTCGTGTAGCTTAAAGGCAACGTCGCCCGGAAGCACAGCGCCCTCGGCGAGCGCGGCCAGGGCCTCATCCAGGTAAACGCGGCCGTTGTCGAGCGTCGTGGAGAAACGCTCCTCCTCGGAGGCGACGATGCCCTTGACGAGCGCGACGTTCTTGAGCAGCTCGGGATAGGCCTCGCCCATCTGAGCGTTGACTTCGTCGATAAACTTGGTCAGGAAAGCGCCCTCGATGCCCAGCAGGCGGCCGTGGAACACGGCACGACGGAGCAGGCGGCGAAGGACGTACTCGCGACCCTCGTTACCGGGCAGGATGCCGTCCGAGATCATAAAGTCAACGGCGCGGGAGTGGTCGGCGATGATGCGCAGGGAGCGGCTGGCGCCGGAGTAATCGTCGGCGTCATAGGTCTTGCCGCTGATTTCCTCACCGAGTTTGATGAGGTGCTGCATTAAATCGCCGTCGTAGTTAGCGGTCTTGTGCTGCATGATAGCGGCCATGCGCTCCAGACCCATGCCCGTATCGAGGTTGCGGTGCGGCAGCTCCGGCATGGAGCCGTCCTCCTGGCGATCGTACTGGGTAAACACGAGGTTCCAGAACTCAAGGAAGCGGTCGCAGTCGCAGCCGGGCTTGCAGTCGGGACTACCGCAACCAACCTCCTCGCCCATGTCAAAGTAGATCTCGGAGCACGGACCGCAGGGGCCGGTGGGGCCAGCGGCCCAGAAGTTGTCGTCCTCGCCCAGACGCGAAATGTGATCCTCGGCAACGCCCAGGGAGCGCCACACGTCGTGGGTCTCGTCGTCCTCGGTAAAGACGGTGAAGTACAGGCGGTCGAGCGGCAGCTTGAACTCCTTGGTGATGAGCTCAAAGGCCCAAGCGCAGGCCTGCTGCTTGGAGACGCCGCCAAAGGAGAAGTCGCCGAGCATCTCGAAGAAGGACAGGTGACGGCCGTCCTCGCCGATGCAGTCGATGTCGTTGGTGCGGACGCATTTCTGGCAGGAGATCGCGCCGATCTCCTTCATGGTCTTCTTACCCTGGTAGTACTCCTTAAACTGGTTCATGCCGGCGTTGGCAAGCAGCAGCGAAGGATCGTCGGGGACGAGGGACGAAGAAGGATAGAGCTTAAGACCGCGCTCCTCAAAGAAGTTGAGGAACTTAGAGCGAATCTCGGCCGTAGTCATTGACGGGTAGTCAGCACTCATAGAGGGAATCTCCTCGGTTTCATATCGAAACAGTTCAAACGTAACGATATTACCATCCCACCGCGCCTGTGCAAAAAAGAGGGCCGCCAAACAGCGACCCTCCAGCGAAAGTGCATGTTATTTAGGACTAAGCAATCCTTTGAAAAAAATGGGTTTGGTAAAATGCTATATAAGAACCATCCGGAAGGAGCGATCGATGAAAAGCAAACGATTTGTCCTGAATGCACTTCTGGTAGTGGCACTTTTAGCGCTCTTGGCCTTCTCCCAATGGTACGCAAACCAACCAGCATTTGGCTACGTACTGTATGCAGTGACGTCCGGCGACAACGCTTATTGCACTCTACGCGCAATTGACGTTCTCTATTTCTATGTAGCCGGCCCCTTATCAATCGCTTTGCTCGTGTTTCTTGTCTTTTACAACATCAAGAAACGCTAACGGGACCTATTTGGAATCCGAATCGTCCATGGAGCCGTCGATGCCGGTTTTGGTGTCGTCGTCCGTATTGGAATCGTCATCCTTGGCGAAGGGGTTCTTGAAAAAGCCTGTCGCGTCGGGCTGAAGACCCGACAGCTTAATCCAGGGATTATCGAGTTCTGGTTTGGGCATAGCCTTAGCCTCCGGCGCAGTCTCGTTGCCGATGAGCTCGGACTCATAGATGAACGTATCGTCTCCAAGCGCGTCATAGGCGGCGACCGGGTTGCCCTCGGCATCGCGATACGGCGTTCCCTTAAACACGGCGCCGTCGTATGCCACGAGCTGGCGACCGGTCTCGTTCTCAAAGTAGTAGACGAAAATGCCCTTGAGGGCCGCGCACAACGGGATGGCGATGACCATGCCGATGGGGCCCATGAGTGCCGAACCAATAACGAGGGCCGTCAGGCTCATGATGGGATGCACCTGGACCGAGCTCTGCATGACCTTAGGCGAAATGACGTTGTCGGTGACATTTTGTGCCACCATAGTCACGATCAAGGTCCATAACGCCAGCATGGGGCTGAACATAAAGCCGAGCACCGTGGCAATCGCAGCGCTCACCCAGGGTCCGACAACCGGAACCAAGTGCATGATGCCGGTAAAGATGGCCATGAGTGCAGCATACGGATGCCCGATGATCGTAAAGCCGATAAAGGCGAGGATGCCACCGCAGATCGACGTTACGACCATGCCACGCATGTAGCCGCCGACCGAGCGCGAAAGAATCGCGACCATAAAACGGTACGAGGTCTCCTTTTCCTGACCAATAATGGTGCAGACCTCGTGGTGCATGCGGGGATAGTCGCAGGCCAACCAATAGGCAAGCACTAAGCCAAGAAAGATAACAAACAGCTGCGACGCGGTATTGGTGATGAGGGGGAATACACCACGGCCAAGCTCGGCGGCAATCTGTGAGACATACTTGGACGCCACCGTGACGAGCGAAGAAAGGTTATCGTCCAGATACTCCTTGAGCGGCGTGTTGTTGAGCGTCTTGGCATGCGAGATCATCTCATTGAGGTCGCCACCAGCAACACGAAGCTGCTCGGGCAGGCGGCTCAGGACTTCCATGATCTGACCAAAGAGAATCGGCGACAAGATGCAAACGACGCCGACGAGCACGGCAACGACCACAATAAGCGCAACAAGCGAACCGATGCCGCGATTCACGCCATGGTGCTCAAGCCAATTGGTGATCGGTGACATCACAAAAGCGATGATGGAACCGACAGCGAGAAACTCGATGACCGGCGCCAGGATGCCCATAAGGTTAAAGATGACGGCGGCGATGACAATGCAGCCGACGACGCCCCAAATGCGCAACGTCAGAATACGGGTATCGCGCAGCGTTCGGTCGGTTTGTTGGGGGTGCTCATTCATGAACGAACCATCACTCCGTCGGGGTCGATCTTGTCCTGAATCTTCTTGAGGGTGCGACGCAGCAGGCGCGAGACCTGCACCTGCGAGATGCCCAGCTTCTTGGCGATCTCGATCTGGGTCATGCCCTTCACAAAGCGCAGCTCGATTACCTCGCGCTCGCGCGGCGAGAAATCGCGAATGGCCTCCTCAATCACCAGGCGGTCATCGGTAAAGTCGAGCTCGTTGTCGTCGTCGGCGTAGCGATCGAGAATCGAAGGCGCATCGTCGGAATCGGACGCACCGGGGGCCTCGATGGGCACCGAGGTGTAGGCCGAGGACGATTCCATGGCTTCGAGCACCTCGTCGACGGTCACGCCCAGGTAATCGGCGATTTCCTCAACCTTGGGCGAACGCTGAAGCTCGTTGGTGAGCTTGTCGGTAGCCTGGTTGACCTTGGCAGAGAGCTCCTGCAAGCGACGAGGCACGCGCACGCTCCAGCCCTTGTCGCGGAAATGGCGCTTAATCTCGCCCAGAATGGTGGGCGTGGCAAACGTCGTGAACTCGAGCCCGCGCTCAGGGTCAAAGCGGTCGATAGCCTTGAGCAGGCCCAGATAGCCGACCTGCAAAAGGTCATCGAGCGGCTCGCCGCGGTTCTTAAATTTGTTGGCAAGAAACCTTACCAGGTTCATGTGGGACATGACGAGCTGCTCGCGTGCATCCGGATCACCGGTCTCCTTATAACGACGAAACAGCTCGCGGGTTTTCTCCTTGTCCCAAGCGGTCTTGCCGCTCCGGGAACGTTCGGTCATATTAGATATCCGCCTTGAGGTCGAGGGAAAGCGTCAGGGGCGCTGTAGTCTTTTCGTAGGAGTCGCACACACTCGCCAAAATGAGCTCGGCATATACGGCAGCCTGGTCATCCTCATCGACAGTCGCCTGGTCGCCAAAGGTAAAGGTCATGCCCACATGGGATTCGTCGACATCGAATTTGATCGAAATATCGTCGGAATCAACGGCCGTGCATCCAAAGATGAAGGCTTCCTCGGCAGCCATACGAATATCCTCGATGCGATCGACGGACATAGAGCACAGGGCGCCGACGTTGGCGGCAGTCATGCGCACCAAGCGCGCGAGACGCGGATCACCGGCAACGCTCAGCGTAATGGGGCAGGTTGCTTCGCTACTCATCGCAGGACTCCTCGGAGGTCTCGGCGGGCGTATAGGTGTAATACTGAGCAGGCTTGGCTGCGGACTTATGAGCCGCATCCGCACCATCGGCGGCCTCGTCCTCAGCCTCACCAATCAGAACGCGCTCGGTAGGCTGCTCGGCCTCGGCGGCGGCAGCGGCGAGCTTGCGATCGGCGTCGGCTGCAGGAGCCTTCACCTTATTGAAGAGCTTCTGCACGGCACCAGCCGCAGAGTCGGTCACGCTCGATACGGCATTGCTGGCCTCGGCCACGCTGCCCGTAACCTCGGAGATGTCGCGAACCACGGCTTCGACCTCTACGAGATTGGAAGTAAGGGCGTCGACAGCGGTCTTGCTCGATTTGAGGAGTGGCTCAACCTGGGCAAGTGCGGGGGTGAGCTCATCGACAGCGCCATCGAGCTTTGCCACCACGGGCTGAGCCTCGGCGATGGTGTTGTTGAGGTCGCTGACTGTCTTGTCGAGCGAATCAACGACGGTGCGGGTCTTGCGCAGCGTGAGCGCGAGTTCGATAACAGCCCACACGCCGACAACGGCAAGCAACAGCAGGGCGATTTGAATGGGACTCATACAAGCCTCCCGAAGGAATCGAAATACAGACGCTCTTCATGGTACCCCAAAGAAGGGGAAAGATACCCAAAGGGAATGTGCGAGGCGCCAATGACCTACTTGGGAGCATTGCCGCTACGGTCGCGTTCGCTTTGTTCTACGCGCCACTCTTCCCAACCGCGGCCGGCAGGCTGCCAAAACGCACCGCGCTCCAGTCCCTCGGGCAAATAGCGCTGATCGACCCAGCCTTCGGGATAATCATGCGGATATTTATACACACCGTATTCGTCGCTGCCCGGGCGATGACGGTCGCGCAGATAACTCGGTACCTCGCGCAGTCCACTTGAATGGATATCGGCCAGCGCCGCATCGATCGAAGCCTCGCACGCGTTGGATTTTGGTGCCAAGCACACATAGAGCGCAGCCTGAGCCAGGTTAATGCGACATTCGGGATAGCCAATGACCTCGGCAGATTTAAATGCGGCATGCGCCACCAAAAGCGCCTGCGGATCGGCGTTGCCGACGTCCTCGGAAGCATGGATCATAATACGGCGAGCAATAAACTTGGGGTCCTCTCCAGCATCGATCATGCGTGCAAGCCAATAGATCGTGGCATCGGGGTCGCTGCCGCGCATAGACTTAATAAACGCACTGATAATGTCATAGTGCATGTCACCGTTTTTGTCGTACGAAAAGCCACGACGCGGGTTGGCAATCTTCACGTCATCCACGGTGATGGGATAGCGCTCCCCCGCCGCCGGCGCTGGCGTTCCCTCGGTATCGGGACGCGTTACGGCAATCTCGCTTGCAAGCTCGAGCGTCGTGAGCGCCGAGCGAGCATCACCCGCGGCCAGCGTGCAGATGGTCTTAACCGTATCCTCATCGGCCGAGAACTTGCCGCTCAGACCCTGCGGTGCCTCGAGTGCACGCTCAATCAGCGTGGCGATATCCTCGTCCTTCAGGTGCTCAAGCTCTACCACGCGACCGCGCGAGAGCAACGCCGAGTTGACCTCGAAGTACGGATTCTCCGTCGTGGCGCCAATCATAATGACGGTACGGTTTTCAACCGCATGCAAAAGCGCATCCTGCTGCGACTTCGAAAAACGGTGAATCTCGTCGATGAACAAGATGGTACGGCGGTCATACGTATTCAGGCGCGTCTTTGCCTCGTCAATCACGCGACGCAAGTCCTTCACGGTGCCCGTCACGGCGCTGACCTCGACAAACTCACTCTTGGTATGGTTAGCGATAATGTGGGCCAGTGTCGTCTTGCCCGTGCCGGCCGGCCCATACAGAATCACGCTCGATAGCACATCATGCTCGATTGCCGCACGCAGCCACGAACCCTTGCCCACGGCCTTTTGCTGACCCACGTACTCGTCGAGCGAATTGGGGCGCATGCGAACCGCAAGCGGCGCATTTTTAAAGGAACGCTCGCGCGTCGAGGCAGAAAAAAGGTCGTCCATAGCCATCCCGTGCATCAATCAAAAACGTTTTTCACTAATAAGTATACCGAATATATACGAACTACCGTTCGTTAATATAGGTACGGTGCGGAAACTTTAATCCCGGGAACAGCTTGCTCGTCAGCTCACAGAAATAACCGTCCGTCATGCTCGCGATGTAATCCACCACCGCTTGATCCTTGTCGTCCTGCCAGGCATAGGTGCGATCGTAGTAGGAAAGCTGCTGCTCAATGCGCAAAATGTGATGCTTAAAGATGTAAGAGGACTCGTCGCCTTCGTTTATATCCTGCAGGCAACGGTCGTAGAGCTTTTCGAACGCCTCGCGCAGTTCCGCTTCGGAGTCGCCTTCAATGCCGCCCTTGCTATAAATCTTTACGTAGTTCTCGCGCTTGGCTCGGCGGATTTCCTCAAACAGCTCCTCGCTCATCTCGATGCGCGGCTTGCCATAGCTGTGCTCAACGATATCGATGGAGGCATGCGTAAGTATCCAGCTGTTGTATGCCCCGCCCAGGCCATCGTCAAAGGCGTCGGGTGACAGCAGGCCCGCCGCAATAGCGTCTTGGCGATCGCGCCCAACGTAGGCAAGGATATCCGAGATGCGAACCACGCAGCCCTCGAGTGTCATGGGGCGCAGGTGCTCTATTGCGCTATAACCCGTGGCAATGCATTCCTCGACGGTTCGGTCGAACTGGTCAAAGGAACCCATGTCCGAAAGCTCAAACACGCGTTGCTCGTACTCGCCGTTATGGCACAAGACGCCGTCGAGCGTCTGGAGCGACACGTTACGACCGTACAGCGCATCGAGCACGCGAACCGACTGCACGTTATGAAAAAAGAAGCGGCCGGTACGCTCGTGATAGATATCGTTGAGGAATCGCTCACCGGCATGACCGAAGGGCGTGTGGCCCAAGTCGTGGCCTAAGCCAATCGCCTCGATCAGATCGCAGTTGAGCCCCAGGGCGCGACCGATATCGCGCGCAATGCGCGAGACAAGCTGCACGTGCAATCCGCGGCGCGACAGATCATCATTACTACGGAAGCTAAAGACCTGCGTTTTGCCTGCATAACGCGTGTACGCCGGAAGATGAAGAATCTTTTCGGTATCACGCATAAACGCCGGACGCATAAGCGTGCCTTTGTCGGCAGCGCGATCAATACGACGAATGACCTGGTCATCGCCGCATCGATAAGGATTAACGACACCCGAGGCGCGGTCGGCGGAAATGCGCTCGACAAGCTCGGGCGACAACGCCGAGGGAATACGGTCCATGCGCGCCTTAATGACGGCCGTTTCTTGATTAGTTGCCATGGCATGCTCCTTAAGAAGGATGCGCAATCGGTTACAACGTGCAGCCCACGACCTCGATTATGGCAAAAATCGGCACCAAAAACGGGAGCAATGGCAGGGAGCGCGATTTTGTGAAGAGGCAGGAGAGGGCAAGGACCAGGAGCGCGACGGCAAATGCCACGATGCCGCCCAGAGGGTCAAGCGTGCAAAGCGCGAAGAGCGCCTTGACGTCCCCCATGCCGATGCCGGGGGCGTGGCGAAGGCGCCGCCAGAGCGACTCAGTGAGCACAAGGGCAAGGTAGACGAAGACCGCAAGACCGGCGTGGTCAAGCGCCGTGGTAACGCCCTTGTCGAGCCAGACGCCTGCCAACGCCGCCACCGCACACACGCCGGCAAGCTCATTGGGAAACCGTCGCTCACGGGCATCAACCAACGCACCGGCAAAGATGCAAATCCAAAATGGGATGTAGGGCATCGTGCACCTCCTTGGGCAGCTACTCGAAAGCAAAAACCACCACAAAGGTGCCTGTCCCCTTTGTGGTGGTTTTGGTGGTGGTTATTTGGCGCCTTGCATGACCTCGTCGAGGGTAACGTTGACGGCGTGCTGCGTCGGGACCCAGTCGACCTTTAGGAACAGGGCCGCCACCGTGATGGGGATATAGCTGAACATAAAGATCGGGAAGGTAAACAGGTTGGTCACCAAACGCCACTTTTGCGCGCAGTGAATATGCTTGTACTCAAAGATGGTCGTGAGCAGTGCCAGGATAAAGAAGGTCTGGTACATCATCGCGAAGGTCATGATGAGCGAAGCGGCACAAGCTTGCATCTCGACCTCGGTGGCCAAGAAGCCGTGCGAAAGCCCGCCCACGATGAGGAAGGTCGCGTTGGCGAGCATGGAGATCAGGGACAGCAGCATGCCCGGAGCGATGGTCATAAACATGTCATATGCGGCAAAGCGATGATAGCGGAACGTCGATTTGACCAGGTGCTTGCCGTAGGTAAAAAAGACCTGGTAGAAGCCCTTAGTCCAGCGCATACGCTGCTTCCAGGAAGCCTTAAACGTCACCGGCTGCTCATCAAAGAACTCCGCCGGCGCATAGCCAATGCGAATGCCGTGAATGGCGCAGAACGTGGTGAACTGGATATCCTCGGTCAGCGTATGGAACTGCCAACCGTGCATGCCCTCGATCACGCTCGCCGAAATAAGGTAACCCGAACCCGAGACAGCGCAGGACGTCTTGCAGATATTACGCGCGTTGTTGAGGAAGCGGGCCTCACGCAGATACCAGGTGGCGTTGGCAGACGAAATCCACGAACTGCCGAAGTTCTTAGAGTTGCGGTAGCTCGTGACCACATGGAAACCCTGGTCAAAGGCATCATTCATCTTGGAGACGTAATCGCGGGAGATAACATTGTCGGCATCGAAGATAAAGTAGCCCTCAAACGTGTCGGGATACTCGTTGAGAATGCGATCGAAACCATAGTCCATGACCCAGCTCTTGCCCTTGCGGGCCAGGTCGTTGCGCTCGTAAACAATGGCACCGGCCTCGCGCGCGAGCTGTGCCGTGTTATCGGTACAGGCATCGGCGACCACAAAGACCTCGATGAGCTCGGACGGATAATCCTGGTCCTTGATGGAGCGTACGAGGTTGGCGATCACGGCTTCCTCATTATGCGCCGCGATAAAGAAGGCATAGCGGTGGAGTTTTTTGGCCTTGGGAGGCGCGACCTCGCCACGAAGAGCGCCAATGACAAAGAAGACCACCTGGTACAGAAAGCAGACCGTGAGCAGCGTGACGACAATCTGGTTGAAGATCACGATGGGTGTGTTGGTTTGTAAAAAGGCGAGCATGCAGGCTCCCGAGAACGCGTTACGTAAACAACCGTATATCTTACCGCAGGCTAACCGAGTTCAAGAAACCACCTAATACTGGTTAGGATTCGAGAAGACCGAGCTGCGGGACGATTTCGTCGCCGGCAGCGGTGCGGCCGAGCGAACGCGGGGCCAAATCATCCAGAACCGCCGCAAGGTCCCACGGCAGCTCGTCGCGGCACTCAATGCGCTCCCCCGTAACGGGATGGTCGAACGCGACGCGCCAGGAATGAAGGAATTGCCTGGTCAGCCCCTGATCGGCGCGTGCATCGCACTTGCCGTAGAGTGGATCACCCACACAGGCGTGGTTGATATGGAGCATATGCACGCGAATCTGATGTGTGCGGCCCGTAAACAGGTGGCACTCGACGAGCGTATAGCCGTCGTCAAAACGCGTGGAATCAAAGCGCTCGAGGACCTTAAAGGTCGTAATGGCCTGGCGCGCGAAAGGATCGTCCGAAACCGCCATCTTGACACGGTCACGCGTAGAACGGGCAATGCCGGTGTTGATGGTGCCCTCATCCATAGCGATATGACCGTGAACGAGCGTGATATAACGACGATCGAGCGTACGCGTGCGGATGAGATTTTGGAGCGCGCGCTGGGTGTCGTCGTCCTTTGCCGCAAGCATGAGACCCGAGGTATCGCGATCCAAACGATGCACGATGCCGGGGCGGTCCTCGCCCTGCACGGTGCCCAGATGGTCGATACCGCAGTGATAGACCAGGGCATTCGCGAGCGTACCGCTCTCATGACCATGCGCGGGATGGCACACCAGGCCGCGCTGCTTGGAGAGCACAATGAGATAATCGTCCTCATAGCGAATGTCGAGCGGGATGGCCTCGGGAATCACATCGGTGGGATCGTGCGGCTCGGGCAAATCGACCGAAATACGATCGCCGGCTCGCACGGCGTACTTTTTGGACAGGCAGGTCTCGCCATTGACGCATACGGCACCGCCCTCAATCAGATGCGCGCAGGCAGAACGTGTAGGGCAGCCGTCATTGGCGCCCAGATAAGCGTCAAGACGCTGACCAGCGGCATCGTCGGCAACAAGAATATGGATGTCGGCCATTAGCGCTCGTTCCTTTCGCGAATCTTGCGGGCACGCTCCCCGCGTTGCTGGGCCTTGCGCTTAGCGCGGGCCTCGTCACGGGCGTTAAGCTCGGCGGTCGCATCGACCTCACGGGCCGCGGGACTCAAGAACATGTAGCCGAAGAGGGCGAGCACGACGCCCAAGGTAATGCCGATATCGGCCACATTGAAGACGGGGAAGTCGATGAAGGTGGTTGCAATAAAATCGGTCACGAAGCCAAAGGCCAAACGATCGATAGCGTTGCCGATAGCACCGCCCGCAACCATCGCCATGCCCACAACCTCAAGATGGGCGAGCTGGGGCGCACGAACGAGGTACACGGCAATAGCGATAATGACCGCCAACGCCAGCACGGCAAACGCGATGCCATGCCCCTCGCCCATGCTAAAGGCAGCACCGATATTGCGGACAAACATAAAGTCGATCACACCGGGGATAACAGTCATATGCAGCGCATCGCCCACGGCACGAACCGCAAGCTTGGTCAGCTGGTCAACAAGCAGCACAACGAGCGCTACCCCACCAGCAACACCCAACCGCCAACGCAAAGGCGGCGTCATATCCCCAGTGCGACCCAAATCAATCCCCTACCCTCAGATAATCAAATTCCGTTTACGCAATAATCCATCTTATATTGCCATAAGCAGAACGCACGACATATCCACCAACGCAAGCGAAATAACCAGCTAAAAAGTGACGAAAGTAGACGTTGGGGACGTTCTTGTTTGACTAGTCATTTAAGAACGTCCCCAACGACTAGTCATTTAAGAACGTCCCCAATGACTACCCCGATGTTTTGGCTTGTGAGCGAGCGGGTCGCATTTGAGACAAGGTGACGTGAAATGAAAGGGCGCTGACCTTTCGGTCGCGCCCTTGAAATTGAACGTCAGATTGTCCAAATGCGGCCCGCGCAGCGTCGAGCCGTTACGCGGTT
>CALKBP010000027.1:0-54048 GCA_937989885.1 uncultured Collinsella sp.
TGTAGGCAGAATCTTGACGTTATAGGCCATATTTTGCCTCAAGGTCATCGAGGGCCTCAAAGGCATCACGCGCCGTGCCGGCAGCACGCTCCCGCTCGGCCACAGCTATACGAGCCATCAGGCGAGCCTTAGCCTGTTCCTGAACCATGAGGTCATAGTCTTCAGATCGAAGTACAACAAATTTGCTATAGCCATTTTTTGTAACAGTCACTGGACCCGTAGTAGTTTCAACGAGCTCAGAAAACTTTGCGGTGTCCCGCATATCTTTAATTGGAACGCAAACGGGCATGGCACACTCCTAACATAATTGTGTACACAATTATGTTACACCAAAACGACCCCGCTAAAGTCCTAAAGCATCTTCACTGACAATCTGAATGTCATCGCCCTTGGACTGGAGTTCCAAGGCTTTCTTTACCTTACTCCCGTAGTTCTTTGTAGTCCAAGCATCGCTGCCTTCATCGCCCACAACCACGTAGTCGCATTTCTTTGACACGCCACTCAGTACCTGGCCGCCATTCTGCAAAATAAACTGCTTGATACACTCTTTTGAACCATGATAGAAAGTACCAGAGAGGCAGAATTTCTTTCCTTCAATTTGAACCTGTCGATGCGCTACGCCATCGGAGCAGGGATTGATTACCCCCTGCAATAAACCAACCAATTGATTGGATTCGCGCTCATCTATATCACCATCCGCCAAAGCGGCAGTTAGAAGCGAGCAAACTTTGTCGAGCAAAGGGTCGCCTTGCAACTTATCATGTTCTTCGACATACTGCAGTACTGACATTGCCTCCAAGGCATCAACTCGGCCATTGGCGACTATCATTTCGCACAAACTTAGAAAGTCGCAGTAATCGGCAGTCTTTTCCGACTTCACTCTCTGTACCGAAGCACGGGAAGCCCCTTCATTTGAACGTCGTTTGCAACTAGCACCAAGACTATACGGTGCAAACGTGGGGACACGCCCCTCGTCTTCCATAACCAACGAGTGGAAAATACGCCTGCAAGCATCCGCATCGTCCAAGGCTCGATGATGGTTCCCCATCTCAAGATCTAGGCATCGGCAAACCGTTGGAAGCTTATAGTCTGGGTATTCTGGATGCCACTGCTTGGCAAGCTCTTTAGTGCAGGCGTAATTCCACTCGGGCCTGTCAAGTTCATAGGCGTCGAATAGCTTCCACAGAACCGCCAAATCAAATGAAGCGTTGTGAGCAACCAGAGCGGCTCCGTCAAACAAGCTTTTCAATGAGCGTGACCATATTTCCGGAAATGTAGGAGCACCGGCAACATCAGCATGGGAAATGCCCGTTAGCCTCATGTTTATTTCCGAAAACGGCTCCTCAGGATCAACCAAATAGGAATCCTCTGCAAGGACGGCACCATTGCAGTCACATCGAATTAGTCCAATTGAGCTAATTCGATCATTGTGTCCATTTGGAGTTTCAACATCCAAAAACAGTACGTCTGCCGCCATGACAGTCTCCCTACTCCACAGGAACTTCGCCCGTTTCGATAATTTCCTCAAGTTGGTCTTCGTCCAGTACGGGCACACCAAGTGCTTGGGCCTTAGTGAGCTTTGAGCCCGCATTCGCCCCCGCAACTACATAGGAGGTTTTCTTCGAAACCGACCCCGTCACCTTAGCCCCCAGAAGTTTCAACACATCCCCAGCCTCGGAACGAGAACGTTTCTCGAGTGTACCGGTCAGAACAAAAGTCAATCCTGTTAGTGGTTGCTCTGAAGCGAGATTGGCGGAAATACCAGCTTTTTCAGACTTTGCCTGCATTGCGCCCATAAGGTCTTCCTCGAGAGAGAAACCGCATTCACGAAGTCGCTGAAGCACATCGAGATTTTCCGGAACAGAGAAGAACTCCTTTATGCTATTTGCGATTTCCGGTCCAACCCCTTCGATCTGGGCTATATCTTCCTCGTCAGCTATAACAAGTGCATCAATTGAAAGGTAACGCCGGGCTATAAGCTCGGCGACGCTCTTCCCCACCAAGCGAATCCCCAAAGCAAACAGAATCCTTGAGAGCGGCAACTGCCGAGATTTATTGAGCTCATCGACTATCTTTTCAGCCGTCTTCACACCCACCGGTATGGGCTCGCCCGCATTTTTAACGATTCGATCGGCTTTGTAAAGCCTTGGAGTACCGTCCTCGTTGAGCATCGGCTTTCCATGCTTATCGAGCATGGAGTCGCCCTTACGATGCCCCCCTTTTACCACGCGGCCCGTGTCCAGGCCTGCGATGTCATCGATCGTGAGCTGGTAGAAGTCCGCGACATCGTGGACCAGGCCGGCGGCGATCATCTTGTCGACGATCTCGTCGCCCAGGCCGTCGACGTCCATGCAGCCGCGGCTCACCCAGTGGAGCAGGCGCTCCTTGAGCTGCGCCGGGCAGTCGATGGACACGCAGCGGTAGGCCACCTCGCCGTCCTCGTGGACCACGGGGCTACCGCACACGGGGCAGACCTCGGGCATGTGCCAGTCGACCGAATCGGCCGGGCGCTTGTCGAGCACCGGACCCACGACCTCGGGGATAACGTCGCCCGCCTTGTGCACGATGATAGTGTCGCCCTCACGCACGTTTTTGCGGCGAATCTCGTCGATGTTGTGCAGCGTGGCGCGCGCGATGGTGGAGCCGGCAACCGTCACCGGGTCGAACTCGGCGACCGGCGTGAGCACACCGGTGCGGCCCACCTGAATGCGAATCTCGCGCAGGACGGTCTGCTTTTCCTCGGGCGGGAACTTAAAGGCAATGGCCCAGCGCGGCGCGCGGGCGGTAAAGCCCAGGTCGAGCTGCTGCTGGAAGCTGTCGACCTTTACGACCACGCCGTCGATGTCGTAATCCAGGTCACCGCGGTGCTCGAGCGCCTGGGCACAGAACTCGTGGACCTCGGCCGGCGTGGCGCAACGAGCCACGTTGGGGTTGACGCTAAAGCCGGCACTGCGCAGCCAATCCAGAAACTCGCGCTGGCTGTGGACGTGCAGCGGGTCGGTATCGGCGATAGCATAGATAAAGGTGGCAAGGTCGCGGCGCGCCGTGACCTTGGGGTCCTTTTGACGCAGGCTACCGGCGGCGGCGTTGCGCGGGTTGGCGAAGGGGTCGCGCCCCTCGGCATCAGCCTCTTCATTCAGGCGAACAAAGCTGCCCTTGGGCATATAGACCTCGCCGCGTACCTCGATGGTGCGCCCGCGGTCGGCGCCCATGTGAGCGAGCGCCGGCTCGGACAGGTGCATGGGCACGTCCTTGATGGTTCGCACGTTGAGCGACACGTCCTCGCCCGTGGTGCCGTCGCCGCGCGTGGCCGCGCGCACGAAGGTTCCGTTTTGGTAGGTAAGCGCCACGCCCAGGCCGTCGATCTTAAGCTCGCAGGTATAGGTAACGCTGCCGGCACCGAGGGCATCCTCAGTGCGCTGGAGCCATGCGTCGAGCTCATCCAGATCCATGGCATCGTCCATGGAATACATGCGCGCCATGTGCGTGACCGGCGTAAACTGCTCACTCACGTAGCCGCCCACGCGCTGGGTATAGCTGTCGGGCGTTACCAGATCGGGGTAGGTGGCCTCGATCTCCTGCAGCTCAACGAGCATTTTGTCAAAGGCGGCGTCCGTGATCTCGGGCGCGTCGAGCATGTAGTAGCGATAGGCGTGGTAATCAAGCTCGTGGCGCAGCTCGGCCGCACGCGCTGCCGCCTGGGCACGGGCATCGGCCGGTGCGGCGGCATCCGCGCTCGCGGGCGTTTCGGTATCGATGTCCACGCCGTCACCAAACAGGCTCGATTGCTCCATAGCGGCACTCCTTCGCTCGATTTCAAACGGATACAAGAGTACCACCGGTCGCAACGGGGCCGAATAGCGGTCTCAAACCGCACTGAATCGGCAGCCGCCAGACCGGGGTGGATCGCGCGATCAAACCATGCTCTTATCAGCTTTAAATGATCCGTTTTCCTCCGTCCCCAACGGATCAATGAGAAAAGAGGGGCTGTCCCACGTTGATGGGACAGCCCCTCTGGCTTCGATATGTGCGATACGACTCGCTAGTAACCCTGGCCGTAGCCCTGGCCCTGCTGGCCCAACAGTTCCTCCAGGTACTGGCGCAACTGCTCGTCGGTAATACCGCCGTTGCCGGTGTCGGTCGCGCTATCGTCCTGCTGCTGGTTCTGCAGCTCCTCGTCGGAGCCCAGCTCGACGGTGACCTTTTTCTCTTCCTTGCCGCGCACGAGCGTAATCTCGACCTTCTCGCCCACCTCGTGGCTGCGCAGCGCGATGATCAGGCCATCGGCACTCGTAATCTCATCGTCGCCCAGCTTGGTAATGACATCACCCTCCTGGATGCCGGCCTTGGCTGCAGGACCGTCCTCGACAACGCTCGCCACATACGCGCCGCTATCGGTACTCAGCTTGTTGGTGCGGGCGTTAAGCGCATTGACACTCGAAAGCGTGGCGCCCAGATACGGATGAACCGGCGTCTTGCCGTCGATAATCTGGTCGGCGATGTTCTTGGCGTAGTTGACGGGAATGGCAAAGCCTACGCCCGAGCTGGAGCCCGAGTAGCTCTCGATGAGCGAGTTGATACCCACGAGCTCGCCGTTGTCGTTGACAAGCGCGCCGCCGGAGTTGCCCGGGTTGATGGCGGCATCGGTCTGGATCATGTTGGCGTAGATGGTGTTGCCGCTGGTAGAGCTCATGGCCGTGGAGCGATAGAGCGCCGAGACGATACCCGTGGAGACAGACTGCTCGTTGCCGAACGGCGAACCGATCGCCATGACCCACTCGCCCACGTTGAGCTTGGAGGAGTCACCGATCTCGATCGGCGTGAGCTTGGAGGCGTCGGCGTCCTTGAGCTTGATGACAGCCAGGTCGCTCGAGGCGTCGTTGCCCACGAACTCGGCCTCATAGGTGGTGCCGTCGTCCATGGTCACCACGTACTGGTCGTAACCATCGACCACGTGGTTGTTGGTGAGGATGTGGCCCTCGGTATCAAGCACCACGCCCGAACCGACGCTGCCCGAGCTATCCGACTCATCAGCAGACTGCGAAAGCGAGCCATTCTGGCTGCCGCTCGAAGTGGCGGTGATGGAAACGACGGAAGGCAGGGCCTTGGCAGAAACGGCCTCGGCCAGCGTAGTGTCCTCGGAGTCGATGGTGATCTTTTGCGTCGATGAACCCGAAGCACCCGCCGTCACGGCGTTCCTGCCGCCGCCGATATCGAGCGTGCCGCTCATAATGAGCGCAATGACCAGCAGGGCGCCGCAGGCACAGCCGGCGAGTGCCGTAATAAAGATCGGCAGCTTTTTGGTTTTGGTCTTGACCACCGTGTGCTTGTTTACAACCTGCTGGCCGCCCAGCGGCTTGCCGGTCTGTGTGTCGTAAGCCTGCACGTAGGGAATGTTGCCGCCGGCAGGCGTCGACTCCACCTGCACGCGCGGCTGCTGCTGGGTCTCGCCAGCGTTGCCCGCATCCTGAGGACGCTGGGAATCGTTCTCGCTCATGGCTGCGATCCTTTCGTCTAATAACCAAAGGCCCGCCAAACATGTGGCGGGCCATCATTGTTCACGTTGAGTTGTACCCCAATATGCGGGTGAACGTGTATGAGAACGCAATCTTTTAGGAAGGCTTAAGTTCTGTTGCAGCCCTAAAAGGACCCGGCCCACGGCAAAACCACCACAAAGGTGCCTGTCCCCTTTGTGGTGGAAATCTAGTCCTTAAACAGATAGCCCACGCCGCGGACGGTGGTGATATGTGCCGCAATCTGCGGGCCCACCTTGGAGCGGATGCGTCGGATGTGCACGTCGACGGTGCGCGTGCCGCCGCAGTACTCAAAGCCCCACACGCGGTGCAGCAGCACCTCGCGGCTGTAGGCACGGTTGGGATGCGTCGCCAAAAAGCTCAGCAGCGAGTACTCCATCAGCGTCAGGTCGATAGGCTCGTTATCGAGCGTCACCTGGTAGGTAGCCAGGTTGATCTCGAGGTTGTCGATGTTGAGCACATCGTCGGCGGCGACGGTCTCCTCCTCGCCCATCAGGCGCTGCGCACGAGCCTTGAGCTCGTTGGGCGTCGCCGTGGGGCATACAAAGTCGGCATGCGCGTGATTGGGCAGGCGCAGGGTGCCTAGCGCCTCGTCGTCGACGATCACCAGCATGGGGACACCGCCGCGGTCGTCGAGCCACTTGGCAATCTGATCGATGCGGTCGCTGCGGATGCCATCGGAATCGAGGATCAGCAGGTCAAAGTCGTGCGCCGCAGTCGGCGAATCGGGGGTGGCCAGGCTCACCTCGACACCCAAGGTGGTCGTCAAGCTGCGGGCAAACTCGTGGAAGCGCGTCGTGCGCGCCATGAACAGGGCACTCTTTTCGGACATATCGGCCTCCAAAGAAATGAGCTCAATCGTACTGGAACAAGCCAGCGCGATTAGGAGTTCGCCAGGTAGTGCTTGATCTCCCACTCGGTAATCGTGGACTCAAACTTATGCCACTCGTCGCGCTTCTTTTTAAGGAAGAAACTGTGGATGTGCTCGCCGAGGGCATCCTTCATAAACTGCGAGTCCTCAAACACGTCGAGCGCCTCTTTGAGCGAGCGCGGCAGCGGCGTGTAGCCGGCCTCGACCATCTGGCGGTCGGTGAGCTTGAGCGTCTCGGCCGTGGCCTCGGGCGGGAGCTCCAGCTTGCGCTCGATGCCGTCCAGGCCAGCCGCCAGCGTGACGGCGTTGACCAGGTACGGGTTGGCCATGGGGTCGGGGCTGCGAAGCTCGATGCGTGTGGACAGCTGCTTGCCGGGCTTGTAGACCGGGATGCGGACCATGCTCGCGCGGTTGCGCAGGCCCCACGTGGCGTACTGCGGCACGGAGTCGCCACCCGTGGTGATGCGCTTGTACGAGTTGACCGTGGGGTTGGTGATGGCGCTGATCTCGCGGGCATGCGCCAGGATGCCGGCCATGTAGTGTTTGGCGATGTCAGAGAGGTGGTACTTCTCGTCGTCCTCGCCCCAAAAGACGTTGTTGCCGTCGTGGTCGAATAGCGACTGGCACAGGAACATAGCGCTGCCGTCCTCGCCTGCCAACGGCTTGGGCATAAAGGAGGCGTGGCAGCCGCTCTCGTAGGCCTGCTGCTTAATGATGAGTTTAGCCGTGGTGATGGCGTCGGACATGCTCAGGGCCTCGGCGTGGCGCAGGCTCATGCCGTGCTGCGAGCGACCGGCGGCGTGGAAGGTGTACTCCACGGGCACGGACATCTTCTCGAGCGTGAGGACCGTGTTGCGGCGCAGGTCGCGAGCGGCATCGCTCACCGAAAGATCGAAGTAGCCCACGTTGTCGAGCGGCTCGGGGGTGTGCTCGTCGGGGAAGTAGTAATACTCCAGCTCGGCGCCCACGTTGAGCAGATAGCCAGCCTTCTCGGCCTTGCGGAACATGCGGCGCAGGGCATCGCGCGGGTCGCCGGCAAAGGGCTTGCAATCGGGAGTGCACACGTCGCAGAACACACGGGCAACGCCGTTGTGGCTCGGGCGCCACGGCAGAATCTGGAAGGTCGAAGCATCGGGAAACGCCAGCATGTCGGCTTCCTCGGGCGTGGCAAAGCCCTCGATGGCCGAGCCGTCAAAGCCGATACCCTCCTCAAAAGCGACCTCGAGGTCCTCGGGGCTAATGGCAAAGTTCTTGAGGCGGCCGAGAATGTCGACAAACCACAGACGCACAAAGCGGATGTCACGCTGCTCTACGGAGCGGAGTACGTAATCGATGTTCTGCTGGTTCATGTCGCTCCCCTTTCTTTCGGGCGGGTTTCGACTGGTCTATATCGCAGATACTATCGCAGAAAAATGTTTCCGCAGGGTTAAAGCGTATCAAGCGCTCAAAAAACGTGCGCGAACAGGCAGTTGCGAACGAGTGACTAGCGCGAGGTCGATGCGCGGTGCTCGATGTGGCCGGGGATCTCGATGCGTTTGGGCGCCAGCTTTGCGGCCTCGCCCACCGTGGTGGTGACAACGTCGATGCGCTCGGACAGGCGCTCGACCACGCGCTCGGCAATGGTGAGGGTGTCCTGCGCGGCCGTGGTCACGCCACCAAAGAGCACATGGTTCCAGGGGTAGTCGTCAAACGTCGCGATCCTGAGCCCCGCCGGCAGCGAGGGTCCCAGCTGCGCTAGCGCCTCGGTCAGACGCAGGAAAACCAGGCCGTTGACGGCAATGAGGCCGAGCTTTTTGCCGGCATAGTCACGCATGGTCTCGTCCAAGCGACCAACGCCCGTGGCACCGCCATCGGCCAAGGTGACGACCTCGCCGGCAAGGCCGCGTCGCGAAAGCTCGTCGGCAAAGGCCTCGGCGCGCTCACGACGCACGGGGCTGTCGTCGCTTGCCTCGGTGAGCAGGCACAGGCGCTCACAGCCCGCAGCGGCGAGCTCGTCTACCAAGCCGGCGACCAGCTCACGGTTGTTCGATGTCACCAGATCGATGCCACCGTCGGCAACATCGCGGTCGAGCAGTACAACGGGTAGGCGCCCCGCGGCCGCGGCGATCGCCTCGTCATTGCCTCCGCAGGTGTTGACGACCAGGCCGTCCACGCCGGCATCGATAAGCCTGGTGAGCGACTCTGTCTCCTTGGCGGGGTCGTTGCCGCTAATGGCCGTCATGAGCGAGCAGCCGCGCGCGGCGGCACTGGCGGAAAGTCCTTCGAGCATGGCGCTCGAGAACGGGTTGGCGATGTCGGCCAAAATCACGCCGATGAGGTTGGTGCGTGAGTTGCGCAGATTGCGCGCGGCGGCACGCGGGCGATAGCCGGTGCGCTCGATAACCGCCGCGATGCGAGCACGGGTTTCCTCGGTCATTTGCCCGGGACGGTTATTGAGATAGCGCGAGACCGTGGCCGGGCTCACACCCGCCTCGACGGCAATGTCCTTGATTCTCATCTGCGCCATAGCGCACCCCGTTTCCCAATGTCGGCAGCCTGAGCCATTTTAGGCATTTTTAAAAATCTCGGTTGCAAAACGCTGTAGGTGAGCAGCGTCGTTTTTGCGTCTCGAGCAGATGCGATGATGGGCTAGTTATTCGAGTCTTTAGGCAGCTCAAAATAGTCGGGATGTAAGGCGATAACCGGGCCCTGCTCCTCGGGCATCAGGTGCAAGTGCGTCTCTGCCAGATAACTCGCCGCATCGGTATCGCCCCTCTTAATGGCCTCGAGAATCCGGCGATGCTGCCGACGAATCGGCTCCCAATCCAGATCCTGCGACACCATACGCAACCAGTTGTATCGCTCAAAATGCGTGTTGACGCTCTTCATCCAATCCCACAACATGTGACGACCGGCAATCTCAAAACACGTCTCATGGAACAGGTTGTCCAGATCAAAAAAGCGACGCGTCTCGCTATGGTCGAGCGACTCGGACTCGGCAAGAATCTGCTCGAGCCGATGCTTTTGCTCGGACGTGGCGGCCGAGCAGCATTTAATGAGTACGCTTCGCTCGAGTTTCTCGCGCAAGAAACAGGCGTTCTCGGCGCGCTCCATGCTGATCTTAGAGACGTAGGTGCCGCTTTTGGGACGCGTTTCCACCAGCTCCTGCTCACGCAGGCGCACAAAGGATTCGCGAATGGGCGTGCGCCCGATTCCCGTCTCCTTTTCCAGACCAATCGCCGAAAGGCGCGTGCCGGGTTTGAGCTCGGCATAGATGATCTTGGAGCGCAATGCGTTGTATGCCTGGTCTTGCAGGCTCTGATTATGCTGGTGTTGTTCCATAAAGCCCTCGGATGAAGCTCACGGTTTGTCGAATTTCACCACGTAATACTATCGCATCGACACGCCCCGGCTCCCAATCAGTCTTTTTGGGACGGGGCTCTTTTAGCTACCCTGGCCCGAAGATCGGCCCCCTTGTCACAAAAGTGGCCCATCTACTACGTTAACACGGATAGCCTCGGCCATACCGAAAACTGTGAAAACAAAACCGCAGGTAGACAGCTTGTCGATTTTCGAAAAAGCCGACTATGGTTGACCCCTGCGGCTTAAACGTAGTAGATAGGCCCTTTTCGTGGCGCAGCACTACTGCACCCCAAATTGGTACCTCGAGCCTGTTGTAAGTTGCTGTGAAATACGGACGGTTGATAATCAAGGCGCGCTATACGGCTTGCTATATCTCACTATACTTTGCTGTACGTCGCTATACTTTGCTATAACTTGACAATAATCGGCCCGTTACCATCCGGGATATAACGGACCCCAAGCCAACGCTGGCTTGGAGTCCGTCTTGTACCATGGCTCTTTTTGACTATGAGCGCTCGTATTTCGTGGCCCGCCCGGTTCCCTGCCTTACGATTGCATTCCGTTCAAGCAGAGACTCGAGTGCCGCCAACGTCCGCATGCGGCTCAGCCCCGTCTGTTTTTCAATCTCGCTTCGCGACATAATTCGACCGCCCGACAAGGCTTTGAGAACCTGGACCTCTTCCTCGGACCCTTCAAGGGCATCGGTAACGGGCAATGTGACGGCCACCATGCCGCCGCGAACATCAAAAATTGGTTGATTGATCGAATCGCGATAGGCACGTCTAATGCGCGCGATTCCCGTACCAAATTTCTCGATGTAATCCAGCTTTAAGAAGGCCTCTGCAACGATGGGGTTTCTGAGCACGGATATCTGCCCATACAGGTATTGTTCCGTCGTCAAACCGGCGGGCAGCGATCCAGGAGAGGTCACAACGACGCGATCATCGTACAGGGCAATTTGAACGTTCGCTCGAACGTCCCACGTCCGATGCACCAAAGCATTTGCGACAGCTTCGCGAAACGCCTCGAGAGGAATTCGATCGGTTTGGACGCGCTCCATCCCTTCGATACGCTCATAACGGTAGTAGCGTGCAAACATAGCTACCGCCCTGTCCACCTGCTCAATTGCGGATACATTTGTCGCCGCTTCGCGATCCAAGATCACATCCTCGGTATCACCAAAACGGACGCAATCGATGCCCGGAAAATCATTCTTATCCGCCAAAATCGCCGCAGCGTTGGTATAGCCGTCCTTGCCGAGCAAGCGAAGCGTGCGCATAATATCCGACGTTAGTTCAGAAATGCCGAGATGTTCAACACACTTATGCTCGAGCGTGTGAAAACTCAAGTCCTGGCGAGCCGACGTGAGCGCGTCGAACGTTACGTTGCTGCCTTCGAGCGTCAGCCTGCCATACTCAAACCGGTCGACCTCCACTGTTGCCGAATCGTTTCGCCTGTAGGCCTTTCCCTTGCTTCGATAGGGTTTGTCCTGGCCCTCATAAACCGTAAGGATTACGGTCCCGTGTTTCTCATCGGGCTCGAGCGTGTAACGGGGAGCGGGGTCCAAGCTGTCATTAATCATGTTCTCGATGCGGAGACACTCTGCGACCGGATCCGCAAGGCCGACAACCACGCCCTCGTCATCAACGCCAAACTCAATCTTGCCCGTCCCGTAGTTTGCATAGGCGCTCACCGTTTTAAGAAACGTCGGCGTAACGCTTTCCTTGTATTCGACTGTAGGGCTCTCTCTAACAACCATATGCACAACCTCTTCGTTTCGTACTATTCATGACCGTATTATAAGACGAAAACCGTTTGCGTACTGATTTATCCAAGACGCAAACGGTTTTCGTCTTGATTTGCGTACGGAATTAAGACGCATAATTTCGCTTTCGTATGGCTCAATATCGGACGCAGACTGTTTTCGCCTGTCAATACATCTGCAATCCAAACGAAACGAGCTCCGAGCTCGCATGAACTCGGGGCTCTTTGTGCCGCACATCTATGAGAGGAGCAATTCGATGCGTACGGGCGCTACTCCATGAAGCCGCCCTGGGATGGCGGCAACCTCGTCGAGGAGACCATCCGCACTCACCGTGGCGTGGCCGACGCCATCGCCGCGCGCAACCCCACCGTAGCGCACGAGGCGATGTATTTGCATCTGGTGTACAACCGCAACATGATTGCGGAAGTCGCACAGACAAAAGGCATTTAAGGCTCGACAATGATCTTTCTTTGATATAACGCAAGCGGCGGCCGTCCCAAAACGGGACGGCCGCCGTGTTTTGCTATCGACTGGCGCAATGGAATCAGGTTTACATGCATCAACTTGGTGCAAACCAACCTGTCCCCCACGCACCAAGGGGTTGACTAGAGCTCGCAGGCAATCTTGTAGCCGTCGCCGATGGCATCGCGGATGTTGCCGCACTTCTGGGCATCGCCCAGTACATGGGCAGCTACGCCAGCAGCGGCAAGGTCGTCGGCCAGCTTGGTATTGGGACGATAGCCCATGGCAAGCACCAGCGTATCGGCACCGGTGATGGTGCGGACCTCGCCGTCCTTCTCGTAACTGATGGTGTCCTCGGTGATCTCGGTCACCTTGGCCTCGGTCAGCACGTGAACGCCCTTGGAGAGCATGCGCGTGATGAGCACCGCGCGACCGGCGCCGCCCTCGTTGGCGGCGAGCGTCTTGGTCATCTCGATAACGGTGACATCGCGATTGGCCGGCGAGAGGTCATTGACCAACGGGGCCAAGTAATCGGCCGTCTCGCAGCCAACGGTGCCGCCGCCCACGATGACGATCTTCTTACCCGGGAAAGCCTTGCCACCCAGCAGGTCGTCAGCCGTCATAACCTGCTTAAAGCCCTGCATGAAGGCCGGAGCGATGGGCTCGGCGCCATAAGCTAGGACGACCTCGTAGCCGGCGTAGTCACGCTGAATGTCCTCGGCAGTAAGCTCGGTGCCAAATACGCACTTCACGCCGGCCTCGGCCAGGCGACGATACTGATACTTGATCACGCGGGTGAGTTCCTGCTTTGCCGGCGGAACGGCTGCGATACGCATCTCGCCGCCCGGCTCGTCCTGCTTATCCACGAGCACCACGTTGTGACCGCGCTTGGCGGCAATGAACGCCGCCTCCATGCCCGCGGGACCGGCGCCCACAACCAGTACGTTCTTGGCCTCGGCGGCAGGCTCGTAGCCGGCCTCGTCGCGCTCCACGTCCGGGTTGACGGTGCAGGAGATGCGCTTGCCAAACATGATGCCGTTCAAGCAGCGCAGGCAGCCAATGCAGGGACGGATGTCGTCGGCGTTGCCGGCAGCGGCCTTGTTGCAGAACTCGGCATCGCACAGATTGGCGCGGCCCATCATGCAGATGTCGGCAGCGCCGTCCTCGATCAGCTCCTCGGCGATCCAGGCCTCGTTAATACGTCCGACAGTGGCGACGGGAATGTTGACGTGCTTTTTGATCTCGCGCGAGCAGGCGGCATGCGAGGCCTGCTGGGTACCGGCAGCGGGAATCGCGGAGCCGCGCTTGATGGTGGTACCGCCCGACACATGGATCATGTCGACACCGGCCTTCTCCAGACGACGCGAGACGTAGATCATGTCGTTGAGGGTCAGGCCGCCATCGGTGTACTCATCGCCCGAAATACGGACGTCGATGATAAAGTCCTCGCCGCAGCGCTCGCGAATCTCGGCGATGACCTCGAGCAGGAAGCGCATGCGGGCGTCGAGCGAGCCGCCGTACTCGTCGGTGCGCTTGTTGTAGAGCGGGGTCAAAAAGCCGCCGAGCATGCCGTGGGCGTGCGCCGCATGGACCTCGACGCCATCGACGCCAGCCTTCTGCATACGCACGGCAGCGTCGCCAAACTGATGCGTGAGCTCGTGGATCTCATCGACCGTGATGGGGCGCGGTGCCTCGCGGGCATAGGACGGTCCCACGAAGGACGGAGCGATCAGGCGCGGCGTGCCCGGAATGTTAAAGGCCATGTAGGCGGGGTGGAAGAGCTGCGGCATGATCTTGCAGCCATACTCGTGGACGGCCGCGGCGAGCTTTTCCCAGCCGGGGATAAACGTGTCGTCGTAGCAGCACATGTCACCCGGCAGATAGGTATAGGTAGGCTCGACCGTCACGACCTCGGTGATGATGAGGCCCACGCCGCCCTTGGCACGGGCACGGTAATGATCGACCAAATCGTCGGTCACATAGCCATGATCGGCCAGGTTGGTGGACACCGGCGGCATAAAGACGCGGTTCTTGACCTCGGTCGTACCGACCTTGATCGGGCTAAAGAGCATCGGATAGGCAGAGGACTCCATACAGGGTTCCTTTCGTTTGAGCCGCTCGGCGGCAGTTGCTAACGTACTTATCGTATCAGTAACCGCGCAGCACCCGACCGCACGCGCTTCCCCAACTTCTGCTCGACCCATAAAAAGTTGCGGTGGAATACGGAGTAGATGAGGCCTTTGACAGCCAAAACAGTCCGTATTTCACCGCAACTGATGGGCGGGGTGGAATTGAGGGCTCAGATAGTCAGTCATGCCCTCATCCGCCACTCCCTCACCTACAGCGCGCCGTCCAGCATAAGGTTCACCTTGAGCACGTTGACCGTGGGCTCGCCGAAGACGCCCAGGAATCGGCCCTTGGTGCACTGGGCGATGATCTCGCGCACCTCGCCTTCGCTCTTGCCCGTGGCCTTCGCCAGGCGCGGGACCTGGTACTCGGCGGCATCGGGAGAGATCTCCGGGTCGAGGCCGGACCCCGAACACGTCACCAGGTCGACGGGCACAGCGTCCATATCAGCATCGGGGTTGGCGGCGCGGATCTTCTTCACGCGCGCATCTATCAGCTGCCGATACTCCTCACTCGCCGGGGACAGGTTGGACGGGGCACCATACGCCATGAGCTCGCCGTCTTCGCCTTCGACAATTGACACGTTCTGGATACGACCCCACATATGGGCTTCGCCATCGAAGTTCTGGCCGATGAGCTCGGAACCCACAACCTTGCCGTCAACCGTAATGAGCGATCCGTTCGCCTGGTACGGGAACGCAACCTGGGCGATGCCGGTCACGACGAGCGTATAGCCCAGGCCGCAGACAACGGTAAACAGCGCGAACACGCCCAGTGCGCGCGATGCAACACCTTTGAACATACAAACCTCCACTTACATAATGCCGCAGAACGCGAGCAGCATGTCGATGAGCTTGATGAATACGAACGGGGCAACGATGCCGCCCAGACCCCACACGAGCAGGTTGTGGGTCAGCAGCTGTCCGGACGGGACCTCGCGGTACTTAACGCCCTTCAGCGCGGCCGGGATCAGCGCGACGATAACGAGCGCGTTATAGATGATGGCCGAAAGAACCGCGGACAGCGGGCTTGCCAGACCAAGGATGTTGAGCGCGCCAAGGCCCGGGTAGATCGGCGAGAACAGGGCCGGGATGATAGCGAAGTACTTCGCCATGTCGTTGGCCACCGAGAAGGTCGTGAGCGAACCGCGGGTCATGAGCAGCTGCTTGCCGATACGCACGACCTCGATGAGCTTGGTGGGGCTGGAGTCGAGGTCGACCATGTTGCCGGCCTCCTTGGCAGCCTGGGTGCCCGTGTTCATGGCCACGGCGACGTCGGCCTGGGCCAGAGCGGGCGCGTCGTTGGTGCCGTCACCGGTCATGGCGACCAGGTGCCCCTCACGCTGGAACTCGCGGATCTTCTCGAGCTTGCCTTCAGGGGTGGCCTCGGCCAGGAAGTCGTCAACGCCGGCCTCGGCGGCGATTGCCGCGGCGGTGAGCGGGTTGTCGCCCGTCACCATGATGGTCTTGATGCCCATCTTGCGCAGGTCGGCGAACTTCTCCTTAACGCCGGACTTGATGATGTCCTTGAGGTACACAACGCCCAGCACGCGACAGTTCTTGGTCACGACCAGCGGGGTGCCGCCGGCCTTGGCGATGCGCTCGACGGCCTCGTCGCACTCCTGGGAGAACACGCCGCCAGCTGCCTCCACATAGGTGCGCACGGAATCGGCAGCGCCCTTGCGGATCTCATTGCCCTCGTAGTTCACACCGGACATGCGCGTTGCCGCGGTGAAGGGGATGAACTCCATACCCTTATCCTCGAGCGTGCGACCGCGCAGACCGAACTGCTCCTTGGCGAGCACGACGATGGAACGACCCTCGGGGGTCTCGTCGGCCAGCGAGGAAAGCTGGGCGGCATCGGCCAGCTCCGCGGGATCGACGCCATCGACCGGGATGAACTCGGCGGCTTGGCGGTTACCCAGGGTGATGGTGCCGGTCTTGTCGAGCATGAGGATGTCGACGTCGCCGGCGGCCTCGATGGCGCGGCCGGACATGGCCAGCACGTTGGCCTCGTTCAGACGGCTCATGCCGGCGATGCCGATGGCGGACAGAAGGGCGCCGATGGTAGTGGGAGCCAGGCACACGAGCAGTGCCACGAGCGTGGTCACGGCCGTGGGGTTGACCATGTCGTTAAGACCGGCCGAGAAGCAGGAGTAACAATACAGGGCCAGCGTGACCAGGATAAAGACGATGGAGAGGGCCACCAGGAAGATCTCCAGAGCGATCTCGTTAGGGGTCTTCTTGCGCGCGGCACCCTCGACCATCGCGATCATCTTGTCCAGGAAGCTCTGGCCGGGCTCACTGGAGATCTTGACGATGATCCAATCGGACAGCACCGCGGTACCGCCGGTAACGGCAGAGCGGTCGCCGCCGGCCTCGCGGACCACGGGGGCGGACTCACCGGTGATGGCGGACTCGTCAACGGAGGCAGCGCCCTCGATGACGTCGCCATCGCCGGGAATCTGCTCGCCGGCGCGTACGATCACCAGGTCGCCGCGCGTAAGCTCGGTGCCGGGAACGACGGTGAAGTGTTCCTTGTCCTTAACGGACTCGATGCGATGGGCCTCGACATCCTTCTTGGCCGCACGCAGGGAATCGGCCTGAGCCTTACCGCGGCCCTCGGCAAGCGCCTCGGCGAAGTTCGAGAACAGGTCGGTGAGCCACAGGATGACCGCGATGGCGACCACATAGTAGGTGGGCACACCCGCGTCCTGCACACCGAAGATGGAAGCGACGGCCAGGACGGAGGTCATGACGGCGGAAAGCCACACCAGGAACATGACCGGGTTTTGAATCTGGACGCGAGGATCCAGTTTGGCAAACGAGTCGCGGACCGCGCGGCCCATCATGTCTTTTTGCATAGCCATAAATCTGCGCCCTCCTTTACGCAATCATCTGGAAGAACTCGGCAACGGGGCCAAGCGCCAGAGCCGGGAAGAAACTCAGGGCACCGATCAGCAGAACGATGAACACGAGCAGGAATACGAACATGCCGTTGGTGGTAGACAGGGTACCGGCGCTCTCGGCGACCTTACCCTTCTTGGCCAGCGAGCCGGCGATAGCCAGCGTACCGATGATGGGCATGAAGCGGGCGAACAGCATCTCGAGGCCGAGCATGACGTTGATCCAGGGAATGTTGCAGTTCATGCCTGCAAACGCCGATCCGTTGTTGCCGCCGCATGAGGTGAAGGCATACAGCGCCTCGGAGAAGCCGTGCGCGCCACCATTGTTGAGCTGGTCGGCAAGACCGGGCACCATGCAGGCGATGGCCGAGCACACCAGAATGGCAAACGGAGTTGCCAAGCACAGGACAACTGCCCAGCGCATCTCGCCCGGCTCGATCTTCTTGCCCAGGAACTCAGGCGTGCGTCCGACCATGAGGCCGGCGATGAACACTGTGAGGATGGCGAAGCCGATCATGCCGTACAGGCCGCAGCCCACGCCGCCGAAGACGACCTCGCCCAGAGCAATCTGGAGCATCTGGATAAAACCGCCCAGCGGAGTGTAGGAGTCGTGCATGGAGTTAACCGAGCCGTTGGAAGCAGCCGTCGTGAAAGCGGACCAGGTAGAAGAGGAGGCGATACCGAAACGGCTCTCCTTGCCCTCCATGTTGCCGCCGGCCTGGCCGTCGGTCATCTCGATATTGACCGCTCCGCCATCGGCCAGCTGCGGGGTGCCCGCATGCTCGTTGACGGCAATGATGCCGGTGAAGATCACCAGCAGGATGAACATGGCGGCAAAGATGGCCTTGCCCTGCTTGGTGTTCTTGACGCCGATACCGAAGGTGAAGCAGCAGGCGGCCGGGATCAGCAGCAGGCTGGTCATCTCGATGATGTTGGTGAAGGCACTGGGGTTCTCATACGGATGAGCGGAGTTCACGCCGAAGAAGCCGCCGCCGTTGGTGCCGGACTGCTTGATGGCGACCTGAGGAGCCGCGGGACCCTGGGGCAGGAACTGCTCGGTGACCACGCGCGCGCCCTCGACAACCTTGCCGTCGACCTTGACCGTGTCGCCCTCGATCTGGGCGCCGTCGATGACGCTCCAGCCGCCGTCTGCATTAGGCTGGACAGCGACGGGCTCTACGAGCTCGGCCTTCTGAGCCGGCTGGAAGTTGGAGATGACGCCACCGGCAGCCAGGCAGATGCCGAACACGAGGTTCAGCGGGATGAGCACATACAGGACGGTGCGGGTGAGGTCGACCCAGAAGGAACCCAGACCCTGCTCCTTGACCTGACGGAAACCGCGGATGAGCGCGAACATGACCGCGATACCGGTGCCAGCGGACAAGAAGTTTTGCACGGTGAGGCCCATGAACTGCACAAGATAGGACAGGGTGGTCTCACCGGAATAGGACTGCCAGTTGGTGTTGGTTATGAAGGAAACAGCCGTATTGAACGACAGGTCCCATGACACACCCGGCAGGTGCTGGGGATTGCCTGGCAAGAAGGACTGAAGCGCTTGGAGTGCCACTAGAGCCACGAGGCCGATCCCCGAAAAGACCAGCACGCTCGCCAGATAGCGCCTACACCCCATCTGCTCTGCCGCGTCGATGCGAAGCAGACGATAGACGCCGCGCTCCACAGGAGCAATCACAGGCGACAGGAACGTATGCTCACCATCCATGATATGGGCCATGAACCGACCGAGCGGAACGGCCAGGACGACGAGCACGGCAAAGTACAAGATGTACTGAATCGCAGCGTCCATAGTTTACGAATCACTCCTCATCAGAATGTAGATGTAATAGATAAGAAGTCCAATGCAGACGACTCCGATGATGGGAATGAGGATGTTCATTTACCGCCCCTTTCACGCACGGCCCGATGTCTCGGACGCCTGCTCTCGCAAGCGTCTGGGGACAGTAAACGCTTCTAGGGATTAAAGAGGCGTGAGGGCCGGGGCTCACGACCTTAAGATGCCGTAAAGATGCAGGTAGAAAGCACTATTGCTGCTGCAGTGCGCCTATACTCGACCTCGCGAGCATACAGCGGCGTCCTCACCGCGTATGCACGCATGGACAACGCTTCAGAAAGGCTACGCTATGCAGCGCGACGCATCGGACACTCGCGTCAATCCAGACCTCATCCTCAAGGCAATTGAGAAAGACGAGGTCGCCGATGACGCTCGAACCAGCCGGGGACACCTCAAGATTTTCTTTGGCTACGCTGCTGGCACAGGCAAAACTTATGCGATGCTTCAAGCCGCCCACGCCGCCAAGCGGCGAGGTGTCGACGTCGTCGCGGGATACATCGAGCCGCACGAACGTCCGGCAACTGCCCATCTTGCACAAGGGCTTGAGAACGTGCCCTATAAACTCATCGAGTACAACGGCATTACGCTCAACGAGTTCGATCTAGATGCGGCTATCGAACGCGCCCCTCAGCTCATCCTCGTCGACGAGCTCGCCCATACGAATGCACCGGGGTCTCGCCACGACAAACGCTATCAAGACGTCGAGGAACTTCTACATGCGGGCATCGACGTCTATACGACCGTGAACGTTCAGCATATCGAGAGCCTAAACGACATGGTTGCATCCATCACCGGCGTTGTCGTGAGCGAACGAATCCCCGACCGTATCTTCGATGATGCCGACCAGGTCGAGCTCGTCGACATAGAGCCCGAAGACCTACTTGAGCGCCTTCGCGCCGGCCTCGTCTACCGTCCCGCACAAGCCGACCGAGCGCAACAGCATTTTTTTACCGTCGAGAACCTCACCGCACTCCGAGAAATCGCGCTGCGCCGCTGCGCCGATCGCACCGGCCGCCTCACAGACGCCGCACGCGTGCTGGGAAACCGTGACTACTACACCAGGGAGCGTATCTTAGTCTGCGTCTCCCCGGCGCCGACCAATCCCCGCATCGTCCGTGCCGCCGCACGCATGGCGAAAGCGTTTCGCAGCGAGCTCGTCGCCCTGTTCGTAGAGAGCCCGCGCACGCAAGCCATGAGCGATGATGAGCGCGCCAAGCTTGCAGCCAATATCGCCCTAGCCGAGCAGCTCGGAGCGCATATGGAAACCGTCTATGGCGACGACGTCGCGTTTCAGATCTCCGAGTTCGCGCGCCTGTCGGGTATTTCGAAGATCGTCATGGGGCGCACGGGCGAGCACAGCAGCGTCCGTCAGGCTCTCTTCGGCCGCAAATCTCTCGTAGAACAGCTCATAACATTCGCCCCGAACCTCGACATTTACATCATTCCAGACCAGTCGACTCCGCCCTCCCGGCCCAAAGGACGCCGCCGTGCGCTCGCCCCGCAGCCGCCCAGCAGCCGAGACGTGCTTCGCACGCTGGCCCTCTCTCTTGTCGCCACGGCGATCGGCACGGCTTTCCGCCATCTGGGATTTGCCGATTCCAGCATCATATCCCTCTATATCCTCACGGCCCTGCTGACCGCCGTCACCACGACGGGGCGTATCTGCACGATCGTATCGAGCGTGCTCTCTGTAGTGCTTTACAACTTCTGCTTCGTCACGCCTCTGTTTTCGCTCGCCAGCTATGACCGAAGCTATCTGGTCACGTTCGGCATCATGTTCGCTACCGCTATGGTCGCCGGCGAGTTAACTGTGCGCATCGCCGACAACGCACGTACCTCCGCCGAGAACGCATTCAAAACGCGCGTACTCCTCGAAACGAACCAGCTCTTGCAGCAAGCCCATAGCGCGGAGGAGTGCGCCCGCGTCGCCATGAACCAACTCATCAAACTGCTAAAACTCGACGTGGTCTTCTACACCGCCGAACACGGCACGCTCGGCAAGACGCTCTATGAGTCCGCTGGCACCGAAAACCGATCCGCGTCGCTGTTCACCGACTACGAGCGCGCCGTTGCAACCTGGACCTACACCAACAACAAGCGCGCAGGCGCAAGCACGCGGACCCTGCCTGAGGCGCGCTGTCTCTACCTCGCGGTTCGCACCGGCGACAAGGTATTCGGTGTCATCGGCATCGACCTGGAGGGGCGCGAGATCGAAGCCTTCGAGCATTCGATCGTCCTATCTATCGTGGGTGAATGCGCCTTGGCGCTCGAAAGCGACCGGGCGGCGCAAGAGCGCGAAGAGGCTGCAGTCTTGGCGAAAAACGAGCAGCTGCGCGCCAACCTTTTGCGCTCCATCGGCCACGATTTGAGGACACCCCTCACGGCTATATCCGGATCTGCGGCAATCCTTCGGAAGAGCGACGAGAAGCTCAGCCTCGAACAACGCTGCGATCTTGCCGATGCCATCTACGACGACTCCCTCTGGCTTATCGATACCGTGGAGAACCTCCTCGCCATCACACGCGTCGAGGACGGCACCATTCGCCTCAACTTAACATCCGAGCTTATCGACGAGGTCATCGAGGCCGCCCTCAGCCATGTCGCCCAAGCATCGCATGGACGCGCCGTCACCATCGAGCACACTGACGACATCCTGCTGGTACGCATCGACGTCCATCTCATCATGCAGGTGCTTACGAATCTCATCATGAACGCCTTCAAATACACGCCCGAGGACTCGACTGTCACCATCAGCGCACGTCGCGAGGGTGCGTTCGTCGTGGTGGACGTCGCAGACGATGGGCCGGGTGTGGCAGACTGCGACAAGCCTCATATCTTTGAGCGCTTCTTCACCTCAAGCGATACGCGGCCCGTGGATTCACGCCGAAGCATCGGCCTTGGGCTGTCGCTCTGCCGCTCCATCGTGGAGGCGCATGGCGGCGTCATCGAGGTTCGCGACAACCACCCCCATGGGGCCGTCTTCCGTTTTACCCTGCCCGCCGAGGAGATTGAGATTCATGAATAATGCCGCTAAGCCACGCATCCTCCTGGTCGAAGATGACCTGACCGTTCAAAACCTCGTTTCGACCGCGCTTGACCTCCACGGCTATGTCGTGAGCAAGGTTTGCAACGGCCAGGCCGCCATCATGGATGCGATGTCGCACGGCCCCAGCCTCATCATGCTCGACCTCGGCCTTCCCGACATTGACGGTATCGAGGTCATCACGAAGATCCGAAGCTGGTCGGCAGTCCCCATTATCGTCATTTCGGCGCGCACCGAAGATTCCGACAAGATTGCAGCACTTGACGCAGGGGCAGACGACTACCTCACCAAGCCCTTTTCTGTGGATGAGTTGCTCGCGCGCGTCCGTGCGAATTTGAGGCGCTCCTCGATGGCGTCGAGCGAGTCGACAGAAGCGAGCACGTTCGACAACGGTCCGCTGCATATCGACTACGCCGCGGGATACGCAACGAAAGACGGACGCGAGCTCTCGCTCACCCCAACCGAGTACAAATTGCTCGTCCTTCTGGCGAAAAACGTCGACAAGGTGCTCACCCACACCTTCATCACCCGCGAGATATGGGGCACGAGCTGGGACAGCGATCTGGCGAGCCTGCGCGTGTTCATGCGCACCCTGCGCAAGAAGATCGAGGCAGACCCCTCTCACCCCAAGATGATTCAGACGCACATGGGTGTCGGGTACCGCATGCAGCGTCTCTAGCCCACCCCACAAAAGTGAAAAACGCCCCGCGAACGGATGCTCGCGAGGCGCTTAGATGTCTGGGCCTTACTTGATACCGCGGCCCAAGTCTTCGGCGATTTTGTCGACGCCTTTCAGCGCGGCGCACGTCTTTTTGTTGGAGCAATGCCCCGTGCAAACGCCACCCTGAGCGCAGTCGGCGCAGGTGCCCTTGCGGTAGATGCGCACGCATACCGCGACAAACGCAACGCCGATAACAGCCAGTACAACAATATCGATAGGTGCCATAGCAAGCCTCCTCTAGTTAACCACCACTTACTTTACCCCATCCTCCACCTACCAAAAAGGGACAGGTTTATTTTGGTCGGTTTTATCTGCGGAAACGCCACATCTCCCCCACCAAAAAGCCCGAGTGTCGCTGGGACACCCGGGCTCGTGAAAAGGGGCTAATCCTTATTCGGACTTAAGCGGAAACTGCGGCGGAAGCAGTGTTGGTCTCGTCCTCGTCGGTCCATGCATGTTTGGGCATGGGGCGGAAGATCTGGAAGAGCATCGCAACCAGCAGCACAATGGCCACAATCGTCCAGATACCAAATTGTCCAAGAACAAGCAAGTTGTAGAACTGGTTGATGAACAGGCCGATCACCCAAGCGAAGGCGCACTCGTAACCGATGGCGATCGCAGTCCACTTGCCGGAATCCATCTGGTTGCGGATGGTGCCAATGGCGGCAAAGCACGGAGCGCACAGCAGGTTGAAGGCGCCGAAGGCAACGCAAGCGCCCATGGTGGGGAACATGCCGGCAAACGCGGTCCACAGGCTCGGGTCGGTCTCGCCCGCGTCGGCGACGGACAGCAGCGAGCCGGCGGTGGCGACGACGTTCTCCTTGGCGACGAGGCCAGAGACAGTCAGCGCGGTGGCCTGCCAGGTGCTAAAGCCGAGCGGGGCGAAGATCCAAGCGACCAGGTTGCCCAGCATGGCAAGCACGGAGTAGTCCATAAACTCCTCGGGGATGCCGTCCATCGCAGGCAGGAAGCCAAAGGAACCGTTATAGCTACCAAAGTTGGAGAGGAACCAAACGACGACGGTGGACGCAAAGATGACCGTGCCGGCCTTCTTGATAAAGGCCCAGCAGCGCTCCCACACGTGCAGCGCCCAGGAACGGATCGCCGGGAAGTGGTAGGCAGGAAGCTCCATGACAAACGGGGTCGGACGGCCGGCGAAGAGCTTGGTCTTCTTGAGCATGAGGCCCGAGGCGATGACGGCAAAGACGCCCAGGAAGTAGAAAAGCGGGCTGATCCATGCGGCCGTGGTGGAAGAATCGCCAATGATGGAGCCCATGAGCAGGGCGATGATCGGCAGCTTGGCGCCGCAGGGGATGAACGTGGTGGTCATGACCGTCATGCGGCGGTCCTTCTCGTTCTCGATGGTCTTGGTGGCCATGACGCCGGGGACGCCGCAGCCTGAGGACACGAGCATGGGGATGAACGACTTACCGGACAGGCCAAAGCGGCGGAACACGCGGTCCATGATAAAGGCGACGCGGGCCATGTAGCCGCAGTCCTCCAGGAAGGACAGCATCACGAACAGCAGGAACATCTGCGGCACAAAGCCGAAGATGGCGCCCAGGCCGCCAACGATACCGTCGCAGACCAGCGAATCGACCAGGCCACCGTCCTCGGTGCCACCCGCCACGAGGGCGTCGTGCACCATGGTGGTGATACCCGGGACATAGGGGCCGTACTGTGCCGGGTCGACCGAGTCGGCGTCGTCACCCGCGGCCTCGACAGCCTCATCGTAAGCATCGCGGCCCTGACCGAGCACATACCAACCGTCGGTGCCAAAGAGCTGATCGTTGGTGAAGTCGGTCACCGTTCCGCCCAGGGTGGAAACGGCGATGTAGTACACGCAGAACATGATGACCACAAAGATCGGCAGGCCCAGGATACGGTTGGTAACCACACGGTCGATCTTCTCGGAGGTGCTCATCTTGGCCGGGGCCTTGGTGAGGCACTCGTCGATGATGTGTGCGATCACGCCGTAGCGCTCACCGGTGATGATGGACTCGGCGTCATCGTCGCAGTCCTGCTCGCACTGGGCGACCAGCTGCTCCACGCGAGCGGCCTTCTCCTTGGTGAGGTTGATGAGCTTGCAGGCGTCCGCGTCGCGCTCAAACAGTTTGACGGTGTAGTAGCGACGCTTGTTGGCGGGAACGCTCGCCGGAAGGTTGTTCTCGATGTGCGTCAGAACGTCCTCGATGGAGGAGTCGAACTTGTGCTCCGGCACCTGGCCCTTGGAGGCAGCGGACTTTTTGACCTGCTCGAACAGCTCCGTGATGCCCTTGTTCTTAAGGGCCGAGATCATCATGACCGGGCAGCCGAGCTTCTTGGAGAGCTTGTCCGTGTCGATCTTGTCGCCGTTCTTCTCGACCAAGTCGGCCATGTTGAGGGCGACGACCACGGGCAGGCCGGTCTCGATGACCTGAAGCGCCAGGTACAGGTTGCGCTCGAGGTTGGTGGCGTCGACAACCTGGACGACCACATCGGGCTCGCCGCTCATGAGGTAATCGCGCGAGCACTGCTCCTCGGGGCTGTAGGGGGAAAGCGAGTAGATGCCGGGGAGGTCCGTGATGGTAACGTTCTTGTCGCTTAGGAGCTTGGCCTCCTTTTTCTCAACCGTGACGCCGGGCCAGTTGCCAACGTAGCCGTTGGCGCCGGTGATCAGGTTGAAAAGCGTGGTCTTGCCGCAGTTGGGGTTACCCGCCAGCGCGACATGGATCTGAGAATCCGCCATTCAATCCTTCTTCCTTGTGTGCCTGCGCTGCTTTCTCCGCGCAGGCTGGATAATGTGCTTCAAAGTTGCTGCATTAAGTTAGAAATACCTAACTTTATCTGCAGAAATATACGCCGCGAGCCCTACTGGACCTCGACGACAGCCGCCTCCTCCTTGCGGATGGAAAGCTCGTAGCCGCGCACGTTGATCTCGACCGGATCACCGAGCGGTGCAACCTTCACGACCTTGAACGAAGTGCCCTTGATGAGCCCCAGGTCCATAAGGTGGCGGCGAAGCGCACCCTCACCGTGAAGCTTGACGATGGTGGAGCTCTCGCCCACCTTAACGTCACCCAACGTCTTCATCCTCTTGTCCCCCTTTCGGTTTTTATGAAATGCTGCAGACTAACCGACGGTCATGATGTGCATGGCAACCTTGGAATCGATGCCAAAGCGTGCGCCCAGCACCGTGACGATGATATTGGCGCCACTCGAGCTCACCACGTGGATTTCGTTGCCCTCGACAAAGCCGAGGTCCTTGAGGTGGTGTTTCATGTCCTCATTGCCCTTTACACGAGACACGCGCACGGTTTCGCCCGCTTTTACCATCGAAAGCGGTATGGCCGGCATCTGCGGTCCGCAAGACATGAGTTGCTCCTAACGTCAGTTCGTCCTCAACATCGACGTGATAAAAGTTAACCACGTCTATGTTCGCTTTAGTAAACTAGCACGTGGTTAACTTTTTGGAAAGGGTCTCTATTCAGTTTTCGAAAAAGTTTCCTATACGAAACAAAAAGGCGCGGCAAAGAGCTGTCCTTTGCCGCGTCCCGTCATGCTTAAAGCGAGAGGTTTCTAATCGACGTGACGCACGAGGCCTCATCCACGCCCGAAACGCGGAACACGATGTCCTCGCCACATTCGCCACAGAGTGCCATGAGCCCTATAACGTCGCGGCCATCGACATGACGATTGCCAATCGAAACCGACACGTCGCTACGATGCTTGGCGATAATGTCATAGAGCAGCGCAACCGGGCGGGCATGCAATCCCAACGGATCTTTAATCGTCTTTGTAAACTCGACCATGTCCCCTCCCACGACATCGCACATTCGGCCGGCAAAACCCAGCCACGTGGTAGATATTGTAGCGTTAGATGCTTGTCGAGAGCCCCTCTGAACACCTCGTGGTCAAAAAGTGGCAAATATGAGTACTGTCACCAATTTAGTAGCAGCAAAATCGAGAGCAAATTGCCTACTTTGAGCGATTCGAAGAGGTTGAAAGCCGTCAAACGCCCTTCAAAGGGGGTTAGATAAATTGATTTTGAGCCCATTTTGCTCAGAATAGGCCGAAAAATATGACACCTCTTTTGCAGCAGTACTCATATTTGGCATTTTTTGCCCACAGGGTCCAAAACCATGCCCCAAAACACAAAAGGAGGGGCCTCGTAAGGCCCCTCCCTAGGAAAGGGGATCGATTTATTCCACAGCCGCAGATTAATCCTAGCCGCTACTCCATCATGTCGAGGACGGAGGGGCGCAGCTCGCTCTCGGCAGCCTCGGGATCGGTCTCGCGCAGGCGGTTGATGTAGCGGTTGTACCACATCACGGCAAGGCCCAAGAAGACAACCACGCCGCCAACGTTGTAGACCAGCGTCAGCCACAGCGCCTGATCAAGCGGAATGGTGCCGCAGATAAGCACGAAGCAGAAGACCACGAGCAGGAAGGCGGCAACGACCAGGCCAAAGCTGCGCGAGCCCATGCGGAAGCCACGGGGAGCAGCATCGAAGTTCTTGCGCAGCATAAAGTAGGCAAGCAGGATCAGCAGCGGCGGGAGCAGAGCGGTGGCAGCCGTCATGTTGGTGACGATCATGAGCAGGTCGTCGAGGTTGCCGGAGCCCAGGGCCGGGATGATCAGGATGGGAACGACGATGGCGAACTGCAGCCAGGCAGCGCGGGCAGGAATGCCGTGCTCGTTGAGCTCGACGATCTTGCTACCAAAAACGCCCTTGGGGATCTCGGTGAAGAAAACCTTGATGGGAGCAGAGGTCCACATCATGAGGGAGCCCAGCGTGGCGGCGAGAAGGATCAAGCCGATGGCGCGCGTAGACACTTCCATGGGAATGCCAAAGTGGGCAAAGACAGCGCCGAATACGTCGAAGATACCGGTGGAGATGGCAACGCCGCCCTCGGGGATGAACAGGTTAACCAGCAGCGAAGCGCCTGCATACAGAAGGCCGATGGTCAGGCCGGCGATAACGACGGTGCGCACGAAGGCCTTGACGCCACCCTTAAGGTCGTTAAGGAACACGCCGACAGACTCAGCGCCGCCAACGCCCTGGATGATCCAGGCAAGCGTACCGAAGAAGCCCCACGCAGTTGCGAAGTTGCTCATGTCGGGAGCCATGTTAGCGGGAGTAGGAGCCGTAGCGAACTCAACGCCGCCAAAGGCAGCAGCCAGGGACAGCAGGATGAACACGGCGGTCAGGCCGAGAGCCGCGGTCGAACCGAAGGAGGAAATGGAGCCGATCCACTTAGCGCCCTTGGTCGAAACCCACGTGGCGATAGCAAAGACGACGATCTCGATAATGGTGATCCACAGCTGCGAAAGCTCGGCGTTGGCACCAAAGAACACGTAGCTCGCGTAGATGATGACGTTGGGCAGGACGGACGCAAAGAAGAACAGGTTAACGAACCAGTAGCTAAATGCCGTCAGGAACGCCCAGCGACCACCCATCGAGGTCTTAACCCATGCGTACACGCCAGACTCGGAGTCCTTGTTGAGGCCGACGAACTCGGCGGTAACCAGGGTATAGGGGACAAAGTACAAAAGCGTGGCAAAGAAGGACGACGGCGCGGCTGCCAAGCCAATGGCCGCGTTGTTGTTGATGATGTTCTTGATACCGAACACGGCGGCGACCGTCATGCCCAGCAGAGCGAACGAACCAATCGTTCCTCGTTTTTCAGAGCTCATAAGCCCTCCCAATCATCTATTAAATGTCATCTAAACCCGTCCGAGCTGCAAGTGCAAACACGGACGGTGCACCTGCTAAGGGGAATGGGGAAAAGGGAGTCAACAAAGCCATCCCCCTTAACGGCGCGAAGCAAACGTCCAGGCGGACGAATACTACTTGTTGGGGAAGGAATATCCTTCAACCGTCACGTGCAGTACCACGACGCGGGGATCCGCGGCATCAGCCACGACACGGTAGGCCTCGTCGATCTCGACGACGGCAACGCCGCCGGCAGGAATCGTCACGGTCTCCCCCGCTCCCTCAAAGCGCTCACGATCGTCGATATCGCTGTAGGCGCGCGTACAGGTAAGATCGGCCTTGGAAGCCACCTCAACGGTCAGATTGCCGTCGAGGGGGGCGAGCACGGCATGGTAGCGACGGTGACCGACCAGATCGGCAGTAGCCGCCTCGTGGGCGTTCACCCACCAATACACCAGCGAGTCGCCGATAGAGTACGCCACATCGTGCTGCAGTTCAGAAACGCCGTCGAGTGCCTGACCGGTACGCATCCACTTCTTGACGGACTTCATCTGGGCGTCGAAATCGGCACGCGAGTTAAAGATATGCATGACTTATGCCTCCTTAATGGGTGCCAGCGCCTGAGCCAGATCGGCAGACGTCAGCGGTCGCAGGGACACCTCAAAGCTGAAGCTCTCAAAACGGGTGCGATAGGAATCGAGCACCTCGGAACCCCAAGAGTTCGAGCCAAGGCCGAGCAGTTGGTCGTTGATGTTGACCGTGACCGTATCGCCCTTGACAAGGTCGTAGACGTGCTTGGCGTTATCGATGGCCTCGCAGCTATAGGGCCATGCCGAGAACGAGAACGGGTTGGAGGCAGCGTCAGCCGGACGAGTCACCAGTACGCCGTCACCGTGGCTAGAGCGCAGGGCAACCCAGCGGGTACCCTCGCGGTTGGCGCAGTCCTGAGGCATAACGTAGGGCGTGAACATATCGTCGACCGTGGTGCGGTAATGACCGACCGGGTTGGCGCGCAGCGAGTCCGGATAGTTCTCGCCCGGGCCGTGGCCATACCACTCGACGGCGCGATCGCAACCGGGGACCTCGAAGGAGATACCGATGCGCGGGATGATGTCCGAATAGTCACCGTAGGGCTCGCCGGAAACCTTGAGGTCGACGCGACCGCTCGGAAGCACGGTGTAGACGAGCTCGACGCGCATGCCGAACGCGCGGACGGGAGGAGCGATACGCTGGCTCACGGTAACGACGACCACATTGCCGTCCTGCTTCCAAGAAACCTTGCGGGTAGACGTCTGCATCACATCGATGAAGTTGTCCTTCCACAGGGAGTCATACTCCTGAGCGTGGTTGTCGACGAGCGGATGCCAAAAACCAACCTGGGGACCGGAGGCCATGACGTCGCGGCCGGATGCCTTCCACTCGCTCACGGTACCGTTTACCTTGCTGAAGGTCAGCTTGCCGTTGAGGGAGTGAATGCGGATCTCCTGCTCGGTCTCCTCGACCGTAAGCTCAGGACGAGTGGGAGCCGCGATGGCTGGCGCCGGATGGTTTGCGATGGCAAACTGGCTTGCGCCCAGTTGGAACATCGGCTCGCACCAGACGTGAGCGGCCATGGTGTAAGCGCGCACGGTCAGCAGGGTCTCCCCCACTGCGGCCTCGCGAATCACCAGTGGCAGCTGGACGGACTCGCCGGGGGCAACCGCACCGGGCATGAGCGTCTTGCGGCAGACCACGTCGCCGTCCACCAGGGTCTCGGCCGACAGGCAGACATCCTCGAGGGTGGTAAACCAACGCTTGTTAGTGACAGTCAGCTCGCCTGCCTCGGCGTCATAAGCCATGCGAACCGGGCAGATGACCTGACCATACTCAGTGAGGCCCGGGCTCGGCTGCTGCCAAGGGAACACCATGCCATCGATGCAGAAGTTGCTGTTGTTGGGGTAATCGCCGTTGTCGCCACCATACATATCGTAGGCAACGCCGTCCTCGGTCACAGCAGCCAAACCGTGGTCGCACCATTCCCAGATAAACTGGCCTTGGATGCAATCCCAGCGATCGAAGACCTCCTGGTACTCGGACAGGCCTCCGGGGCCGTTGCCCATGGAGTGACCGTACTCGCAGTTGATGCGCGGCTTGGGGAATGGATGCTCACCAAAGTCGTTCATCTGCGACACACGGGAGTACATGGTGGAGATAACGTCGACGGTATCGGCGTTGCGGTCCTCCTCGTAATGGACCGGACGACCATCGAGCTCGTGAGCCTTGGCGTACATCGCGCGGATGTTGCAGCCATAGCCGCTCTCGTTGCCCATCGACCACATAATGATGCAGGCGTGGTTGCGCTCCTGCATCACCAGGCGCTCAATGCGGTCGACGTAGGCCGGCTCCCATGCCGGGTCGTCGGTGACCAGGGCGATATTGCCGATATTCTCGAAGCCGTGGCTCTCCATATCGGTCTCGGCGACCAGCATGATGCCATACTCGTCGCACAGCTCGTAAAAGCGCGGGTCGTTGGCGTAGTGGGACGTGCGCACCGCGTTGATGTTGTGCTGCTTCATGAGCTCCAGGTCGCGGCGCATGCGATCGAGGCCCACGGCGCGGCCCTTGTGATCGTCGTGATCGTGGCGGTTGACGCCATGCATCTTAAAGTAAGTGCCGTTGAGGTAGATATGATTGCCCTCGACCGTCACCTCGGCAAGGCCCTGGCGATGCGGGACGTATTCGCTGACCTGGTCACCGTCGTAGACCTCAAACGTAAGGTCATAGAGGAAGGGATCCTCGGGATTCCAGAAGTGGGCATCGGTCACGTTGCACTCGGCATGGC
Organism: uncultured Collinsella sp.; assembly: GCA_937989885.1. Classification (GTDB taxonomy): domain Bacteria; phylum Actinomycetota; class Coriobacteriia; order Coriobacteriales; family Coriobacteriaceae; genus Collinsella. The sequence goes on from CALKBP010000027.1 coordinate 31,136, forward strand.
CGTCGACGCACTCGCCCGTAGCCACCACGTTCTCGCCATCACTGAGCGTAAACACAACGCGGGTAGCTCCCTCGGCAACCGTATCGAGCGTGATCAGAGCGGCATCGCCCTCGCGGTGCGTGCGGAACCTAAAGTCGACCAGGCGTGCGGCGGGACGCTGCATAAGGTACACATCGCGGAAGATGCCCGAGGCCCACCACATGTCCTGATCCTCGATATAGCTGCCATCGCTGTACTGCAGGACCTTGACCGCAAACAGGTTGTCGCCCTCGACGAGCGCGTCGGTCACGTCGAACTCGGCAGACAGGCGCGAACCCTTGGTCATGCCGATAAACTGACCGTTGACGTACAGCTCGCCATAGCTCTCGATGCCGTCAAAGCGAATGATCTCGCGAGCGCCGGCAGGAACGGCGGGAAGGTTGACGATGCGCTGGTACACGCCCGTGGGGTCGTCGGAGGGAACGAACGGCTGATCCACCGGGAACGGGAAGCCCTCGTCGGTGTAGGCAAGGTTGCCATAGCCGTCCACCTGCCACAGGTGCGGAACCTCCACGTGATCCCACTCGGGCTCGTACGTGGAAAGCTCCTCGTTAGAGACGGCAGCGGGGCCCTCAAAGAGGCGGAACTGCCACGAGCCGGACAGCTGGACAAACCCGCGCGACAGCTCGCGGCTGTACGTTGCAGCGAGATCGGCGGTCTCATAACCCATAAAGTACGCATGGGGTGCCAGGCGGTTCCTATGGGTGAGCGCTTGGTTTTCCCAATCGTTAATGGTGTCCATGGTGATGCTCCTTCGTCATCGTAGTGATTCTTGTGCAACCGGTTGTCCTTATCTTACGGGCGATGCAAAAAACTGTGCAACCGGTTGTCCGCTGAACGGTCGATTTGGTCGGGTTAACGGTGCAACCGGTTGTACAACCGCGACACTTATGTCACCCTGAGTATCGAAACTCAGCTCAAGACATCGTTCTTAAGCTCGTAGGCAACCGCCACGCCCGCTGATATCTCACCCATACGAGACGTATTCGATTGCGGCTTGGTTGCAAAACGACACCGGTCACCGGATATCATGAACGCTGTTCAGACGCGCTATAGTAAGCTGTATCCGCACCAGCCCGTATCAGCGACAACATCGACCGCATTCTCCAGGAGACGCCATGACCCAACCAGTTCGCACCGCACCTACGCTTGCCGAGGTTGCCGCAGCTGCCGGCGTGTCGCGCTCCACGGCATCGCGCGCTCTCAACGATTCGCCCCGCATTAGCGAGGAAACCAAAAGGCGCGTCCGCGCGGCGGCCAAGGAAGTCAATTTTGTCCCCAACGCTCGTGGCCGAGCGCTCGCTGTCGGGCGCACGGAAATCATCGCCGTGCTCGTGACCGAGCCCCTGAGTGAACTCTTCAGCGACCCCACCTATAGCGAGTTTTTGAGCGGCATTACCGAGGAACTGTCGGAGTCGTCCTATCTGCCCGTTATCTTACAGGCGTCTTCTACGCATGAGCGCAACCGCGCACGCGAGCACTTTGAGCGCCGCTCGTTCGACGCCGTGATCGACGTCTCCCCCTACAAGGGCAGTGAGCTGCTCGAGGTGCTGCGCGAGCTGGGCGTACCCACCGTGTTGTGCGGCCAGCTCGAGGGCCACCCCTATCGCGATGTGTTCTCGACGGTCTACTCTGACGACGAAGAGGGCGGACACTTTGCGGCACTCGCCATGAAGGAACGCGGGCGCAAAGATATCGTCGCCGTGTTGGGACCGCAAGACAACCCCGCTGTTGTCGACCGCCTGCGCGGCTACCGTGCCGTCTTGGGCGAAGACCTCCCAGACGCAAACGTTATCTATACCGGCTGGAACAACGGAGACGGCTATCAGGCCATGCACCAGATCCTCGCGCGCGAGATTGCTTTCGATGGCGTGCTCTGCGGATCGGACCGTATCGCGGCTGGCGTCATCACCGCACTCAACGAGGCAGGCCTATCCGTTCCTGCGGACGTTTCTGTCGTCGGCTTCGACGATCACGAGATTGCGACGCGCTGTGTCCCCGCGCTCACGACCGTCCGCCAGCCCCTGCGAGAAGAAGGCCACATGGCCGCCAACATTGCGCTCGACATGATCAAGGGTGCCGAGCCCACCACCTCCGTGATGCACATGCAGCTGATCCAGAGAGACTCACTGTAGGAAACTGGGCCGGGCTTTCCGCCAGACAGTTGTTGCGGAAAGCCTATCCCGTTTTGAGCGCTCATTCTGGGGCACAGTTTCCGTTAGACAGCTCAACCGGAAACTGTGCCCCATTATTTTGCCGAATTCTGGGTCGCGCTTTCCCAGAGGACCCCCTTTGGGAAAGCGCGACCCGTTCTGGATGCAGATTTCGGGATGCACTTTCCGCGACGCCCGGTCATCCCATGCCCTCACAATCTCGGTGTATAAAAAAACGAGGGAAGGCGCACGTCCTTCCCTCGTTGCGGGCAATATGTAGCCGCTCGCCTACATCAGGCGCAGGCTGACGTCCTTGAGCTGGGCGCCGCTAACGGCACTCGGGGCGCCCGACATGAGGTCGGAGCCGCTGGCCGTCTTGGGGAACGCCATGACGTCGCGGATGGAGTCGGAACCGGTAAGCAGCATGCACACGCGGTCCAGGCCCAGAGCGAAACCGCCCATCGGGGGCGCACCAAACTTGAGGGCCTCCATGAGGAAGCCAAACTGAGACTCGGCGCGCTCCTCGGTAAAGCCCAGGAGCTTGAGCATGGACATCTGCATCTCGGCGTTGTGGATACGCATACCGCCACCGCCGGCCTCAAAGCCGTCCATGACAAAGTCGTAGGTGCACGAACCGGCTGCCAGGGGATCGGCCTCGATCTTGGCGATGTCGGTCTCGGTCGGCAGGGTAAAGGGCTGGTGCTCGGCAGCATAGGCCTTGCGATCCTCGTCCCAATGGAACAGCGGGAAGTTGACGACCCACAGGAAGTCGTGACCCTCGCGCTTGATCTCGAGCGCGTTGGCCATGTGCGAACGCATGCCGCCCAGGATCTCGTCAGAGAGCAGGCGCGGGCCGGCGGCGAACATCACAAGGTCGCCGGGCTCGACGTCCATGCGCTCGCGCAGAGCCGCCATCTCCTCGTCCGAGAAGAACTTGACGATGGGGCTGTTGATGGAGCCATCCTCGCGGAAGGCGATCCATGCCAGGCCCTTGGCGCCAAACGTGGAAGCCACGCCGGCGAGCTTATCGATCTTGGCACGTGCCCAGGCACCGGCGCCCTTGGCGTTGATGGCCTTGACGACAGAGCCCTCCTCGTTTGCGGCAGTCGCAAAGACCTTGAACTTGGAGTTGGCAAAGATGTCGGTCAGGTCGACCAGATGCATGCCATAGCGGGTATCGGGCTTGTCGGAGCCATAGGTGTCCATGGCCTCCCAGTAGTTCATGCGACGCAGCGGCGTGGGCATCTCGACACCCATGCGGCCGAAGGCATCGGCCAGGACCTCTTCGAGCGCGCTCATAACGTCGTTCTGGTCCACGAAGGACATCTCGATATCGACCTGGGTGAACTCGGGCTGACGGTCGGCACGCAGGTCCTCGTCGCGGAAGCACTTGGCAACCTGGTAGTAGCGCTCAACGCCACCGACCATGAGCAGCTGCTTCAGAAGCTGCGGGGACTGCGGCAGGGCGTAGAAGTTGCCCGGCTGGATGCGGCTGGGAACGATGAAGTCGCGGGCGCCCTCGGGCGTGGACTTGAACAGGGAGGGCGTCTCGACCTCCATGAACTCACGGTTGTGCAGTGCCTCGCGAATGGCAAAGGTAAAGTCGGAGCGCAGCTTGAGGTTGGCCATCATCTCGGGACGGCGGAGGTCCAGATAGCGATAGCGCAGGCGGGTGTCCTCGCTGGTCTCGATGCCGTCCTCGATCTGGAACGGCGGGGTGACGGACGTGTTGAGCACCTCGGCGTGGTCGGTCAGGACCTCGATCTCGCCGGTCGCGAGCTTGGTGTTGGTGGTCTCCTCGCCACGAGCGCGCACGACGCCGTGGATCTTGATGGGCCACTCGGGACGCATGGTCTCGGCGATCTTAAAGGCATCGCCATCGGAGTGCTCGGGGTCGAAGGTGAGCTGCGTGATGCCCTCGCGGTCGCGAAGGTCGCAGAAGATAAGGCCGCCGTGGTCGCGGCGACGGCTCACCCAACCGGTGAGGGTGACCTCTTCGCCCACGTTCTCGAAGCGAAGCTCGCCGCAGGTACGGGTGTGCATGGAATGCTCGTCAATGGGACGGGTCTGGCTCATACCAGTGATCCTCCTTTATGGATCTGTGCCGCCCCGTGTCGTTCCGGGCAGCGTCGTACAGATTTGCCCAGCCTGCGTAAACCGCGCAGCCGGACATGGCGTTCTATCTTATCGCACCCGCGTCGATGTGCCGCGGAAAAGTAGCTCATGCCCAAAGACTTGACGGAGACGAAACAATTGGTGCACCGTGGCCGTCGCCCAGGCGTGCGGCGTGCGACAATGTGCCCCAATACAACTGCACTCGGAAAGGCCCGCCATGGCTGCACGCCTCATCGTTATGGATATCGACTCCACGCTCATCAACCAGGAGGTCATCGACCTGTTGGGCGAGGAAGCCGGCGTGGGCGAGCAAGTTGCGCGGATCACCGAACGCGCCATGCGCGGCGAGCTCGACTTTAAGCAGGCGCTCGAGGAACGCGTGGGGCTGCTTGCCGGCTTGGACGAGAGCGTGTTCGAGCGCACCTTTGAGCGCGTGACGTTTACCCCCGGCGCGCTGGAGCTTGTGCGCTCGGCGCACAGCAAGGGCTGGAAGGTCGGCGTGGTAAGCGGCGGCTTTCACGAGGTCGCCGATAAGATCGTGGCCGCCGCGGGCATCGACTTTTGCCTGGCCAACCGCCTGGAGGTCGTAGACGGCAAGCTCACGGGCAAGCTGGCGGCAGACATTGTGACCAAGGAGTCCAAGCTCATCCAGCTGCTGGATTGGGCGGTTGAGTGCGGTGTCGATATGGCACACACCGTGGCAATCGGCGACGGCGCCAACGATATCCCCATGATTCAGGCCGCGGGCACGGGCATCGCGTTTTGCGCCAAGCCCAAGACGCGCGAAGCCGCCCCGTTTGCCATCGACGAGCGCAACCTGATGCTCGCCATGGACATCATCCTGCGTGACTAGCCGATCCGTCTAACAATTAAATCAGTCTGTCCTATAGTTTCCGAACAATTTTGTCTTAGTGTTCGGAAACATACCCTTTGAGTGCTAGACTTTGCGCCGTCGAAGGGAACATATATGGATAAGCGAGATCTTGAGCAATTGCTGAGCGATGTTGCCGGCGGAGCAGTCACCCCGGCCGTCGCCCTCACGCGCATCCAGACGGCGCCGACCGCCGATTTGGGCTTTGCGCAGCTCGATCTTTCGCGCGGGGTGCGCCAGGGGGCCGGCGAGGTTGTCTATGGCGCCGGTAAAACCGCCGAGCAGATTGCCGCCATTATCGAAGCGCTGCGCGATGCCGGCCAGGAGCGCATCCTGGTCACACGCCTGGACGCCGAAAAAGCAGCCCACACCTCGGAGCTCCTCGGCAACGGCATCGACCTGGGATATGTCCCGGACGCACAGCTCGCCCTCGTGGGAGGCAAGCCCTCCCCCACTGGCAACGGACGCATCGTCGTCGCCTGCGCCGGTACGAGCGACCTGCCCGTCGCCGAGGAAGCCGCATTGACGGCCGAATTCTATGGCAACGAGGTCGACCGCCTCTACGACGTGGGTGTCGCCGGCCTGCACCGTCTGCTCGCGCATGCCGAGGAGCTTGCCCAGGCACAGGTGGTCATCGCCATTGCCGGCATGGAGGGCGCACTGGCGAGCGTTGTCGGCGGCCTGGTGAGCTGTCCGGTCATCGCCGTTCCCACCAGCGTGGGCTATGGCGCGAGCTTTGGTGGCGTAGCCGCGCTGCTCGCCATGCTCAACTCCTGCGCCAGCGGCGTTTCGGTCGTCAATATCGACAACGGCTTTGGCGCCGCCTACCAGGCAAGTCTTATCAATCATCTGAGCGCCGGCACACCCTGTGCCCGTTAAGGAGCATTTCATGTCCAACCATCAGCACACGCTTATCATCGACGGCACCTCGGGCATCAGCGGCGACATGACCGTCGCGGCCCTGCTCGATTTGGGCGCCAGCGAGGAGCATCTGCGCGAGCAGCTCGCCACGCTTCCGGTCGGCGGCTTTGAGATTGCCGTTACACGCGTAAACAAGCATGGCATCGACGCCTGCGACTTTGACGTTCAGCTGGCAGAGGAGCTCGAGAACCATGACCACGACATGGCCTGGCTCTACGGCAACGAAGCGGGCACCGAGCACACACATGAGCATGAGCACCACCATCATGACCATGACGAACACGAACACGAGCACTGCCACGAGCATGACCATGAGGGCCACGCCCATGAGCACGAGGATCACCATCACGCCCACCATCATCATCACCGCTCGCTAGCCGACGTCACGGAAATAATCGAGAATTCGCAGATGAGTGATGGCGCCAAGCGTCGCGCGCTCGCCATCTTTACCGCGCTCGCCGCCGCCGAGGCCAAGGCCCACGGCAAAACGCCCGAGACCGTCATGTTCCACGAGGTGGGCGCCGTCGACTCCATCGTTGACATCTGCTCGGTCGCCATCTGCCTCGATGACCTGGGCATCGAGGATATTGTCGTCGAGTCGTTCTCCGAGGGTCACGGCACCATCCACTGTGCCCACGGCCTTATGCCCATCCCGGTGCCCGCCGTCGTCAACCTATGCCAAGCAGGCAATATCGCCCTCACGCCCGCACCGGTCTCCGGCGAGCTCGTGACGCCCACGGGCGCCGCCATCGTCGCCGCACTGCGCACGTCCGACCAACTGCCCTCACGCTACCGCATCGAGGCCGTCGGCTACGGCGCCGGTAAGCGCCCCTACGAGGGCTGCTCCGGCACGCTCCGTTGCCTGCTTGTTCACGTGGACGCATAGCCATGGATGCCCGCAAAACCAAAAGCCGCGCCGCTATTGTCACGGCGTTTTCTGAGCTCCTTCGCGAGGAGGACTACGGCAAGATCACCGTCGGCGACATCATCGCGCGCGCTCACGTAGGCCGCGCGACATTCTACGGCCTCTTTAAGAGCAAAGACGACCTACTATCCGAGCTCGTGAGCGACATCTGCACCCACGCCCTCGACGACGATGGCACACCGCTCGATGATCCGCTCGTACAAGTCGAGCATATCCTCAACAACCTCTGGGCGCGCCGCCAGGGCGTTCGAGCCCTCGTAGCCGGCGCCGGCTCACGCGTTTTCGCCGACTGCTTACGCAAGACCATCATGTCACGAGCAGCCGAAACCATCCCCGTCGACCCCGCAGGCCCCGCCGGCACCATGGACCGCAGCTTCTTACTACACCACATAGCCTCAAGCTTCGTTGCCACCGTCCAATGGTGGGCCTGGCACAACTTCCAAGCGGACAAAGCCGACGTAGCCAAAGACTACCTCTCAGCCATCAAGCCCCTCTTCAACTAAGTAAGAAGCTCATCCCAAAGCATCGCCCCAACCCAGGCCGCCACGCACCCCAAAGTGTCACTCGCACCTCAAAGCGCCTAACAACAAAGTGCCCACCACATCCAAATTCAGATATATATGTTGGTTGCTTGTTCGAACACAACTGGATTCCCGCGGAGTGCGGCGAAAAGTTAACCTATGCCGGACCCGGGCGTTATATCAATTGTCTTGGACTAGAACATGCCCAAGAAACCATGCACAAACAGCGCGGCCAGAGCGGCACCGATAAACGGAGCGATGCCAGGAACGAGCAGGCCGTACTTCCAGTTGTTGTCAGCCTTGTTCTTGATCGGCAGCACCTGATAGGCCATGCGAGGACCAAGGTCACGAGCCTGGTTCATGGCGAAGCCGGTGATGCCGCCCATGCCCATGCCAACAGCCCAAACGATCAGGCCGACGCAGATGGCGAGCATCAGAACGTTCTCGCCGGCGCGGCTAGCGGCAGCAAGGATGGCGCTAATGAACACGAAGGTGCAGATAGCCTCGCAGAAGAAGTTGCGAACATAGTTCGTGCCCTCGGTGGTGGGGTTGGTCGAGAAGATGTTGCGCTGGGCAATGGGGTCGACGACACCCTCGGAAGCCTTGAACTCATCGGCATACATAAGCCAAGCGATTACGGCGCCCACAAAGCCGCCGAGCATATCGGCAATCATGAAGGGGATGCAGCTGCTCCACGGCACCAGGCCTACGATGCACTGGGCAAGCACCATAGCCGGGTTCATGCACACGGCGCCGCCAAAGACAAACAGGCAGACCGAGATGCCAAAAGACCAAGTGGTGATGGCAAACATGTGGCCGGAGCCCTGATACTTGGTGCCCTTAAGCACGGTATCGCAGTGCACGCCCACGCCAAAGATGATCATGAGGGCCGTTGCGCCGAATTCGCAGAGGAGTTTGGTAAGCATAAAACCTTATCTTTCTTGTCAGTTATAAACGATTCGTTTAGGCCGCGCGCTAGTGCTGAGCGACAACAACGCCCAGGCCATCGGGAATGACGGCCACCTTGGCATCGGCACCCTTCATCTCAAAGGCGAGCTTGAGCGCCTCCTCGAGGGTGTTGACCGGCGTCATGTGCATATCCTTAATCATCTGGTGATCGCACAGGTCGGTGACCATGATCACGGGGTGATGCGCCAGGATGCGGGCAAAGATCTGGCTCGTCCACTGGTCGGGCAGGGTCTCGTCCTTAGGACGGTCGATGCAGGCGCGCTCAAACTCTGCCGGATCGTTGTCGGCGATGTTGTGATAGAAGCCCTCGCCGCCGTGACCGTCGGCACAACCGGCGACGTCGATGATCACACCGCCCTCGGGAAGCGTGGCCTCGGCAGAGCACATGCCCTTCACGGCCTGGTAGATGTTCTGGTCGAGTGGGTAGCCGCCGTTGGTGGTGATGGCAATCTCGCACTCGACGGGCTCAACGCCGGCAAGGCTCTTTACGAACTCGCAGCCAGCCTCGTGTGCCTTGTGGATGTCGCCGGCGAAGGAGCCAATGACCTCGTGCTTGCCGTTGAGCACCACGTTCAGCACAAAGGCAAGGTGAGCCATCTCGGCAGCGGCAAACATGTCCTCGCTCACGTGGTTATGGCACAGGTTGCCGGCACGCGAATGGGAATCGTTCACAAACTGGCCGTTGTGGTTGTACATGATGGTCTTGTAGCTGGCGATGCCAGGCAGGACGGACTTGCGGCTGCCGGAGAAACCAGCAAAGAAGTGCGGCTCAATAAAGCCCTCGGCAAGCAGCAGATCGCAATCGACGGCAATCTTATTGATGATGCACTCGCCACCAGAAGGCAGGGTGCCGATCTTTTTCATCATGCTGTCGTCAGTCGCGACGTGCATAACGATTTCCTCGTTGGCAACGATCTCCTCGCCGTACTTGTTGACGAGCTCCTCGTGCGTCGACGGACGATGCATACCCGTAGCAACCAGAATGCGAACGCGCGCTTCAGGCGCAGCAGAATGGATGTGATGCAGCAGAATAGGCATCGTCACACGCGAAGGAACGGGACGCGTATGGTCGGAGCTAATGATGACGATATCCTTCTTGCCAGCACAGAGCTCCTCGAGCGAAGGCGAGCCGTAAGGGTTGGCAAGTGACTCCTCCACCAGCTCTTCCTGCGATTTCGTGGTCTTAAACTCGTTTTGATGACCTTCCATCACACCTGCAAAGTTCTTATCCTCGAGCTCCAGATGCAACGTCTTGTGGTCAAACGGCAGTTCACATTCAAACAATGACGAGCGCCCTCTTCCTTTCAACTGACACACTAGATAAACCGTTGGAAGGATACGCCGCTCACCGAAAAACGCCACCGTCCACCGAGTCGTTAACATAACGTTCATATTTGACCCACAACAAAACGGCCGCGATCCCAAACGGGACCGCGGCCGCTACAGTCGTAAGGCGAGAAGCGCGCCATTCTTCTCCTCAGCTTTAATCCCAGAAGACCGAGGACGAAGGGACCCGATGGGTCTCCCTCTGAATGCATTCCGCAGCACGAAGCCCCCTTATCCGCAGCTCCGAAGGAGCAGGATAAGGGGGCTTCAAGTGCGAGGACGCATTCAGAGGGCGACCCATCGGGTCCCGGTGAGAGCCACAGGGCTATCGATTACCCCGTGTTCTGCAAACCTGCCGAGACGCCGGTCACAGTCGAAAGAATCAGGCTCATGTACTCGGCCTTCTTCTCCTCGGCCATCTCATCCTGGTTCATACGCACCTCGCGAAGGGCGCGGACCTGGGCGATGGACAGGGCGTCAACGTAGGGGTTACGCACGCGAACGGCGCAGCCGAGCACGCGACGGCGCTGCAGCGGCCACTCGTCACCGACGATGGCAAGAACCCACTTACGCGTGAGCTGCATCTCGGTAAAGACCTTCTCGGACAGATCCTGGCGATCGCCCAGGTGCAGATACATCTTGGCGATGCGCTGGTCGGTCTTGGCGATCGACATCTCGATGTTGTCGATAAAGGTGCGGAAGAACGGCCACTCCTGGTAGGCAGCCTTGAGCTGGTCAAGGTCGCCCAGCTGCTCGCAGGCGGTGCCCAGGCCGTACCAAGCGGCCAGGTTAATGCGCGCCTGACTCCAGCTGAAGATCCACGGAATGGTACGCAGGTCGTCGAGCGACTTGGCGCCCAAGCCGCGCTTGGCGGGACGCGAGCCAATCGGCAGCAGACCGACCTCGGTCAGCGGCGTCACGGTCGAGAACCACGGTGTAAAGTCCTCGGTGTTCAGCAGGTCCAGATAGCGCTCGTGGCTTGCGGCGTTAAGCTTCTCGGCCATATCCCAGAACTTCTGCGTGGTCTCGGTGTTAGTCTTCTCGACACTCGGGGCCGACTGCAAAAGCGTTGCGGCGGCAACGGACTCAACATGGCGCTGAGCCAGCGTGCGGTTGCCGTAACGGGCAAAGATGACCTCGCCCTGCTCGGTGAGCTTAAAGAAGCAGTTGACCGAACCCTTGGGCTGCGCCAGCACGGCCTTGTTAGCCGGGCCGCCGCCACGGCCCACGGCACCGCCGCGACCGTGCATGAGCACCAGGTCGATATCGTTCTTCTCGGCCCACTTGGCAATGCGCTCCTGCGCGGAGTGCAGCGCGAGCATGGCCGTGGTAGGACCGGCATCCTTGGAGGAGTCGGAATAGCCCAGCATGACCTCCATGCGGCGGTTGGTCTGGGCAAGGCGCTTTTGCACCACAGGCAGCGTAAGCATCTGGTCGAGCACGTCGACGCAGCCCTCGAGGTCCTCGAGCTGCTCGAACAGCGGGATCACGTCGAGCTCGGGGACATCCTCCTCGTGTGCAAAGGACAGGTGGGCAAGCTCAAAGACGTCGGCCACATGCTGGGCGCTCTTGGTGAACGAGATGATGTAGCGGTGCGCCATCTTCTTGCCGTAGCGCTTTTGGATGGAACCGATAGCGCGGAAGGTATCGATGACCTCGCGCGTCATGGGCTGCAGGTCGCCATGGATACCGTTCTCGTGGATATCCTTGAGGGCACGGGCATGCACCACGGAGTGCTGACGGAACTCCATCTCGACCATATGGAAGCCGAAGGACTCGACCTGCCAGATGATGGTCTGGACCGGGCCGTAGGCAGCACGGACGGCACCGCAGGCGGCCAGCGAGCGCTGGACGACGCGCAGGTCATCCAAGAACTCATCGGCGCTGTGGTACATGGTGTCGGTGATGCGACGCACGGTGGCGTTCAGACGGTCGGCCATGACGAGCATGACGGCGCGATGCGGCTCGTGCTCGGAGATCAGCTCGGCACGTGCGGTGTACTGGGTGCTCATCTCGACCTGATGGTTCCACAGGTTGATGAGCTCGGCAGACGGCTTGCTGTAGGTGGCCTCGAGCGTGAGGTTGCGGCCGATGCGGCGGCACTTGTCCTCGAGCTTGAGCACCATGTGAGTGAAGTACTTGGCGGCGACTTCGCGGCTCACCTTGGCGGTGACGTTGGGGTTGCCGTCACGGTCGGAACCGATCCAGCTGCCGGGATGGAAGAACGCCGGGCACAGCGGCGGCACGGTACCGGCCTTATCACCCAGCACCCAGTCGTCAAAACGACGGTAGATAACGGGGATAACGTCGAACAGCGTGTTATCGAAGATGTCGATGATGGTATCGGCTTCCTCGACCGGCGTGGGCTTCTTGAGCGCGATGGGGCTCGTACGCACCAGGGCGTCGATCTCCTGCAGCATATGGCGCTCGTTCTCCACCAGGTCGGAGCCGCCCAGACGCGGACGCTCCTCCAGCAGGTTGGAGATACGGCGAATCTTGCCCTCGACGGCCTTACGACGAGCCTCGGTGGGATGTGCGGTAAAGACAGGGTGGAACTCGAGCTTGCCGAGCAGCTCGTTGGCGCCCTCGACACCCATCTCGTTTACCAACTGGTGATAGGCGACGGTGAGTTCGTTAGCGGGATCGACCTCGGTATCGGTCGATGCGCCGGCCTCGCGCTCGCGCAGCTGCGCCACACGGTAGTTCTCCTCCGACAGGTTTGCCAGATGGAAGAAGCTCGTAAAGGCGCGGACAATGACCTGTTGCTTATCGAGCGGCAGGCTGTCGATCAGATCGACGACTTCGCGAAACGCCACGGCGGTGGGCTCGTCGGCAGTGGGCACGCCCTGCTCGTCAACGGACTCGTCGGCAGCGCGGCTACCGGGGTTGCCAGCATTGGCCACAATCTCGGCTGTCAAAATCTTGTCGAACAGGTCCGCGATCTCGGGATCATACTCGCTAAGCACGCGGCGCTCCAGGCGCAAGAACAGCGCCAGATTATCGCGCAGCTCCTCGGGGATCTCGATCTCGGCGAGACGCTCCCTGGACTCGGCATTCGAGCCGATTCGGTTAACGAGGCGGTTGACCACAGCAGCGACACGCGCCGCAGCTTCGGGTACAGACTGGTTGCTTAGGTTCTCAGCCACGTTTCCTCCCATTCCTCCTTCTATGCACGTAACATGCGGTATTTATTATAGGCACTCGGCAAAAACTTTCGAAGCTGATTGCGCTTTACCACACAAAAGTATTTTCTGCATTGCAAGGCTTTTTGCCCCAAATGGTCGTATTTCTCGGTGGACGGCATACACAAACGGGGGCATTCCGCATAATAGCGAAACACCCCCGTAACAATTACTCTCCATGAGCAGGGCAGGTTAGCAGACCCGCAGCTCAAAAAGATACGCTACAGGCGCTCGCGAACCGCCTCGACAACGTTGGCCAAATCGACGAGAACCTCGTCGTGACTCTGCATGTCGCGCACCTTGACCTTGCCGGCGGCAAGCTCGTCGCCACCCAGGACCAGGATGAGCTTGGCGCCCACCTTGTCGGCCTGCTTAAACTGAGCCTTGAGCGAACGGCCCTGATAGTCCGCCTCGGTCACGATACCTGCGGCGCGAAGCTCCTGCGTGATGGCAAAAACGTTCTGGCGCAGCTCCTTGCCGGCGTTGGCGACATAGACGCACGGGGCCTCATCGGCACCCAAATCGTTGCCAAAGGCCTGCAGGGCCAGCAGGGCGCGCTCAAAACCAACGGCAAAGCCGACGCCCGCCGTGGGCTTGCCACCCTCGAGCTCGACCAGGCCGTCGTAGCGGCCGCCGCCACCGATGGAGCCGACGCCGGCACCGGGAGCCTCGACCTCAAAGACAGTACGGGTGTAGTAGTCCAGGCCACGCACCAAGGTGGGATCCTCGACATACTCGATACCGGCGGCATCCAGATAGCGCTTGACCTGCTCGTAGTGCTCGCGGCACTCGTCGCACAGGTTGTCACCCATCAGCGGAGCCACGGCCATGATCTCGCGGCAATGGTCGTTCTTGCAGTCGAAGGCGCGCAGCGGGTTAAGCTCGGCGCGCTCGCGGCACTCGTCGCACATCTCGTCGGCGTGGTCGAGAATGAACTGCTTGACCTGCTCGCGATAGGCCGGACGGCACTGGGGATCGCCCATCGAGTTAATGAGCAGACGGAGCTTGGAAAGATCGAAGCCCAGGCGCTTGTAGAACTCCATGAGCATGATGATGCACTCGGCGTCTGCCGCCGGATCGGGAGCGCCGAGCCACTCGATGCCCACCTGGTGAAACTGGCGCAGGCGACCCTTCTGGGGACGCTCGCCACGGAACATGGCCTCGGCGTAGTAGGCCTTAAACGGCGTGGAGCCCTGGGGCACCAGGTTGTTCTCCACGACGGCGCGCACCACACCGGCCGTACCCTCGGGACGAAGGGCCAGGCGCTGCTTGGGCTTAAGCTTGGTGTCGGTGCCTTCGGTAAAGACGCGCTCCAGGTTGGCGCCGCTAAACACGCGGAACATCTCCTTGCGAACGACGTCGGTCGACTGGCCGATGCCGTGGACAAACACGTCCACCTGCTCGATGGCGGGCGTCTCGATGGGCTTAAAGCCAAACGGCTCGAACACGCCAGCAGCAATCTGCTGCATCTTTTGCCAGGCGCGCATCTCGGCGCCGATAAGGTCGCGGGTTCCCTCCGCCTTCTGTGCCTGCATGGGCAAACACCTTTCTTTTGTATCGCGTCATAGGTAGTGGACATTATACGGCACAAACACAAACAGCGGCGGTGCGTCTGACCGAACGAGGGTATGGGGACTCGTTCGGCCTGACGCACCGCCGCTGTTTGCGATCCGCTTTCCTCCGTCCCCTTCGGACCACGTGATCTGTTGGGGACGGAGAAAAACGGATCATTTCGTAGGCCCGTGGCCGCCTTGGAAACCGAATGATGGTACGAGCATCCATTCGTCTTCCAGGGCGACCACGGACAGAACGGGGCGAACAGCAAAGAGCGACGGACGTCTACTCACCCGCCACGCTCGCGCGCAGCTTGGCGGCGATGGGCTCGGATGCCAGCAGGAACACGAGCATGACCACGGAGCACGCCAGGCACACAATCCAGGCGCTCGCAAAGGAGCCCGTGGCATCGAACAGCACGCCCGAGACGATGGCGCCGGTAGTGCCCAAGATTGCCTTGAAAGACAAGGGCATAGGCCTTATGGCCATGCCCTCAGGCTTGAAAGGCAAGATTGGGTGCTACCGGTGGTCGGCGATATAGCCCAAAGCGACTGCCGCATAAGCCGCGGCGCCGAGCGGCAGCTCGGCATCGCTAAAGCGTGCCTTGGGATGATGCTGAGCAAAATGCTCGTCCGCATCAGTCACGGCAGCGCCCACGGTAAAGTACGCGCTCGGGATCTCGCTCGAGATCAGCGCGAAGTCCTCGCTCGCCATGGCGTGGAACAGCGGCAGGAAGGCGGCCTTGGGCAGCACCGCGCCCACGTAGCCAAGCGACGCCTGGGTCATGTCGTCATCGAGTACGAGCGGGGGAACATCCGAGAGCGTCTCGATAGTCGCCGGCGTGCGATAGGTCGTGGCAACACCTTTGACGACCTCCGCGATGCGGGTCTTGAGGTGCTCCATGAGCTCGACGTCGAAGCCGCGCAGCGTACCTTCGAGCACGCAGGTATCTGGAATGACGTTGGCCGCTTGGCCACCGGCAAACTTACCCACGGTCAGTGCGACCTCCTTGGCCGCCGGCACCTCGCGGGAGATGAGCTCCTGAAGTGCCAGATGCACGTGCACACCCGCCGTAATGGGGTCGATGCAGATCTCGGGGCTCGAGCCATGACCGCCCTTGCCCTGCAGCGTGATGCGGAAACCGTACACGCCCGAGAGCGCCGGACTGCCGTAAAGCACCAGGCCAAGCGGCGACTGGCTATTGACATGCATGGCAAAGGCGACCTGAGGACGCGGGTTCTGCAGCAGACCGTCGGCGATGGCGGCGCGGGCACCCTCAAAGGTTTCCTCGCCCGGCTGGAACAGCAACTTAACCGTGGCGTTGGCATCAACAAGCTCTGCCTCGCGTGCTTTGAGCATACGAGCCGCACCAAGCAGCGCCGTCGCGTGCATATCGTGTCCGCATGCGTGCATGCAGCCGTTGGTGGATGCAAAGGGCTCGCCGGATTCCTCGGTAACGGGCAGGGCATCCATGTCGCCACGCAGCATAACGACCGTACCGGCCTGCTCATTCGTGCAGACGCCATTTCCCTGGGCCGCGGCGGCACCGGCGCCGACAAGGCCCACAACGCAGGAACCATCGACGAGCGTGGCAAATGGGATGTCCATCTCGGTCAGGCGCGCTTGGATATACGCAGAGGTCTGTGGGAGGCTATTACCCAGCTCGGGCATCTGGTGTAGATCGTGTCGCCACGCAGCGAGCTCGTCTGCAAAAGCCTGAGCTTCTGCAACAAGACCGTCACCGATAGCGGTCTGCGCCGCTGCGGTGGCCTTGGGCGCTGATTGCGGTTGAAGATCGGACAAAGCTGGTGCCATAGATGCCCTCCAGTATCGTTTTTGCAGCAAGCACTTTGATAGCATAAAGTGCAAGGTACTACTTTAAGGGCGAGGCATAAAAAATGCCGCCCCGGGAGGGCGGCGCAACAAGTTGTTTACAATTGCGGGCGCGGCTTTCGACGCAAAAAATCGAAGTGAGTCTCGCTCAAGATAATCGACAGGAAGATAAGCACGAAGCCGGCGAGCAGACGCGAGGTGAGCGCCTCCCCCATCAGCAGCACCGAAAACAACACGCCCGAAGGGGACTCCATCGAAAGGAGCAGCGAGCCCGTCGAAGCCGGGACATGCGCCAGGCCGACGTTTTGGATGAGCAGAGCCACGCATGTGCAGCCCACCGAGAGAAACGCCATCGCAGTGATAAAGCTCGGCGTCCACACGGACAGAGGCGCTTGGGTCTCGAATAGCAGCGACGTTGCCAGGCTCAGCACGCCGTTGCCCACAAACATCCAAAACGTGATGACGTTGATGTCCATTTTGCGACCGTACTTGGCAGTCACCGCCATCTGGATGGCGAAAAAGGCCGCACCCGCCAGCGTAATGACGTCACCAATGTTGAATTCAACGCTATCGAGTGCGACGAGGCCAATGCCCGCTAGGCACAGCAGCGCGGCACCCAAGTTGTAGCGCGTGAGCTTTTCGCCGCTCAGGAAATAGCTCGCGAACGGTACAAGGATGCAATACGTGCCCGTCAAAAAAGCATTCTTGCCCGCCGTAGTATGTGCCAGACCGACCGTCTGCAACGCATAGGCCGCCCACATGAGCACGCCCATACTCAGGCCAACGATCAGGTTGCGAGCGTTGAGGTGCGCGATGATGCGCTTGTGGAAGACGGCAAACATGACCAACGCTGCGGGCAGAAAGCGTACATAGAGCAGCGCGAACACCGGAATGGTGCCGAGTGCGTCCTTCATAGTGGTAAAGGAGTAGCCCCAGATGACCGCCACCGAAAGAAGCAGAACCTTCCAGAACAGCGGAGAGCGTGCGCCGGCGCCCCGGGGAATACCGCCCGCGCCCAAATCCTCACGGGCTACTGGGCTATCGGGCAAGTTTTCGATTTCGTTGGCAGCGTATTGGGCCATGGAACATCCTCGCACTCAATCTGGGCGTGGTGTCCGCACGCGTATGGCTGCGTGCCGCCTCATGGTCAAATAAAAACAGGGCGCACCGGACCCCCGGCACGCCCCGCTACTGTAACAACAACCAAGCAACCCACGCAATCCAGCCCACTAAAGCGTCGGCAAAGTGAACCTCGATGTTTTGCCAATGTCACGCTGTCGCGCTAAATAAGTTTCGTACTCTCCAGCTTTTCGATGATCCAGTCGTTGGCTTTGATGACTGGGCGGCGGAAGACGACGCCCAGGGCCAACGACGGAATCAGGTAGCTCGCCAAGATGCCCAGCTCAATCCAGTACTCCATATGGTAGGCACCGGCCATGGCGGCGTGCATGGCGTTGATGCCGTGGGTAAACGGCAGGAAGGGGTAGATCGCCTGGAACACGGGACCGGTCATCTCGATGGGGAACGTACCGCCCGAACCGCCGACCTGCATGACCAGCAGCACGACGGCGAGGGCCTTACCGATATCTCCAAACGATACCGTAAGCGTGTAGACGATATTGGAGAACACGAGGCTCGCGACCCAGCCGGCAAGCACAAACTGCAGGGGGTTGTCGCACTGAATGCCAAAGAACAGAATGTCGCCCGCGCACACGAGCGTTGCCTGCAGCAAGGCCAGACCGCCAAAGAACAGATAACGGCCCAGGTAGATCTCGTGCAGGCGCACGGGGATGAGCTCGTTGATAAGCTCATCGTCAACCGAGACCTTCATCATGGCCGCCAGTACGATCGAGCCGACCCAGAGCGACAGAATCGTGTAGAACGGCGCCATGGCCGAACCGTAGTTGCGGATCGGATAGACCGGCTTGCGGTCGAGTGCGACAGGGCCGGAAAGCGACACGGCGAGGCCCTCGGGGTCGCTGCCAATCATTGTCTTAATCATGGCCAGGTCACCCGAGATCAGAGCGCTATCAAGCTCGTCCTTAAAGGCGCTGATCTTGTCCGACGCCTCGCCCAGCTGATCGGAAGCCTTGTTGACGAGCCTTGCAGCCTTGGAGAGACCCTTCGCGAGCGACCCGGATGCGTCGGTCAGACCGTCTACGGCACTATCCAGGTCACCCGAGATACCGTTCAGGGAATCCAGAACGCCCGAAATGGTCTTCTTGAGCTCTTTGGCCTTAACCGAGAACGTAGAATCGTAGTCAATCTTGGCGCCCGAGATACCATCCTTGGCGTCCGTGATTGCCTGATCGACCTCGGCACGCGACTTGTTAACCTCTGCCATGCTGTTCGTGAGCGACGTCGCGATGTTCGTCAGCTCATTGGCGTTGTTGCGGTACTCAACGGCGATTCTGCCCAGCGACGTCGCAGCGGACTTGAGGCCGTCTTTGAGCTTGTCATCGCTCACCTGGTCGGCAAGGCTGCGGAGCTGATCGGCCATCGCATCGATATCCTTGGCGCGCGCATCGAGGGCCGCAGCGGCTTCGTTGAGCTGAGACACCGTAAGGTCAACATGCTGATTCGCGGCATCAAATGCCTTCGCAAGCTCGGCGGACACGTTGTCGAACGAGCCCGCGCTTCCGTCAATCGCCGCGTCAACGGCATCGTTGGCGGCCTTGAGCGCTTCCTTGGAATCATTGATGCCACTCTTGGCGTGCTCCATCAGCTGCTTCGTCGACTCATCAACGGTGCCCGTCTGCTTGAGCATGCCACCCGCCGATGTCAGTGAATCGGACGTAGAGCTCAAAACGCCCGCCAGCGACGTTGCGCTGGTCTGAATGTCCCGCAGGTCCTGGACCGAATCGCCCAGCGTAGAGGACAGATTGGCGATAAAGTTGCTCACCTGGTCGGTGCTCATGTAATCGAGCAGGCTGGACACCGTCTTAAGACCGATGGTCGTGATGGTCTTGGTAAAGGTCTCGTTGACCTGACTCTGGACGGCACTCGAGCCCTTCTCGGTCACGATCTGTGCGATGGCGTTGGCCTTCTGGTTCTCATAGAACTCGATATCGGCGTGCTTCACCTCGGTCGAGAAAAGCGTCATCATGTCGGCGCTAAACGTTTTAGGGATAACGACGGCTGCGTAGTACGCGCCCGACTTAACGCCCTCAATCGCCTTATCGCGGTCGTTGAGGACGACCCAGTCGAAGTTCTCGTTGCCGCGCAGGGTGGCGGTTACGTTTTCGCCCACGTTGACCTCAACGGGAATCAGATCGCTCTCGTAACCCTCGTCGGTGTTGACCACTGCAATCTTAAGGTTGCCGGTATTGCCGTAGGGATCCCAGCTTCCGGCGATGTTAAACCACGCGTACAGGCACGGCACGATGATCAGGCCCATCACGACGACCATGCCGATCACGGAGCGAGACACGTTTTGGACATCGCGCTTAAACAGGTGCAGGATGTTTTTCATTTATG
The DNA here is from genome assembly GCA_937989885.1 of uncultured Collinsella sp. Lineage (GTDB taxonomy): Bacteria > Actinomycetota > Coriobacteriia > Coriobacteriales > Coriobacteriaceae > Collinsella. The sequence goes on from CALKBP010000027.1 coordinate 51,022, forward strand.
CCTCACCTCCTTTAGAGTGCTTGCCAAGCGGGGTGGTGTCCCCGTCGTTTCCGCTTACGTTGTCAACGTCGTCGACATCTTGAGCCTTACGATGCGCACCGATATGCGGCAGACGGCTCGTAGGCTGTTCGCCGCCCTTGGCACCACGCTCGCTGGCGTTGAGACCAAACATGCGACGGGCAGCAGGGATGGCAGCCGTGTGCTCGCGCATCTCGCGGCGAAGGTCCTCGTCCGAAAGCGCCGAGATACGCATCTGGGTATTGAGGCTCGCACGGATGTACTCGATGTTGATGAGCCAGCCACAGATGGCGATAACCGAAATGATCCAGATAACGAGCAGGATGATCTTGCCGTTATTGTCGATATCGAGCACCGTCGAAAGCACAAAGAGCAGAACCTGCACGCCTACCACGGCGGCAAAACCGCCCTTGATGTAGTACGGGTAGCGATGCTCAAACGCCACGGCATGATCGAGCAGCTCGCGACGGTACGAATCCGAATCGAGCATGACGCGCATGGCCGTGCGCAGCGAATAGCGCTGGCGCGGCAGGTCGTTGGACTCGCAGATCATGAGGCCCGTCGTGGAAAGCTGCTTATCAAAGAGCAGGTTGAGGTTGAGCAGCAACGGGCGCAGCTGCAGACCGATAAAGAGCGCCACGATCAAGAACACGCCCAGGATGCACAGGTTGAACAGGTAGTTGAACGAGTACATGCCGCCGACCGTCTCGCGCAGCAGATTGATGCCGTAGGTAAAGGGCAGCAGCGGATGCAGCCACTGGAAGAAGCCGGGCATCATCTCGATGGGATACATGCCCGACGAACCCGGAATCTGCACGATAACGAGAATGACACCGATAGCCTTGCCGATATGCTTAAACGTGGTGGACAGCGCATAGATGATGTTGACGTAGGTGAACGAGATAGCGATGCCGCCCAGCACGAACAGCAGCGGGTTGACGCACTGCACGCCAATCACCAAATCGCCCACCGTAACGATGATGGCCTGGAACGCGCCCAGGATCACCAGCAGCAGCCAGCGGCCAAAGTAGCCCTGACGCGCCGTAAAGCTACCGATGCCCTCGCGGTCGACCTCGAGTTTGTAGATAGCGATGAGCACATAGCCGCCCACCCACAGCGCCAGATTAGTGTAGAAGGGCGCGATGCCCGAGCCAAAGCTCTTGACCGGATAGATTGACTTGGACGTCAGCTCAACCGGAGATGCCATGAAATCTGCCACGTCATTGACGTCGACGTCCATGAGGTCGGCTAACTCGCCCATAGACTCAGAGGTCTGCAGCGCCGCAATGTCATTAGCGGCGGTCGCGAGCTTGTCCTGAACCTTGGCAAGAGAGGCATCGGTTTGAGACAGCGTGGTCTTTGCCTGCTTGAGCGTGGCGTCGAGCTGCGCCAGCGTGCCGCGCGCGCTCGCTATCGTGGGGGTCATACCCGATACAATGCCGGTCAAATCGCCCGAAACGGCGGCAAAGGAGTCAAGCGCGCTCGAAGCCTTCGGCAGCGCGTTCTGCCCCAGATCGGTCTGAGCCTGACCGAGGTTAGCCGTACCGGTCTGAATTGCAGTGTTGAGTGCTTTGCTCGCGTTCGAGATTGCCGTAGCGTCCTTTGCCATGGCGCGCGACTGTGCAGAAAGGCCATCCTTGATGCTCTGCAGCTTCTGGTTTTGCTCGCGAAGCGAATTGATGGTCGATGCGATGAGCGCGTCGGCGTCCTCCGACCCCGTTGACGTATCGTTAGCGAGAATCTGCAGGCGCTCGATGACAGCGCTGTTGTGGTCAATCGTCGCCTGAAGGGATTCGAGCGAGTTGTCGATACGAGTGGTCGTGGACGTAACCGTACCGGTGAGTTTGCCAATCGAGGCGTTCGCAGAATCCGATGTCTTGCTCAGCACGATGCTGCCCTCCGAGAGTGCCTTGGAGAGCGAGGTGATGGACTTGCCAGCCGTGGTGCGAGCTTCGCCCAGCAGATCATTACCCTGAGCGATTGCCTGCGTTAGCGAAGGCGCCTGCCCCTGCAGGCCCGCCAGCGCAGCATCGGCCGAAGCAATCGAGTTGCTCGTCTTGTCGATGGCGGTGTTCATGTCGCCGATGGAATCGCGTACTTCGCCCAGGGTATCAGACGCCTCGGACACCGAGCCCGCCAGCGAATCCTGAGTCTGGGTTGCCTTGTCTTTAAGGTCGATGCCAGCATCTTTGGCAATGCCCGCGACGGTCTCGCCCACCGTAGAGACAAACTCCGAGTTGATCTGCTCCTCGATGGTGTTGGCACCGGTATCGGTGACCTTGGGCGCAATGGCGCTCTTTTTCTCGTTGACGTAATAGGTGAGCTTCGGCTGATGGTAATTGCCGTCGAGCATCGAGACGAGATTGTCGGAGAAGTTCTTGGGAATCACGATGGCAGCATAGTATTCGCCACTTTCGACGCCCTCTTTGGCATCTGCCGCCGAGTCGACGAAGGTCCAGCCGAGCTGGTCGTTCTCCTTGAGCTGGTCGACCACCTTATCGCCTGCGTTAAGCTCGCCCACTAGGTCGTTCTGGGTGCCCCGATCGTTGTTGGCGATGGCGATTTTAATGCCCTGGGTATTTCCGTACGGATCCCAGTTGGCAACGATGTTGTACCAGGCATACAGCGAGGGAATGACGCACACGCCCAGGGTGACCACCAGGGCGACGGGATTCATAAGCAGTCGCTTAATGTCGCGCTTAAATATCGCAAAGGAGACCTTTGCGTTGGATAGTTTGCTGCCGAGACTCACGCTTGGACCATCCATCCTGTCGTTGAATCGAATCGTACTATCGACAACCATTGTACGTAGACGCTTTAGTGCCTCGCGGCACAATGGTGCTGAGTTTTGCGGGTAGCAATATACTACGAAGATGATTTAACGTACAGTTGTACAGTATCTAAAATTCCCGCAGCTCCCAAAACCACAACCCGCACAAACTAGCAATCCGACTAGTCGTTGGGGACGTTCTTAAACGACTAGTCAAACAAGAACGTCCCCAACGACTA
>CALKBP010000028.1:0-22577 GCA_937989885.1 uncultured Collinsella sp.
GATACGAAGGCGAAGAAGACAAACAGACGTTTTAAGTTCAAATTACCGCATGTCTATACGATCATGTTCTTGCTGATCGTTGTCTTTGCGGTCCTGACTTGGATCGTTCCCTCTGGTCAGTATCAGCGCAAGACGATTTCGACAGCGGCGGGCGAGCGTGAAGTCGCCGTTGCTGGAACCTATGAACAGGTCGATAAGAACTACACCGATTCCGAGACCGGCGAGACCATCAATCTGGGCCAGGATATCTTCGCGGTTCTGCAAGCGCCCACCAAGGGCATCCAGGAGGCTGCCGACGTCGTTGCGTTCGTCTTATTGATTGGCGGATCGTTCGCGATCATCACCAAGACCAACGCTTTGAATGCCGGCATGAGCCGTGTGATTAAAAAGCTCAAGAACAAGGACATCCTCATCATTCCCATCACGATGACATTGCTGTCCATTTGCGGCACTACGTTTGGTATGTCTGAGGAAGCCCTGCCGTTCTATGCCATCTTCATTCCCATCATGATGGGTATCGGTTATGACTCGATGACGGCATTCATCATCTGCTTCCTTGGTCCTAACCTGGGATATTGTGCTTCGACCATCGACCCGTTTAATGTTTTGATCGCCCAAGGCATCATTGGCATCGAGGGTAATCCGCAACTGTGGCTGCGCGCCGTTTCTTGGGTTATCTTCACTGCCGTCGGTATCGCATGGGCCATGCGCTACGCCATGCGCGTCAAGAAAAACCCCGAGTCGTCCATTGTGTACGAGGACGATAAGCTCAAGCGTATTGAGTTTTCCGTGACCGATGCCTCCATCGAGGAAGAGTTCACTATCCGTCAGAAGCTCGTGCTTATCGATTTTGCTTGCGGTATGGGCATTATCGTCTGGGGTCTTGTTACCCAGGGCTGGTACATGAATGAGATTTCCGCCGTGTTCCTTGGCATGGGCTTGCTTGCCGGTATCCTGGGCGGTCTTGACCAGCAGACAATCGCAGAGGAGTTCGTTAAGGGTCTCGCCGACTTTGCGTACGCTGCCATCGTTATCGGTATCGCTCGCGGTATTCTGGTCATCGCCGAGGGCGGCATGATCATCGACACCATCCTCCAGGCGCTCGCTACCGCGCTCGCCGGTGCACCCGCCGCCGTCTACACCACGTTTATGTATATCGTCCTTGGCCTGCTCTCTTTGCTGGTTCCCTCGAGTTCTGGCCTGGCGGCGCTCACCATGCCCGTTATGGGCCCCCTGACCGAGCTCATGGGCCTCAATCCCGAGGCAGCCGTCACCGCGCTCCAGTTTGCCAACCAGACCATCAACACCATCAGCCCCGTGGCGGGCATGACGGTCGCTGGCCTTGCCGTGGCTAGGATTTCGTTTGGCCAATGGTGGAAGACCATTTGGAAGTTCTTCATTTTCATGGTCGTCTTTGGCCTGATCGTAACGGCAATCTCTGGCATGCTTCCGGTGTAGGTGGTTGTGATGTCTGATCGTTTGACGGTACTGACGTCTAAGAGCGTCTTTACCGGTACGGGGGACCTGCCGTTTGAAGGTTTCGTAGCGGTCCGTGGCAATCGAATTGAGGCGGTTGGCGCCAAGTGCGAGGCGGCTTCGTATTTGACCCAGGCGGACGAGGTAGTTGACCTGGGCGACCGCACCATCATGCCTGGCCTGATCGATGTGCATACCTTCTATACAGGTTGGGCGCTGCGGACGTTGGGGTCTGATCTGTCCGGCATCGCCGATGCCAAAGAGGCCGTGTCGCTCTTGCGTGCATGGAAAGAAGATCATTCGGATTGCGCGGCGGCTTTTGGCCACAACCTGCCCGAAACGTTGGCATCGGATGCCGAGAACGCAAATACGGCAGCTGTGCTTGACGATTGTTTTGGCGACATCCCCGTCGTCTGCTTTACACCGGGAGCGGAGACCTGCGTTCTCAACGCTGCCGCCAGTGCGCGATACGGTTTTACGCCCCAGGCGTGCTATTCCGAGAAGATCTGGCGCATGATGAGCGATTTCCTCGCGCTGCCCGAGGTGCGTGCCGGGTATTCGGACTACATGAGCATGCTTAACGAGCGCGGCGTTACCGCCATCAAGGAGATGGCGTTTGATGACTACTACGGCTTTGCCGACGAAATGGCTCGCCGTGAGGAATCTGGTGAGCTGACGGTTCGCGTCTCTATGATGTCGCAGCCGGTGGGCGCCGGTGCAAATCTGGCTTATGCCCGCGAGGCACGAGAGCGCTTCCGGGGATCGTTCGTTCGTTTTTCTGGCTTCAACCGTATGACCGATCGCGGCGTATGGGCGGGGCTTGCCGAGATGATTGACCCCTATGAGGGCTCGGCCGATGCGGGCGCTGCCGGCAAGACGGTCGTCGAGGAGCCAGAGTGGGATCTGATTGAGAACGAGCTGCGTGCAATTGATGCTGACGGCTTCCGATATTCCTTGCATTGCCAGGGCGATGGCGCCGTTCGTCGCACCGTGGCGCTCTATGCCTCGCTGCCTCGAGACGAGCATGGACGGATGCTTCGTCGCCATGCGATTACCGATCTCGAGAACTCTGACCCGACCGATCTTGTCGAGTTTGGCAAGTTGGGTGGAATTTGCGAGGTCTATCCGCAGATTCTGACGCTGGACCGGCGCGAGGATTGCCTGTCGATGATGCGTCGACAAATTGGCGAGACGCGACTTTTGCACAGCTGGAATCGCCGCGGCATGGTAGATTCCGGATGCACAGTGTGCTGTGGCACGGATTTGCCGCTGCTGATTCCGAGCTTGGGCGAGTCAATCTACAGTGCGTGCGGCGGATACTTCGACGACGGACTGCCCGTGAATGAGGTCAACACGCTGACGCTTGTCGAGCTCTTGTGCGCTTGGACTGCCGGGGGCGCGTACGACCTGATGCGCGAAGACGAGCTGGGTACGCTTGAGGTTGGCAAGCTTGCCGATATCTGCGTGCTCGATCGGGATGTGTTCGACCTCGATTATCGCGACGCACGTGATCTTGCGGTTGACATGACGATGTCGGACGGACAAATCGTGTTCGATCGAAATAAGGAGGCGTAAGATGCCTGAATCCAAACCGACGCTGCGCCGCGAGCAGATTGCGGGCATGAATATTCACTACATCATGTGGTCGCTCGATTACTTCCTTGATGTGCAGCAGCGTTTGGGCTTTGAGTCCATTGAGCTGTGGTGTGCGGAGCCGCATGTGACACTCGACCACACGGGCTACTTTGAGGCTGAGGTCCTGGCGAAAAAGGCTGCAGACCGTGGGCTTAGGTATCGTACTCTGTGCCCCGAGAATGTTGTCTATCCTTGGCAGTACTGCGCACGCAAACCGCTGCATGAACAGCGCAGCCTGGCGTACTTTAAGCACGGCATTGAGCTTGCCGAGGTACTTGGGTGCGACCGTATGTCCATCAACTCGGGCTGGGGCGACTGGGACGAGGACCGCGAGGAAGCCTGGAAGCGCAGCCGCGAGCACTTGTCCATTCTGGCGGAGTATGCCGGCGAGCACGGTCTGGTGCTTACGATGGAAAGCCTGCGTCCCGAGGAGAGCAACCTTGTGACGACGGTTTCCGATGCGAAGCGCATGATTGACGAGGTCGCGAGCCCGTACTTACAGCCCATGGTTGATACAACCGCGATGGGCGTTGCAGGCGAGACGCTCGAGGACTGGTTTGCCGCCTTTGGTGATGGGGCAATTCACGAGATGCACTTTATCGACGGTGACCCGTATGGCCATCTGGTGTGGGGCGATGGCAAGCACGATATGGACGCCTTCGTCGCCACGCTCAACGCCCATGGTTTCGACGGCATGCTGGGCCAGGAAATCACGGACGGTCGTTACTACGATGACCCGGCGGCGGCAGATGCCAAGAACATGGCCGCATTCGAGAAATATCTGATTGACTAAAACAACCATCGGCCACACAACCAACGTCATTGATTGCGGGCCAAACAAGAAAGGAACTGGATATGAACGCACACGATCTGATCAAAGAGGCAATTGCCGAGAAGGGCAAGTTCGACAGCGTCTACTGGATTGCTTGCGGTGGCTCCATGATCGATTTGATCCCGGCTCATGAGCTTCTGCAGCGCGAGGCAACCACCTTCACTTCGTATATCTATACGGCTCGCGAGTTCGATATCATGCGTCCGCGTCGTCTGGGCGAGAAGTCCCTGGTCATCGCTTGTAGCCACAGCGGCAATACCCCCGAGGTCGTCGAGGGCTGCGAGATTGCCCTTGCTGCTGGCGCTACGGTGATCGCCCAGACCGACAACGCTGGATCCAAGATTGACTCCGGCAAGTGGACCACGTGGGTCTACCCATGGGGCGAGGGCGTGCCGCAGGCCGAGGTCCCCGCTGGCATTTCGCTGTCGCTTGCGGCAGAGCTGCTCGATCAGCAGGAGGGCTACGCCGATCTTGCCGATATGTATGCCGGTATCGCCGAGATGGATAAGATTCTTCCCCCGGCACGCGAGAAGGTAAATGCCGAGCTGGGCGATCGCTTTGCCAAGCTTTGCCAGGAGCACGAGTTCTTCTATATTCTGGGCAGCGGTCCCAACTTTAGCCAGACCTACGGTTTCGCTATCTGCTCTCTTATGGAGATGCAGTGGCAGCACTGCAGCTACATTCACTCTGCCGAGTACTTCCATGGCCCCTTCGAGGCTACTCAGGATGGCGTTTTTTACTTCCTGCAGATGGGCTCCAGCGAGTGCCGTGCTATGGACGAGCGCGCCCTGGCGTTCCTTAAGACGCATACCGATACGCTGATGGTGCTCGATGCCAAGGAGTACGGTATGGAAGCCGTGCCGGCGAGCGTCCGTGCCTATCTGGACCCGGTGCTGTTCTACGCCATGAACTGCGAGCTGCGTGCCGCACGCGGCAAGGTGTTTGACCATGATCCCGATTTCCGTCGCTACATGGGCGTCGTCGAGTACTAGAAGGGTAAATACCATGGCATTTAACGTTAACGCGCTCGGATTTGGCGACAACGTCGTCGATCGCTACGAGCATATCCACACCATGTATCCTGGCGGCAATGCGGTGAACTTCGCCGTTTATGCCAAGAAATGCGGTGCCGCACGCTCTGCATACATGGGCATTTTTGGCAATGACGCCGCTGCCGAGCATGTCATTGCAAGCCTCGAGGATGAGGGTATCGAGCTTGACAAGTGCGAGCAGATGATTGGCGAGAACGGAGCGGCTCGCGTGACCGTCGTTGACGGTGACCGTGTCTTCCTCGGCTCCAACGAGGGCGGTATCCGTGGCGATGCGCGCTATGTCCTCGATCGCTTTGACCTTTCGTACATGAAGCAGTTCGATGTGGTTCATTCGGGCAACTATTGCTTTACCGAGCGCGAGCTGCCCAAGCTGAAGGCTGCGGGCGTCACGGTCTCTTTTGACTTTTCGGACGACTCCACCGACGAGTACTACGAGCAGATTGCGCCCTACGTCGATTTTGCTTTCTTTAGTGCGGCGGATGCCGCGAGTGAGGACGAGATTCGCGAGCGTCTGGCATGGGTGAAGGGCCTGGGTCCGCGTTTTGTGTCGGCTACGGCGGGCGCCGAGGGCTGCATTGCTTACGACGGCGAGCGTTATTACCGCCAGCTGGCTAAACCGGTAACGGACATGAAGGACACCATGGGGGCGGGCGACTCGTTCCTCACCTCGTTTTTGATGTGCTATCTCGATTCCGCCAAGCGTGGTGAGGATGGCGCCGAGGCCATCGAGCGCGCGCTCGACTTTGCTGCCGGGTTTGCCTCGACCGTGTGCGGTATGGAAGGTTCTTGGGGCCACGGGGCGCCAATCGTCGAATAGCTTAAGAAAGCGTACGGCGGTCTGGCTATGAGGCCTTGGACAGCCGATGCAAAACAATAAGCGAAACGCGAAAAGGGGGCTCGCCATGTGGTGGGTCCCCTTTTGAGCATTGGAGAAGACCATGGGTATTAAAGCGTGTGCGGCTGGTTTTTGCTGCGCGGACGTCTATCAAAACATCGGCGTGTTCTATCCGACTGGTAACGGCATTGACTGGGGTATCCATCTTGCACGAATGGGCGTTTCGGTATCCGCCGTGTCGGTTGTCGGCAAGGACGAGTACGGAGACAAGATGAGAGAGGCGCTGGCCGCTGAGGGGTTTGATATCTCTCATCTGCGGGTGGAGGATGGCGACACCTCGGTGATGCTCATGGCATTGAAAGACGGCGTCGATCGCGTGCATCTCGAGGCAATCGATGGCGTAATGGAGACATATCGTCCGAATGAAGACGACCGGGCGTTTATCCTAGAGCACGACATCATTCACACCGACCTGTTTGGCAATTGTTTGGACCTCCTGCCCGAATGGCATGATGCGGGCAAGACGGTGGTTATGGACTTCTCGGTGTTCAGCCAGGATCCCGAATATGCATGCGAGGCTCATTTTCCTTACGTAGACTATGCGTTCATGTCGTTTGAAGAGGACACTCCGGAGCTGCGAGACTGGGTACGCCACGTGCAGGAATTGGGACCGCGCGTTGCGGTTGCCACGCTTGGCGAGAAGGGAAGCATTGCCTATGACGGTGAGCGCTTCTATGAGTGCGGGATCGTACCGGCGGAGAAGGTCGTTAATACCGTGGGTGCCGGCGACTCGTATATTGCCGGGTTTACCAAGGGCGTGATCGATGGCCTTGATATTCCGGCGTGTATGAAGGCGGGCGCTGAGCTGTCGTCCCGAGTGATTGGTTCGTTTGAGCCGTACTAGGGTTAAATGCCTGGAAAGGAGTACGAAATGGTTATCGACATGTTGGTCCATCCTATGCTCTACGGCGAGATCTGTACGCCGGGTGATGAGCCTGATGGATTCGGTTTTTGGTCACGAGAATATGGTATGGGGCATATGGGCCCCATGGATTGGGATGAGCTTCAAGTCGAGATGGACGTCTGCGACGTGCAGAAGAGTGTGCTCATGCCGCTCGATGTAACCACGGCATGCGGAGGGCATTTTGGCACCAATGACCAGATTGCCATGCTGGTTGCCGCGCACCCCGATCGTCTGTGGGGATTTGCGAGCGTAGATCCGCAGGTGAGCGGTGCCGCAGACGAATTGGAGCGCGCCTTTACCGAGTTGGGGGCAAAGGGGCTTTGTCTGCATCCGGCAAAGCAGGGTTTTGCCCCCGATGATGCTGTGGCCGAGCCGCTTTACGAGCTGTGCGAGCGCTATAACAAGCCGGTGGTTTTCCATGCCGGTATGTCTTGGGAGCCTGGCGCAGAGCTCTCGCGCAGTAACCCGCTTGCATTTGAGCACACAATCGCAACGCATCCAAATGTGCGCTTTAGTTTGACCCACTTTGGCTGGCCCTGGGTGCGCGAGACCGTGGCGATGCTGCTCAAGTATCCCAACTGCTACACGGACACCTCTATCACTTACATCGATTCGCCCGAGGAGATGATGCAGCGTCTTTTCACGGTCGATATGGGGCCGCTGTGGTATGAGCGCGCGCTATCGCATCAAGTGATGTTCGCCAGCAATACGCCGCGCTTCCGTGCATTCAAACTCAAGCGGGCGCTCGATACCGTGCCCATGCGCGACGATGCGCGAGAAAGGCTCTACTGGGGTAATGCCCTGCGTTTTCTTGAAGGGGATGAGTAAACATGGTGACGCTCGAGACATTGAGCTATCTATCGACTGCTCCGGACCAGTTCATCGATATTACCGAAGACGTGCACGCTGCCATCGAACGCAGCTCGGTGACCAATGGCTTGGCAGCGATTATTTTGTCGCATACGACCTGTGGAATCGTGGTAAACGAGGGGCTGCCCTGCGTGGAGACGGATCTTATGGAGACGCTTGATCGCATCGCCCCACTCGACGCCCCCTATGCGCATGCACACTTCCTGCCGAGCTATGGAGCCACCGGCAACAACTCCTGTGGGCATATCAAGAGCATGATTTGTGGAAACAGTTGCTTCTTTCCCGTCCAAGATGGCCACATCGTGTGCGGAGGTGCCCAGAACATCTATCTTGCGGAGTTTGACGGTCCTCAGAAGCGAAAAGTGTACGTCGAGGTGCTGGGGGAATAACGTTCCTGCAATAACCCTATGAAGGAGCATGTTATGTCGTTTCTAACCTCGATGTTCAAGACCGAAAAGCCGGTTATCGGAATGCTGCACCTGCGTCCTCTGCCGGGCGATCCACTGTATTACCCGGGCGGAAGCGTGTCGCAGGTCGTGGAAGCCGCCAAGCGCGATCTCGAGGCGTTGCAGCAGGGCGGTGTCGATGGCATTTTGATTACCAATGAGCTCTCGATGCCCTATGAGCAGCACGTTTCTCCCTCAACTCTTGCATCGATGGGCTATGTAATCGGGGCTCTGTCCCATGATCTGTCGACTCCTTGGGGAGCTGAGGCTATTTACGATGGTGATGCCACAATCGAGCTGTGCGCTGCCGTCGACGCGCAGTTCACGCGCTGCAATTTTTGCGGTGCCTGGGCCGGTGATCTTGGGCTGATTAACCGAGATTTCGCTCACACCATGCGTCGCAAGGCGGCGCTGCGCCTGGACGATCTCAAGCTTTTTCACTTCATCACGAGCGAGGGGGAGGTTTATCTCAACGACCGCACGACTGCGGACATTGCCGATTCACTTCTCTTTAATTGCCTTCCGGATGCGATGGTCATCGGCGGTTCGGCTGCCGGTCGTGGCGCTTCGGGCGAGCTTGCCGATGAAGTCCGCGAGCGTGTTGGCGAAGTACCCGTGGTATGTGGCACCGGTTGTCGCGAAAATACCGTGGCTGACGTATTTGCTCACTACGATGGCGCGTTTGTCGGCACCTGCTTAAAGCGCGACGGAAAGCTGGATGCCCCGGTTGATGTTGAGCGGGTAGCTCGTTTTATGGCTGCCGCTCGTACGGCGCGAGGGGAGTAGGCACCTATGGCGCTCTATCTGGGTATTGATATTGGGACAAGCGCCTCTAAAGGCGTTTTAATCGATGATCGATGCAACATCATTTGCCAGGCCTCTTGTGGACACGAGACGGAGAACCCGCGTGATGGATGGTACCAGCATGATGCGGAGGCAGTTTGGTGGGGCGATTTTTGCCGCTTGTCGCGCGAGCTGGTGGTGCGATCGGGGGTTAACGCGGCACAGATCGGATGCGTGGGCCTTTCCGCATTGGGTTGCGACTGCGTACCGGTCGACACCGAGTGCAACGCGCTAGCGCCCGCGATTTTGTACGGAGTCGATGCACGTTCGAAGCCGCAGATCGACGAGCTTCTTTCCGAATATGGGTCAGATCGCGCACGCGAGCTTTTCGGGCATGATCCCTGTTCGTCAGATATTGCTCCCAAGATCTTGTGGTTTAAGGAGAATATGCCCGAGGTGCACGAACGTGCCGCGAAGTTCCTGACGGCGTCATCGTTTCTGTGCGCGAAGTTGACGGGGCGTTTTACGGTGGACCGTTATTTGGCGGAGGATTTTCTTCCCCTATACGACCGCTTCACTTGGAAGGTTGATGCTCGGGAATGTGCTCGTTTCTGCCGGCCTGACCAGATGGCGGAGGTAATGTCGGCTACCGATATTGCCGGGGTGATTACTCAGCGTGCGGCTGAGGCGACGGGGCTCGCGGCAGGGACACCTGTCTTAGTGGGAACGGGCGACTCTGGTGCCGAGGCCATTTCGACGGGTGTATTTCGTCCCGGCGATATGATGGTTCAGTTGGGGAGTACGGCGTATTTCATCTATCTAGCTGATCATATGGTCGATGATGCCCGCCTGTGGCCAGGGACGTTTATCATTCCCGGAACTTACGGGATCTGCGCGGGGACCAATACGGCGGGTGCGCTCACATCGTGGCTGCGCCAAGAGCTGTATCGCGACGCCGTGGAGGCCGAGGGCCACGGTGGCCCCGATGCATATTCGGTTATGGCGCATGATGCCGCCGGTGTGGCGCCGGGTGCCGATGGGCTCCTGTGTCTGCCGTACTTTGCGGGGGAGCGCACTCCGCTCAACGATCCCGAGGCGCGTGGCGTCTTCTTTGGCCTGACCGGAAGGCATACGCGAGCCCATATGGTTCGTGCCGCCTTGGAAGGCGTCGCGTATACCGTTGCATCCCATGTCGACATTATCGAGCGAGAACATGGACTGCCAATTGGGCGCATTATGCTTGTCGGAGGTGGAACCAAGAATCCAGTTTGGATGCAGGCTATCGCCGACGTATGTGGGCGCGAGGTCTCGGTTGCCAAGGTTACGGTGGGCGCATGCTTCGGTGATGCCATCATGGCAGCTCTCGCAGGTGGCGCCTATGCATCATGGGATGAGCTCGCCCAAGTCCTTGGCGTTGCGCAAACAATCGTGCCTGATATGACTGCCCACGAGTTATATGCGTCGCGCCGTCATATCTTTGACGAATTGTATGCACGCAACCGTGATCTCATGCACGAATTGGTGTAATGCTGCCGAATTGTACTGTCTTCCAAAATAGGGACTGCGTTGTGCGATTTGCATGCCCCTTGGCATTTTTGCCCACAGGGGTTAGCGAAGGTCAAAAACAGAGTGCGCATTTGCTAAAACTGCCGACTCGATGCGCTTTGCGTCACAGTTTTTGAGTGAGACGATGCGCATCGAGGTCCTTGCGAGCGATCTGATGAGCGACTGCGCGCTTGTTTCTGTGTTTGGTTCGGCTGGCGCATCGGTCTCGAGCAGTAGACGGTCGAGTGGAATCTGCCGGGCATATTCGCGACCGCGCTTGGTGGCGAGCATACGCTCGTTCACGGAAAAATAGCAGTTTGCGTTTCGCGCGCGGGCGAGTTCGTTCGAAGTGCCGCTAAACCAGTGGAAGATGATAGCGGGGGAGTCGGGGTTTGGGATGAGTAGTCCATGCGATTCGAGGACGTCCAGTACGGCTCCTGCCGAACGAACGGCGTGAATTGATATCACGCGCCCGGTAAGAGGATGCTGCACGAGCGTATCGCAGAGCCGGTCAAATGCCTGTATTTGTAGCGGCTCACTTCCGGCAAAGCGTGCGGAAAAGTCGAGTCCCACCTCGCCGATGTAGCACTCTTGGGCAGCAACTTCGCAAAGCAGATCGACTTCGGCAGGACCGCAGCGGCCGTCGGCGAGCCACCAGGGGTGGAGCCCAACGCCAGCGATGATGCCTGGTAGGCGACGGGCGCGCTCGTTTGCGGCCGAAAAGTCGCGTGGGTCGACCCCGCAGTCAAAGAGCCCCAGACCCAACGCCGCCGACTCACTGGCTGCAGCATCGGGGCCGAGCATCAAATCAAGATGACAATGCGTGTCAAAGAATTGCGGTTCCATCGCAGGACATCCTGCTAGTCCAGGCGTTGGCCGTCGGCGCGTACGCGCTCGGTGCCGCGCCCGCTGATCTGACGGATAACCTCGCCGGCGATCATCTGGCCCATGATGGGCGGCATAAAGCTGGCGGTTCCCAGCTCGGTGCGCTCGTGGATGTTGGAAGGGTCGCGGGGCTGTGTCTTAACCGATTCCTCGCAGCTAAACAGTACGTGCAGGCTCTTGATGCCGCGCTTCTTGCATTCTTTGCGCATAATGCGGCTCATGGGGTCACGTACCGTATCGAAGATGTCGGCAAAGCGGAGGCACTCGGGATGGAGCTTGTTGGCCCCGCCCATGGAGCTAACCAAACGAATGTCGTGGTCCTGAGCATATTTGGCAATGGTGAGCTTGGCCGAGATGGTGTCGATGGCGTCGACGACGTAGTCGAGCTTGCCGTCCGTCTGCTCCAAAACGCTCGCGAAGAACTCGTCGATGTTGTCGCTCAGCAGGTATTCGGTGCGTTTGATAACGGTGGCGGCGGGATTAATGTCGTGGATCATGGCTTCCATAACATCGACCTTGCGCTTGCCGATGGTGCTGTGAAAGGCGATAGCCTGGCGATTGATATTGCTGGGCGCGACGATGTCCTTGTCCAGAATGACGAAATGACCAATGCCGCCGCGGGCGAGCGCCTCGCAGCAATTGGACCCCACACCTCCGCAGCCGAGCATCAGCACCGTAGCATCGGCGAGCTTATCGAGTGCCTCGCGGCCCATGATGATCTCGAGCTTGGTGTCGCGTGTCTCGACGAGAGCGGCAGCGGTTTCGGTCATAGACATCCTCCGATGGGGAAGCGAATCGTGTTTTAGCTATCGTCATTATAGGTAATCGCCATAGGTTGCGATGGCGTTTACTTTGATGTGGTTTGAAGCATTGCGATTAGATAATTAGACAAACATCTAAATATCGAGTATAGTGTGCGCGTCATGAGAGATGATGAGAGGAGGTCTTATGCCGGGAGAGGGTTTTAAGGCGCTGGCCGATCCTACACGGCGTCACATTTTGGAACTGCTGCGCGAGGGCAATTGCACGGCCGGGGAGCTTGCCGAGCATTTTGACATCAGCAAGCCGTCATTGAGCCATCACTTGGCGACGCTCAAAAACGCCGGGTTGGTGACCGACGAGCGCCATGGCCAAAACATCGTATACAGCTTAAACACCACCGTCATGCAGGACTTGATCGGTTGGTTTATGGGCTTTACAAACACGGAAGGTGATAAGGATGAATAACGAAAACAAGGGCATTCACGCCACGGGGGTATCGCGGCGTGTGTGGATTGCGCTGATCGCTCTGTGCGTCGCCAATGTCGTAGTGCACCTCATAGTGATGCCGAGCTTGCCTGCGCAGATTCCCACGCACTGGGGAGCGAACGGCGCCGTCGACGGTTGGGGCCCTAGCTGGATGGCCTCCGCGCTCGGCGTGCTGCCTCTGGCACTTCTTGCAATGTTCCGCGTGGTGCCGCACATCGATCCCAAAGGTGAGGCATATCGAACCTCGGGCAAGTTCTATCAGGGCTTCGTAATCGCCTTTACCTTGTTCATGTGTGCCGTAAGCTGGCTGGGAGAGCTTACGGTCTGGGGCGTGGTGCCGGCGGTCGGTTCGGTCAACGTGCTGATTTCCGGTGCTATCGGTTTGCTGTTCATCGGCGTAGGCAACTACTTGCCGCGTGTGAAGCAGAACTATACGCTCGGTATCAAGACACCTTGGGCGCTTGCCGATCCCGAGAACTGGCGCCGTACGCAGCGTTTTGGCGGCGCCTGCTTTATGGTGCTGGGTATTGGCCTGATTGTGATGGGCGTGGCAGGCAGCGTGCTTTCGAGTGAAGTCGTCGCCGCGGTGATTGCGGTTCTGGCGTTTGGTTCGGTTGGAGCCGTCTACGTCTACTCGTATCTGTTGTGGCGCAAATCGCAGCGAGCCGCTCGTTAAGGTTGCGGAAAACTAGCGTACGCAGTTCATAGTATGTTCCGGGGGACTTTTCCCAGGTAGTATTAGGGGCGTGGGCAACCATGCCCCTTTTTCGTTAAGTTTCAGAGCTGGTTTCCTCATTTCGTTTCCACTAAAGCGAATCAAGAATAGGGAAACAGCAGGTAGAAAGGATAGAACAGACATATGGCGGAGTTTATCTACCAGATGTATCAGGCTCGCAAGGCCCATGGCGACAAGGTAATCCTTGACGACGTGACCCTGAGCTTCTACCCCGGTGCCAAGATCGGCGTCGTGGGCCCCAACGGTATGGGCAAGTCGACCCTGCTCAAGATCATGGCCGGTATCGAGGAGGTCTCCAACGGCGATGCCAGGCTCACCCCCGGCTACACCGTGGGCATCCTGCAGCAGGAGCCGCCGCTCGACGATGACAAGACCGTCATCGAGAACGTGCGCATGGCGTTTGGCGACATGATCGCCAAGGTCGATCGCTTCAACAAGATCGGCGAGGAGATGTGCGACCCGGACTGCGACATGGACGCCCTCATGGCCGAGATGGGCAAGCTCCAGGACGAGATCGATGCCGCCGACGGCTGGGATATCGATTCCAAGCTCGGCCAGGCCATGGACGCCCTGCAGCTGCCCGATTCCGACATGCCGGTCAACGTGCTTTCCGGCGGCGAGCGCCGTCGTGTTGCCCTGTGCAAGCTGCTGCTCGAGGCTCCCGACCTGCTGCTGCTCGACGAGCCCACGAACCACCTGGACGCCGAGTCGATCCTGTGGCTCGAGCACTTCCTGCATAACTATCAGGGCGCGGTGCTTGCCGTCACACACGATCGCTACTTCCTGGATAACGTTGCCGAGTGGATCTGCGAGGTCGACCGCGGTCACCTTTATCCCTACAAGGGCAACTACTCCACGTATCTGGAGACCAAGGCCGCGCGTATCGAGGCGCAGGGCAACCGTGACGCCAAGCTCGCCAAG
Organism: uncultured Collinsella sp.; assembly: GCA_937989885.1. Taxonomy (GTDB): domain Bacteria; phylum Actinomycetota; class Coriobacteriia; order Coriobacteriales; family Coriobacteriaceae; genus Collinsella. The sequence goes on from CALKBP010000028.1 coordinate 14,229, forward strand.
CGCATGGAGGCCGAGCTCGAGTGGGTACGCAGTTCACCCAAGGCTCGCCAGGCCAAGAACAAGGCTCGTCTGGCTCGCTACGAGGAGATGGAGGCCGAGGCCCGCGCAAGCCAGAAGCTCGACTGGACCGATATCCGCATCCCTGTGGGCCCGCGTCTGGGCAACAAGGTGCTCGAGGCCCATCACCTGCACAAGGAGTTCGACGGTCGCGTGCTCATCGATGACCTTTCGTTCACCCTGCCGCGCAACGGCATCGTGGGCGTGATCGGCCCCAACGGTGTCGGTAAGACCACGCTGTTCAAGACGATTGTGGGTCTGGAGCCGCTGACTTCGGGCGAGCTCGAGGTGGGCGAGACCGTCAAGATTAGCTACGTTGATCAGAACCGCTCCGGCATCGACCCCGACAAGAACCTGTGGGAGGTCGTCTCGGACGGCCTGGACCACATGATGGTCGGCGAGACCGAGGTCCCGAGCCGCGCCTATGTGGCGAGCTTTGGCTTTAAGGGCCAGGACCAGCAGAAGCGCGCTGGCGTACTCTCCGGTGGCGAGCGCAACCGTCTGAACCTGGCACTCACGCTCAAGCAGGGCGGCAACCTGCTGCTCCTCGACGAGCCCACGAACGACCTCGACGTCGAGACGCTGTCCTCGCTCGAGGCGGCGCTGCTCGAGTTCCCGGGCTGCTCGGTGGTCATTAGCCACGACCGTATGTTCCTGGACCGCGTCGCCACGCACATTCTGGCGTGGGAGGGCACCGACGAGAATCCGGGCAACTGGTATTGGTTCGAGGGTAATTTCGAGGCCTATCAGGCCAACCGCATCGAGCGCCTGGGCGAGGACGCGGCCCAGCCGCATCGTATTCACCGTAAGCTGACGCGCGACTAGTAGCAAGTAGAAAGGCCGCCACCAAGGGCGGCCTTTCTTGTAGCAATTGCACTGCAGCTATGCCCTGGCTGCTGGTTTGATTCATAATCAAAGTTATCTCTTTGGGATTAAAGCCCGTTTTTGCTATGAGCGATTTTCTAATTCCGTTTAAAACGTAAAGACGCATTGGGTTGCAAGGACATAAGCAAATCGAATTGAAATATAACCAGTGCTGTAACGTTACAAAAAAGATTATAGAATAGGAGTACCTTATAAGTCGCTTCTCTAGAAAGAAGAACATATGCTTTCGCGTCGTCGTTTTCTGCAACTTGTCGCGTCTTCAATTGTCGCCTTAGCCGCACGTCCGAAAGAGGTTTTTGCTTCGACGGGCAATATTGATGGTGAGCAGATACAATTTACTTCTGAAATTGCGCAAGAGCTTGCCGATAAATATATAAAGGGACTCCTCGGCTATTCGTATACGCCTTCTGACCCTATTCCTTTTGTAGATGTTGATGGGTCCCCGCTTGGTTACATTGTTCCGGTTGTGACATCCAATAGAGCCGCGGGCTATTTGGTTTTAGATGCTTCAGATGATGAAATACTTACGGGATATCGTTTTGGAGACGGCTTAGTCAGCCCTATGGATCGGGGAGGAGATCTTGGTGTCGAGTCTTATTCTTTCAATAACCCAGTCGTAATGATCAATCCATTCGAATTCGGCGTGCAATCTTTGGACGGTTCAATAACAACAAATTGCGGAAGAACAATCCCGGCTGTTTCCATAGAAGGACGGCCTGTCGTTTTATCGAATAAACCTTCAAGCTGGAACGATGTTGTAATTTACGCAACTCAAATGCAGGATTACACAGTATCTGGATTTCGTTCCATTTCTCAGTTTATGTCATATGATGAAAGCGAGATTAAGAGGCTTACCGCCCACTATGCTTGTATGGTGACAGCTTTTTCGAACGTTGCGGAACTGTATGGCATTGCCAATTTATATAGCGACCCTTCGCAATATATGCAGATATGGAGTTACACCAATACCCATGCTCTTTCCGATGAAGAACAGACTGTTCCCGGCGTTGTTTTGGGTGGAACGCCGATATCAACCTGTGCAACGGGGTTTACAAATTACTGCGCAAGCAGAGGAAGTACTCTTATCGCCCGCACTGTCTCCTCTCCGGCTATCGCGAGCATTCAAAATGAGATTAACTCTAATAGACCGAATGTTTTACATGCGAGTTTGTACAACGGATCAGCCCATTCTGTAACAGCGGAGGCTTACGCCACACTTACTGGTAAGAAAACTGGAGAGACAAGGCAGATGATTGGCATAGCGGACGGCTGGAATTCATCTTTATCCTTCCTGAAGTATGATCAGAGCTATTATGCGTGGACTTATGGAACGACTTTTTCGAAGTAGGGCGATTCGTCTAGCCCTGTCTTTGGTGCTGATGGCTTCATTGGTGGGCTGTTCAACAAAGGAAGAGATATCGCGCGGAGGTTCCGGAGAAGTGACTGCGACAGACTCAGGTTCATTAGAAATAGCTGGCGGGCATGCCGATGTGATGTTACAAGGAAAAGGCGTGCTTAGGTCGGTTGATGCTGAAGACGCTGTCTGCTCAATAGAGGATTTAAAGACAGGTGAAACTGCACCGTACCGAGTCTCAGATAATGCTGCGAATATGATTGAGTCGATACCGACTGGAGCGCAGGTTTCTTTTAGATACTTTGCTCCGCAACTTGAGGATGAGCTTGCTTCTCTGGTGTCTATATGCACCGATGACAACTAAAAGGCCTGAATTCAAAAGGCCTCGGATGGTCAATTGGCTATCCGAGGCCTTTTTTACTCGACCGGGGCTTCGACCTTGTCGATGACCCAGGTGGCTCCGAGGCCGCCGGTGGTGTTGCGGCGGATGCGCACGGTGACTTCGTGGCGCTCGCCGGCCTGCGTGTAGTGCAGGGGGAAGCTTGCGCGGTTTCGCGCGGCCTCGATGGTACCGCGCTCGCGGGCGATCCAGTAGTACTCGCCGACGATACCGAGCGTGTCGGCGCCGTAGGGGAGATAGGTCGATAGCTCGTGCAGAAGCGGGCCGGGGCAGAAGACCTCGGTTGCGAAATCGATGGGGAAGTCCTTGGGGATGGTCGGTGCTGCGGGTGCGGGGGCCGGTGCTGCAGCGGGGGCCGGAGACGGTGCCGGTGCGGGAATTTGGTCGCAAACAGCGGCGGGCACGGATTCGATGACGGGTGCGGGCTCCGGCGTCGCTTCCGGCTTGATCGTGGAATCTGCGGGCTCCGGCGTCGTCTTCGGCTTGGTTGTGGAATCTGCGGGCTTCACGGTGACGGGCGCGTCTGCAGCTGCAGTTTCAACCTCAACCTGCGTCGCGTTCTCGTTCTCGACGCTCGACTTTGCCTCGATGGGCGTGGATGCCATGGTGGTGATGCCGGCGTTTGCGTTCTCGGGGTCATAGACGACCGTGAGCGAGATGGCGGGCTGCGGCGTCTCGGGCTCCGGCGCCGACTCGGTAGCGCCTTGATCGTCGGGCTCGTCGGGCTGATCGTCCTCGGTCTCGTCGCCAAAGACATCGCTGTTTTGGAACGCAGGCGTTTCGGGCTGGTCAGCGGCTTCTTCGGTTGTCGACTTGGGAGCTTCGTTGAGCTCCGCAGTGGCTTCCTGCTCGGATATGACTTCGGGATCGGTCGTGGCGGTGATTTCGGTGTCGGCTTCTGCCGTTACCTCAATAGCGACTTCGATCTCTGCCTCGGGCTCGGGCTCCGGAGCGACTTCGGCCACGGGCTCGGGCCCGGCGCGCTTAACGTGCTTGGGGCGCACGGCCTTGAGGTCCTTCTCGCCGCGCTTTTTCTTTTTGTAGGACTGCTTGGCACCCTTGGCAGCCTTGGGCTTGTCCTCGCCCTTGGCAAGGGCGGCATCCCAGGCCTCGTTGGCGATGAGCGTGGCATACAGGCGACCGCCCTTAAAGACGGTCAGCCTTATGCAGTCGTCGAGCTCCTCGAGCAGCTCGCGCGTGGACTCGAAGCCCAGGTCATAAGCGGCCATGTCACCAGCAGCGAGCGCCTCCTCGACCTGCGTCATAAACGTTTGCTTGCCGCACCCAATCGCATCACGCAGCAGACGATACAGATAGATGTGGTTGCCCAGCGATAGCGTGGGCTTAACTATTGTCTTGCTCATGGCAAATCTCCTCTTTACACACCAAAGCATCTTACCATCGCGCGGGGCTTGCTACCTCGGCGCCCAAGGCAAACGGGCGCGACCGTTGCCGGTTCGCGCCCGTTATACAGGTCGATTATCTATGAGGGGCAAACGTGCTTAGTTGCCCGATGCCGTGCCTTGGCTCGAGCTGTCAGATGCCGTGCCGGACGCGGTTCCACTCGAGCTGTTCGAGTTGCTGGTGTTGCTGCTGTCTGCTGAGCCCGTTCCCGACGTGGTGTCGCTCGTCTGGTCGCCCGTGCTCGGTTGAGAGCCGTCAGTCGTTTGGCTTGAGTCGGTTGTGCCGGATTGCGTACCGTTGTTGTTCACAGAAGAATCGGCGCCCTGCGACTGATCGGGGGTGTTCGAGGACGAGTCGGTGGATGCGGAGGTGCCCTGCGAGTCGTCCTGCTGGCTTTGCGATTGACCAGTGCTGTCCGCGTCGTGCTCGGTCGTGCGTGACGACAGAATCGGCTCGGGACGCTCGCCCAGACCGTCACCGGCGGTGGTGATAAGGATGGCGCCGGCGCAGGCGATGACCGCGACGATGGCGATGGCGATCGAGAAGATGATGACCTTCTTTTGCGTCTGGCTGCGCTCTGCCGCCGCCTTGGCGCGCAGGCTGTCGGGGGCGACGCGCGCCGTGGTCGCGCGCCCTGCAATCTGGCGCATCTCCTGGGTAGTCGCGGCGCCGCCTAAGTGCTCCTCGGCATTTAATTCAACGGGTTCATAGGCGCCGGCGGGGTAGTCGACGGTGGCGTGCGTACCTTTGATGGCTTCGGCGCTGGCAGAGATAAAGTGGCGGTAGACCTGCGAGGACACAACGGTGATGACCGAGCTCACAGCGGCACCGATCACCGATCCGGCGATACCGATCTTGGAGGCAAGCGCGACGCTCGTAGCGGCAGCTGCGGCGCCGGCGATGATCTGGGGAATGGAAATGTCGTCAAACAGGCCCTTTTTGGGCGCGATGGCCATGGTCTGGCCGATGGAATGGTTTTCGTGAACGCCGTTGTTGAGCGATGCCGGCGTCATGACACGTGTGCGCGGCGCGTCGGTGTACTTGGTTGTCATACGGGGTCCTCCCGGTGTAAATCTGCTTCGTTTCGTGTAGCCATCAGGGTACCCACCAGATGTGAATCGTACGTGACATTTAACAGATACCATCAACTCATCAAGGGGGCTTGCTGTCTTTGGTGCAATAGCTTGATGCTAAACTGGATTAACGATTGCGAGGTGGTTTACGTGATGTACCCGTATATGACATTCGAAGACGGTACCGAGGTCGTTCATTCTGACCTGATAACAGATGGGGATATCGAAAAGGTTATCGTGCATTTTGAACGACCGACGGTAGAGGGCTTCGACTCCGCTCGCTGTGAGTTGCCTTCCTGTTCGTGGACTGACTGGGAAGGGCATTTTACTCAGAGTGAAAAACGAGCTTTCGAAGAGTGTTTGAGCAAATAATTTAGATTAGTTCGAGTTTAGTTCGAATAAAGAAGCCGAATACGATGACCTAAAGCGTATGCATTTTTAGTATTAGATGCGTATGAAATGGAGGATGTGAATGGATGAGCTAATAGACTTTAAAAAACGATTTCTCAAGAATGGCGAGCTGGTTTCAATTCCAAAAAAGGAAAGCTATAAAAGAATCATGCTGCTATGGGCCGTCTCTTTCTTTGAATTAAATACAAGTTATACGGAGCTTCAGGTTAATCGTGTGCTGTCACAGCTCTATCCTGATTATGCCGTGTTGAGGCGGTACTTGGTTGATTATGGATTCCTATTAAGGGATGAGCGAGGCCTGAAATACGAGGTTAATCCTGATGTTCACGGTATTGAGAGCTAGCCGTCCGGTTCGGGTCCTATATATTGCTAGAGGGATAAGCGAAATAGGCAATTGGTGTGCGAATATTGCTTTGCCAATGCTGATTTACGAGGTAACTCACGATGTTTCTGCAACTGCTTTGATGGTCTGCTGCAGATTTGCCCCCGCTCTGTTTTCAGTTGCGCTCGCGCAGCTGCCTCAGAAGATGGGTATCGGGACACTGCAGGCCATGAGATTGGCAGACTTAATTCGCGCGGGATTATTCGTTTGCTATATTTTTGTTGATAGTAAATGGAGTATGTTTGCTATTACGTGCGCGGTATCGCTTTGCCGAACGGTTGAAATGCCCTGCTTTTACTCGTTGTTAAGAGCCAATACGAATAGTATCAATCGCGACGTAATTAATAATTCGTTTGGGTTTCTGCAGAATTTGATGATGGTTCTGGGGCCAGTTGCCGGCGGTTTTGTTGTCGCTCAATTTGGGGCGGAGGCTGTTCTTGCATTAGACGCGCTTTCTTTTGCCGCGTCGTTCTGGTTGCTGCGAGATGTTCCGTCGGTTATCGAGGTTAATGATAAAGAGGGGATAAGCAAAAATGAAAAAAACTGGACTGCATTTAGTGATCTTAACGCGAAGCACTTGGCAATTGGTTTCCTATTAATCGATATTTCTAGTGGCGTGGCATTCGGCTCTCTGAATTCTCTTTTGCCAGCTATAGCGCAATTGCAATTTGACTCGTCATCGATACAATACGGATTCCTTCAGAGTAGTCTTACAATCGGACTGTTGTTCGGAAATACAATATACGGTCGTTTAATCAGTGGTTCCGATTGCGTTAAATCATATTGTTTTGTGACGTATCTTGCGCTCGGTGCGTATCTGGCGTTTGGCTATCGCTATGCGTCTGGGATATCGTTTATTTTCCTTTTTATCGTCGGTGCCGGAAACGCCATTCAAGATGTGCTTCTCATAACATCGCTGCAGGATTTGGCGAGAGACGGATCTGAATCGATGAGCCTGTTTTCAATTAGGGAGTCTTTGCAATCGGTTGCTGTTGTTATTTCAACACTCCTTGTTTCGCTGTTCACGAGCATCGCGATGTTCTCAATTCTCGTTACAGGACTTGGTGTATTTTCAATTATGATGGTAGTTGTGTTTCAATTGAATTATTTGCGAAAGATGTGACGTTGATATGCCTAAAACGCTTTTAGTATTTCCCCCAGGATGGAGTCCAGTGGGGCCGTATCTTGCCTTGCCTGTTTTGAAGTCATATCTTCAAGAGGTTGAACAATACAAAGTTGACATTGTTGACTTAAACGTGGAATTTTACGATGACCTCCTATCTTTTAGACATGTCGAAGAGTGCTGTAAAAGGTATCGGGAATCAAAGGATTCGTTTAGTTCGAATGTTCAATTAACAATCGAGTTGATACAAAAGTCAGCACTTAATGTTGACGAGGCAAAAGATATTTTCAGATCGAAGAGATACTTTAATCTAAAAGAAAGACAATATGCTGAAAACATTTTTAGAAATGCACTCTATATCATAAATCACGTCTCATATGGAGTTAAATACACGTTCAACTCCATAGATCTGCCCTATGATTATTATTCGACACCAGAAATAATGAAATCGCTTGCGGATACCTTGCATAATCCGTTTATTTCCTTCTATGAAACTGCCTTTCTTAAGCGTATTCAGAGGGAAAAAATCGAGTTTATTGGGATTTCGGTGAGCGGCTGTTTCCAATTGATTTCTGCAGTTACGTTAGCGAAACTGATTAAAGAAGAATGTCCATCTGTTAAACACGTCTCATTGGGCGGCAATTACATTACTCGTTTAGCAGATGACTGCATGAAAGAATGGCATCCCTTTTTTGAATACATTGATTCGATAATGATGTATGACGGCGAAGAGCCGCTTGCACGTCTTCTTGAGGCTCTTGACTCTGGTGATGACAATCTCGACTGTGTTCCAAACCTTTGCCATGCTAAAGGTGGAAAGATATATAAAAACCATCGGATTGAGCAAACATTTATCAACGATACAGTTCCCGATTTCGATGGCTTCGCCCTTTCTAAATACTTCATGCCTGAGTTAATATTGCCGGTTTATTCCTCTAGGCAGTGTTTTAATTATTGCGCCTTCTGCACCATTCCCGGTGCTACCGGTGGTTGTTACCGAAAGATGCCTATATCGAGAGTATTTGAAATAATGTGTCGGTTAAATGAAAAATACGGCACGAGAGTTTTCTCTTTTGTGGATGAAACATTCGAAGGCAAAAGAATGGAGCAACTCGCGGATGAAATAAACGCATCGGGAAAAACGTTTTTCTGGCATGGAGAAACGAGGTTCTCTCCAACCCTAAGTACAGACGTTTTCAACAAGATATACCAAAGTGGATGTAGGCAGATTCAGTTTTGCCTCGAGTCATACAACCAAAG
>CALKBP010000029.1:0-17426 GCA_937989885.1 uncultured Collinsella sp.
CAGCTTTGCCATGTTCGCCGCCGGCCGCGCCTTTGAGCAGGTCCGCAACTCCATCGGCTACCCGCACCTTAACGTTAAGATTGGTGCCACGCACGCCGGTATCTCGGTGGGCGAGGATGGTGCCACGCACCAGTGCTGCGAGGATATCGCCCTGATGCGCGTCATCCCCGGCATGACCGTGATTGTTCCCGCCGACGATGTCGAGGCCCGCGCCGTGACGCGCGCCGCCTACGAGTGCGACGGCCCCGTGTATATGCGCTTCGCCCGTCTGGCCTCGCCGGTTATCAACGACCCCGAGACCTACAAGTTCGAGGTGGGCAAGGGCATCGTCATGCGCGAGGGCACCGACGTCACCATCATCGCCTGCGGCCTGATGGTCGGCGAGGCGCTCGAGGCCGCTGAGCAGCTTGCTGCCGAGGGCATCGATGCCGAGGTCATCAACATGCACACCATCAAGCCCATCGATGCCGACCTGATCGTCAAGAGCGCCACCAAGACCGGCCACGTCGTGACCGTCGAGGAGCACTCCGTGATCGGTGGCCTGGGCAGCGCCGTCGCCGACGTCCTGTGCGAACAGTGCCCGACGCCGCTTAAGAAGATCGGTGTCAACGACACCTTCGGCGAGTCCGGTCCGGGCGCCGAGCTCCTGCACAAGTACGGCCTGGATGCCGCCAACATCGTGGCGACCACCAAGGAGTTCTTGGCCTAAGGCATTTTGCTTTAGCTTTACCTTGAGAGCCGCTCCCGCATTGGGCAATAAATAAGCCGGGGTGCCTTTCGTGTGGAGGCACCCCGGCTTTGTGTTTGGGGGAGGCAGATAAGAAACTAGAGGAGCTTCACGGTTGGGGCCAGGGCGTTGGCGAAGATGTCGTCTGCCTTGAAGAGCGTTTTAGAATCCGGTGCGTTTGCGGCTTTCATTTCGGAGACGATGGTGTCGAATGAGATGGCTCCCAAGGACTGTAAATCGAGGGTCTCGCGAGCGGCATCATCCGAGCAGATGCTGGAGCTGGATGAGAATTTGGAAAGATGGGACATCGCGGCTTCGTAGGCCCAGCGACGAATCCAAATCTCGACATAGCGACCGCTGCCAAGGTTGATGTCCTTTACCAACGAACCGCTGACATCGCCAGCAACCTGTGCTTCGTGGCCGTATCCGGTGAGACTACCGATGTACTTATCTGGATAGGCAGTCGAATATAAGCATATCGAATCCCCCTCGACCTTCGCCGTGACCCTGCCGTCCCAGTACTCGGGCAGGTCGACACTGAAGGTTTGGGCCTCGATGTGGCGTGCGGCGGCTTTGCGCTGTTCCTCGGCTTGGCGCGCCGCTTCCTCTTCGGCGGCTTTCTTGGCCGCGACGGCGGTGTCGCGGCGGTTCGTTGCGGCGTGTTGCAGCGCATCGACGTTGGGCGCGTCCTTGCCCTTGTATGCCATGGCGAGCGTCACGGCGTCGTTGATCTCGTCCTCGGTCACGTCGACAGCATCGATGGGCGTAAAGTCCAAAACCGAATCCTGCTCGGCGAGTTCTGCCAAGTCGATCTTCTCGCCCTTAGCAAAAGCGTCGTCGATCGTGAGCTCGGCCTTTGTGCAAGGCACCTGGTAGATGGTGCCATCGGCGGCGATGGGGGAGCCTGCCGCCTTGAGCGTGTACTTGCCCTGGATAAGCTTGATGCCCGAGCCGTCAGAAGCGACATATTCGACCTTGTCGACCTTCTTTCCGTCGACCGTCTTGCCCTTTACGCGCACCGGCACACGAGAAGCGCCGTTATCGGTGTCCCAGCCTTCAGCCTTTACACTCACCACGAGCGCATGCTTGGAATGAGCCGACTCATACTGCTCCTGCTCCTGAACATGCTGCTGATACAGGTGATACGCCAGCCCACCGCCCCCGCCAACAACAAGTATCGCCGCGCAGACGATAGCGATTACGACGCCTTTCTTGGGCTTCTTGCTGGGGGCGGGCGAACCCACAGGTGCCGGCGCAACCGCAGGGTTGGCTACGGGCATAGCCTGTGTCCCGTCAAGCTCAGCCCCACATCCCACACAAAACCGAGCCCCATCAGCAAGCTCAGCACCACAATAAGGACAAACCATATCAACCTCGCAATAAGCCGAGAACCATCTTTCTAACTCAACTGTAAGGCGAAAACCCAAACCCAAGTTGCGCAACAATGAGCCCAATATAAGTTGCGGTGAAATAGGGACTGATTAGGGCTTTTAACTGCTAAATCAGTCCCTATTTCACCGCAACTTCTAAAGAGGCCTTATCAAGCAGGACTTCTATTGGGAAAAGGGCCCAATACAGCAAAGTGCAATTCAGCCAACCCCAGGCATGGCGCTGCTGCGCCCCAAGATGAACGCATCGACCCCTTAGTAGCCGCAGGCCGGGCACAGGGTTACCTCCCAAATCTTTCCGCAGCGCAGGCCGGCGTTTGTCCGCAGCTCCGCAGGAGCAGGACAAATGCCGGCCATGCGCGAGGACGATTTGGGAGGTAACCCTGTGCGCGGCCGGACAGATCCCAAAGCCCGCCATGCTTCTTATGTGCAGCAAAGGCAATCCTGCTAAAATACAAAGCGCTCATGTAGTTTAAACGCACGACGATAAGGAGCACCAGTGGGTAACCACTTCCGTACCTCCGGTGCGGGCGATGAAGCCCCCAAGACGCAGCCGAGCGCCGCGGGCAGTCGTTTCGCCACTCCGGATTCAGAGGATCAGCTGTTTAGCCCGATCCCCGCACAGCCGGCAGATCAGGCACAGCCGGCGGCAGATCCCTTTGCCTACAACCCCAACAACGATGTTGCGCTTTCCGGCACGGCTGGCTTTGAGCCCGTTCAGACGGTGACCGCCCGTGTGGCTCAGCCTCAGATGAGCGCCGCCACGCCGCAGCCGACCATGGCCGGCATCCCCGATCCCATGGCCCCTGCGGCTCCCGCGCCGCAGCCCGCGCAGTCCGGTCTTTTTGCCGGCATTCCCGACCCCACGCAGCCTGCGGCTCCCGTGGTCGAGCGCGATCAGGCCGCCGAGGTCGCAAGCCTCGACAACGCGCTCAACAACCCCGATTTCACGTCGGTGTTTGCGCCCATCGACCCGCAGGCCAGCCGTAAAAAGATGGCCAAGCAGGCCGGTGTCGAGCCCGTCATCCTTTTGGAGCACGTCACCAAGATCTATCCGGCGCAGCCCAACAAGCCCGCACTCGACGACATCAACATCGAGATCTATCCGGGCGAGTTCGTCTTTTTGGTCGGTCACTCCGGCTCGGGTAAGACCACGCTGCTGTCGACGCTCAACCGCGACGTCAAGCCCACGAGCGGTCGCATTTTGGTCGCCGGCCAGGATCTCATGAAAATCAAGAACCGCAAGGTTCCGTTCCTGCGTCGTCAGATTGGCGCCGTGTTCCAGGACTTTAAGCTCCTGCCGCAAAAGACCGCCTACGAAAACGTGGCGTTTGCCCTGCAGTGCATCGGCAAGCCCAAGGGCGTCATTCGCAGCCAGGTGCCCGAGGTGCTGCGTCTGGTCGGTCTGGCCGATCAGATGGACTCGCTGCCCGATCAGCTTTCCGGTGGCGAGCAGCAGCGCGTGGCCGTTGCCCGCGCTATGGTCAACCGCCCACCGCTGCTGATTTGCGACGAGCCCACGGGCAACCTCGACCCGGCGATTTCGCTGGGCATCATGAAGCTGCTCGAGCGCATTAACCGCACCGGTACCACCGTGATCGTCGCTACGCACGACCGCGAGATGGTCGATAGCATGCACCGTCGCGTGATCGCCCTCGAGGGCGGCCACGTAATCCGCGACCAGGAGAGGGGAGGTTACGGCAACTATGGCACCAACTAACGTGGGCTACTCGCTCAAAGAGGCAATCAGCCACTTCTTCCGTAACTGGACCACCTCGCTCGGCGCCGTCATCACGATTTTCCTTTCGCTGTTTATCATCGGCCTGTTCATTATGGGTTCCGCGATGCTGAACTCCGTGATCGGCACCGTCGAGGATCAGGTCGTCATCAACGCCTTTATTAGCGATGACGCCGACCAGGCAGATGTTCAGGCCTTTGAGGCCGAGCTCAAGACGTGGAGCAACGTCAAGTCCGTGACGTACAAGGACAAGGACGACGCGCTGGCCGAGTACACGAGCAAGATGTCGGGTAACGCCGACGCTACCATGAGCGCGCTCGACGGTCAGAACCCGCTGCCGGCTTCGTTTGCCATCGAGATGGACGATCCGTCCATGGTCGAGAGCACGGCCCAGAAGCTCAAGAAGAACGCCGATTTTCAGAAGATCGCGGACGACGGCGACGTCAACGCGAGCGTTCTGTACGGCCAGGAGGAAGTGAGCCGCCTGTTCCAGGTGACGAACTACATCCGTATCGCCGCTGTGGTGCTCGTCGGCCTGCTGACCTTTATCGCGTTCATTTTCATTAACAACACGATTCGCCTGTCCATTACGGCGCGTCGTCGTGAGATCGCGATCATGCGCCTGGTGGGCGCAAGCAACGGCTTCATTCGCGGGCCGTTCATTACCGAAGGCGTGCTGCAGGCCATTTTGGGCTCGCTGCTTTCCATCGGCGTGCTGGAGCTGCTGCGTAACCTGATGGTTCCGCGTCTGCAGGAGAGCATCGGCTGGATGTCGTTTGCGCTGCCGATGCAGTACTACCTGGTGACCTACGCCGCGCTGATTTTGGTCGGCGTCATTATCGGTCTCTTTGGTTCCGCCATCGCCATGCGCCGCTATCTGCGCGTGTAAGCGTGCTTGGAATTCGTTCCTTCAACGGGTCGTCTCTTTTGGGGCGGCCCGTTTTTTGATCCCTAGGGGACGGTGGAATACGGATCATCGTGGCGCTGGTCTATCTATGCGATCCGCAATCCTGCCGTCCCCTAGGGATCATTTGGGTAGACTCTTGGGGTGTAAACGGCCATCGATAGTAAGGAGGCGCCATGGGGCGCAATAACAAGCATAAGCGTGGAGCACGCAATAAGCGCGGGCCGGTGCGCAGCGAGCGTCGCCCGAGTCTGACCGGACGCGTGCAGCTCCATGAGCATAGCGCCTACGTTGTAACCGAAAACGGCGACTACAAGGTCATGGGCCGCGGCAAGCGCGAGATTATGGACGGCGATACCGTTGCCGTGAGCATTAAGAACAGCCCGCATGGCGAGCGACGCGCCGTAATCGAGGGCGTCGTCGAGCGTGCGGCCATTAGTGTGGTGGGCACGTACCAGACCGCCGGCCCGCTCGGGGTGATCGAGCCGCTTGATTCTCGACTTAAGGCCGATTTCTTTATTCTGCCGGAGGACACCTCGGCGGAGCGCTTGGGCGTTCATCCGGGTGATGCGGTCGTCGCGCGCATTCTGACATATCCGACGCGCCTGGAATCGGGCACCGTGACGATTGAGCGCCGTATTGGCGGCGATGATGCGCCCGATTTGGGCGTTCAGTATGTGATGGCGCGCTATGGCTATACCGATACGTATCCCGAGGCCGCGCTAACCGAGGCCGAGGCACTTTCGCTCGATGTGGCCTCGGCACTCAAGGACCCGCTCCGCCGAGACCTGCGTGACCGCTTTGTCATTACGGTTGACCCGGTCGACGCGCGCGACTTTGACGATGCTATCTCGCTGGAGCGCACGCCCGAGGGTGGCTACAAGCTGGGTGTCCATATTGCCGACGTTTCGCACTATGTTGCCTGGGACGGACATATCGATCTGGAAGCCCGCCATCGCACGACGTCGGTGTATCTTGCCGATCGCGTGCTGCCCATGTTGCCCGAGCGCCTGTCGAACGATTTGTGCTCGCTGCGTCCCGACGAGGACCGCCTGGCGTTTACCGTCGACATTGAGCTCGACGCGCAGGGTCGCGTGCGCCATTACGATCCCTATCCCAGCGTGATCCGCTCGCGCGTGCGCATGGACTACGACGGCGCCGAGGCGCTGCTGGTACGTGCCGGTGCGGTGGAGTATTCGGTGCTGGAGGGTGCCGCCGAGGATGTTGCCGCGGTTGAAGCCTCGCGCGAGGAAGCGCTTGAGCGCGGGCTTGCGTGCGAGGAAACCGCTCGCGGCTATAACGTCGACTTGGGGGATTTCCTCGTAGCTGCCAACGAGCTCGCCGAGCTTCGCCGTCGTATTCGTCGCGCACGCGGTTCGGTCGACTTTGATACGGCCGAGATCCGTGCACTGCTGGACGAGAACGGCGTGCCCGTGCGGATCGTGGCACGCGAGCGCTCGTGCGCCACGTCGCTGATTGAGGAAGCCATGCTGCTGGCCAACGAGTGCGTGGCGGAGTGGCTGGCCGACCGCGATATCGAGGCCTGCTATCGCGTGCACGACGATCCCAGTCCCGACAGCCTGCACGGCGCCGCCGTGGCGCTGGCACAGCTGGGTATCATTGATGACCGTCGCGCGGCAGGCATTGCTCTGGGAAGCCCCGACGAGCTGCAGGCGGCGGTTGATGCCGCAGCCGGTACGGCCAACGCGCCGCTCGTCAACACGTTGCTGCTGCGCAGCATGCAGCGCGCACTGTACAAGCCGCGCAACGAGGGCCACTTTGCACTTGCCGCGCCGTGCTACTGTCACTTTACGAGTCCCATCCGTCGCTATCCCGACCTGGTGGTGCACCGCGTACTCAAGCTGCAGTTGGCCTATGAGCAGCTCGGCGGCAAGGACGCCTTGGTACGTACGCCGCGGCTGATCGGTAAGGGTCGCGAGTCCCTGCCGCGCATCCTGCCGCAAATCTGCCGCGCGTGCAGCGATGCCGAGCGTGCGGCCGACGCCGCCAGCCATGCGACGCAAAAGATCAAGATCGCCCAGTACTACGAGGACCGCCTGGGCGAGCGCTACGCCGGAACGATCTCGTGGGTCAGCAGCATGGGCCTCTTTGTGCGCCTGGATCTGACACAGGTTGAGGGTTTGGTTTCGATCAAGAGTCTGGGCAACGAGTGGTTCGAGTTTGATGAGGACGCGCTCACGCTCACGGGCGCCGACACGGGGACTCGCTATGAGCTGGGGCAGCGTGTGATCATCGAGGTCTCGCGCGTCAACACCACGCGCGGGCACTTGGATTTCAGGCTTATTCATTAGCCGGAATTTGGTGATTGATAGAGAACGGGGCGGTCTTTTGGGGCCGCCTTTTTTGTGGCGCATCAATCGCCTTGCCGCTCGCGCGCTTGCGTCTTCCGCCTGCTATAGGGGAGATAAAACCTACCAAAATAAACCTGTTCCTTTTTGGGAGGTTTTCGAGAGAGCGGGGATGAGATGACAACGGTGTACGGGTATGCGCGGGTGAGCTCGCGTGATCAAAATCTGAATCGGCAGCTGGATGCGCTGGGCGCCTATGGCGTGGAACCGGCGAATATCTTTGCCGATCGTGCGAGCGGCAAAGACTTCGATCGGCCGCGGTATCGCGAGCTGCTGTGCGCGTTGGATTCCGGTGATGTGCTGGTGGTACTTTCCATTGATCGGCTGGGCCGTAACTACAGTGAGATCCTCGAGGAATGGCGGTGCATAACCAAAGAGCTCGGCGCCGCCATCGTGGTGCTGGACATGCCATTGCTCGACACGCGCGCCAGAGACTGTGGCGGGTCGGACGTGACGAGTGCGTTGATTGCCGATATTGTTTTGCAGCTGCTGAGCTATGTGGCGCAGGTGGAGCGCGAGAACATTCACCGGCGCCAAGCCGAGGGCATTGCGGCGGCGCGAGCGCGCGGCGTGCGTTTTGGCCGGCCCCGCAAGCCCTGTCCCCCGCAATTCGAGCTGGTGCGCGATACCTACGAGGCGGGTGATATCACGCGGAGTCAGGCGGCAAAGCGGCTAGGCGTGTGCGTGGGAACGTTCGATCGCTGGATGCGCGAGATGGAGTAGGGGCGCCACGGTCCTTTGGCGCCCCGATTCGAACATTTTGGATTTCGCTACGGCGACAACTGCATTTGGGGGTACACTCGCTGCTGCTCAAAAAATGACGGAGGTTAGCCCTTGGCGCGTGTGAAGCACATAGTCGGATGGATTTCGGTTGTCCTGCTGGTCGTGACGCTGGCAAGTATTTGGATGCTGACGGAGCAAAACGTGGAGCAGACGTCGTCGCTCAGCGAGTCCACCGCGCGTGCGGTGGAAGGACGGGCTGCGGACGTGCGGCCCGACGCCGCGCAGGAGTCCCAGGCGGGGGATGCCGTCGAGGGCGCGGGCTCAGCGACTGCCACCGATCATCCCGACCCGCTTGCGCCCGTTCGTCTGTGGATGGGTGCCAACATTCGTCGCGTCGCACATACCGTTGAGTTCTTCTTTGTAGGACTTTTTGCTTCGTTGGTGGCGGTGTGCCTGGGCGAGTGCCTGCCGTGCGCGCGATTCCGGTACGTACTCGCTCTGCTCTTTTGCGCCGTCTGCTCTGTCGGCGACCAAGTGCACAAGATCTTTGTTCCTGGTCGTCATTTCGACATAATCGACCTGGGCTTCGATGCCGCGGGCTATGTCACCGCCATGCTGTTGGTATTGCTGGTGGCCGCGCTGGCTCGGCGCGCGACTTGTCCCATTGGCGCCCATGCGAGACGCCGTTAACAACTCTGTTACGAATAATGCGACCTCGATGAATCATTTTGTGTCGCGCGTATTTCCGAGCGGTCGGATTTGAGGGGCGAGCGGTAGAACGCTCGCCCCTTGTGCGCCATGATGCGGCACAATGTACCGTAAAAGCTGTTTATATCCGGTACGAATCATTCTTTGGTCTTTAATTCTTCTCAACGGAGGTGTTTGAGATGGCAAACGGATTGCTTTTAAGGCTTCGTGAGCGTGAGCTCAGCGCGAGCCCGGCGGAACGCAATGTCATCGCATACGTGAGTGCTCATCCGCATGAGGTGGTCGGGCTGTCCGTCCGCGGTCTTGCCGATGCCACGTTCTCCTCGCCCTCGAGCATTTTGCGTTTTTGCAAGCGCTTGGGTTTTGCGGGCTACAAGGAGTTCCAGCGCGAACTGATTGCCGAACTGGCGCTCTTGGGTGACAAGAAAGACGTTGCCCTCGAGGGCATCTCCATGGACGACAGCGTCGAACGTATCGTGGGGAAGGTGATGAAAAGCAACGTGCGCACAATCGAGGCGACGGCGCGAACGCTCGATTACACCGTCTTGGAGCGATGCGCGGCCCATCTTAAGCGGGCACGCGCGGTCAATCTGTTCGGTATCGGTGCCTCTCGTTTGGTTGCGCACGATCTGGCGCAAAAGCTCATGCGTGTTGACAAAGAGTGCCATCTGTACGACGACTGGCATGATCAGCTCCTGTGTGCCAAGAACATGCATGAGGGCGATATGGCAATCGCCTTTAGCTACTCGGGCTTAACGCAAGAAGTGCTGGACTGCACCGTCGAGGCTCAACGTCACAACTGTCCCGTTGTGGCCGTGACCAAGGTAGACGGATCGTCCAAGCTTGCCACCATGGCCGATGCCGTGCTCGGCGTTGCTGCAAGCGAGCCCTTGGTCCGCAGCGGTGCCATGGCCTCGCGTATGGCCCAGCTTATGGTTGTCGATGCCCTGTACGCTGCTTACGTTGCCAGCGACTACGAGCGGGCGACGCATGTCATTAAGCAAAACTACATCGAGAAACAGGAAAGATGAGGTGAATGAAATGCTCGATTTAACAAAATTCACGACTGAACAGCGTAATCAAAGGTCAATGGACCTCGATACGATGACATCGCTGCAAATCGTCACGACGATGAACGATGAGGATCTTCGTGCCGTCCAGTCGGTCACGAAAGTGTTGCCCCAGGTTGCCACGGCAATCGACTGGGCTGCTGAGGCACTCGAGCGCGGCGGGCGCGTCTTTTACATGGGTGCAGGCACCAGTGGTCGTCTGGGCGTGCTCGACGCTTCGGAGTGCCCGCCCACGTTTGGTGTGTCACCCGATCTGATTGTCGGGCTCATTGCCGGAGGCGAGACGGCGTTTATCAAGGCTGTCGAAGGTGCCGAAGACAGCGAGGAGCTTGGCGCGAGCGACCTGCGGGAGCGTGGACTTTCGGACAAGGATCTTGTCGTTGGCCTGGCGGCAAGCGGTCGTACTCCCTATGTGGTGGGCGGCCTTGTGTACGCCAAAGCAACTGGGTGCAAGACCATCGCAATTGCCTGTAACCAAGGGTCGAAGATCGGGGAGAGTGCGGATCTTGCCATTGAGCCCGTGCCCGGTCCCGAGGTGCTGACCGGCTCAACGAGGCTCAAGGCGGGAACGGTCCAAAAGCTCATTCTCAACATGATTTCGACCGGTGCCATGGTCAAGATTGGCAAGGTGTACCAAAACCTGATGGTCGATGTGCAGCAGACGAACGAGAAGTTGGTGGTGCGCGGCCAGAACATCGTGATGGAGGCGACCGGCTGCACGCGCGAGCGCGCTGTTCAGGCGCTTGCAGATGCCGGCGGCCACGTAAAGACCGCTATTGTCTCGGTGCTGCTGGACTGCGATGTCGAGCAGGCTGCGGTAGCTCTTGAACGGGCGCACGGCCATGTCCGTGCTGCGGTGAGTGGCCATGAGAAGAGCAATGCCGATGTCCAATAGGTGCACGGCGTGAGCTGATATGACATCCAGACGAGATACCCAATACAAGGAGGAGTTATGACGAACAAAGAGCTGGCTCAAAAGCTGCTGGACCTTTTGGGCGGTAAAGACAACGTGCTCGCAAACGCGGCGTGCATGACGCGCCTGCGCGTGACCGTCAAAAACACGGGCAACGTCGACACGGAGGGTATTAAGGCGCTCGACGGCGTGATGGGCCTGGTTGAGGACGATACGATGCAGATCGTGCTGGGTCCGGGCAAGGTGAATAAGGTGCTCGAGGAGTTCTCCAAGCTCACCGGCCTTGCGAAAGGCGTTGCTGACGAGAGCGTGGTTGACGCTGCGGCCACAAACAAGGCCGCGCAGAAGGCCAAGTACGAGTCTAAGCCGGTTCAGGCCTTCCTCAAGAAGATTTCCAATGTCTTCGTCGCCCTGCTTCCCGGCATCATTGCGGCTGGCCTCATCAACGGTATCTGCAACGTCATTAACGTCTCGACGGCAGGCGCGCTTGCAGGCGAGTGGTGGTACCAGGGCATTCGTTCCATGGGCTGGGCCCTGTTTGCCTATCTGCCCATCTTGGTGGGCTATAACGCGGCGCGTGAGTTTGGTGGCTCCGCTGCGCTGGGCGGCATCGCCGGCATGATGTGTATCGCCAACAGTGCCATGCCCCTGCTTGCGCCTGGCGCGGCTGATCCTGCCACTGCCATTCTGCTGCCGCTCACCAGTGCGCAGTACAACCCCGCAGCGGGTGGCATGATCGCGGCTCTCATCGCTGGTGCGTTTTTCGCCTGGATGGAGCGTCAGATTCGCAAGGTTATGCCCAACGCACTCGACACGTTCTTGTCCCCGCTGCTGGTGCTCATCATCGGCGCCTTTGCTCTGATGCTCGTCATCCAGCCGGTTGGCGCATGGCTGACGACTGCCATCTTTAGCGTCCTCACCTTTATCTTCGAGAAGCTGGGCGTCCTGGGCGGCTATATCCTGTCGGCAGGCTTCTTGCCTCTGGTGTCCGTCGGCCTGCATCAGGCGCTCACACCGATCCACGCTATGCTCAACGATCCCGACGGCGCTACCAAGGGCATCAACTACCTGCTGCCCATCCTTATGATGGCTGGCGGCGGCCAGGTCGGTGCCGGTCTGGCGCTGTACTTTAAGACCAAGAACGCCAAGCTCAAGAAGTACGTCGCAGAGTCCATTCCCGTTGGAATCCTGGGCGTGGGCGAGCCTCTGATGTATGCCGTTACGCTGCCGCTCGTTCGTCCGTTTGTGACGGCCTGCCTGGGTGCCGGATTTGGCGGCGCGCTTGCGGCGCTGCTTCACATCGGCACGGTTTCCCAGGGTGTTTCCGGTCTGTTTGGCCTGTTGATCGTCGTTCCTGGCCAGCAGCTCGGCTACGTTGCCGCTATGCTGCTTGCTTATGCCGCCGGCTTTGTCCTGACGTGGTTCTTTGGCGTCGACGAGCAGAAGATCAACGAGTTCTTTGGCGAGTAGTTTGATATCGCGAGCCGTGTTGCTCAGGGCTCGCGGCGCGCGGAAGATTTCTTGATGCTATGGTTTTGCCGGCGGGGCTAACTGCTCCGCCGGCCTTTTTTAAAGGAGCGTTGAAGCGTGAAAACGGGTATTTCGATTTATCTTTCCAGCCCTCTGCAGGATATTGAGCGGACGATTGAGCGTGGTGCTGCGGCGGGTGCGCGCTATGCGTTTACCTCACTGCATATTCCCGAGGATGGGGGAGCGGCGTATGCCGATAAGGTCCGTCATGTGCTGTCGCTGCTTTCCGCCCGCGGCATTGCGCTCATTGCCGATGTGGGACCGCGCACGTGCGATTTGCTCGGGCTTGAGCGTATCGAAGATCTGCGCGATCTGGGGCTGGAATACCTTCGTTTGGACTATGGCTTTAGCGCCCAGCGGGTCGCGGAGCTGTCCGGTGAATTTCGCATTGTGGTCAATGCGTCGACGGTGAGTTCTGATGAAATCGCATCGTGGCGAGAAGCCGGTGCCGATGTGACTCGTTTTGCCGCCTGCCACAATTTTTATCCCAAGCCTTATACCGGTTTAGCTCTGGAGGACATTGCTCGGACGAATCTTCGTCTTGCGGCGCTTGGCTTTGAAATCATGGCTTTTGTGCCGGGTGATGCCAACGTTCGCGGGCCGGTATTCGAGGGACTGCCGACGGTTGAGGCGCAGCGCGGTCGCGCGTCAAAGGTTGCCCTCAACATGCTTGAGCTCGCACATGGCGCCGATTGCGACATTGTTTTGGTCGGCGACCCCGATCTTTCCGAAGCGGGTTGGGCACAGTTTGCTCAAGTTTCTGCCGGATACGTGGATGTGCAATGCGAGCTTGAGTCCGGCTATGCCTATGTACGTGGGCAGATTCATCACGACCGGCCCGATTCGAGCGCCCTCGTCTTTAGGTCTCAGGAGTCGCGCACGACGCTTAAGCCGGATTCCGTGCCGACGGATACCGGTGCCGGCCTGCCGCGAAAGGCGGGGTCGATCGCTGTGAGCAATAGCGGCTATGGGCGCTACGAAGGCGAGCTTGAGATTGCGCGGGTCGATCTTCCCGGTGACGAGCGCATGAACGTTGCGGGCCATATCACGCCCGAGGCAATGGAGCTGTTGCCGTTCATCAAACGCGGATTCGGGGTACGCTTCGTTTAGCGTGTGACCCGTGGGCTACAATTGCCCCATCATGCGAAGCGCCTCGTATGGTGCGCACCTGCGTTGGCCGATCTATGTTCGGAGGATTCCCATGACCGTACTGTTTGTTGAATACCCCAAGTGCTCGACCTGTAAAAAGGCCAAGGCATGGCTGGACGAACATGGGGTTGAGTGTATCGACCGCAATATCGTTACGGACAATCCCACGGCCGATGAACTTGCGACCTGGATTGCTCGTTCGGGGCTGCCGGTGCGACGCTTCTTTAACTCGTCGGGCATGAAATATCGAGAGCTGGGCCTGAAGGCGCGCCTGGACGCGGGGATGACGGATCAGGAGTGCTACGAGCTGCTGGCGACTGACGGCATGCTGGTTAAGCGCCCGCTGCTGGTGGGCGACGACTTTGCGATTCCCGGCTTTAGGGAAGCGGCTTGGACCGAGGCGTTGCTGTAGCGTCTGCGGAAAGTGCGTCTCGTTTTGAGTGCTGATTCTGGGATGCACTTTCCGGTTGAGCGCTCTATCGGAAATGACATCCCGTTTCGAGCGCTGATTCCGGGACACGGTTTCCGGTTGAGGGCTCGACGGGAAACTGCGCCCCGGAATTCGCTTCCAGAATGGGATGCACTTTCCGCCGGCGGGCCTGCCCCAGTCAGTCCTCCAGCTGCGCCCATTCGCGTGGGTCGCAGATCTTTACATGCTTGTCGGGCGTGTCGCTCCAGTACTCTTCGTCCATAAAGGGCAGGTATGCCTGAATGCCGGGGCAGATAAACGGAATCCGTTGCCGCTGCAGGCGCTCGCGCTGCCGCCGCTCCAGGTTCGTCTCGGATATGACGGTCGGCATGCCGGACAGCTCGACGAGGCTTGCCTGGATGCGCTTGAGGTCGGGGAGCGCCGCATGCCATGACGTCCGCATGATCAAAAATGAGGCGCGACGGTAGCTTGCCTGCATCACCGTGATCGCTGGGCGCAGTGTGGGATGGATTTTGTCCCGTTCGGGCCAAAGGTCAGCAGCGATCTCGAGGCCCAGGGTCTCCCATAGGTAATCAAGCTCTTCGTCCATGGTGCCTCGATATCTACGCGATCATTGATACTTCGATTGTGTTGCCTAGTGCTATCGTTTTCGCGGTAGAATCTGCCAACGGTTGACGGCTACCGCTCGCGGCGTTTTGCCCTTCATGTACAGCGGTCGGCTTCACAGGTCCTTCACGGGTTGGACGAAATTAGGCCAATTTGGCCGAATTTCAAAAAAGTCAAAATTGGGGCTTGCGTCATGGCGGGACTTCCCGTATATTTCTTTCTTGCGCAAAGGCACAGCCGAGCGCAGCGATGCAGTCATTGGGATGTCGTCTAATGGCAGGACAGCGGATTCTGGTTCCGTCAATGGGGGTTCGACTCCCTCCATCCCAGCCATTGCATTTGCTACATATGGCCCGTTCGTCTAGCGGTTTAGGACGCCGCCCTCTCAAGGCGGAGATCACCAGTTCGAATCTGGTACGGGCTACCCACAAATGAATGCCCGGGCCTCGTAAGAGACCCGGGTTTTGTGTATCGACCGTATATGCGGCGCCTGCCGTGTTTCGCTCAGATCGAGGAGTAGCCATGGATCTGCCCATCAGCTTGCAAGACATCACGTATGCCGAGAACTATCTGGCGCAGGGCGACCTGGCTACGGCGACGCCGCTGTTGGAGCGCCTGGTGGAGCTCGCCGAGGAGTATATCGACGCCGAGTGCAAGACGGAGGAGAAGCGCCAATACTTTAGCTTCGATAGCAAGTTTGAGCGCTTGGCCTATCGTCGCGTGGAGAAGGATCCGCGCGAGCTCGTGCAGGTCGAGGTGCCGTTTGACCGCCTGTACTCTGACATGGCGTTTGCCTACATTCGCCAGCAGGATTATGTGAGCGCTCGTAATGCCCTGATGCAGGCTGTGCGCTGGGACCCCATGAACTGCAACTATCGCTTGGACTTGGCCGAGCTGTTCCGTGCACTCGAGGACAAGCAGGAATGGGCATCGCTCTCGTTCTCGGTGCTGGAGCGTGCAAGCGATGGCAAGTGCGCCGCCCGCGCCTATGCCAACTTGGGCCAGTATTTCCTTGAGCCCGAGACCGAGAATGTCTCGGCCGCCGTGGGTTGCGCGCGTCTGGCACTGCGCTTAGCGCCCAACGATGCGCACACGACGCGCCTGCTCAACAAGATTCATACCACCTATCCGGATGCCGCCGAGGAGAGCGACGAGCACGTGATGGGTGAACTGGCCCTGCAAGGCGTGCCGACCTCGCCTTCGGCCGAGATTGCCATCTGCCTGATTATGTGCGCGACCGATGCTGCAAGCGACGGCGACAAGCAGGAGGCGACGCGCCTGACAGTGCGTGCTCGCGACCTTGTGGGCGAGGAGGCCTGCGCGGCGATTATCAAACTGGTGCGCGAGAGCGACGCCGAACTCAATGCTGAGCGCAAGGCAAAGCGCGACACCGCGGGCTCAAACGCCGATGGAGCCAAGGAGGCCGGCGATGCCCAGTAAGCGCGAACGCAAGCTCATCTCCAAGAATCGCTCGGCACACCACGAGTACTTTATCGATGAGACCTTTGAGTGCGGCATTGAGCTGAGCGGTACCGAGGTCAAGTCGATTCGCGAGCGCGCGTGCCAGATCACCGACACCTTTGCACTGATTCGTGGCGGCGAGTGCTGGCTCGTGGGCCTGCATATTCACCCTTATAGCCATGGTGGCGTGTGGAATCGCGACCCTGATCGCCGTCGTCGTCTGCTGCTGCACCGCAAGGAGATTGACTTTCTTGACGGCAAACTGCGCAACCGCGGCTATGCGCTGGTGCCGTTGGAGCTCTACTTTAATACCGACGGCCGCGTAAAGCTGCTGCTGGGCCTAGGCCGCGGCAAGAAACTTTACGACAAGCGCGAGGATATGGCCAAGCGCGATGTCCAGCGCGAGATTGACCGCGCCCTCAAGGAGCGTAACCGCTAGACGCTCTGTACAAGTTGCGGTGGAATAGTTCCTGTTTGAGGCCAAATACCCGACAAGCAGGAACTATTTCACCGCAACTTGGTGGAGGGACTTGGCTGACCTGCAATCTTGGCACATATGTGTATGGGGCGGCGTCCGTTATGGGCGCCGCCTTTTTTGTGGGTACATACATCCATAAGGTACCAACCCGGGTTAGGGGAGTGATCGTTATGGACAAAACTGCGTTCTTTACCATGCCGAGCGGTCTGTACGTGGTGAGCGCTGCGGCAGACGGGCTGCGCGCCGGCTGCGTCATCAATACGGCGGTGCAGGTGACGTCCATGCCGCCGCGCATTTCGGTTGCCGTGAACAAGGACAACGTCACCTCGGGCGTCATCGCATCGGCCAAAGCGTTCGCGCTGACCGTGATCGATCAGACTGCCGACATGCTCTACATCGGTAACTTTGGGTTCCGCACCAGCAGCGACTATGACAAGTTTGCCAAGTACGAGACTCGCGAGACTGCCCTTGGCATGCCCTATGTGCCCGAGCATGCGGCAGCGCTGTTTAGCTGCCGTTTGATCGATACTGTGGATGTGGGCACGCATCTACTGTTTATCGGCGAGGTCGAGGATGCCGAGCGCCTGAGCGACGAGACGCCGCTCACCTACGATTACTACCACAAGGTCCTGAAGGGCAAGACGCCTCCGAAGGCCTCGTCCTATCAAGGCTAGAATTGTTGTAAAAACACTTGCATTATTTTATTGAGAACATATACTAATAAGCGAAGTACATCACCAGTCGCGTTCGAGAGGAGAACATCATGGCTGAGGAGAAGAAGACGTATAAGTTCGTGTGCGTCGTTTGCGGTTACGAGGTTGAGGTCGATACGCCCGAGCTGCCCGAGGACTACGTGTGCCCGGTGTGCGGCGTCGGTCCCGATCAGTTTGAGCTCGTCGAGGAGTAACTCGCAGGCACACGGCGAAAGCCGAACATAGCTCTGTCCAAGGGCCCCGGTCGGTCACCCCGGCCGGGGCCCTTTTCTTCCGTCCCCAAGGTATCACGGCTGCTATTAGCAGATCCTGCCTGTTGTGAGTCCGGCCGACTGTTTGTCTCAATCTGTAACATGTGGCGGCTCAAAACGGGTCTATCTGTTACAGATTGAGACAAAAGGTTGGAGCTGAAGAAATGTCTCGATCTGTAACATCTAGAAGCGGAAATTGGGTCTACTTGTTACAGATTGAGACAAACCAAAACCGTCCGGCAGAAAATCTCAATCTGTAACCTCTAGC
>CALKBP010000030.1:0-6189 GCA_937989885.1 uncultured Collinsella sp.
CTGATATTGCTTTTTGTTCACCATATTATTCCCAATAATCCGGGGGTTAATTTATCTATTGCTCAGCTATCTATTTCACAGGTATTGGCTACTTCTGCAAAATCATGCGTTTCTATTTTTATGATCCTGTCAGGTTACGGCATCTGTTTTAAATTGAGCAAGACAGATGGGTCTTTTTCCAATATGGCCGCTGCTATTTGCAATCGGTTGCGTAAGTTCTGGTCGTCTTTTATCCCGATGTACTTATTCTCGCTGTTAGTTTCTGTTTGCGTCGGTGTTTCGGTTGTATCAGTTTACGGTAAGGGTTTTGGATTCCTTCTGTTTCTGGTAAAAGACATGTTCGGATTGGCCTCAGAATTCTTTAGCTCACCTACGCTATGTGGAGCGTGGTGGTATTTGGGTGCTGCTATATGCTGCTATGTGCTTGCGCCGTTTTTTTATATGGTCATCTCGAAGGGAAAGCTCGCTAACTGCATCCTGCTACTTGTTGCTTATACGCCTTGGCTGGTTTATCTCATCGTTGATGACCCTAATATGCATACCGACAGAGAATTGTTTTATGTTTTTGCTTTTGTGTTGGGAATGACTGCATGTAAAAGGGGATTATTTGTTAAGTTTTTGGAGTGCCGTAACACTTATAAATTTCCACTTGCCGGCATCGTTCTCCTGGGATTGTGCGTTGCGCGTTTTAAATTGAACTTAATGGTTGATTCGTTTATTGCATTCTGTTTAATCCTTCTGATGACTCAAATCGCAAGAGAAGACTCCCTCTTGGGTAGTTTTTTCAAATATTTGGGCGAGTCAAGTGGAAACGTATATATGTTTCACGTTTCGATACTTGGTGTTTTGGGTTCTGTGTCATTCGTTAATCACTGGGTGGAGATTATTTTCTCTTTATTTTTGTGTTTGTCTATTAACGCCATGCTAGTTGAAATTCGAAGGAACTTATTTCAATTGATGCACAGTTAGATCTCGACCCTCTTGGCATCTCTGAGCATTATTCTGGTCGATTCGTTTTGAACGACTGGACACCGCCTATTTTATGTTTCCAGTTTTTCATGGATTAGCTTTAGCCAAGCTGCATTATGCTGATTTGTGTTTGCTCTCACTTATGATTAGGAGCGTAGTCTTGTCTCGTTTTTCTATTTGTGTTTCTTCTTATAAAGACGCTGAATACCTGCCTGCATGCATCGATAGCGTGCTGCATCAGTCTTTTGCTGATTTTGAATTGGTTGTTGTCGACGACGGCAGTCCTGATAATACTGCTTCAATTCTTAAAGACTACGCCGAGCGCGATAGCCGTGTTAAGCCCATTATCAAATCGCACAACGAGGGCGTTCATCTTGGTCGCAAATCCGCTGTCGAACAATGTTCTGGCGATTTCATTATTCTTTTAGATTCCGATGATGAACTTGAGCCTGGCTTTCTTTCAGAGCTCAATGACTATTCTCTTGCTCATCCTGCAGATATCTACCATTTTGGGATTAAGGTTGTAAATGCGGGCGTATCTGAGCAAGAACGTATTGAATTTGAGTCCTATGTTAATCGTGATATTGAGCCTTTGGCCGGTTCGGATATCTGTAACGCTGCATTTAGCAGCGAGGCTGGCTATCGCCAAGATTGGCGCATCACACAACGTGCTTATGACGCCCGTTACTTTAAACGAGCGTTCTCCGGCATGACAAACGATAGGATGGGTCGCGCTCAAGACGGTTACGAGTGTTTTGTTGCTCTTGCAGAGGCAGATTCTCAGCTTACTTGTAACGACATTGTCGGGCTTAAGTATTATTTGGGTCGCGGAGTTAACTCAGGGTCTAAGATGTCGCCTGACTCTTTCCTGCGGAGCGCTCAGGGCTTCTGGAGTTCTGTGACACATATGGCAGAATTCTCCGAGAATTTCAATAAGTTTGATTTGTCTATGGCCTTTAGTGGCGGTAAGACAAAGTTGATGGATCTTCTATTTAACGATTGGTTTGTTCGCGTAGATAATTCCAATAAAATCGATGCAGCTAAAAAAGCGGCTTCCGTGGTTGGTGACTTGGAAGTTGCTGAACAAGTTATGCGCCTGACTCGTGATGCAGCTTATGCGGAGTGGGTAAATGACGGTGGCGATGTTTCGGTAGAAACATTAAGGACTTGGTATCGTGAAGCCAAATCAATGGCAGGTACAGATTATTTTGTTTCCAATCGCCTTATGGATTTCGCTGATGCTGCCAAGCTTCATATTTGCGAAGTTGAAGAGAGGGCAAAAAAGCGTTGTTGCGCGAAACAGGATATCCGGATCTTTGTATCAACTCATAAAAGAGTCGATTTGTTCGACAGCGAATTATTCCAGCCTGTTCAGGTCGGCTGTTCATCTCGAAGTGATATTTTCCACTGGGCATTCCAGGATAACGATGGCGAGAATATTTCTGATCAAAACCCTATGTATTGCGAACTGACTACGCAGTATTGGGCTTGGAAGAATACCGACAGCGATTATGTTGGTTTTTGTCACTATCGTCGTTATTTTGATTTTGCTCGAAAACGCCATGAGGAAAATCTTTATGGCGAGGTGATGGACGCCTATATTGATGCTAAATCTCAGGCTGAGTATTGTCTTGACGACGATAGCGTCCGTAAATACGTGAAAGAATTTGACGTGATTACGACCGAGCGTAAGGATATTCGTCCTTACTGCGGGTCTTCTGCAACCATTCGCAAGCAATACGATCTTGCCGACAAATTGTTTGTCGAGGATCTCGATAAAGTCGTTTCCATTCTCGGTAAACAGCATCCTGAGTATCTTCAGGATGCTCAGGCTTTCCTCAAAGGGCACACCGTGCGCTTCTGCAACATGTTCATCATGAAGCGGGCCATTTTTAACGCATATTGCGAGTGGTTATTCCCGATTCTCGAAGAGTTTGTTAATACGACAGACATGTCGAAATACAGCAAGGAAGGCCTGCGCACACCCGGTCACCTTGCTGAAAGGCTCTTGAATATTTATTTGCTTCATCATGAGCGTGTTGGTGAGGGTTGGAAAACTGCCGAGCTGCAGTGTGTTCACTTTACTGAGCCAGATTATCATGGCGAACTCGGTCTTCCGCGTCTTTCTGGCGATCCCCGCCCTATAATCCCTGTTGTTTTTGCCTCGGACAATAATTATGTCCCCATGCTTACGACCACAATCTATTCAATGCTTGCAAATGCTTCTACAGACTATCGCTACGATATCGTCGTGCTGCATCGTGATATCAATGGGGAAAACCAAACTCGTATGAAGAGTTTCTTTGGGGCTTTCCCTCACGCCGGTGTGAGGTTCTGCAGCGTCTCTGCCATCATCGATCGATATGCGTTGACAACAAATAATCCGCATATTAGTGTTGAGACTTATTATCGCTTCCTTATTCAGAAGCTATTGCCTTACTACAATAAAGTCCTTTATCTTGATTCTGATCTTATTGTTAAGGGTGACGTTTCGGAGCTGTATGAAACCGAACTCGGTACTAACCTGCTCGGCGCAACACGGGATATCGATTTCCTAGGCAACTTAAACATGAAAAATGGTGAGCGTTTAAAGTATGCCAAGACGGTACTAGGGATGACTAACCCCTATGATTACTTCCAGGCCGGCGTTCTGCTGCTTAACACGCGTGAAATGCGGAGTCTTCACACGATTGAAGAGTGGCTTGAATTTGCTTCTGACGATCGTTTTATTTATAACGACCAGGATGTGTTGAATGCTCATTGCGAAGGGCGCGTTACCTGGCTTAACTATGACTGGAACGTTATGATTGATTGTGGCAATCGCATCGCAAACGTGTTCAGCTATGCTCCTCACCACGTTTTCGATGCATTTAATGATTCGCGTAGCCATGAGCGGATTGTGCACTATGCTGGGTTTGAAAAGCCATGGAAGTTCGCTTATTGCGATCGTAGCCAGCTGTATTGGAAGTATGCCCGTGAGACACCTTTCTATGAGAAGCTTCTTGCTTTGCTTGTTGGATCCGGTACTTCAGTTGACACCCCGTTGTTGATGCACGAAAAGGCCGTTTCTGAAACCAGCCCGTTGCGTAAAATAGTTGACCCGTTATGTCCCGTTGGCTCTGCGCGTCGTGAAGTTCTTAAATCTATTGGTAGAGCTGTTCAGGGAAAGAAGTAGCGAGTCTGTTTTGAGGCATGGGGTGCACGCTCCATGCCTTTCTTTAGACAAAGTATGGGTTAATACCTCTCTTTTAGGGGCCCATTCATTCTGCGAGCTGCGGGAGGATATACTTCTCTCTCGACAGGATGTTGTTATTAAGGAGTCGTTTGTGGCGAATAGCATGGATGGCCGCGTTGGTGCAAAGAGTATTCAATCGCACGCGGCCAATGATATTCAAAAGGATTTTTACATCCTAAAACAGCTAGTTACCAAGGATTTTAAGCTGAAATATCGTCGTAGCGTTCTTGGCGTCGCGTGGTCAGTGCTTAATCCTTTGCTTATGATGATCGTGATGGCGGTCGTTTTTTCGACGATTTTTGCCCAGGGCCGAAATGGTTCTATTACGCCAGAGATGTATCCGCTTTACTTAATTGTTGGTAATGTTACTTTTGCCGTTATGTCCGATTCCACATCGCAGGCCATGACGTCGATACTTGCTGCAGCGTCATTGTTAAAGAAGGTCAAAGTCCATCGCTGGGTATTTCCCGTCCAAAAGGCTTTGTTTGCCTTGGTAAATTTTGCTTTTTCGCTTGTTGCTGTTGCCTTAGTCATGTTGTGGTTCCGTGTAGTGCCCACATGGCATCTTGTTTGGCTTCCGGTGTGTCTGATTCTTCTAATGCTGTTTTGCATGGGAATTGGTCTGGCGCTCTCTGCCCTTGCAGTATTCTTTAGAGATGTGATTCATCTTTGGAGTGTTGTGATTACCGCCTGGACGTACTTTACTCCTATTTTTTGGACTACAGATTTTATTGCCGGAATGCCTCATATCCTTAGGGTTCTAATGTATGCGAACCCCATGTATAACTATTTGACTTTCATGCGTGATATCTTCCTGTTTCAGTGTAATCCTTCCACACAGGTATTGGCTTTTTGCGTCCTATGGGCAGCCCTTTCACTGGTTATAGGGTATGCGGTATTTCATAAGAGCGAGCATAAGTTCATTCTTTATATCTAGGGGAATAGTATGTCTGGAGTTATTCAAGCGGGTGCTATGCCCTCGGTTGATTATGAGAAGAAGCCTCTTTCGGTTGAAGTCAAAGATGTCTCTATGGTCTTTAATATGGCTTCTGAGTCGCTGGGTAGCTTTAAAGAGTATTTTATAAAGCTTGCGAAACACGAACTCTTTTTTGAGGAGTTTAGGGCACTAAAACACATCTCGTTCGAAGTTCATCAGGGCGAGGTCGTTGGTCTGGTCGGAACGAACGGATCCGGCAAATCCACTATGCTTAAGATCATTGCTGGCGTTCTTGAGCCGAGCGAAGGCGAGGTCAGGGTTCATGGCAACATTGCTCCGCTTATCGAGCTTGGTGCCGGTTTTGACCCGGAGCTGACGGCTCGCGAGAATATCTACCTTAACGGCTCGCTTCTCGGATATACCAAGGAATTTATCGATGCGAACTTTGATGGGATCATCGATTTTGCTGAGCTTAATGACTTTGTCGATATGCCTCTAAAGAATTTTTCTTCGGGTATGGTGGCACGTATTGCCTTTGCGATTGCTACGATTACCGAGCCTGATATTTTGATTGTTGATGAAACGCTATCGGTTGGCGATGTGTTCTTCCAGGAAAAGTGCGAAAGGCGAATTCAACATTTTATTGAATCCGGTGATGTTACTGTCCTATTCGTTTCGCACTCAATGGATCAGGTTGAGCGTATTTGCCAGCGCGCTGTGTGGATCGAGAAGGGCGATCTTCGCATGGACGGTCCCGTTGATGCGGTTTGCAAAGCATACCGCGATCAATTCAATTAGGGTATAATCACTTTTTATCCGCTCCATTAGCTCAGTTGGATAGAGCAGGGGACTTCTAATCCCAAGGTCGACGGTTCGAATCCGCCATGGAGCACCTTGTTTTTGTTGGGTCGTCTGCAGCTTGTTGGCGGCCTTTGTTTTTTTTGAGTGATTAATGGATCATTGCTTACTGTTGCGAAGCGATTTTTGAGCGTCAGCCACGGTCTGGTTAGTGATCAGTATAATTAGAGTCAAGGGTGTTGCTAATTTG
>CALKBP010000031.1:0-64485 GCA_937989885.1 uncultured Collinsella sp.
CTCTCCGCTGCCGGTATCGGTCAAGACCAGGCTGGGGTTGGAGAGCGACGACGAATACGAGCGCGTGCTCGATCTGTATTGCCACATGCCGCTGGCAGAGCTGATCGTGCATCCGCGCGTGCAGAAGGACCGTTATGCGGGCTCGCCGCGCAAAGAGTTTTACGGCGAGACGCTGGAACGTGCGCCGTTCCCGGTCGCCTACAACGGCGATATTTTTGATCTTGAGGATATGGGCGCGCTGGTGGAGGCCTATCCCGGCACGCGCCATGTGATGTTGGGGCGTGGCCTGCTCGCGAACCCCGCTCTGGCTCGCATGGTCAACGGCGGTCCTGCTGCCACGGCAGCCGAACTGCAGCGTTTCCACGACACGCTGTTCGCGGCCTATGCAGAAGAGATTGGCGGTAACGCGGTCTTTCGTATGAAGGAGTGGTGGTTCTACGCCAAGTGCGCTTTCGCCGACCCCACTACCGTTCACAAGCTCGTACGTAAGACCAAAAAGGTCGACGAATACCGCGCCGCCGTCGAGCGCGTCTTTCGCGAGCAGCCACTTGCGCCCATAGCCCGCTTCCACGGCTAGCTAGTCATTGGGGACGTTCTTTAACGACTAGTCATTTAAGAACGTCCCCAATGACTATGTTGCAAAAGCTGTACGTCAGCATCCAAAGATGTCGAAAAATGTCGACTTTGGATGCTGGTGTACATGTTTGGGTGTGGTGGGTAACTAGGCAATCATTGCATCAAGCGTGATGAGCTCCCTGAGTCGCTCCGTGCGTGTTTGCCCATGGCGCTTTGCTTTTGCGTCAAAGGCTTCAAGGACAGATTCACCCACACGTGCGGATAAAACAACGCTTGGCTCGTCAGAAATCGGCGGCCTTCCCAGCTTGATGGTGCGACCCTTCGGCCACTCATCTTTTTCGTATGCCTCCGCGGCCTTTTCCAACTCTCCGGGGGCAAATCCGATTATCTTTTCGAGTTGCTTAGCGTCCATAGCGCCTCCTATCGATCGGCATAATGTCGAGCACAGGTCAACGGATACTCTTTTTGTATACAGTTTTGTAGACAAAAATACAAACAGTTTATCAGGCTAATTAGCTTGTTTTGACCCGCGTGTTCGATAGGAAATGAGCATTGACGGCTTCGATACTCCTTTGCTTTTCAGCCTGGAATTTGGATGCTCATTGAACTTCCGGAGGGGAGCGCTTTATTAAGCTATCGAGATTCTGGGCAGGAGCTCTCACTGGTCTTCGATAATGGGACCAGCTTAATTCGCGACACAGTGTGTCGCGAATGGGAGTAGTCGTTAGGTGTCCTTCAATGGCTAGTCATATAAGAATGTCCAAGTGCCGGATTATGTCATTTAGTGTCGTCCTCAGCGGCTATTCTGGAGGGTCGTGGTCAAAAAAAGGCAAATATGAGTACTGTTGCCATTATAGTTACATTTATTTTGCTATAAATAGTAGCTCCTGATGAGATTTGTTCCCATTAGGAGCTACTTTTATTAAACATATGAGGAGAAATAGCGTCGTCTACGGACGTATGGAACGTTGAATAGTTCCTGAAGTGATCAAAATCGCTGCTACTAAACAGGTAGCAGTACTCATATTTGCCCTTTTTTGACCACAGCCCTCTCGGAAATCCTTTCCAGAGGCGTCAAACAGCCATAATCCAAAGGTCGCCTCAAACAATTAGCCGGTTAAGAGCGTCCATGACTACCCGCAAAAACTGTACGCCAGCATCCAAAGATGTCGAAAAATGTCGACTTTGGATGCTGGTGTACATGTTTGGGTCGTATAGGTTGGGGCGAGCCGGTCGCAACGCGAGTGTTAGAGCAGGTTCTTTTGTACCCATGCGATGATGTCGCTCGATTCGTAGAGCGGCTTGCCGTCGATGAACAAGCAGGGAACCTGGCGTTTTCCGCCGACGGCGATGAGTGTCTGCTCGGCATCGGAATCGGTCGAGATATTGCGCTCGGGAATGGTCACGCCGTTATCGGCCAAAAAGTGCTTGACCTTTATGCAGTACGGGCAGCCGGTCATAACGTACAGCGCGAGCTCGTGATCAGTAGCCATGGGTCTCCAATCGGTTGAGGTTTTGATTGAAATACCCAAAGCCGCCGCGGTCTATGCGCGGGCCAGTGACGACTCGATGGCCTGTACCAGAAACGCCGTGGCTCCGGTGCCGCAGGGCTTGTCGTAGTAGTCAACAAAGCGCTGGTCGGCAAGATAGCCGTGGGCGAGGCCCAGGTATGCTTCGTTCTGGGGCTCGCATCCCCAGTTGAGAGCAATCCAGCGACGATGCATCGCGACGAGCTTGCGAGCCTCGTTGCTCTCTGGGTCGCCAATGCCCATAGCAATCGAAAGCTGGCCCAGAACAGCGCGTTCAAGTTCCTTCATGTCGTTCCATGTCTCGGGGTCCATGTCCAGCAGCGCTTCGTTTGCTGCATCGATAGCCTCATCGCCATAGCGCGCCCGCGCCTCGGCACCGTAGCGCTCTTCGTTTTCTTGCACGGCGCGCCAGCGCTCCAGTTGCGGCAGGACGGCGCCCATGAGCGAGACGGCTTCGTCGAGCGACATGCCGGTGTTTTGTGCCAGGCGCGGGGCACAATCCTCGATCATTGCCTCCATGGTGGTGTCGTAGGTGTACTTGCCGTGGTCGTAGCACCACTTGCAGTAATGATCGGTCGCGGTGCCCGCAGCATCGGTGCCGCAGTCGTCGGGCGTGAGTATCATGCCGCAGCTCTGGCAATAGTGCTCGGGCATTTCGAGCAGGTGAGACAGGGGCTCGCCGGTTACGGTGGCAATGAGCTTCATCATGTCGATGCCCGGGGTGACCTCGTCGCGCTCCCAACGGCTGACGGCTTGGCGCGTGACAAAGAGCTTGGCGGCGAGCTGCTCTTGGGTAAGGTGATGGGCGCGACGGATGGCAATGAGCTTTTCTGCAAAGGCCATAGCGGCTCCTTTCTGCTGGTTGATGGCTTAAGCATACGCGGCGGCAGGCGCCCCTCCAAGCAACCGTTGGTTGCACGACGGGAGACCTCGGCGAAGAATTGCGCGCAACGTCCCACGCCTCCATGCCGTACAATGACCGGCATGGAACCTATTGCACACATACATACCGACCTGCCGCAGAAGTTCGGCATCCCACGCAACAGCTTTTTGGCGCCCCATCTGCAGGGACGCATCGTTTTTGAGCCGGAATTTGCCTCCAATGCAGCAGTTGAGGGCTTGGACTCCTTCTCTCACCTATGGCTGCTGTGGCGCTTCGAAAACGGCACGCCCGGCGGCACGGCTAAGGACATAGCTGCCGACGCCAAAACGCAGGACAGGTCCGGCACCAACGCAAAATGGTCGAAAACCGTGCGCCCGCCGCGTCTGGGCGGAGCCGAACGTGTGGGAGTGTTTGCCACGCGCAGTCCGTTTCGCCCTAATCCCATCGGGCTCACCTGCGTCAAGTTCGATCGTGTCGAGCTCACCGATGACGGCCCCATCATTCATGTGCTGGGGGCCGACCTGCGTGACGGCACGCCCATCTACGATATCAAGCCCTACATCCCGTTTGCGGACTGTCATCCGGATGCGACCGGCGGCTGGATTGAGGACGCTCCGTGGCAAGAGCTCGACGTCGAGTTCCCGCAAGCTCTTCAAGACATGGTCCCACCCGCAAAGCTCCCCGGTCTGGTCGAGGTTCTTCGCCAAGATCCGCGCCGCGCGGGCAGCAAGCACGAGCCAAACCGCGTTTACCACTTGGCCTACGCCGGACTCGACATATCTTTTACGGTCGATGAAACCCAGCTAACCGTGGTCGCCGTCAACGACGCGCAAGACTAACCAGCCATTCGTCCGCACCCGTCAAATTAAGCGCCAAACCCCATGCCAAAATCGCCCGTGCTGGTGGACAATAACGCCTACCAAAACAATCACTTTGCACGGGAGTTCAGCATGAAATACGACTTTAGCTCGCTTATCGACCGCCACGGCATGGACTCCATCGCCGTTGACTCTTGGGGCGAGATCCCCGGCATGGCTCCGAACGCACCCGACGAGGGCTTCGACCGCATTCCCATGTGGGTGGCCGACATGAATTTCGCCACGGTGCCCACGGTCCAGGAGCACATCATTCAGCGCGCTCAGCATCCCATGTTTGGCTACTTTAACCCGCGCGCCGAGTACTTCGACCGCATCATCGAATGGCAGAGCCGCCGCAATGGCGTCGAGGGCCTGCGCCCTGAACATATCGGCTACGAAAACGGCGTGCTGGGCGGTGTCGTGTCGACGCTGCGCGCGTATGTCCAGCCGGGCGATGCAGTGCTGGTCCATAGCCCCACCTACATTGGTTTTACCAAGTCCATCGAAGCTGCGGGCTATCGCATTGTCCACAGCCCGCTTAAACTCGACGACCAGGGCGTGTGGCGCATGGACTTTGAGGACATGGAGTGCAAACTCGCCCAAAACCACATCCATGCCGCGGTGTTCTGCTCACCGCACAATCCCTGCGGCCGCGTATGGGAGCGTGACGAGATCGAGCGCGCCATGGACATCTACCGCCAGCACGATTGCGTGGTGATCTCGGACGAGATTTGGTCCGATATCATCCTGCCGGGACACAAGCATATTCCGACGCAGTCGGTAAGCGAGGACGCCCGCATGCGCACGGTTGCCCTCTATGCGCCCAGCAAGACGTTCAACCTGGCGGGCCTGGTCGGCAGCTACCACATCATCTATAACGAGACGCTGCGCGACCGCGTGTGCGCCGTGTCCGACAAGACCCACTACAACGAGATGAACGTCCTCTCTATGCATGCGCTTATCGGTGCCTACCAGCCGCAGGGCTACGAGTGGGTGGACGAGCTCAACCAGGTGCTTGCCGGCAATATCGAGTACTTCTGCAATTACGTGGACGAGCATTTTGAGGGCGTGTCCTATTCGCGTCCGCAGGGCACGTACATGGTGTTTCTGGACTGCACCGAGTGGTGCCGCGAGCATGGCCGCGATATTCAGTGGCTGCTCGACGAGGGGGCGCGCGTAGGCGTGGGATATCAGGACGGCCGCCCGTTCCACGGGCCCTGCCACATTCGCGTGAATCTGGCGCTGCCGCTTTCGCGCGTAAGGGAAGCGTGCGACCGCCTGGACCGCTACGTTTTTAATGCACGGTAAGTGAGCACTGCATGCGGGGTCTTCTGCCAAGTCGGCTGGAAGGCCCCGTGTGGTAAGGCATCTGTAACCATTGGGCGCAGACCTGCTGCGGAGGTTTATTTTTCCTGAATCTGCTTGCCGCAAAGATGCTCAATCGAAATCTCGTAGAGTTGGACGCCCTTGATGTCTTTGGCGATTTCCTCTTCGACCTCCTCGGCAGAAGGGTAGTACTTAAGGGCGAGCTGGCGGACTTTGTCCTCGATAAACGCGGGGGTGTCATTCGCCAGGCGACAGCGGCCAAAGACCACGGTACTCATAACGTAGGGAGCCCAGTCACCGTCCTTGTAACACTCGTTGCCGTAAACGGTAAAGCAGACCTTGTCATCGCGCTTGAGTGAATCGACCTTGTGGCCGGCCTTGGCGCCATGGAAATAAATCTTGTCGTGCTCGGTGTCAAAGAAGTAGTTGACGGGAATGGCGTACGGGTAGCCATCGTCGCCGTTGACGGCAAAGACGCCGCGCTTGCAGGTGGCGAGCAGTTCGCGCGCTTCCTCGTCAGTGATGGCGCGTTTCTTTCGACGTAAGGGCCTAAACATCGTTGGCTTCCTTTCTGGTCGTGCGTGGTGGTTGAGCACAAACTATAGCGAAACGGATCCGTTTTTCTTGATGCGGGCGAGTATGTTTTTGAGCTTGTTAAAGTCGAGCGGTTTGGACAGATGGGCGTTCATGCCGGCGTCGTGTGCCGCCTTGGCGTCTTCGGCAAAGGCATTGGCGGTGAGCGCGATGATGGGGATATCGGCTGCATCGACCTTCTCGCTCAGGCGAATCGCGCGGGTTGCCTCATAGCCGTCCATGTCCGGCATCATAATGTCCATCAGAATGGCATCGAAGCTGCCGGCGGGACGGCCAACGTATAGGTCGACCGCTTCGTTGCCATCGGCGGCGCGAGTTACGACAATGCCTTCGCTTTCGAGCAGCGCCTGGGCAATCTCGGCATTGAGCTCGTTATCTTCTGCCAAAAGAACGTTCATGCCGGCAAGCGAGCAGCTGTCTGCTTGCTCGTCCGCGCGTTCTCTTGCCTGAGGGTCTTTGTCGATATCGAGCGGAATCTGGACGTTGAACGTACTCCCCACGCCAACCTCACTCGAAATCTCAATCGTGCCGCCCATCAGTTCAATAAGCGACTTGACGATTGGCATGCCCATGCCGGTTCCTTGGAACTTGCTGCGCGCATCGTCACCTTCTTGGGCAAACGGCTCATAGATATGCTTTAAAAACTTGGGAGTCATACCAATGCCGGTGTCCGAAACGCTAAAGCAAAAGAGAGCGCGCCCGTTATCGAGTGGCTTGGTCTTTGAGCTAAAGGTGACGGAGCCGCCGTGCTTGTTGTACTTAATGCTGTTGTCTAACAGGTTGATCATGATCTGTCGGATATGGGTGGGGCTGCCGATCATGTATGGCCCCGTGGCGTACGGCAGACTATTGTCCTGCATTGTGATGCCGTTACTGGACGCGCGGAGCTTGCACAGCACCAGTGTATCGTCACAGAGCTCTTTGAGGTTAAAAGGCGCATGCTCCAGTGTTAGCTTGCGGTCTTCGATTTTGCCCATCTCGAGGATGTCGTTGATTAGCGAGAGCAGGTGATTGGCGGCAACGCGCGCCTTGGCACGGCTCTCGCGGGCGACTTGGATATCGCCTTCCTTCAATTCCTCGATCTCGATAAGGCCCAGGATACCGTTGAGCGGCGTACGGATGTCGTGGCTCATGCGCGTGAGGAATGCCGTCTTGGCGGCGTTGGCGGCATCGGCTTTTTTGCGCTCGGTCCGAGCGCGCACGAGCGCCCAGATGAGCAGGACGATGCCGACCGACAACATACCGATGAGGGCAGCTGCAACGGCGGCACGGTTGCGATAAAGGAATTGAAGCGTGTTGGATTCCTGGGCCGTGTACGACGTGGAGGAGTAATTGCTTGCGGAGAGCGATTCTCCGGCATTGATGATGCCCTTGTTGATGATTCCCAACAGCTCGGGTTTTCCGCGCGAAATCCAGCACGAGAGCTCACAGGTGTCAGGGAGCTCGGTCGTCTCGTAGCCTTCGAGATCATAACGGCCGCCGATGGTTTTTACACGTGAACTGGGAGCGACGATGCAGTGTGCCGTTCCCTTCCTGAGGGCGTCGAACAGACTTTCAAGTACATTTTGGTTGATAAACGATGATTTGGTGCAGGCGATGTTCTGAAGGTCTTTGTTCAGGTTGCCGCCGGTGTGGATGGCGGTGAGGGACACGGTTCCCAACGATACCGACTGCACAACGCCAGATTGCTCGGCAAACCAGTAATCTCGGTATACCGGCAGCGCAGCGTCGATGCTTCCCTTTGACAGGGCCTATGACATCATCTTGTAGTTATCAAAGGCGACGGTTTTGACCGTAATGCCAAATTTATCGTGCAACGTCGTCGCAAGCGATGCGAGCGAACCTTCCATTTTGCCGCCTTCGTCTTCGTTGCAGTAGGGGAGTTTGCCCGTAATGTAGCCGAGCGTGATGGTGTTGTCATTTGCTTTGAGCCAGGAACGTTCGGGGCCGTTGAGCGATGATGAACCGCTGTTTTGGGCCGAGTAGTTAGATTTGACTTCGTCGATATAGCGTGGGTTGACGCGGGCGATTGCCGACATGGCGGCATTGATGTCGTCCCTTAGGTCGGGGCGGCTTTTGGGGACGGCAAAGTAGTAGTCGCTCGAACCAACGTAGAACATGGGCGACGCCTCGGGCGACGAGAGCGTGTCGTTCATGATGATGGCGTCGACCTCGCCGTTTGTGAGCGCGCCAAAGAGGGCGCCGCCAGTGTCGATTTCTTTATAGGTGCAGGTAATGCCTTCGTTGGCGAGCCACTGCTGGCCAACGAAGGTTTGCATAACGTCGGGGTTGTAGCCGATGGTAAGGCCTTGGAGCGCTTGGGGGTCGCCCTTGGCCAGATCGTCGCGATCGGGCTTGGCGTAGATGTAGTAGCGCTCGGTGCCCTCTGGGTTCGAGGAAAAGAGCAGCTTTTGGGCGCGTTCCTCGGAGTAGGAGATGTTGGGCATGAGGTCGATCTCGCCTGCCTCGAGCATGTCCATAAGCTCGGTGAAGGTGCCGGAGACGTATTCGTATCGCCAGCCGGGCGTGTAGTACGACAGGGTCTGGAGGTACTCGTAGCCCCATCCCGAGAGACGCTCCCCGGGGGTGCCGTTCTGGAAGCCTTCGCTGTTGACGAGCCAACCAACGCGGACCGTCTTGACTGGCTGACTAGAGTCATCGGCAAAAGCCTGGACAGGCGCGATAGAACTCAGCACGACAAGCGCGGCAAGCACAACGGCCAGGGCGCGATATATAACTGAACGAAGGACAGTGGCAGCTCTCACATGCAATCCTAACGAATCGAGACATTACCGCATAAGGATACCAGCTCAACCTGCCCAGTCGGCAGCTGCACCGCTAAACGCTCCCGCCCGGCAGTCATTGGGGACGTTCTTAAACGACTAGTCATTGGGGACGTTCTTGTTTGACTAGTCATTTAAGAACGTCCCCAATGACTAGTTTCGTTTGCGGGGGAGGCGTGGGACAATACCGAGCGAACGTGATTGGGCGTCTGGGAAAAGGGGTCGCGATGAACAAGTTGAGGACGCTTGCCGACGTGTTGCGCCAGGCTGGCTTTGCGCGCATCACGGGCCTGTTTCTTATCTTCTATCTGCTGTGCTCGACGGCCGTTTGGCTGTCCGAGCCCACGACCCTCACGTTTGGCGATGGCCTGTGGTTTAGCTTTGAGACGGTCTCGACCATCGGCTTTGGTGACATTCCGGCCGAGACACCGGTTGCCCGCGCCATTACCGTCATTCTGAGCGTCATCAGCATCTTCTACATCGCCATGCTCACGGGCGTGGCGGTGAACTACTGCAATACGCTTATCAAGATGCGTCAAAAGGACACCATGGCACGCTTTATGGATGATCTGGAGCATTTGGAAGAGCTCGATCGCGACGAGCTTGCCGATCTTTCGCGTCGCGTGCGCGAGTATC
Organism: uncultured Collinsella sp.; assembly: GCA_937989885.1. GTDB lineage: Bacteria > Actinomycetota > Coriobacteriia > Coriobacteriales > Coriobacteriaceae > Collinsella. The sequence continues at coordinate 9,185 of CALKBP010000031.1, forward strand.
GTCGACGCCAGCGCTAAGACGAACGTCGCGCGCCACAACAGGGGGGCAAATATGAACATCACCGTGTACCTGGGTGCCAACACTGGCAATGACCCAGCGTTTCTGCCCGCGGTGCAGGGGCTGGGCAACTGGATTGGCGCCAACGGACACGCGCTGGTATACGGCGGGTCCAAATCGGGCCTGATGGGCGCGCTCGCCGATAGCGTGCTCGATGCTGGCGGACGTGTGACGGGTGTTGAGCCGAGCTTTTTTATCGAGGCTGAGTTTCAACATGACGGTATCGACGACCTCATAGTGACGAGTGATATGGCGGAGCGCAAGGCCAAGATGATTGAGCTCGGCGATGCGTTCATCGCCTTTCCCGGTGGGACGGGCACGCTCGAGGAGATTGCCGAGGTCATGTTCGCGGTGTCGTTGGGGCACCTGAGTGCTCCATGCATCCTGTATAACCTGGACGGTTACTACAACGACCTCAAGGCGCTGCTCGAGCACATGATTGATAAGGGCCTATCGAGCCCGCGGCGCCAGCACGGCATCTACTTTGCCGACGATTTGCGCGAGATTGCCTCGATTATCAACGGATAAGTCTTGAGCCTGCCCCACTATGGCTCCCAATGGTGCCGTTCGCGGCGTGGATGGTTGGCTCGTTCGGGCAACGCTCGCTCTACAATAAAACGTATCTATGTCGACTTTGACCGCGGGAGGTCCCGATGGACAACCTTGCCAAACCCAAAAACCGCGCGCTGTTTTTACTTAGCGTTGCCGTGACCGGTGCGTTCGCAGGTGCCGCGGTCTGGCTGTTCTTTTTTGCGATGGAGCACGGTATCGACTATCTATGGACCGAGATTCCGCACGCGCTGGGCGTCTCTTCGCCCGAGCTTGCCAGCGGCCCGTTTGGCTTTTTGCCGTACCCGTTTTTTGTCTGCCTGCTGGGCGGCCTGTTAATCGGTCTGTACGAAAAGATGACAGGCACCAAGACCGATGACCTCAACCAGGTGATGGCTAAGGTTAAGCAAGACGGGCGCTACCCGTACGACAACCTGGGCAAGCTTTCGCTCGCGGCATTGCTGCCGCTGCTGTTTGGCGGAAGCATTGGACCGGAGGCCGGCCTGACCGGCGTTATCGCGGGTCTGTGCAGCTGGGTCGGCGACCGTATGCGTCGCTTTGGCGCCGAGTTTAGGGAGCTCACGCTGCTGGGTACCCAGACTGCCCTGACGGCGCTCTTTACTGCGCCCGTCTTTGGCTTTGTGGCGCCGCTTGCCGGTAGTGCCGACGGCGACGAGGGCTCCGCGTCCGGCGAGATCACCATCAAGCTGCCCAAGGCGCAAAAGACGGTGGTCTACGGTATTGCGATTGCCGGCGGTCTGGGTGCCTACCTGCTGCTTGGCCAGCTTGTGGGCGGCGGCATGGGCATGCCCAGGTTCGAGTCCGCCGAGGTGGGCAACCTAGAGCTTACCTGGCTCGTCCCTCTGTCGTTGATCGGAACAATCTGCGGCTGGCTGTACTTTGTCTCTGAGCACGCGAGCGAAGCGCTTGCCCATGCAATAGGGGAGCGTCCTGTCGTCAAGGCCATGCTAGCCGGTCTGGCGCTCGCCATCTGCGGCACGGTCCTGCCCTACACCATGTTTGCCGGCGAGACCCAGGCCGACGTGCTCATGGAAACCTACTTGACCATTCCCGCCGGCGTGCTTATCGCGACCGGTCTGGTCAAGGCCATGCTGACCCCCGCCCTCATCAACCTTGGTTGGCGCGGCGGTCACTTCTTCCCGGTTATCTTCTCGGGCGTAAGCCTGGGCTACGGACTGGCCATCCTCACCGGCGCCGATCCGGTCTTTTGCGTCGCCGTCTGCACGGCATCGACGATGGGCGCCGTCATGCGCCAACCCGTTATGGTCGTGGGCTTGTTGCTCATGTGCTTCCCGCTCAAAGGCATCGTCTGTATGATCATCGCCGCCGTCATCGCCGCCGGCATTCCGCTGCCCAAGTCGCTGCGCAAGTAGCACGGTGGCGCACGGTCGATACAAGCACCCTAGGCCCGGTGTGGCGCTGTGTCATGGATTTGCGAGCGCCTAGATCTCGCTCGGAATCGGCGCTATTTCCAAACCGCGAGCGCGGCGGTGCCCAGTACGATGAGGGCGAGACCGATAGCGCTGCGTCGCGAGACTTTTTCGTTGAATGCCAGGCGCGCAAATAGTACCGATACGACAATCGATAGTTTGTCGATCTGCACCACGACGCTCACCTGGCCTGTGGCGATGGCGTAGTAGTATAGCAGCCACGATGCGCCAGTCGCAATGCCCGATGCCGCGAGAAATACGAGTTCATAGCGGTCTACGTGCACGGCTTGGCCCATCTTGCCTTTAGCTGCCACGATTGCCCATGCCATAACCAGTACCACACAGGTACGGATTGCCGTGGCCAGGCTGGATTCGACGCCTTCGATGCCAGCCTTGGCAAGGATGGACGTGAGCGCCGCGAACACGGCGGCGCCGAGGGCGTAAGCGAGCCAGGTCCGGTCTTGCTGCTGCTCGGGTCCGGCAGACTGCTTCTTCTCGATCATTAAAAACGTGCCGAGGGTGATGACAGCGGTTCCCACGAGCTTAACCGCAAGGTTGCTCGTCTCGCCAAAAAGTACGATGGCGATCAGTGCGGCGAGTACGGTGCTCATCTTGTCGACCGGTACGACCTTATTGACGTCTCCGATGCCCAACGCCTTAAAGTAACAGATCCACGAAGCACCGGTAGCGAGTCCCGAGAGGACGAGAAAGAGCCAGGATCTGGGTTCGATGCTGCCGATGGTTCCAATGGATCCAGAAATGCCCGCCATTGCCCAGGCGAAAACGAGCACCACGCAGGTGCGAATGGCCGTCGCGACATCGGAGTCGGTCTGCTTGATGCCGCATTTGGCCAGGATAGATGTGATGCCGGCAAAGAAAGCCGACACAAATGCTGCTGCGACCCACGACACGGGTGAAATGCCTCCCCAAAGAACGACCGCGCCAGATTTACGGCGCTCGTCCGATGATACCGTCCCGCCATGAAGCTTTGATATCGCTGTGGTGAGACAGGGGCCATAGTTCGAGAGGGCATTTGGTTAAGGCTCGAATCGAAGGTGAATGGTTTTCCGCGAAGTGAACGAGTAAATCTGGACCCCTGGAACATGCACACTTTTTTCGAACAAAACTGCAGGATTCTTAGACAAAAACCGCAGGAATTGAGTCCTTAAAAATGTCGATGCTACAGGGCACTGTTTTTACTCGTTCACTTCTCGGAAAAGTATTCACCTTCGATATGCTGACGGTGTCTTTTTGGTTGCCAAGAACTAGACGGCCTGCTGTGAGGGGCGGTGGTGACGCTATGCCGCCTTGTTTCATTGAAAAAATAAGCGGGGTACCACCTAAGCTTTTTTAGCTGTCGATTACAGGTCGCGTACTCGATAAACCTTGGTGCTGACGGTGCAGCTGATTGCACATAGCGCGAGGGCCAGCACGGCAATTCCTGCGCACAGACAGCCCAGAACGGCGGGATCGGGATTTGCTCCGGCAATCGACATGAGCCAGTTGCTGATGGGGTTGGAGGAGCTCAGCGTGGCCATTGTGCCGCAACCAAGCAGGGCAAACAGGCCAACGGATAGGCGCAGCGCCTCCATGTGTCCAAATCGAAAGAACAGCGGCTGCGCCAAAAACACCATCATGAGGGAGATGAGCATCGATGCCGCCGAGGCCATTGCGGTCTCAAAGACGGCCTGTCCCGTCGAGGGGATGCCCGCGCTGTTGAAAAGCGGGATGGAGACGATGCTCAGAAGCGCGGTGGCGCAGGCCATGATGGCCGAGAAGACAACGATGCACAGGTAGCGTGCGCAGATGATGTCTTTGCGCGAGAAGGGCAACGTTGCTCGATAACGCTCCCAGCCGTTTTGGTTATCGTAGCCAGCTAGCGAGTTCATGATTATGATGGGCGACATTGCGCTGACCGCACAGGCGCCGGCGCTCATGCCGGAATCGACATCCGACGCGTTGGCAAGGGTCAGCACGACAAACATGAACAGGCCGACGCCTGCAATGCTCGGGATAAGCGAGCGAGCGATGGCGAGCTCGGACATAAAGGCGCGTTTCATTTCGAAGCTCCTTTCAGCATGAGGCGAAGATAGTCATCAATGGTTGCCCGATCGCTGGGAATCTCGGGGAAGGCCTCGAGCGTTTCGCGACGGTTGGGCACGAGCACGTCCACGCTATAGGCGTGGTGGACGGCACGGGCGCCTTCGGCGCAAGCCATAAGCTCGGCGGCCTGTGCTTGGGTGCAGTGGGCGATGCCGGCTCGGTCGGTAATGTCCTTGCGCGGCAGGTCAAAAATAATCGAGCCGTTATCGATGCAGATGACGCGGTCGGCGGCGCGATCGAGGTCGGACGTAATGTGGCTCGAGAGCAGCACGCTGTGCTGACCGTCGGCGACAAAGGCAAGCAGCTCATCGAGCAGTTCCTCGCGTGCCATGGGATCGAGGCCTGCGGTGGCTTCGTCCAAAACGAGCAGTTTGGCATTGTGACTGAGTGCACAGGCAAGCTGCAGCTTCATGCCCATGCCGCGGGAGAGGTCCTTGACTTTTGTCTTAGGATCGAGGCCAAATCGGTTGATGAATCCGGCGAACGTTTCGCGGTCCCACGTGGGGTACGCCGGGCCTACGAGCGACTCGATCTGGCCCACCTTGAGCGTGGAGGGGAAGGGGCACGTGTCCAGGACAAGACCGACGCGGGAGCGTAGATGGCGCTGCGTCTCATCGGGCGCGTCGGCGCCACAGCGCTGCCCAAATAGGTGCACCTCGCCGGCATCGAGCTTTATAAGCCCGAGGGCAGCTCGAATCGTCGTTGTTTTGCCAGCACCGTTGGCACCAACAAAGCCGACGATCTGACCTGGCTCCACAGCGAGTGTGACATCACGCAGCGAAAAACGGTCGCTTACACGGCGTGAGATGCCTTTGAGTTCTAAAAGGTTTTGCATGGTATAGCCTTTCTTGCAGATGGCTACTGCATGGTTTCGGGGGCTACCAGGTCGAGCATCTCGTGCAGCTTGTCGCGCGTGACGCCCAGGGTTTCGGCTTGGCTCGCCGCTTTCGCAAGTAGCTCTTCGATATGGCAGAGCTGGTTTTCGCGCAAGAGTTCTTGGTTGCCCTCGGCGACAAAGCAGCCCTTGCCCTGCACGGTGCAGATAAACCCGAGCTGCTCCAGGTCGGCGTAGGCGCGCTTGGTGGTGATGACGCTCACGCCAAGATCGCTCGCGAGTGCACGGATGCTGGGGAGTTTGGCTCCCGCAGCGAGCGTGCCCGAAAGGATTTGAGCTTTGACTTGCGAGGTTATCTGCTCGTAGATGGGCTTGTCGCTCGAATTGGATAGGATGATGTCCACAGCGGCTCCTTAGCTGATGGGCTACACGTGTATATAACCGGTAAGCACAGTATATATACACTATATACAGTTATGCAAGAGGCAAATATGGATTGTCCGCTCGTTCATTCATCTCAATCTGTAACATCTGGAACCGATTTGGACGGCTACCTGTTACAGATTGAGATTTTGCCGGCGGGCCCCACCTGGTTGTCTCAATCTGTAACAACTGGAGAAGATTTTGGCTGCTAGATGTTACAGATCGAGACATTGTCCAACCGTCTATCCTTATATCTCAATCTGTAACAGATGGACCCGTTTTGAGTGGCTAGATGTTACAGATTGAGATCTTTCTGGGACGCCCACCTGGTTGTCTAAATCTGTAACAGGTAGAGGTTCAAAAACCGTCTAGATGTTACAGATCGAGACAAACTGCTGCGGAGTGCCGCCATCGACTGCTACCCCATGCCCCATCTGATGAATTTGTCCTGATAGGCGCTCTAAAACGGGATTTCGCGGCTACAATAGTGCGGTTACAACGACGTAATGCACTCAATGCAAGAAAGGATCCGCATGGCAAGCCTGTCGGATGAAATCTCGTCGCGCCGCACATTCGCGATCATCAGCCACCCGGACGCCGGTAAGACCACACTTACCGAGAAGCTGCTGCTCTATACCGGCAGCATTCAGACCGCCGGTTCGGTCAAGGGCAAGAGCTCGGCCAAGCATGCCGTCTCGGACTGGATGGACATCGAGAAGGAGCGCGGTATTTCCGTTACCTCCTCGGTCCTGCAGTTCACCTACAACGGCGCCTGCGTCAACATCCTCGATACCCCCGGCCACCAGGACTTCTCGGAGGATACCTACCGTACCCTTATGGCCGCCGACGCCGCGGTCATGGTCATCGACGGCGCCAAGGGCGTCGAGGCCCAGACCAAAAAGCTCTTTAAGGTCTGCACGCTGCGCCACATTCCCATCTTTACCTTTGTGAACAAGCTCGACCACGAGGCTCGCGACCCGTTTGAGCTCATGGAAGAGATCGAGAACGTCCTGGGCATCAATACGTATCCCATGAACTGGCCGATCGGCAGCGGCCGCAACTTCCGCGGCGTGTTCGATCGTCAGACCCGTCGCGTCATTGCCTTTGAGGGCGACGGCCACGCCAACGCCACCAAGAAGGTCGCCGAGGTCGAGGCCGAGCTGGGCGATCCTTCCATGGACGAGCTCATCGGCGAGGAGAACCATAAGAACCTGATGGACGACATCGAGCTGCTCGATGGCGCCGGTGACGAGCTCGACTTGGATGCCGTGGCCTGCGGCAAGCTGAGCCCGGCGTTCTTTGGCTCGGCGCTCACCAACTTTGGCGTGGAGCCCTTCCTCAAGGAGTTCCTGCGTCTGGCCCCGACGCCGCGTGCCTATACCGATACGCTCACCAGCGAGCCGGTCGATCCTTGCCGCGACGACTTTAGCGGCTTTGTGTTTAAGATCCAGGCCAATATGGACAAGAACCACCGCGACCGCATCGCCTTTGTGCGTATTTGCTCGGGCAAGTTCGAGCGCGGCATGGACGCCTTCCACGTGCAGGGTAACCGCAAGCTCAAGCTTGCCACGGGCACGTCGATGATGGCCGATGACCGTGCCATCGTGGACGAGGCGTACGCGGGCGATATCGTGGGCCTGTTCGATCCGGGTATCTTTAGCATCGGCGACACCGTGTGCTCCGGCAAGCGCCACGTGCAGTATCCGCAGATTCCGACGTTTGCCCCCGAGATGTTCGCTCGCATTACGCAGGTCGACACGCTCAAGCGCAAGCAGTTCGTCAAGGGCATGGAGGAGCTTGCCCAGGAGGGTGCCATCCAGATCTTCCGCGAGCTGGGTGCCGGCATGGAGAGCGTCATCGTGGGCGTGGTCGGCGTGCTGCAGTTTGAGGTACTCGAGCGCCGCCTCAAGGCCGAGTACCGTGTTGAGGTTCGTCGCCAGCCACTGCCCTATACGGACATCCGCTGGATCCAGAACGACCCCGACACCATCGATATCCCGGGCCTTTCGCTCACGCGCGACACGCTGCGCGTCGAGGACATGCGCGGCGGTAAGCTGCTGCTGTTCACGAGCCCGTGGAACGTGGATTGGGCAACCGACCACAACCCCGACCTTATCCTGTCGGAGTTTGGCAACGTAGCGTTTTAACGCATCGGCGCGGTGGCCCTGCGGGGCTGCCGCGCCGTTTGCTTGCCTGATGCCGTGTGAGCGGCTATCATACCCACCGTCGTCTCAAGACCGGGGCGTCCGAGCAGTTCGGGTCCGATATCCTGCTCGTTAAACCTAAAACCAAAGGAGTACATAATGATCAAGAAGGTCATGGAGGACTACAAGGTCCTGTTGCGGAGCATTCCCGCGGCAACGGTTTCGCTGTTTTTCGTGAGCGTCATCATGATGAACCTGCTGGCCAACAAGGAGCTCATCAGCCTGCCGTATCTGGCACTCGATTGCGGCTTTGTGGTGAGCTGGGTTTCGTTTTTGTGCCAGGACATGATTTGCAAGCGCTTTGGCGCCAAGGCATCCATCAAAATCTCTATCCTCGCGCTGCTGGTCAACCTCGCCGTGAGCCTGTGCTTTTGGGCATGTTCGCTCACGCCCGGCATGTGGGGCGCCTACTACGACACGGGCATGATCGAGGTCAACACCGCCCTTAACGCCACCATCGGCGGCACCTGGTACGTGGTGCTGGGCTCTTCGCTGGCAATGCTCGTTTCTGCCGTGGTTAACTCCACGCTCAACCAGTCGCTCGGCCGCATGCTCAAAAAGAATAACTTTGCGAGCTTCGCCTTCCGCTCCTATGTGTCCACGGGTGTTGGCCAGTTTATCGACAACCTGGTCTTTGCCATTGTGGTGAGCCACACGTTCTTCGGCTGGACCTGGGTGCAGGTCCTTATGTGCTCGCTGACGGGCGCTGTCGCCGAGCTGCTGTGCGAGGTCTTCCTGAGCCCCGTGGGCTACAAGGTCGTGCGCGGCTGGGAGCGCGAGAACGTGGGCTCCGAGTACCTCGAGCGCCACGCAACCGCCTAAGGAGCAAGTATGCGGGTTTTGATCACGGGTGCTTCGGGCGGTATCGGAGCCGCATGCGTGCAACGATTTTTGGACGAGGGCCACGAGGTCGTGGGCTTTGATTTGCTACCGGCGGCGATCAAACACGAGCGCTACCGCCATCTGATCGTTGATGTTCGCAAGCCGGACGCGTTTCCAGACGATCTTGAACCCCAGGTGATCGTGAACGTTGCCGGTACGCAGGATTCGGCTGACGACATCGCCGCCAACCTGTATGGCACCATCAACGTGACCGAGCGCTACGCCTTTGCGGGGGAGGGGCTTGCCGCCAAGCCGGCGCCGGCTATCAAATCCGTGGTCAATGTGGGGTCGGCGAGCGGGCATACGGGATCGGAGTTTCCTGCCTATGCTGCCAGCAAGGGCGGCGTTATCGCCTACACCAAGAACCTTGCAAACCGCCTGGCACCGCAGGCCATTGCCAACAGTGTGGACCCGGGCGGCGTTATCACGCCGCTCAACCGTTGCGTGATGGAAGACGAACACCTGTGGAACCAGATTATGGAGCTCACGCCGCTTAAGCGCTGGGCCACCGCCCAAGAGATCGCCGAGTGGATCTACTTTGTGGGCGTGACCAACCGGTTTATGACCGGGCAGAGTCTGCTAATCGATGGCGGCGAGGCCGGCCGCACACAATTTATTTGGCCCGAATAGGAAATGCGCCCGATGGAAAGCCGTCGGGCGCGTTTTTGATGTATCGATTTTTAGTCGAGGCTAGTCCAGTTGACGGGGGTCGAGCCGTGCTGTTCGAGTAGCCGATTGGCAGCGGAGAAGGGACGCGACCCCATAAAAGCGGGGAGTTCTGCCGTGGCACGGTTGGCCGAAAGCGGCGAGGGGTGCGTGGAGGCCAGGCAGAACTTGTCGGTTGCCTTGCCCGCGCCGATCGCGGCGAGCTTGCCCTCAACCATCTGCTGGGCAAAGCGGCCCCATGCCAAAAAGACTACCGGTTGGGGCAGCTGGCAGCAGCGTTCGATAACATAGTCGGTCAGGGTGTTCCAGCCCAGTTTGGCGTGCGAGTTGGCGGCATGCTCACGCACAGTGAGCGTAGTGTTGAGGAGCAGGACGCCCTGCTGTGCCCAGGGGGTTAGGTCTCCCGTGGCGGGAATGGGGCAGCCCAGATCGGCTTTGAGCTCCTTATAGATGTTGCGGAGGCTCGGCGGCAACTTGGTTTGCGTCGCGGGGACCGAGAACGACAGCCCCATGGCCTGGTTGGGCCCGTGATAGGGGTCTTGACCCAAGATGACAACTTTGACCTGGTCGGCCGGCGTGTAGGCGAGGGCATTGAGGATGTCGTCTTGTGCCGGGTAGATGGTTTGCTCGGCACGTAAAAGGGCGATGCGTTCGAGCAGCTGGTTCGTAGTGTCACGTACCGGCTGTGGCGCATCGCCCAGCCAAGTTGTTATGTTGCGGTCGCGAGTTGCGGTGTCCATGGGGGCTCCTTTATGGCAGATGCTCTGTTGGCGTCTATTGTAAAGGCGCACCGGTTGCCTTTATGTCGGGGCTGCATAAGGAGCGGGGTCTACGAGACGCGCTCGGGCGCTCCTGCCATGCGAGCCTGTCCATGCGCGCGAAGGCGCGGGAGCTGCACGGTTGCCGCCATGACGCCGGTGAGGATGAGAGCGGCACCAAAGAAAGCGATGGGGCTCAGGACCTCGCCGACCAGGAAGAACGAAAAGACGGCGGAGCAGACCGGCTCGAGCGAGAAGGCGAAGCCAGTGGTCTCGGCGGGCACGTGGGGCTGCACGAGCGTCTGGGTGATAAAGCCGTAGGCAGAGCAGATGAGCGCGAGGGCAACGACGACCACGATCTCGCTGGGCGTACTGGGAAGTGCGAAACCGCCAAAGACGCATGCGGCAATGCCCGAGAACAGGCCGCCAAAGCCCAGCTGCCAAACGCCCAGGGACAGCGGATCGACTTCTTCGACAAAGCGCTTGGCCACGATAATGTGGCTGGCATAGATAAAGGCCGAGAGCAGCATGATGATCGCGCCTGGGTTCAGGCTGGTGAAGTCGGCGCCCGAGAGCAGCAACATACCGCAGGTGACGATGGCGGTGCCGACGAGCACTTTGCGTTCGGGGGCGCGGCGCAGCAGGGCGGCGTTGGCAAACGGCACGATCACGACCGTCAGGCTCTGCAAAAAGCCGGCAGTGGAGGCAGAAGTGAGGCTAGAGCCCAAGCACATGCAGGTGAGCTCGGTTGCCATAATGGCGCCGATGATGGCGGCGCGGACCATAAGGTCGCGGTTGATGCGGAAAGCGCGCTTGTGGAAGAGCAAAAGGCAGGCCACAAAGGCGATGATGCAGCGCAGCGCAACGATGCTCGTGGCGTTCATGCTGTCCATGCCGATCTTCATGAGGGGGTACGAAAAGCCCCATGCGACGGGAACGGAAAATGAGAGCGCGATTGCTTTTTTGCGATCCATGGGACTCCTTTTGTTACAGAACGGTTTCGTAAAAAGGATTCTGCTCCCAGATGTGGATGTAGTAAAGCGAATGTATCTTCAGTACGATTAAGAAATGCTAATGTTGGTGCGAAATGCGTTGGCAAAACGTTTTACGGCTGCATTGATGTGGAGGCACGATGGCATCGCGGTATCAGATTGTTTGTATGGTGGTCGATCGCGGCAGTCTTAAGGGCGCGGCGGACGAGCTGGGCTATACGCAAAGTGCGGTGAGCCAGGCCGTCAAGGCGCTCGAGCGCGAGCTGGGCACCACGATTATCGAGCGTGGCAAGCAGGGTGTGTCGCTTACGCGCGACGGTAAACAATATCTGCCGTACCTGCGCCAGATTGTGACCGCCGAGGCCGAGCTCGAGGGCAAGCGCCAGGAGCTGCTGGGGCTTTCGTCGACCGATATTCGCATCGCGACGTTTACCAACGTGAGTCGTACCGTGCTGCCGCGTGTGATCCGCGACTTTGGAGCGCTGCACCCGGGCGTGCACTTTACCCTCAAGCAGGGAGATTACACGCGCAACGCCCAGTGGGTGCACGATGGCGTGGTTGATTTTTGCTTTACGGCACGCGGGTTTACCGCGGGGCTCGAGAAGCGTGTGGTCTATCACGACGAGTTGGTGGCACTGTTGCCGGCTGCGCATCCGCTGACGGCAAAGGAAAAGGTGACGCTCGCCGATCTGGCGTCCGAGCCGTTTGTGTTGCTGGATGAGGGCGAACAGAGCCTGGTGCTCGATGCATTTACTGCGCATGGGCTGTCGCCGCACGTGACGAGTGAGGTGACCGACGACTATACCATCATGGCGATGGTGGAGGAGGGTCTAGGCGTGAGCATGCTGTATCGCCGTACCGTTGAGGGCGTGCAAGCCGATATCCGTGTGCGGTCTATCGTGCATGCCCCCTCGCGCGACGTGGTGGCCGCCTGGCGCAGCTGGGACACCATGCCCATCGCCACGAGGCGCTTTATCGACTATATGAGCTCGCATATTGTCAATTAATGACTGGCGTGGCGTTGAGTGCGGTGTTTAGCGGGCTGTCGCTTTGGCTTGGGTGGCGCGATAGGTGCGTGCCGGGTGGCAAAGTAGCACCGCTACGACCATAAAGAACGCCGTGGTGCCCAGGCTGATGGGGTAGACCATCATGATGTTCGCAAAGGTGCGGAAGTGCGGGAACACGCAGAACACCCAATAGAAGCGGATGCCGCAGACGCAGATCATGGTGATGAGGGCGGGCGTGAGCGAGATGCCAAAGCCGCGCAGGTAGCCTGACATGTTTTCGTAGAACATGCTAAAGGCGTACGCCGGGAAGATCGAGCACACGCGGATATAGCCGATCGAGACGATGTTGGGATCGCTGTTGAACAGCGATAGGATCTCGCGCCCCAGGCCGACAATAACGATAATCGTGGTGAGTGCAACGATGCCGCCTTCGACCAGGCAGACCTTGAGCGTTTTGGTGCAGCGGTCGATCTGGCGGGCACCGTGGTTTTGTCCCACAAAGGTGGTGCAAGCCTGGCTAAAGCTGTTGAGCAGGTTGTAACACACGTACTCCAGGCTCATGGCGGCGCTCGATGCCGCCATGACCTCGGTGCCCAGGCTGTTGATGGCAGACTGGATGATGATGTTGGCGACAGCAAAGACGGCGCTTTGGATGCCGGCGGGCAGGCCGATCTTGACGATGCGCTTGAGGGCGACGGGGTCGATAGCCAGGTCGCGTGGGGTGACGCGGACGACGGAGTCGGTCTTGAGCAGGCGGATAAAGAGTGTAGCGGCGCTGACGGTGTAGGCGATGGCGGTGGCGATGGCGACACCTGCGACGCCCCAGTGGAGTACGGGGACAAAGATGAGGTCCAGGCCAATGTTGAGGACGGTGGACACAGCAAGCGCCTGCAGCGGCATGCGGGTGATGCCGACGGAGCGGAAGATCGCGGCCTCAAAGTTGTAGAGCAAGATCGAGGGCATGCTGAGCAAAAAGACGCGCAGGTAGAGCGAAGCGAGCGGCATGGTTTCGGCGGGAACGTTGAGCGCGGCGAGCATGGGCTCGGCAAAGATCTCGCCCAGCGCGATGACGACAAAGCCCACGAGCGCCATTAAAATCGAGGTATGGACGGCGCGTTTGACCATGTTCTGATCGTTGCGGCCGATAGCGTTGGCGATGACCACGTTGGAGCCAAGCGACATGCCAATAAACAGGTTGAGCATAAGACTGGTAAGCGGAACATTGGAGCCGACCGCCGCCATGGCGAGGGTTCCCTGGTCGCCCGAGAAGTTACCGATGATAACCGTGGCGATGAGGTTCGATAGCTGCTCCAAGATGCTCGTGGCGGCCACGGGGAAGGCGAACAGGGGAATATTGCGCCACAGCGAGCCGGTGGTCATGTCAATGTGCTTAGATACGGTGTCAGCCATACGCTCTCAATCTCTAACATGCTCTTTCGTGCTTATTTGCGCAGATGATGATACTCCTAATCGACTAGTCGTTGGGGACGTTCTTAAACGACTAGTCATTTAAGAACGTCCCCAATGACTAGGTGGGGAAGGCGTGCGACAATGGTGGGCGTTGTGTTGTTCGCGCTAAGGAGTTGCCATGTTGTTGTGTCCCGTTTGCCATGAGCCACTGGTGGATAACGAGCGCGGTGCTGCATGCGCGGGCGGACACCGGTTTGACCGTGCGCGCGAGGGCTATCTGTACCTACTGCGCTCGTCCAAGAGCGGCGACTCTATGGGCGATCCCGAGTCACAGGCGCGCAGTCGTCGTGACTTTCTGAACCGCGGATACTATGCGCCGTTGCGCGATGCGATGGTCGAGCTGGTGCGCAAGCAGGTGTCTGGGCGTGCTACGTCTACGAGCTGTCCTATGACACTGCTCGATATTTGCTGCGGCGAGGGCTACTACACGAGTGCCATGGGCGCGGTGCCGGGCGTGGATGCTTACGGTTTCGACCTGGGCAAGGAGATGGTACGCCTTGCCGCCAAGCGCGGCGATGCGACCTACTTCGTGGCCAACATGAAGGATATCCCCGTGGCCGATGGCGCTTTCGATATGGTGACCGAGCTCTTTGCGCCCTTTAACGAGCGCGAGTTTGCCCGCGTGCTGGCGCCCGAGGGCTCGCTCTACACCGTCGTGCCAGGTGCACGTCATCTGTTTGGGCTCAAGGAGGTGCTCTACGACACGCCGTACCTTAACGATGAGAAGCTGCCGAAGACAACCGAGCTCGAGTTAGTCGGAACGCACCGGGTATCTGCGAATATTACGCTCCAGACGCAGGCCGACATCGAGGCGGTGTTCCAGATGACGCCGTACTACTATCGCACGCGCCCTGCCGACAAAGAGCGCCTGGCAAATTTGGACACCCTTCAAACCGACATCGACTTCATCATCGCCGAGTACCGCCACTAACCTGCCAAAAAAGGGACAGGTTTATTTTGGTAGGTTTTATCTGGGCAAACGCAAAGGGCCGACCGCGGAGATGCGCGATCGGCCCTTTTTAGTTGCTTGGTTGCAACAGAGGTTATGAGAAGCGGGCGCTTACAGGCGGTCCTTGTTTTCGGCCTTAACGGCGTGTGCCTGCTGAACAAAGAACAGGTCGTAGACCACGATGACAAAGGCGATGATATTGACGGAGCTGCCGCCGAGTGCGGGAAGCGTGAGCACGGCTTGGAGGAGCGTGGCTGCCGCGGCAACGATACCGAGCTTAAATGCGCCGTCTACCTGCGAAGGCTTGTTGGCTCCCTTGATACCGGCGACGCCTGCGGCAAGGTCGACGAGGCCCTTAACAATCACCACAACAGCGGCGAGTGTGGCGTTCGATCCGTAAGCGGATCCAAAATTGCCGGTAACAATGCCGGCAATTCCGATGACGAGGCTGGCGATGCCCAGAACAAAATAAATCAGGGCAAGGATTTTGAGTGTCTTGCGAGCAGCGCTCATAGCTGGTCCTTTCGATGCGGGCGCGGAGAATCTGTCGCGCCCAGGTTACGGCACATATCGTGAAGCACATTGTAGTTCAACGGGACGATGCATGCGTTTGAAAGCGTCTCTTGCCTGTACGGTCCAACCTTTCAAAAAAGAAAGCTGGACGTAAGCCAAATCGATGGCAGCTCATGTGCGGCGCTGCGATGATGAGGCCGTAACAAGGAGCTGGTCTCAAGGAGGAGCCATGATGTACGGAGCAGAGCAAGTACGAGAGCCGCGGTCGCTGGGAAGGCGCATGGGCGATTCTGTGATCGCTGCCGTGTGCACGGGGTTGATGGCGGTGCTTTGCATTGGGATGCTGTGGGCCATGTCGCATGTGGGACAATAGCGGACGGTTGGGTGCTGGCATAAATGGCGCCCCGCGTATTCGTTTGTTTGTTAAGGAGTGTCCATGGGCGTCGTCGATCCCTTTTCTGTTGCTCGGGCCGCGGGGCTTGAGCTGACCGGGAAACCCGAGGGCCTTACGCTCACCGATGGCACGATGGAGCTGCGCGCCGATTTTGGCCGCATGCTGCCGCGACTCAAGCAGGGCCGTCTGCAGCAAGAGCTGCTGGTAAAGGCTGCGCGTACAAAAGGCATCGAGAGCCCATGGGCAATCGATGCCACGGCAGGTTTTGGCGAGGATTCGCTGCTACTGGCGGCCGCGGGCTTTACCGTCGATCTGTACGAGCAGGATTGCGTGATCGCGGCGCTGCTCCAGGATGCCCTGGATCGCGCGGCAGATGATCCGGCGCTTGCGACAGCTGTGGCGCGCATGCGCTTACATGCCGGCGAGGACAGCATTGCCGGCCTTCGCCATGTAACTGAGCTAATCGAGCAGGGCGAGCTTGCCGCCCCCGACGTGGTGTATCTGGACCCCATGTTTCCCGAGCGTACCAAAAGTGCGGCGGTCAAAAAGAAGTTCCAACTCTTGCACCATCTGGAACAGCCATGTACCGATGAGGAGTCGCTGGTCGAGGCGGCGCTTGCTGTGCATCCGCGCAAGGTCGTTATCAAGCGGCCGGTGAAGGGCCCGCTGCTTGCCGGCGTTAAGCCGAGCTATCAACTTGCGGGCAAGGCCGTCCGTTACGATGTTTTAGTGCCGCCGCGTCCGTAGCTTGCGTGCGATGGCTGGCACTCCGTCAGTGCCGTGCCGATGCGGCGCCTATTTCCAAGGGTGCGACGTCAGGTGCCATCCGCCGCAGTATTCGCATTTGTAGCAGGCCAAACCGCGCCGCCCGCGGTTTTCGCAGTCGGCCATAACGGCCTCGGCCTCGGCGCGCGTGTCGTAACGGTTTTTGCGTTCGCACGACTTGTAGCGCCAGGCTTCATCGCGCTCGGCGTCCAGGGCGTCGCGGAGCTCATTCTCGCGCGCAAACAGGTCGCTCATATCGCCGCCCGTGGCAGCGCCTAAAAACTCGCTTTTGGCTTTTGACCAAGCGGCTCGCTTTTTGCTCCCCATCTGCTTCGTGCCCCTCTCCAAACGCTGGTATCATTGCCCAATCAAAGTGATACCAATAAACGTGAGGTCGCCGCGTGATGATCAGAAAAACCCTCGATACCGACATTCCCGCCGTCATGGCTATCTATGACGCGGCCCGCGCCTTTATGCGCGCGCATGGCAACGCCACGCAGTGGCCCGAGGGCACGCCTTCTGCCGAGCAGCTGGCAGCCGATATCGCCGCTGGTGGCAGCTATGTGTGCGAAGTCGACGGTCGCGTGGTGGCGACGTTTGCCTTTTTACCGGGTCCGGACGAGTGCTATGACGTAATTGAGGACGGTCAATGGCATAGCGACACTCCGTACGCCGTGCTGCACCGCGTGGCATCCGACGGCACCGTGCACGGTATCGCGGCTGCGATGTTTGCCTTTGCCAAGGAGCGCGCCGATCACCTGCGTATCGACACGCATCAAGACAACCTGCCCATGCAGGGCGCCATCGCCAAGGCCGGGTTTAAGCGCGCCGGTATCGTATATGTGTCGGACGGTACGCCGCGCGTCGCGTTTGATTGGCTGCGCGAGGCATAAGAGTGGGGATGCGTATCAACAATTCGCGCGAACGAAAATGGCCCTGGGCGGGGTCATTTTCGTTCGCTGTGCTGTTTTGAAAGCCGGCTTTCGCAAGGCGCGAACCTACGAAAATCGCCGCGCGGCAACGCGGGGCGATGAGCTCGGTCGGGGGATAGGGCCCGCTTCGCCCGCCGGCCCGTAAATTGTATCATCCAGTGTGGAGCGTGAGTGCCCGTTGCCGCGTGCGACGGGCTTGCAATAAGAGGAGAGCCATGTCGAAGCAAGCGGTCGTTGGAATCTTGGCGCATGTCGATGCCGGCAAGACCACGTTGGCCGAGGCCATGCTGTTCAACGCGGGTCGCATTCGCAAGCGCGGCCGCGTGGACGATGGCGATTCGCATCTGGATACGAACGAGATTGAGCGCGAGCGCGGCATTACGATTTTCTCGTCGCAGGCCGTGCTCGACCATGGCGATACCCACGTCATGCTCGTGGATGCACCGGGGCATGTCGATTTTTCTGCCGAGGCGGAGCGCACATTGCGCGCGCTCGACTATGCGATTTTGGTTGTGGGTGCCAACGATGGCGTGCAAGGGCACACCGAAACCCTGTGGCGCCTGCTTGC
The DNA here is from genome assembly GCA_937989885.1 of uncultured Collinsella sp. Taxonomy (GTDB): domain Bacteria; phylum Actinomycetota; class Coriobacteriia; order Coriobacteriales; family Coriobacteriaceae; genus Collinsella. The sequence goes on from CALKBP010000031.1 coordinate 26,703, forward strand.
GCGCTATGACATCCCGACGTTCATCTTCATCAACAAGATCGATTTGGAGAATCCCGGCCGCGATGTTTTGCTGGCACAGCTCGGGCAGCGTCTTTCCGAGGGCTGCCTGGATGCCAACGAACTGCTGGCGGGCGGCACCGTTCAGGAGGATGCTGCTGCGTTAGACGAGGCGGCGCTCGAGGAGTTTCTTGAGGCGGGTGAGCTTTCCTCCGCGACGCTGTCGCGCATGGTTGCTGAGCGCAAGCTCTTTCCCTGCTTTGCCGGCTCGGCGCTCAAGGACCAAGGTGTGGACGAGCTGTTGGATGGTATATGCGCGCTGATGCGCGAACAGGCGTGGCTCCCGGAGTTTGCCGCGCGCGTCTATCGTGTCAGCCAAGGTGTTCGCGGCGAGCGCTTGGCATGGGTTAAGGTGACCGGCGGCACGCTGCATGCCAAGCAGATGATTGCCGGACGTTCCGGTGCCGAGGCATGGGAGCAGAAGGTCGATCAGGTACGCATCTATAACGGCGAGAAGTATGAGCTTGCCCAAGAAGTTGCTGCTGGCGGTATTTGCGCCGTGACGGGTCTTGCGCACGTTCGCCCGGGGGACGCCCTGGGCGCGGAGCCCGCGGGCGATGCGCCTGTCATTGCGCCGGTCCTCACCTATACGGTGCTTCCGGGCGAACACGATGTCCACGCGGTGTTCAAAGCGCTGACTGAGCTGGCGGACGAAGATCCCATGCTCGGCGTAAGCTGGAATACTCATCTGGAACAGATTCACCTGCAGTTGATGGGCGCCGTGCAACTCGAGGTCGTGCAGCGCGTGCTGGCCGATCGTTTTGGCCTTGCGGTCGAGTTTGAGCCCGGCGGCATTCTCTATAAGGAGACTATTTCGCAGCCGGTCGAGGGCGTGGGCCACTTTGAGCCACTGCGCCACTATGCCGAGGTGCATCTGCGTCTGGAGCCGTTGCCGGCGGGCTCGGGCGTGCAGTTTGGCACCGTGACCTCGACCGACGAGCTCGATCTTAACTGGCAGCGTTTGGCACTCACCAACGCCATGGAGCGCGACCACTTGGGCGTGCTGACCGGCTCGCCCATCACCGATGTGTGCATTACGCTCACGGGCGGCCGCGCGCATGCCAAACACACCGAGGGCGGCGATTTTCGCCAGGCCACGTACCGCGCGATTCGCCAGGGGCTCATGCAGGCGCGTGAGGCCGGCGCGGCGGTGCTGCTGGAGCCGTGGTACCACTTTGAGCTTGAGGTGCCGGGGGAGTGCGTGGGCCGGGCGCTCTCGGATGCCACGCGCATGGGTGCCGAGTACGAGCCACCGACGATGGCGGGCGACCGGGCAAAGCTTGTGGGTCGCGTACCGGCATCCGAGGTGCAGGATTATGCGCTGGAGGTGGCTGCCTACACGAGTGGTCGTGGGCATCTGTATCTAGAGTTCGCCGGCTATGCGGCTTGCCATGATGCCGAGCGCGTCATCGAGGCGGCCGCCTATGAGCCCGAGGCCGATCTGCCCAACACGCCCGACTCGGCCTTTTGCTTTCACGGCGCCGGCTACACGGTCAAATGGTACGACGTGCCCGCCGCGGCGCACGTAAAGATCGACCCCTCCACCTTCCGCCCCTGGCGAGCAGCAGACGCCGAGTTTTTCGGCCACATGTGACAAAGGGACAGTTCCTTTGTCACATGCTATTGGTATAACTCGGTATAAGTTGGTATAACTATTACCAGGGTTTGCCAATCCGAGGAGGCCGACATGAATCCAAATCCCTTTAAGCCCACGGCTGGCAAGCGGCCTCCGATACTCATCGGTCGCGAGTCGGTCATCGAAGATTTCGAGGAAGGGCTCGCTAACGGCGCCGGAGCGCCGGGCAGGTTCATGCTCATTACGGGGAACCGCGGCTGCGGCAAGACAGTTCTCCTGCGGGAGCTGCAACGTCTAGCCAGCGAGCGTGGATGGGCCGTTATCTCCGATTCCGCTTCGCTTGGCTTATGCGACCGCCTGGCCGATGCGCTTCGCTCGAATAAACCCGTTGTGACGTCAATGGAGTTCGGTCCGTCGTTTGGCCGGATGTCGGTCGAGGCGGCGCGAGCAAAGGGTGAAACGTTACGAGGGCTGGTCAACGAGCGCCTCAAGAAGCTCGGTCCAGGCAAGGGCATACTGTTTGCGATTGACGAGGCGCAATCGGCGTCTATCGAGGAACTGGCGGCTCTCGCCGTTCTCTATCAGCAAGTGCTCGGAGATCAGGATGCTACGGGATTGCCCGATAGCGACCAGCGCGGTCTTGCGCTGGTGTTCGCTGGATTGCCCAGTATGGTTGATGACTTGCTCGAAGAGCCGAGCGTGACGTTTTTGCGGCGTGCCCAGCAGCGTACGCTGGGGGCGATATCTTTGCCCAAGGTGCGCGATTCGTATATCCAGACGGTCAAAGACGCTGGTCTTTACGTTGACGCGGAGACGGCGGACCTTGCGGCACGCAAGAGCATGGGGCATCCCTATATGGTTCAGCTGGTGGGATATTACATGTGGCGGGCTGCTGTCCGGCATGGCTCTCAGGTCATTGAAGTGTGCGATGTCGAGGCTGGCTACGCCGATGCCGTCTCCGAGTTCTACGAAGCGGTTGACGCGCCTCTGTATTACGGGCTGCGCAGTCCACAGCGCCTCTTTATCGAGGCCATGGCTGCTGACGAGGGCAAGCCGACGCGCATGGCGGATATCATTGAGCGCTGCGATCGCACTCAGAGCTGGGCGAGTAAATATCGTGCAAGCCTGATTCGCGAGCGTGTCATCGAGGCTGCCGGATACGGCCTCGTCCGGTTTACCGTGCCCATGCTGGGCGCGTACATTAGCGATCGCATTTTATGGCACGAGTAGGGTGATAAAGGTGACAGAACAGAAGATGAGCCCGCAGGCTATCGAAGTGCGTGGAGCGCGTGTACACAACCTCAAGGACATCGATATCGATATTCCGCTGGGAAAGCTCGTGGGTATTGCCGGCGTGTCGGGTTCGGGCAAGAGCTCGCTGGCGCTGGGGGTTCTTTATGCCGAGGGCTCGCGCCGCTATCTGGAGGCGCTCAGCACCTATACCCGCCGTCGTCTGACGCAGGCCGAACATGCCCAGGTGGATGAGGTCTTGCACGTGCCGGCGGCGCTCGCGCTGCACCAGCGTCCGAGCGTGCCGGGCGTGCGCTCGACCTTTGGTACCATGACCGAGCTCAACAACAGCCTGCGTCTGCTCTTTAGCCGTTGCGCCCATCACGTGTGCCCGCATTGCGGGGCGCGTGTGGAACCGAGCCTTAACGTAGCTGCGGGCCTGTCGCTCACGTGTCCGACATGCGGCCGCGAGTTCTACGCGCCGAGTGCCGAGGATTTGGCTTTCAATAGCGGCGGCGCATGCCCCACCTGTGGCGGCACCGGTGTCATGCGCGAGGTGGACGAGGCGAGCCTGGTGCCCGACGAGTCAAAGACCATCAACGAGGGCGCAGTCCTTCCCTGGGGCACGCTCATGTGGGATCTGATGAAGCAGGTGGCAGGCGAGATGGGCGTGCGTACCGACGTGCCGTTTAACCAGCTCACGCCTCAAGAGCGCGACATCGTGTTTCATGGTCCAGCGGTTAAGAAGCACATTCTCTACGTTCCCAAAAACGGTGAGGGCGCCACGCCGCTCGACTTCACCTATTACAACGCCGTCTATACCGTCGAGAATGCGCTCGCCAAGGTCAAGGACGATAAGGGCTTAAAACGCGTTGCGCGCTTTTTGCGCGAGGGAGCATGCCGCGATTGCGGCGGCACGCGTCTCTCCGAGGCTGCGCGCCAGCCCCAAGTGCGCGGTATCAATCTGACACAGGCGGCGGCCATGACGCTGGGCGAGGCGATTGAGTGGGTGCGCGGGGTGCCTGCATCCTTGCCGCCCGAGATGCAGCCCATGGCGACGGATATCTGCGATTCGTTTTTGGGCGCGGCTCGCCGTCTGGTCGACCTGGGTCTCGATTACCTTTCACTCGACCGCGCCGGTGCCACGCTTTCCACGGGTGAGCGCCAGCGTGTGCAGCTCGCCCGCGTGGTGCGCAACCGGTCGACGGGCGTGCTTTATGTGCTGGACGAGCCTTCGATCGGCTTGCATCCCGCCAATGTCGACGGCTTGGTGGGCGTGATGCGCGATTTGGTGGATGACGGCAACACCGTGGTTGTTGTCGACCACGATACGCGCGTACTGGCGGAAGCCGACTATCTGGTCGAGATGGGCCCCGTTGCCGGAGCAGGCGGCGGTAACGTGATCGCTGCAGGCACGGTAGACGAGGTCGAGCAAGCGCGGGACAGCCGCATCGCTTCGTTTTTGCGTGCCGAGCCCAAGCGCTTGCGTTCACAGGTGGCTGACGACGAAATGTTCGACCAGGGCCACATCCGCATGGCGACCGATACCATCCATACCGTCAAACCGCTCGAAGTCGATATCCCGCGCGGCCGCTTGGTCGCGGTGACGGGTGTTTCGGGTTCGGGTAAGACGACGTTGGTGCTCGAGACGCTCATCCCGGCGCTTAAGGCGCAGGCAGCTGGCGAGCGTCTGCCGGGGCACGTGCGTTGGGTCGATGCCGAGGGCATTGCCCGCGCCAACCTGATTGACGCTACGCCCATTGGCGCCAATGTTCGCTCGACGGTGGCAACTTATGCCGACATCCATGACGAGCTGCGCCGCGCCTTTGCCCGTACGCCCGAGGCTAAGGCAGCTGGCTACAAGGCGGGCGCCTTTAGCTACAACACCGGCGCCTTGCGCTGCCCTACGTGCGACGGCACGGGCTCGATATCGCTCGACGTGCAGTTTTTGCCCGACGTCGAGATCGTCTGCCCGGCATGTCGCGGTTCGCGTTATGCGGACGCGGCTTCGCATATCCATCGTGAGGGCAAGGACGGGAGTCTGCTTACGTTGCCGCAGCTCATGGACATGAGTGTGGACGAGGCCCTCGACGCCACGGTGGGACTCAAGAAGGTTCAGACGCGCTTGCAGACCTTGCACGACCTGGGCTTGGGCTATCTCACGCTCGGCGAGCCCACACCGGCGCTCTCGGGCGGCGAGGCTCAGCGCCTTAAGCTCGCGAGCGAGATGGGCCGCGTGCAGGACGATGCCGTATTCGTATTCGACGAGCCCACGATCGGCCTACATCCGCTCGATGTTCAGGTGTTGCTGAGTGTGTTCGACGGCCTTGTTGCCAAAGGCGCCACGGTTATCGTGATCGAGCACGATCTCGACCTTATCCGTAACGCCGATTACGTGATCGACATGGGCCCGGGCGGTGGCGACGCCGGCGGGCAAATCGTCTGCGCCGGCACGCCGGGCGACATCGCAGCCTGCTCCAAGAGCATTACCGGCCGCTATCTATAGCCAATGTGACAAAGGGACAGCCCCTTTGCCTCATTGATGTCTATTTCACGCATTGAGCCGCGAGATAGTCGCGGAAGAATGGCAATTCAAATGCGACGAGCCCTCGTCCTCGTTCCCCGATGATGCCGGCATCTATCATGCGGCGTCGGTAGCGGGAGACCTGCTGTGGCGAACGCTTAAGGCGCTCGACAAGGTCAGCGGTGGTGGACTCTTCCTCGTCATCGAGCATGGCGATGAGGAATCGCTTGTCCTCTGCAGTGAGTTCCCGATAGGTTGCCGCGAGGATTCGGTCGTCCATCTCGTCGCGCGCGATTTTGATTCCCAGGTCAAAGTCGCGCGACGAGATTTCCTTCGAATCGCTTGTGAGATCCCAGGCACGGTAGCCTACGAGTTGCAATAGGAAGGGAAAACCAGAGATCGAGCGAACGGCTCTATCGATTCCCTCGGCATCTGCCAGGCGATCGTTTTCCTGGATCGTGCGAATCAAGGCCTCGCGTACGTCATAGTCGGCAATGCGACCCAGATGATATTGTTGGGCGCGGCGAAGGAACGAGACCGTCTTGTGGTTCAGCAACGTCGAGACGTTGTTGGGAAGTCCCGCCATGAGCAGTGCGACGCGTTTTCCATCGGTCACAAAGTGCTGATACGTCGCTGCGAGCTGAATCATCTCGTCGAGTGTCGGGTCCACCTCGTCAACCGTGACGAGCAGACCGGTGCCCGCCTCGTTGAGCTGGTCGATGATGTCGCTCATGCGATAGCGCCAGGTTGAGGCATCGTGAACGCGATTGACCTCAATGCTGCCGAGCGGTGCAATTCCAAGCCCAGTGACTTCGAAGTTGTTAGACGGGTCGATGAGATGGCCGGCAGCACGTTTCGCCCCGAACTCGATTTCCTCAAGCATTCCCGAGAGCGCGGTCGTCTTTACGGCTATCCAGCCGTGGGATTCCGCCCTTGTCGCGAGCGACGACATGAGAGCGGTTTTACCGGTTCCACGCGCGCCTGAGAAAATCGAGGTCAATTCTGGGCGCCTGCGCTGGCTCAAGAAGGCACGGTCCAAATCCCGAATAATCTGTTGTCTGCCAGCGAGATGGGCAGGAACCTCACCAAAACTGGGGGTAAACGGGTTCTCGAGATATTTCACAAAGCTCTCCTTTCACATCGCCGTTTAATTTCATTTTATTTTAGTTAATTCTGATTAAAAGTGAGGGCTCTTTATCTAGAGCATCAATTAGGCGTGTGTGCCATCGGCGTGGCGCTTGAATGTGACAAAGGGATAGTTCCTTTGTCACATTCCCGGAAAGCCTGCCTGGCGCAGGGCCTCGTAGAGGACGATGGCGGCGCTGTTGGAGAGGTTAAGTGCGCTGATGCGGTAGTCGTCCGGGTTGACGAAGTTGCCGCAGATATCCTGTTGAAGGATGGCCTCGTGGCTGTCCTCGGTATGCCCCAGCGATTCCTCGTGAGCTTCCCAAGCTTCGGCGTTATCGAGTGAGTCGCAATCGCGCAGCATCGGGATGCGCTCGCAACGCTCGGGCGCCGCGGCAAGCAGTGGCTCGGGAATGCCCGAGCTCTCGCTGCCAAAGACCAAGTAGTCGCCATCGCGGTAGGCACTCTGCGCATAGGTGCGGCGTGCCTTTTTGGTCAGCAGATGCAGGCGTTCGTCGGCAGGGGAGAGACCATTGCGTGCAAGGAAATCCTTCCAGCCGGCATAGGTGGTCACGTCCAAGTTTTGCCAGTAGCCCAGGCCGGCGCGACGTACTGTCTTGTCGTCGAGCGAAAAGCCCAGTGGCTCCACCAGATGTAGACGGGCGCCGGTGACCACGCAGGTACGGCCGATATTGCCCGTATTGGCCGGGATTTCGGGCGCATACAGCACAATGTTGAACATGAATCTCCTTGGCTCAGAACGAAAAACCACCACGAAGGGGACAGGCACCTTCGTGGTGGTTTGGCGGTTACGTAGCGGAAAAACCCGCTTGGATAAACCTAGGCGCGGTGCCAGTCGGTCAGGCAGGCATCGAGGGAGGCGATGAGCGCATCCTTGTCCATGTGACGGCCGATGATGCACAGGCTCGTCATGCGGTCGCCCGTCTCGTCGTCCCAAATCTGCATGATCTCGGGGTTCTCGTCGATGATCTTCTGCTTCTCGCCCTCGGGCGCCGAGTCGACAAACAGGCCGTTCTCCATCAGGCGCATCTGGTGGCCAGCCTGCTCAAACATGTAGCACATGTCCGGATCGCCGGTCTGCCACAACGGACCCTTGACGCGAATGACCTCGTCGGGCCACTCCTGCTCAACAAAATCGGTGAACTTCTGCAGGTCAAACGGCTTGCGGCGCGAGTAAACAAAGGTCTCGATGTCGTACTCGAGCACCTCAGGGTCATCGTGCTCCTCGGGATGCTCCATGGCATCGATCCAGGCGGCGGAATTGTAGACGCGCATAAAGTCGAAGCGGTCGGTGTCGAGCAGCTCCTCCATGGGGACCTCGCCGTTTTGGGCCTCGACGATCACGGCATCTTTCTGCAGGCTGCGCACGATGGCCTTGAGCTCGGCGATCTGCTCAGGGCTCACGGTATCGGTCTTGTTGAGAATCAGCGTGGAGCAGAACTCGATCTGCTGGATGAGCAGGCTCTCGATGTCGTCCTCGTCGATATCCTCTGCCAGCAGGTCGCGACCGCCGTTGAACTCGTCGTACATGCGGGCGCAGTCGACCACGGCCACGATGTTGTCGAGCGCGAGCTTGGGCTCGCCGCCCACCTTGGCCTCGTCGCAGAAGCTCGAGATGGTGTAGGCGATGGGGATAGGCTCGCAAATACCCGATGCCTCGATGATGATGTAGTCGAAGTTGCCCGAATCGGCGATGCCCTGCAGCTGGTTGGCCAGGTCGTCCGAAAGCGTGCAGCAGATGCAGCCGTTGGTGAGCGGGATGAGGTCGTCGGTCTCGGAAAGGCCGCCGTCGGCGATAAGGCTGGCGTCGACATTGATCTCGCCGATGTCGTTGACGATCACGGCGGCGCGGATGCCGCCGTCGTTAGCGAGGATGTGGTTGAGCAGCGTGGTCTTGCCGGCACCGAGGTATCCGGTAAGCATGATGATCTTCACGGGTTTGTTGGGCATGTGCCCTCCTTTGTTAGACATGGCTTACAGTTGAATCTTATGCCAAACGCCTGCTCTTATACCCACGCGCCGGCAAATAACACAAGCTACTCCCAGGCTCCCCATACATCGGGGCAATAACCGACGGTGGCCTTCTTGCCGTTGCGCACGATGGGCTCGGCTAGAACCTGCTGGTTCTCGAGCAGCTTGTCGAAGCGCTGGCTAGGGGTGAGGTGCTGGATGAGCGCGAGTGTCTCCTCGTCCTTGGCTTTGGGGTTGAGCAGCTTGTCGATGCCGCCGACCGCCTGCATCACGCTCGTGAGCTCGCCCTTGCTCATCTCCTTTTCCTTAAGGTCGATAAACTGCACCTTAATGCGGCGCTCTTTGAAGAAGCGCTGTGCTTTCTTGGTATCGAAGGACTTTTTGGTGCCAAAAATCTGCACGTTCATGTATTTGTTCCGCCGTTCTACCTGATGAAGTTGGTCGTTGCTCGATCTGCCTCGGGTGCGTTGATGCCGGCGGCCTGTCCTGCCTCGATACAGCGAAGGAGCCAGGCCATGTTTTTGCCGATGTTGCGCATGGTGGCAAGGCCCTCGGCGTCCCCATTGGCGTCGCCGGGCACGCGACCAAACACGTTGTTCCAGTACGTGGAGGCGACCACGGGCATCTGGTTGATGGTGAAGTACTTGTTGAGCACATCGAAGGTGGTCGATGTACCGCCGCGACGGGCGACGGCGACGGCAGCGCCCGGCTTGTGTGCAAAGGCTTTGCCTCCGGCATAGAATGCGCGGTCGAGAGCCGAGAGGATGCGTCCGCTGGGGTGCGCGTAGTAGACGGGCGAGCCAAAGACAAAGCCGTCTGCCTGCTTGGCGGCAGCGATGAGCTCGTTCACCACGTCATCGTCAAAGGTGCAGCGACCGCCAAGCTTGCCGCACTGACCGCAGCCGATGCAGTCGCGAATGGGCTTGGCGCCCAGCTGAAACACCTCGGTATCAATACCTTCGGCATTGAGCTGCTCGGCGACCTCGGCGAGTGCACGGGCGGTGTTGCCGTTTGCCTTGGGGCTGCCATTGACCAAAAGAACCTTCATCACAAACTCCCTCTGCTTTTGGTGACTTCTGCAGAGGATTATCGCACGATGGGGGAGGCGGCGCGGGCGCGGTGCTAATCCAGTTTGGTACCTGGCACCTGCACGGCTTTCCCGAGCAGCGCTTTGAGCTCGTTCAAAATGGAAACGGGCTGTCGGTCAACGCTGTCCAGATGAAGCGTCGCCACACGAATGGGTGGCTGATATTCAAGTGAGCCGATGAGCACGGGAGAACCCAGGAACCGCTCGATTTCTTCCGCGATCGCGTCGGTCTCTTCGGGATCAAAGTCGTCGAAAAGCGCCACGAACATTGGTCCCGTCGAGCGGAACAGGCGACCCTTGCCGCGCGAACAATCCATGAGACAGGCGGCGCTTTCGGCGAGCACGCGGTCGCCTGCATCGAATCCAAAGCGGGCATTGACTTCGGCGATATCGTCGACCTTAATGGCAATAAAGCCTGCCCCGCGCGCCACGCGGCGCATCTCTCCAATAGCGTTGACCAGCGCGTGGACATCGCCCAGGCCCGTTACCGAGTCGGTCGTATCTGCCAAGCTTCGGTTGATGATAATGCCCACATACATGCTGGGCTCGGTGTCGGTGCCGTCCAAACGGTAGCCCGTGCAGTCGCAAAGCACGTATTTTCCGGTGGCATCCATTACGCGATACTGCATGTAGTGGAAGTGCCACGTGCCGTTTATCACCATGTCGAGCTCGGCGCGTACGTTGTCGCGGTCCTCGGGATGAACGCGGGCGAGCCACATGTCGAGTGAGTTAAAAGGGTGCTGGGAGGGCAGGTCAAAATCGCGCACGGCGTTAACCGACCATTGCGATTCTCCCGTATCGAGGTTAAGGATGAACGGATAGCGCGTCTCGGAGCTCATGGAGATCGCTTGGAACACTCGGTCGTTGCAGGGAAGCTGATCGACGATTGGGCGTTGCGGCGCATCATTGTCTTTCGGTTGCTGCACACGATGCATAAGCTTATAGCGATACATCTTGCGATCGGCATCCATCGTCATCTGGCGACGTGTGTCGCCGGCAAGTGGATCGACGCGCGAGCAGCCAAAGCTAAAGCTGCCGATCATGGGCGCCTTGCCGCCTGAGCTCGCCTCGATCAGCCCGGCACGTACCTGCTCCAAGCGCTGCTCGAGTTCAGTCTCGTTTGCGGAGAGCGAGATGAGCACAAACTCGTCTCCACCGATGCGGAACAGCATCTCATCGTGCTTCATGGTTTCGGAGAGCGTGCGGCAGATGCTCAGAATATAGCGATTGCCTTCGGCGTGGCCAAACCTATCATTGCAATGTTTGAGATGGTCGATGTCAATATAGGCGCAGGTGAAGGGGTCGCCTTTGTGCCAGAGTTGCTCGACGTGACGGTCGAATCCGTTGCGGTTGCCCAAGTTGGTGAGCGGGTCGATATAGGCGTTGCTCTCAAGCAGCCGGCGCTCTTGTTGCAGGATGGCATGCGTCTTTTGCAGCTGCTCACCAACGGCGCGTAGCCCAGCGGGCAGCGCGGCAACATCGAGTTCGGCGGTCGAGACGCCATTCGCAAGTCGCTGAAGATAGGCAATAATCGATTGCTCGCCCAGGCGATAGGACTCGTTCATGATGGATAACCTCCTTGGGCGGAACAACGGTTTGTATCATATCCCCAATTCGGTTTGAATTGGGGATATAAGTTAGCTAATGGAGGCAAATTCCCCCTTCGGTGATGGCGTTTTGCGCGCGAGCGAATCAGTTGTTATTGCCGCCATCGAGCAATGCCTCAAAATCCTTCGCCGGCATGGGGCGGTAGTAGAGGAAGCCCTGAGCGTAGCGGGCGCCCATTTGTCGTAGCATGTTTGCCTGCTCATTTGTCTCGACGCCTTCAACCACGACGGGCAGATGGAGCGACTGCGCCATCTCGAGCATCGATGACACGATCTGCGCGCTGCGGCCTTGATCGCGGTCGGTGGGCACAAAGGTGCGGTCGAGCTTGATGACGTCGACGTTGACGTTCTTGAGCATCGCGAGCGTGGACTGGCCGGTGCCAAAATCGTCCATGTAGGTCGAGAAGCCACGGGTGTGCAGATCCGCGGTCAGCTTATCCACGGCCTCGGACTCTCCGGTATAGGCGGTCTCGGTGATCTCGATGTGCATGAGTTCGGGCGGCAGGTTGTACTGGGCGGCGAGCGACCCCATATGCTCGGCGACATCGCAGGCAAGAATGTCTACGCGCGACACATTGAGGGAAATCGGAACCACGCGAAGTCCTCGATTGAGGCGCTCGCGGAGCCACATGGCGACGCCCTGCCAAACATATTTGTCGAGCGTCACTACAAAGCCGCTTTCCTCGAGTGCGGGGATAAACGTTGCGGGCGAAATGAGAGAGCCGTCCTTGTCAATCCAGCGGGTGAGTGCTTCGGCGCCAATAATCTCGCCGGTTTCCATATCGACCTGGGGCTGAAGATAGTACGTGATGCGACCATTTGACAGCGCGTACTGGAATTCGGTCAGCGTGCGGTTGAACACGATTTCGCGCTTGTACTCCTCGGGGCAAAAAATGGCAATGCGCTCCTTAAAGTCGTTTTTTGCGCGCCGATTGGTAAACATGGCCTTTGCCTGCGCATCGATGGTGATCTCCTCATTGGAATCGATGGGGTAAACGCCCATGGACGGCCAAAAACCTACGCCGCCATCATGCCTGGCTACTGCCTCGCGAACGCGGTTGTAGATTTGATGGACGGTGATGTGCTTAAAGGGGATGAGTACGCAAAAGTCATCTTGGCCCCAGTACCCTGCGACGCCCATGCCGGCATTCTCGATGTCCTTGAGGACCGTGCCCACATCGGCAAGCAGGCGGTCGCCTTCGGCCTGTCCATACCATTCGTTAAACAGGCGCATGTGGCCCATGTCGACCGTGGCGATGCACCAGGCGCCGTCGCGCCTTGCCTTGATGAAGGCATTGGCACGGCGCATAAACTCGCTGGGTCGGTAGAGACCGGTGAGCATGTCGAGGTGCTCGGCGACGGCGCCTTTGCGTTCCATCTCGGGTATGGGCAGACTGTCGTTGGGAACAAGTCCGCCGGCCGTGCGAAGGCGACGATCGAGTTCGCCCAAAACAGTCGATGCTTGGGAGTCCAGGCGTTCGTAAAAGGTCGGGACGACAAGACAGACGGGAGCAATGGTGTCGCCTGCGATTTGCACAGGAGCGAAAACGGCTTCTTTAAGGTGGCGGGTCAGTTGCTCGAATGCCTCGTGGTCCAGGTCGTTGCTGAGCACGACGAACTGGACGCTACGTGAACGGTAGACCCTGCTCCTGCCGCGGGTGATCGACAGCATGCGGCCCGCGTATTCGGCGAGCATGTTGTCGACAGCCTCGGCCCCGTAAAGCTCGTTGAGCTTTGTCGTGCCACGAACGCGCACCGCTATAAGGCCCGTCTCGCAACGGTCGCAACGACAGGCGTCGATGGCATTGACCAACATGCGCTGGGTGCCGAGGCCTGTCGCGGCGTCGACGGTTTCGGCAAGTGAGTGGTTGACGAGCTCGCCGACATAGAGCGAGGGGACATTTTCGTCGCCGTCGATGCGAAACCCGCGAGCACGGCAGAGGACGTAGTCGCCGACGGCATTGCGCACACGATACTGCATGACGCGACGGTGCTTGGTGCCGTTATAGACTTGGTCGATGTCGTTGATGTAGGCCTCAAGGTCATCGGGATGCACGCGCGTTTTCCAGTAATCGCGACAGTTGTCTATGTGCTCCGAGGGAAGGCCAAGATCGCGCAAGGCGCCTTGTGACCAAAGGGTGCGATGTTTGTACAAGTTCTCGATAAAGAAATAACGACCTTCGTTGAGCATCGAAAAGGCGTCGAAAATACGATCGCTTATTTCGAAGTCGTCGGCGTGGACTTGCGTGATATTACGTCGATCGAGGTGCACGGCATGACGTAGCTTGTAGTCGTACATGCGATGGTCGGCATCGAGTGTCATACGGTTGGTGGCTTCGCCCAGGGCGGGGTCGGCATGCGACACTCCATAGCTAAACGAGTGGGGCATCTCGGAATCGTTGTTTTTGAGCAGGATCGTTCGGCAGTGTTCCAGACGTTCGGCGAGGTCGTCCTCGGTTGCAATCGTAGACAGGATGGCAAACTCGTCGCCGCCTATGCGAAACGCCGCCTCGTCCACTTTCATATACAGCTTGAGATAGAGGCTTACCTGCAAGATATAGCGGTTGCCCTCGTCATGCCCAAAGACGTCGTTGCAGTGCTTGAGATTGTCGATATCGATGAACGCCATGGTAACGGGGGTGTCCTACTCCCAGAGCTCCTCGAGGGAACGGGCAAAGCCGCCACGGTTGCCAAGCCCGGTAAGCTGGTCGGTAAAGGCAGTCCTAATCAGATCATCCTGGCGCTCGAGAAGGTCGCGAACGGTCTTTTCGAGCGTTTCGGTGTAATTGCTGACAGTATCCATGTCGTAAGCGGCTTTCTGAGGTCGGGCGAATTGCGTCGGGCGAGCTCGTTGTGCACACGCGTTGTTGTTCGGCGCTTTGCGTGTATCCAGGCCCCGCCTCGCTGCGTTGTTGGGTTAATTTACCGGCTAATGTTCGCTGTTGATAACTGCTGAGTAGTATAAACAACAGTGCAGAATTATATATGGGTGCACATGCTGTGGGCGGCTATTATTCGACAAATGGTAGCGCGACGATGCGATGTCCGATAAAAATGCGACTGAGACGATATATGTTGACGGGTATACTTGTCCCGGTTTTAAACGCAGGAACGGAGATGGTCGCATGGCACAGCCGGATACGACGCGCACGGTGGGGCTGGCACTCGAGGGAGGCGGCTACCGCGGTATGTATACGGCGGGCGTGCTCGACGTTTGGATGGAGCACGGTTTGACCTGCGACCATATGGTGGGTGTCTCGGCGGGCGCGGCGTTTGGCTACAACTTTAAATCGCGCCAGATCGGCCGCGCCATTCGCTATAACAAGGCCTATTGTGCCGATAAGCGCTATGCGGGTGTAGCAAGCTGGCTGCGAACCGGCGATATGTTCAATGCCGATTTTGCCTATCACGAGGTGCCCATCGAGCGCGATCCCATCGACCTGGAGACATATCGCGCCTGCCCCATGCGGTTTACGTGCGTGTGTACCGATATCGAGACGGGCAAGGCCGTCTACCACGACCTGCCCTATGGCGACGAGAGGGATATCGAGTGGATCCGGGCGTCGTCGGCGATTCCCGTGGCGACGCGTCCCGTTGCTATTGAAGGGCATAAGTATCTGGATGGCGGCGTGGCTGATTCCATTCCCAGCGCATGGCTGTTTGCGCAGGGACATGACCGCAATATCGTGGTACTCACGCAGCAGGCGGGCTTTGTGAAGCAGCCCAACAGCGTGATGCCCATGCTGCGGCGCGTGTTCCGTCACTACCCGGAGTTTGTCGCGGCGCTTGAGCATCGGCATGAGGTCTACAATGCTACGCTCGATGACCTGGCACGTCGCGAGGCTGCCGGCGATATCTTTGTGGTGCGGCCGAGCGAATCGGTGAAGGTGCCGTCGCTGTGCCGCGAACCCGATGAGCTCGAGCGCATCTACCAGATCGGCCGCCGCGATGCGGAGGCGACTTTGCCGGCGTTGGAGGCGTACCTGGCGGGGTAGAGCAAGCTGCCGTGGCCTCGGCGGAAAGCGCGTCCCAGAATCGGCGCTCAGAACGGGCTGCAGTTTCCCAAACGGTGGGGTTTCGGAAAGTACGTCCTGGAATATGCGTTCAGACTGGGACGCAGTTTCCCGTTGAGCCTCTATATGGAAGGCGCATCCCGGAATGGAGGTCCAAACTGGGATGCGCTTTCCATTGCTGAAGGTATGAGGCTGCGAATCGGCTGCTCGGCCTGAGCCTATGCCTGCTGCCAGGTATCGACGAGTTCCTTGGCCGCGGCGTAGGGGTCATTGGCGCTGCAGACGGCGCTCACCACAAAGAAGCCGTCGACGCCGGTGGCCTTGAGCTGCGGCAGGTCGGCCGTCTTGACGCCGCCGCCCACCACGATGGGCACGGGGCTTGCCGCGTGGAGTGCGGCTAGGTCCTCAAAGCTCTTGGTGATGATGGAGCCGTCGGCTGCGCGTCCGCAGTCGCGCTTGGTCTCGGTCTCGTGGAGTGGGCCGATTCCCAGGTAGTCGACCAGGCTCATGTCGGCGGTCTTGACGTACTCGAGCATCTCTTCGCAACGGGCCGAAAGGCCCACGATGGCATCGGGGCCCAAAAGTTCGCGGCAGACCTCGACGGGAATATCGCTCTGGCCCACGTGCACGCCGTCGACAGCAATACCCTGCTCGCGCGCGGCGAGTACGCAGTCCAGGCGGTCGTCGATGAGCAGGGCGACCTGACCGGTCTTGCCAGCCTGTGCGATTGCCTGCGCAGCGTCTCCGGTCAGTGCGATGATCTCGCGGGCGCTTGCCACCTTGGAGCGCACCTGGATGCAGGTAAAGCCTGCGTCGAGCGCCTGGGCCACCACATCGCCCACGGGACGCCCCAGCGTGTTTTCGGGGCCGAGTACCAGATAGGCCGAGATATCAAGGTTGTCGCGGATGCTCATCGTGCTTCCTCCTGCTTTTTGATCTGTGCTTCCATGCGCTCGAGCTTGCCGGTCATGGTGTCGGTAAATCCGGGCCGAATATCGGCTTTGAGCACGACTTCGGTGCGGATGCCTTTGTTCGCCAACACAAAGGTTGCGTCGCGCACGACCTGCATGACCTCGTCCCAGTCGCCCTCGATCTCGGTGAACATCGAGGTGGTGCGGTTGGGAAGGCCGCTCTCGCGAATAACACGCACGACCTCGGCGACCTCGGCGGACAGCTCATCGCCGGTGCCGCACGGGGCGATGGCCACAGCGACGAGCGTGTTCATGCCGGTATTGGTTACGGGCTCGGACATGGCTTATGCCTCCTCGAGCTCGAGTCGGTTATCGGCGATGTCCTGGGCGGTCGCGCGGTAGAGTTCGTCGATAAAGGCGACCTTAAAGCTTGCCGGGGCATCGGCGACAGCGGCGGCACGCGTGCCGGCCACGTTGTAGACGGCGGTACCGCAGACGGCAGCCGTAAACGGGTCGGCGGCACAGGCGTACACGGCCAGCACGCCGCCCTGTGAGCAGCCGCAGCCGGTGATCTTGGACATGAGCGGGCTGCCGCCGTGGGACTTGGCCACGGTCATGCCGTCGGTAATCAGGTCGACTTCGCCCGAGACTACAACGGCGCCGCCGGTGTAGCGGGCGAGCGCCACGGCGGCATCGCGGGCGGCGTCGACCGTGTCGGTGGTATCGACACCGCGTACGCGGCTCAGATCAGCCGCCTCGCCCTCAAGACCCCACAGGCCGGCGAGCGCGATGATTTCGGAGGCGTTGCCGCGCGCGATGGCAGGCTTGTACTGCTTGAGCTCGTTTACCAACTGGGTGCGCAGGCTACCGATGCCCAAGCCCACCGGATCGAGCACCCAGGGCTTGCCGGCGTCGTGTGCCGCCTTGGCCGCGCGGGGAATCGTCTGCTCGTAGATGGGGAAGAGCGTGCCCATATTGAGATAGATGGCGCCGCCGCCGGCAACGAGTGCCTCGCCCTCGTCGGGCAGATAGACCATGGCGGCCGATCCGCCCACGGCGAGCTGAGCGTTGGCGACAAAGTCGATCGTCACCGTGTTGGTGATGGAGCCGGCCATCGGATTGGTGGCGCGAATCTCCTCCACGGCCTTGACCATATGTTGCTTAAGCTGTTCCGAATCAATCACTGCACATGCCTCCTTGGCATAGAAAAGGGGCGCTGTGCATAGACAGCGCCCCTGTAAAGGCGGCATGCTCCCTACGCCAGCATTAACTGACAGGTTCAAAGGATTGGGCCCCATGCCCTCTCAGCCTCGTGGTTTGCACCGCCGGCACTCCCGCATCGAATCTGTTGTTCCCTATACTAACGCACCTGCCAAAAAGGGACAGGTTTATTTTGGCGGGTCGTTACAATAGGTAGGACCGATACGAATGGGGGCCTTATGATTAAACTTGTGCTGACCGATATGGACGATACGCTGATTCCAGCCGGGCATGACGGCGCCAGCGACTACGCCATTGAGGGTATTCATGCCATGCAGGCGGCGGGTCTGCACTTTGGGCCGGTTTCGGGTCGTCAGCCGTCCGCGATGGGCTGGATGTTCAAAAACCGTTCCGAGTGTTTTTCGACTGGCGCATTCTGTAACGGCCAGGTAATGTTTGTCGACGGTCAGGTGGTCGCTTCGCGCGCGACCGACAACGGTGCCCTGACGCGTCTGGCCGATTACCTCGAGCAAGAGACCGACGATACCTATCTAAAGGTCTACAGCCTGGGTGACGACTTTTGGGATAACGATGCCTATTGCGTGACGGGCGACCCCGAGCGCGTGCGCCGCGCCATGGAGTCGGGCGGCAACGCGTGGCTCAAGGGCGAAGAGGCCCCGTGCCGTCCTGTTGTCGATGATGCCCCGGTATACAAGGCGAATATCTGGAGCGCCCGCTCGCGCGAAGAGCTCACTGAGCTGCGCGAGCACATTGCCGCCGAGGTGCCGGAGCTCTCGCTTGTGTTTCCCAACAACCGCGTGCGCCTGTTTGACATCCTTCCGGCTGGTTGGGACAAGGGCTGCGCTGCGCTGGAGCTGGCACGCGCTTTGGGTCTGACGCCTGATGAGGTGGCCGTATTTGGCGATTCCGATAACGATCTGCCCATGATCGATGCCGTCCCCAACTCCGTTGCTGTCGCCAATGCCAACGAGGCCGTCACGGCTGCCGCACGCTGGCATATCGGCGCCGCGGCAGATGATGCGGTCGCCGGGGCTCTGCATCAGATTGCCGCCTGTGCCGCGACGGGGGAGATGCCGCCGTTTATGTGTCAGATGGATGCGATGGGTTTCGACGTCACGAACGTCTAGGGAGAAAGCTATGAAGCTTCAGCAGCTCAGGTACGTCGTCAAAGTTGCCGAATGCGGCAGCATCACCGAGGCCTCGCGCCGGCTCTTTGTGTCGCAGCCTTCGATTACCGCATCGATTCGCGATCTCGAAAACGAGATGGGTGTGCATATCTTTGAGCGTACCAACAAAGGTGTCATTGTGTCCGAGGAGGGCGAGACCTTCTTGGGCTACGCGCGCCAGGTGCTCGACCAGGCCGACCTGCTCGAGGGCAAGTACAAGGGCGCATCCGAGCAGGTGCCGCATTTTAGTGTGAGCTGTCAGCATTATTCCTTTGCCGTTAACGCGTTTGTCGACGTGATCCGTGAGTTCGATGCTGCGCGCTACGACTTTACCCTGCGCGAGGAGCAGACTCACGAGATTATCGAGGACGTCGCGCATATGAAAAGCGAACTCGGCATCCTGTACCTGTCCGAGCACAATCGCGAGGTTATCGAGCGCATGCTGGCGGCCAACGAGCTCGTGTTCGAAGGGCTCTTCTGCGCCACGCCGCATGTCTTTGTATGCGCCGACCATCCGCTGGCGGGCCGCTCCAGCGTGACGCTCGAAGACCTCGAGGACTACCCATTTTTGTCCTATGAGCAGGGCAGCTACAACTCGTTTTACTATTCCGAGGAACTGACCTCGACGTTTGAGCGCCGCAAGAACATCCGCGTGCGCGACCGTGCGACGCTGTTCAACCTGGCTATGGGCCTTAACGGCTACACGGTGTGTTCGGGCGTGATCAGCCATGAACTTAACGGCCCCGGTATTATCTCCATTCCGCTTGATGTAGACGAGTACATGGAGATCGGCATCATTACGCGCAAAAATACGACGCTCTCGCGCTACGGCCAAGCTTATATCGACGCGATCCGCCAGCATATTTAGACTGCTGCGTTCTGCACGGCTCAAATCTCTTAATGGCAGTCCCAACTGATATAGGAAGCATCTATATCGAACTGTTATAAACATATATTTTACGATGGCCATATGAGCGCTCATACTTTGTCCCAGTAAAGCAACCAATTCAAAGGGAGATATCTATGAGTGCTTTAACCACGCTGAACGCGCCGTTTCGCGCCGATATCGTCGGCAGCTTTCTTCGTCCACAGGCCGTAAAGGACGCCCGTGCCGCCTATGCTGCGGGCACACTCGACGCCGCCGGCCTTAAGGCCGTCGAGGATGAGGCCATTCGCGACCTGGTGGACAAGCAAAAGTCCGCTGGCCTGCAGGTGATTACCGATGGCGAGTTTCGCCGCAGTTACTGGCACCTCGACTTTATGTGGGGGCTCAACGGCATTGAACGCCGTACCTCGCGTACGGGCTATATGTTCCACGACGAGGAGACCACAGCCGACACCGCCGTGGTAACCGGCCCCATTAGCGGCGAGAACCATCCGTTCGTCGAGCACTTTAAATTTGTCAAGGCGCTCGAGGGGGAGGGCCAGGTCGCGCGGCAAACCATTCCGGCGCCGATCCAGACGTTCTCCGAAGTCACGCTCGACCGCTGCGACGGCCAGCAGGAGAGCCTGCGCGCTGTCTATAAGACCGATGAGGAACTTGCCGACGCCATCGCAGCCGCTTATCGCACGGTGATCGCCGACCTGTACGCAGCAGGCTGCCGCAACATCCAGTTTGATGACTGCACCTGGGGCATCTACTGCGACACCGATTTTGTCGCCAAAACCGGCATGAGCCCGGTCGACCTGCAAAAGGTAAGCGAGCTGGGCGTGGCGCTCAACAATGCCGCCATCGCGGACAAGCCCGACGATCTGGTCATCAACACGCATGTGTGCCGCGGCAACTACCACTCCACCTATGCCTTCGAGGGCGGCTACGACCCCATCGCGCCGTACCTGTTTGCAAACGAGGATGTCGATGCATTTTACCTGGAGTTCGATACGCCGCGCGCCGGCGGTTTTGAGCCGCTCAAGTACGTTGCCCCGGGCAAGAAGGTCGTGCTGGGCTTGGTAACCACCAAGGCGGCAGAGCTCGAGAACGAGGATGTTATCGTCGAGCGCATCCGTGAAGCCGCAAAGTACGTGCCGCTCGAGAACCTGTATCTGTCGCCTCAGTGCGGCTTTGCCAGCTGCGAGATTGGCAACAAGCTGACCGAGGATGAGCAATGGGCAAAGATCGCGCTGGTCAAGCGCATTGCCGAGTGCGTTTGGAAATAGCGCTAGTGTTTGCAGGTGGCGGCGCGTGCGAGGCATAGTGTATCGCGTACAATGGTTCGGATCGTATCGTTCGGGCAGGTTATCCGATATGCCTGATCGCCCTTCCATTCGAAAGGACATCCATGTCCCAGTCCTCGACGCCCGCCCTCAGCGATGCCATCTACGACGCATCGTCGCTCGGCCGCCCGCGCATGTTCCTGCTCGGCCTACAGCACCTGTTT
The DNA here is from genome assembly GCA_937989885.1 of uncultured Collinsella sp. Taxonomy (GTDB): domain Bacteria; phylum Actinomycetota; class Coriobacteriia; order Coriobacteriales; family Coriobacteriaceae; genus Collinsella. The sequence goes on from CALKBP010000031.1 coordinate 47,590, forward strand.
GCCATGTTTGGCGCCACCGTGCTGGTGCCCGTGCTCACCGGCCTCTCGGTATCGGCAACGCTTTTGTTTGCCGGCTTGGGCACGCTGCTGTTCCACTTCCTGTCGCGCGGCAAGGTGCCGGCCTTTCTGGGCTCGTCGTTTGCCTTTATCGCCGGCTACGCGGCCATCGCCCCCAACGGCGAGACGGAGCTTTTGCCCTACGCTTGCTTGGGCGTAGCTTGCGCCGGCCTGCTCTATCCGGTGCTGGCGGCGCTCTTCCGCGCGTTTGGCGCCAAGCGCGTCATGCGTTTCTTTCCGCCGGTGGTGACTGGCCCCATCGTCATTTCCATCGGCTTGATTCTGGCGAGCTCTGCCATCGCCAACTGCCAGACCAACTGGCTTGTCGCCGTTATCGCCGTGGCCGTGATCATCATCTGCAACATCTGGGGCCGTGGCATGGTTAAGATTGTGCCGATTCTGCTGGGCGTTGTGGTGAGCTATGCCGTTGCGACTGCGCTGGGCGAGGTCGATTTTTCGGGCGTCGCAGCCGCTCCCTGGGTTGGCTTGCCCGTCGTGTGGGACAACACCGTGTTTGCGCTCTTTGGGCCGCAGTTCGATAGCGGTCTTGCCACGACGGCCATCATCACCATCATGCCGCTGGCCTTTGCGACCATGATCGAGCATATCGGCGATATCTCTGCTATCGGTTCGACTTGCGAGCGCAACTACATTGCCGATCCCGGTCTGCATCGCACGCTGCTCGGCGACGGCCTTGCCACGATTCTGGCTTCGCTCTTTGGCGCTCCGGCCAACACTACGTATGGTGAGAACACCGGCGTGCTCGCCCTGACGCGCGTGTTCGACCCGCGCGTAATTCGAATTGCCGCGTGTTGCGCCATCGTGCTTTCGTTCTGCCCCAAGTTCGCCGCGGTCATCGCCGCCATGCCGGCATGCGTTATCGGCGGTGTGTCGCTCGTGCTCTACGGCATGATCAGCGCTGTGGGCGTCCGCAATCTCATCGAGAACCAGGTCGATTTCCAGAACAACCGCAACGTGCTGGTTGCCGCGCTGGTGCTCGTGCTTTCGCTCGGCATCGCGTACAGCGCCGCCGGCGCCATCGTGTTGGAGCTGGGCGGCGTGACCATTTCACTGTCCGGCATTGCCGTGGGCTCACTGGTGGGCATTGTGCTCAACGCCATCCTGCCGGGTAACGACTTTGAGTTTGATGTCTCCGAGCTTGAGGAGGCTGCTGAGTAGCAGCTGCGTTCAGCTAAAACAAGATATGGTGCCCATGCGTATATACGCGTGGGCACCATTTTTAATGTGTCAGTATCCAGTGGATGCCGCGGGCCATGCGCAAGTCGGTTTGGGCAAAGTGATTGCCGGGGTTGAGCTCCAGCGTTGTTGGAATGCCGCGCTCGACGAGCAACGCTTCCATCGCGCGTGTGTCGTCGAGTACATGCCGCATCATGCGGTTGGGCGTCTTGGTTTCCTTTTTGCCGAGCGAAAGATAGACAGCTTGTGGACTGCCGGCAAATGGCGCCGTGCTGGCGCAATCGACAAAGTCGGGAAACCATAGCGACCCCGATGCGCTCGCCGCGCGGCCAAAGGCGTCGGTTTGCCAGAGGGCCCAAAGCGAAAAGAGGCCCGCGAGCGAGTAGCCGGCAATGCCGCGCCAGGTGGGCGGCTGAGGAAGCGACGACTCCACCTGGGGGATTATCTGATTCAGCAGCTCATCAAGAAAACCGGCAGCTTGGCCGCCGAAAGGCTCGGCATCGCGTACGGTCCCGTCGCATGCCCAGGGGCTCAGCTCGCGATTCCAATCGAGCCCGCCAATGGTGACGAGGGCGAATGGCGGACAGTCGAGCTCTCGGCAACACTTATAAACCTCGCTGCCGTCGCCCACGACCACAGGAAGGTAGATGACAGGCGCGCTTTCCGTATGATTCGAATAAACGGTTATCTGCTTTTGATGCGCTTCCATGACGGGCTTCTCTCAGTGTTGTGATATCGGCAGCCCCAATTGTCGCACGCCAGCGTATGCCGGTTGGGCTAGACCAAAGACAATCTCGTGCATCCCCTGCGGACGCATATGGAAAACGCCACCGCCGGAGGGGAGCTCGGCGGTGGCGTTGTTAAACGGTGCTGGGGCTCGGGGCCTTCGCGGGAGCTGCCATGTGCGCAGAGGCGTTTAAGAACGCTTACGGCTCGCCATGGTGCCTGCGGCGATAGCGGCTGTTCCCGCAAGGACGGTTGCCACGATGGCCGCACCCGAGGTGTCGCCGGTTGCCGCGAGCACGCCGGTAGTCTTGGCTTTCGTGGTTGAAGCCGCAACGGCCTTGGTCGGCTTTGAGCCCTCAGGCTTGGGGTTCTGTTTGGACTCCGCGGGCTTGCTTTCTGCGGGCTTGGTCTCGTCGGGCTTGGGGTCTTCCGGCTTGGCTACCTCGGGAGGTGCGATGGTCGTACTTTTGGCGACTGCTTTGATATAGAGGGAGTCGACCGTGGCGTCGCCCGTGCCGATGGCCTGGCCTGCCTCGTAGATGCCGTCACGGAGCTTGCGATAGTCAATGACCTTGCCGCCTTCGGGCGTCTGGATGGCGGCGTTCTCAATCTTGATGGTGCCGATTGTCTTGCCGTCAGCGCTCATGGCACGGGCAAAGATTGCCGCTGTATCTCCTTCGGCCGTTACCTTGCTGCGGATGATCGAGATGACTGCGGGTGTGACGCCCTCGCTGGTCTGGGCGATGATGCCGATGTTCTCGCCTTGGGGTTCGCGCCTCGTCTCGCCATCTTGGTTTTCGCTGTAGGGGATGGGGCCGTCGCCGTTCTCGACATAGCGGGCTATGGCCTTGACAACGGAGTCGCTGATATAGATGTGGCCGCCCTTCTCGTTGGGTCGATCGTTTCTGGTGGAGAATGCAGCCGAAACCTCGCCTTCCGCAAACGCGTCCACGGTGGAGCCGTTCTTGATGACGATGTCGTCCCCGTCAGTGATGAGGGCGATGGCCTGGCCGCCGTTCGCGCTGGTACGGACCATCACGGTCGCGTGATCGAGCGTAACGCCCTTGTAGGCATAGACACCATATTCAACACCGCTTGCGTCAAGGGAGGCGTTCGTGACCGCGAGACTGCCCTTGGCCTCGACGGCAGCGTCTTTCTCGGAGCTTGCCTTGACCTGGCTGCCGTCCGAGATGTTGATATTGCCGCCGCTCCAAAGGGCCTCACCATCGGCTGAGCTTGCCTCGACCGTCCCGCCACCCTTGATGGTGAGGTTCTTGTCGGCTCCAATGCCCTTGTCCTTGGTAGCCCTGGCGGTGACGGCTCCGCTGTCGTCAATCGTGATATTGCCGTTTGCCCTGATGCCATCCGATGCACCCGTGGCGTTGACGTTGCCCGAACCTTTGATAGCGAGATCACCTCCGGCATTGATGGCATCAAACCCAGTGCTCGTGGCGTTGACGGATCCGGCTCCGTCGATGTTGATATTACCCGTGGAGAGGATAGCGTCCTCAGTAGATGTCACGCTGAGCGTGCCGCCCTCGTCGCCTTGGATATTGAGCTCGGCATTCTCGTTAGTGCCATGAGAAACCTTGATGCTTTCGATCCATTCGGCAGTGACGATGTTGGTTCCCGAGTAATTCACGTTGAGCTTGCCTGCGGCCTGGATCTCGCCGCCGTTATAGTTGTTGAGCTTCAAGTCGTCGGCGCCGTCCCACGACCAGGTACCGGCCTCGTCGCTCGCCGCGGTGTTGTACTTGTTGCCGCCGACCTTGACCCATTCCGCTGCGAGCGAGACGCTCGGCTTGAGCAGCGAGCTCACCGTGAGCGCGCACACGGCGCCCGCGACGATGCGGCGCGTCACGCGGCGCCAGCTGCCGTGCGCGAGTCCTATGCGACGGCGAACGTCGGGTTCGGCAACATGGGTTCCGGCGGTAGTGTCATTGCGTCTGGGGGTCGTGAACAAGGCTGCCATGGTTGCTCCCGTTCTCATAGGGCCTATACGACTAGATTCAGCGTATCTGCTGGATGTTGCCGGCGGTAGTGCCGTTTGGAGGGCAAAATGGCCAAAATGGGGGAGAAATAGGCCGCACGCCGGCGCAGGGACCGGCGCTAAAAGAAAAGCGCGGGGCCGCATGGCGATTCCGCGCTTTATTGTTCAGCTTTTGCAGCCTTGCCCTTACGCTACGAAGAAGTAGACGAGGAAGGCAAGGGCCGCGATCCACCCGTCCCGTGCGAAAAAGTGTTTACGAGCGCTTGCGGCTCACCACGGCGCCTACGGCGATGGCGGCTGTTCCCGCAAGGGTGGCTGCCACGATGGCTGCGCTCGAGGCGTCGCCGGTTGCCGCGAGTTTGCCGGCGATCTTGGCTCCCGTGGCTGCAACTGCAACGGTCTTGGTTGTCTTCGTGCCCTCGGACTTGGAGCCCTCGGGCTTGGTCTCGCCGGGCTTCTCCTCGGGTTTGGTCTCCTCGGGAGGCACGATGACCGTGCTCTTGGCGACAGCGGCGTCATAGGGGGAGTCGATCGTGGCGTCACCCGTGCCGATGGTTTGACCTGCCTCGTAGGAGATGCTGGGGCCGTACTCTTCTTCGTAGTGATAGTTAATGATCTTGCCGCCTGCGGGCGTCTGGATGGGAGCGCCTTCGATCTTGATGGTGCCGATCGCCTTGCCATCTTCGCTTATGGCAAGAGCGAAGATTGCCGCCGTGTCTCCCTCGGCCGTGAGCTTGCTGCGGACGATCGAGATACTCGCGGGCGTGATGCCCTCGTAGGTCTGGGCGAAGATACCGATGTTCAGACCCCTAGGCTCAGGGATGACCCCGCCGCTTTGGTCGTTGCTGTAGTGATCGGGGCCATCGCCACCGGTCTCGACATAGCGGGCTATAGCCTTAACAACGGAGTCGCTGATGTAGATGTGGCCGCCAGCGACGTTTGGCTGGTGGTTTCTGGTTGAGATTGCAACCGAGAATTTGCCTTCCGCGAACGCGTCCACGATGGAACCATTCTTGATGACGATGTCGTCCCCGTCAGTGATGAGGGCGATGGCCTGGCCGCCGCTCGCGCTTGTACGGACCGTCACGGTCGCGTGATCGAGCGTAACGCCCTTGTAGGCATAGACACCATATTCAACACCGCTTGCGTCAAGGGAGGCGTTCGTGACCGCGAGACTGCCCTCAGTGTCGACGGCAAGATCCTCCTCGGAGTTTGCCTTAACCTGGCTGCCGCCTGAGATGTTGATGCCGTCTTCAGCCCAAATCGCCGCTTCTTCTATCGAGCTTGCTTCTACCTTGCCACCGCCTTTGATGATGAGGTCACTGCCCGCGGAGATGCCGTAACTTTCGTTTCCTTTAGCGATCACTGTGCCAGAGGAATCGATGGTGGTCTTGTCCTTGGATTGGATACCTTCGGTACCGCCCGTTGCATTCACGGTGCCCGAGCCCGTGATAGAGAGGTCGCCCTTTGCCTCAATTCCGTCGGAAGTAGTGCTCGTGGTGTTCACAGTGCCTGGGCCAGAAATGGAGAGGTCGCCTGTGGATTTAATTGCATCGGCCTCGGCTGTCACATTGAGCTCATCCGTGCTATTCGAGCTCGTTATGTTCAACTCCGCTATCTGGTTAGTGCCATCCTGCGCTTTGATGGCGGCTCCGGTGTAATCGGGCTCGGTTTTCACGGTGTTCTTGCCCTCGTACGCAATGTTGAGCTTGCCTGCAGCATTGATTGCACCGCCGTTATAGCCGTTGAGCTTCATATCGTCGGCGCCGTCCCAGCTCCAGGTGCCGGCCTCGTCGCCTGCCGCGGTGCCGGCGTTGTACTGGGTGCCGCCGACGTCCACCCACTCGGCCGCGAGCGAGACGCTCGGCATGAGCAGCGAGCTCACCGTGAGCGCGCAGGCCAGGCCGCAGACGATGCGGCGTGTCACGCGGCGCCAGCTGCCGTGTGCGAGCAACGTGCGACGGCGCACGTCGGGCTCGACAAAATGGGCTCCAGAGGTTTTGTCATTGCGCTTGGGGGTCGTGAACAAGGCGGCCATGGTTACTCCCATCCTCATAGGGCCTATGCGATTACGCCCAGCATATCTGCAGGATGTAGCCGGCGGTAGTGCCGTTTGGAGGGCAAAATGTCCAAAACTTGGGAAGCAATACATCGCGCGTCCGTGCGTTGCCTGGGCTTAAAAGAAAAGCGCGGAGCCGCTCGATGCGACTCCGCGCTTTGCTGTTTGATATTGCGAACCTTGCGCCTACGCTACAAAGAAGTAGACGAGGAAGGCGAGGGCTGCGATCCACATGAGCGGCTTGATCTTGGAGGCCTCGCCCTTAAAGAGCGCGACGATCACGTAGGCGATAAAGCCCAGGCCAATGCCGGCAGAGATGGAGTAGGTGAAGGGCACGCCGGCGACAATCATGAACGCCGGGAAACCCTGAGACACGTCGGACCAGTCGATCTCGGAGGCCTCGCTCATCATGAGGTAGCCGACGTAGACCAGAGCACCGCAGGTGGCGGCGCTGGAAACGATGGTGACGATGGGGGAGAAGAACGCGGCGAGAATGAACAGCACGCCGGTGGTGACGGAGGTGAGGCCCGTGCGGCCACCGTCGGCGGCGCCGGAAGTGGACTCGACGAAGGTGGTGATGGAGGAGACGCCCATGAAACCGCCCACAGCGGCGGCGGCGGAGTCGACGATCAGGATTTCCTTGATATTCTCGACGTTGCCGTCGTCGGTGAGGAACTCGCCCTGCTTGGCCACGGCCATCGCGGTGCCCATGGTGTCGAAGAAGTCACTCATGAGCAGCGAGAACGAGATGACGAGGAGCGCGGGGTCGGTAAGGACCTTGACGATGGCGGGCACGCCGCCGGCGTCGGCGATGGGGCCACCGATGCTCGAGAAGTCGAGCGGGGCGATGATACCGGTCGGAGCCTGGGTCACACCTAGGGGGATACCGGCGATAACGGCGACGATGATGCCGATGAGCAACGAGCCCGGCACGTTGCGGGAAGCCAGGGCAACCGTCACGACGATGGAGATGATGCCGACGATAAAGGTGGGGGAGGCGATGTCGCCCAGGCCGACGAGCGTACCGGCGCCAGCGGTGATGATGCCAGCGTCGCACAGGCCGATCATGGCGATAAACAGGCCAAGACCCACCGAGATGGCGTGACGCAGGACAACCGGGATGGCGTCCATGATGGCCTCGCGCAGGCCACAAAGCACGAGCAGCAAGATGACGACGCCCTCGAGGAAGATGACGCTCATGGCCACGTGCCAGTCACCGCCGCAGACGGTGGTGGTGATTCCGGCGATCATCGCGTTGACGCCTAAGCCCGACGCGCAGGCGAGCGGGCGGTTGGCGAAGATGCCCATGCAGATGGTCATGATGCCGGCGCCCAGGCAGGTGGCGCAGGCGAGCGCTCCCGCATCGATGCCAGCGCCCGAGAGCACCGCGGGGTTGACGGCGATGATGTAGGCCATCGCCAGGAATGTTGTCAGTCCAGCGCGGAGTTCGGTCCCGATTGTGGACTTGCGCTCACTGACGTGAAAAAGTTCGTCCATGCATACCCTTTCCTTGTTCGGCCCCGAGTTTAGGCCGATTGACACGAACTCAACTACTATAGCCCCTTTACGACGCTGTTGTTCCTCGCATGTTGATGTTCGGCGCTTTGTAACGGACGGGCGGTATTTTCCGTATGAAAATGTGTGGGTACCGTATACTTAAGCGGTTACAACGACCCCTATGGAGGAACGTATGATTAAAGAGCTTTGCCACGACGAGGCTATCCTGTCCCAGCGTTGCGAGGTTGCGACCGTCGAGGACGAGTCGGTTGCTCAGGATCTGATCGATACCATCAAGTCGCTCGACGATGCCGGCTGCCTTGCCGCTAACCAGATTGGCGTCACCAAGAAGGTTTGCGTCTACCTGGACGATGCCGGCGAGCCTCACGTGCTCTACAACCCCCGTCTGGTGTTTGGCCTGGGCGCCAGCAAGATGGAGGAGAGCTGCCTGACGCACGAGGAGATCACCAAGTCCACGCGCTATATCAAGTGCAAGGTCGCTTATGACGTGATCGTCGACGGCAAGATGCGCGAGCGCAAGCAGGACTTTGTGGGCTTCGAGGCACAGATGATCCAGCATATGATTGACCACTGTCTAGGAAAGTTGGTCTAAGGGGACCAAAGCATCGCACCTTGCCGCTCAATCGTCGCTCGCGTACCTTAAGTACGCTTCGCTCCTCTTTCGTGGCAATCTGCGGCACTTTGACCCCTTAGACGACCTGCGGGGTTAACTTGGTTGAGTTTATCCAGCTTGAATAGTCCGGGCGTGACATTGTTGTCATGTCCGGGCTTTTGTGTTTAGCGCCTTTTTGTTTGGAGACAATGAAATTAGCAAGAACGTAAAGCTAGGAGGCGCTATGTGCACGAGTATTCGATTTACCGATAATTCTGGCCACATGTATCTAGGCCGCAACCTCGACTGGAGCTTTGACTACGGCCAACAGGTTCGCGTGATGCCGCGCGGGTTTCAGATTCCGTATTCGTTTATCGACGACGCGACAGCGGCACACGCGGTGATCGGTATGTGCATCGATTACAAGAACTACCCTATGTTCTTCGATTGCGGCAACGATGCGGGCCTCGCCGTGGCGGGCCTCAATTTCCCGGGTTATGCCGAGTATGCCGAGGGGCCGGTTGATGGAAAGACCAATATCGCGGCCTATGAGTTTCCCCTGTGGGTGGCAGCGACGTTCTCGACGGTCGATGAGGTCGAGGCCGCGCTGCGCGACACGGTGATTGTTGCCAAATCTGCCGGAGAGGGGCTGGGCGTGTCGCTGCTCCATTGGATTATCGGCGACAGCCAGCGCAGCATCGTGGTCGAGATGATGGCTGACGGCCTGCATGTATACGACGACCCGGTCGACACCCTTGCCAACCAGCCGACCTTCCCGTGGCACATGGAAAACCTCCGCACCTATATCACCGCCACAAGCGATTTTCCGCAGACGGCGAAGTGGCGTGGCGCCGAGCTTAAGCCCTATGGAGCCGGTGCCGGCATGCGCGGTATTCCGGGTGACTGCTATTCGCCGAGCCGTTTTGTAAAGGCGGCGTACCTCAATGCCAATTACCCGCAAAAGGAGAGCGAGACCGAAAACGTCGTCCGCATGTTCCGCTCGCTCGAGGGCGTGGTGATGATCGAGGGGGCGTCCAGGATGGGCGATGGCAAGTTCGAGAAGACTATCTACACCGGATGCTTTAGCGCGCGCACGGGCAATTATTACTACGCGATGTATGGGGATCCGTCGATTCGCTACGTGAGCCTGATGGATGCCGAGGGCGCAAGCCCCGATAGACTCGTGGTTCCCGAGCCGCGTCGTTCGTAGCCGTTAGCTTTACTGCAATGCAAAGCGGCCCTGCGTCTCTCGTGAGGTGCAGGGCCGCTGTCGTTGATTTATGACGTCGCTAGAAGTTGGCGTCGTTGAGTTGTTCGCTCTCGAGGCCGTCGAGCAGTTGCTGTTCGGGCGTATCGGCGACGCTCTCGAGCAGCTCGGTGGGATCGACGTTCATATTCCTACCGGCTTCGTTGCCGTTGACCAAGTCGTCCGAGAAGATGTCGACTTCCATTTCCTCGGCTTCCTCGATTTGAACTTCAAGTGGCACCTGGGTGCGAACGAGTTTGACTGCCGGACGCATGCGGGCAAACAGCGGCACGTACTCGATGATGATGGCCGAGTTCTCGAGACCGTACCAACGTGCCGGGCTTCCGCAGGCGCGGCGGACGGCGTACTTGATGGCCATGACGCGATGGTCGTTGCGGTTGATGTCCGTTTCGGGGGCAAGCATCTTGCGCAGCATGCAAAAACGGAAGTCGCCCACGTTGCCGCGTGTCTCGTAGATGGAGTAGGTGTGATGCTGCGGCGGCAACTCACCCGATGCCATCAGGTCGCCAACGATCTGGCGCAGGTAGGCGTTGATGCGCTGATTGACCTTAAAGCCCAGGTCCAAGCGCACGCGGAACAGGAAATCTGTGCCAAAGGTCTCAACGGAATACTCGTGCGTATAGGGCTCGTCGGTAACGTGTACGTTGATGAACCAATATGCCTTGGCGCGCTTGGGATGTTTGTCCAGGATGGAATAGAGCACGTCGCGGTCGAGTGTGAGCGGATCGGGGCTGTTGGTGAGGAACACCAGATTGTCGGCGAGTACGGGGTAGGTCTCGTCGTTGCGCAGGCGGTTGAGCTGGTCAATGTACTTGGAGACGGGCAGCAGAATCGTCTGCGTGCGCTCGATGGCGGTACCGCGACGCCACACATACATAAGGCCGAACAGCAGTGCGGCCAGGAAGATCATGACGTAGCCGCCGTCAAAGAACATGGTGAGGCACGAGGCGAAGAAGCATAGCTCAATGGCACCAAAGAGCAGGGCGAAGACGCAGGCACCCAGCTTGTGCTTGAGGATGCCGGCAATGTAGCTCGTCAAAAGCGTCGTGGTCATGAGCATGGTCACGGTAATCGCGAGGCCGTAGGCGCTCTCCATGCGCTCGGAGTTTTGGAACAGCAGCACGATGAAGATGCAGCCGACCCACATGATGTTGTTGACGAGCGGAATATAGAGCTGGCCCTTGGTGTCGCTGGGGTAGTGGATGCGCAGATGCGGCATAAGGTTGAGGCGCGTTGCCTCGGATACCAGCGAGAAAGAGCCGGTGATGAGCGCCTGCGAGGCGATGATGGCCGCTACGGCCGAAAGCACGATGGCAAAGGGGCGCAGGGGCTCGGGGAGCATCATATAGAACGGGTTGACGATATCCATCGCGAGCATCTGGGGGTTGGAGTTATTGGCGAGCAGCCAAGCGCCCTGACCCAGATAGTTGAGGATAAGGGCCGCCTTTACGAACGGCCAGGATGCGTAAATGTTAGCTTTGCCCACGTGACCCATGTCCGAATAGAGCGCCTCGGCGCCGGTCGTCGACAGAAAGACAAAGCCGAGCACCATGATGCCCGAGTGGTTGATGGGCGAGAACAGGAACATGATGCCGCGGATGGGGTTGAGCGCGCGCAAGATGGACAGGTTGCCGAGCATGTTGAACAGGCCGGCGCCTGCCAGGAACAGGAACCACAGTGTCATGAGCGGGCCGAACAGCTTGCCGATCGACGAGGTACCGGCGCGCTGCATGGCAAATAGGCCGCAGATAATGATGATGGTAATAATGATGACGTTGGCTTGCCCGTCACCCAATAGCGCGTGGCCCCACTCGATAGTGCGCAGGCCCTCAATGGCCGTGGTAACCGTGACGGCGGGGGTGAGGATGCCGTCGGCGAGCAGCGCCGCGCCGCCGATCATGGCGGGAAGAATCAGCCAAGGCGCCACTTTGCGCACCAAGCTAAACAGGGCGAAGATGCCGCCCTCGTTATGGTTGTCGGCCTTCATGGCGATTACAACGTACTTGACCGTGGTCACGAGTGTCATGGTCCAGATGACGAGCGAGAGCGCGCCCAAGATCATGTCCTCGCTGACGGTACCGATGCCGCCGTTGTTGGCGACGATTGATTTCATGGTGTACATGGGGCTCGTGCCGATGTCACCGTAGACGACGCCGAGCGTAACGAGCAGCATGCCAGCGGAGAGGGGAATGGCTCCATGCCCGCCTTGACTACGCTGGTCTTGGAGGCTTGCCTCCAGCTTGTTGTGTGCCACGTGGACTCCCTTGGACATCTGGCCTCTGCCACGAGCAGTAGACCTTTATGCCATCTTTATACATATAAGAGCAGTTTGGCACATCGGGGTGTTTTAGACAATAATCCCCATCTGGGGATTATTCATATACGCAGGTAGTATTTCAGAGCAGGGGCTTTTAGGCACGTGCCGCTTGGGCGATGCTTGCTTTGGCGTCTGCGCGTTTGCCGGCGAGTTCGCAAAAAATCGCGCCGCCGATGATAAGCGCGGCGCCCATCAGGCGGACCGGTGTTATGGTTTCGCCCAAAAGGACGGCCGAGAACACGACCGCCGAAAGCGGCTCGAGGTAGCCGACGACGGCGACGGTCTGGACGGGCAGTTTGGCGACGGCGCTAAAGTAGAGCAGGCAGCCGATGCCGGTGTTGACGACGCCGAGCATGACGACGGCGCGCCAATCAATACTGGCGGCGACGCCGGCGGACAGGAATGAGGGGGCGCCCTGCGTGAGGAGCGTAAGGACCAGCGCGGTCAAAAAGGCGGCGCTCACCTGGAGCGCGGAGTTCTCGAGGCCCTCGATGTGCTGCGCACCCTTGCTGGCGATGACCATCAATGCATAGCAGAAGGCCGAGGCGATGCCGCACACGATGCCTGCGATGGGCATATTGCCGCCGAGGCCTTGGGCCGCGATGAGGAAGGCGCCGCAGGCGACAGCTATGAAGCCGGCGATTTTGCCACCGGTCAATTTTTCGCCAAAGATGAGCGGGGAGAGCGCCATAACGATGATGGGGCCGCAGTAGTACAGCAGCGAGGATATGCCGACGCCGAGCGTCTGGTAGGCGCGGAACAGAAAAATCCAGCTGGCGCCCAGCGCGGCTCCCGAGAGGAGAAGGGCTGCGGCTTCGCGGGGGCGAGATGGCGCCTGCAACTTATGGCGTTGGGTGATGGCGAGGACGGTGACAAGCGAGAGTGCGCCCAAAAACGTGCGCAGGAGCACGATATCGGAGCTCGGCAGCGCGATGGCAGCGGCGATGATGCCGTTTGAGCCAAACAATAGCAATGCTGCTAGGTACGTAAACAGTCCGTTGTTCATGCGCTGACATCCCCTCTATATCCGAGCATGTTTACTATGGGTGAACTGGCTTTAGAAGAAAAGCGAATATAATGCATGGCAAACATGACAAAAACTCATGCAAAGGTGGAGGCGTGCCGTGGAGACCAATATCCTAAAGATGCAAGTGCTGCTCGAGACGGTGCGTGCCGGCAGCTTTACGCGTGCTGCAGAGCGGCTGAGCTATTCGCAGTCGGGCGTGAGCCGCATGGTGGGCGACCTTGAGGCAGACTGGGGTTTTAAGGTGCTTGATCGCAGCCGCGAGGGCGTGGTGCTTTCTGCCGACGGGCGGCAGGTCATGCCGGCGGTCGAGGCGTTATGCGAAGAGTTTGGCCGCCTGCAGCGACGCGTGGACGAGATGCGGGGGCTCATGCGTGGCAAGATCTGTATCGGTACGTTTTCGAGTGTGGCGACCCATGTACTGCCGCCGGTGATCGCGCGGTTTCGCGCCGATCACCCGGACGTCGATTATGAGTTGCTGATGGGCGATTACTCCGAGATTGAGCAATGGGTGGCGGAAGGCCGCTGCGACCTGGGCTTTATTCCGCGCGAGCCACGCGGCGCCGGCATGGCGTCGCGGCCGTTGGTACAAGACGAGCTGATGGCCGTGGTGCCAGCGGGCTCCTCGCTTGCCACCGCGGAGGTCGTTTCCCTTGCCGATTTGGCCAACGAGCAGTTTATTCTGCTGGAACGCGGTAGCGACGACGAGATTACGCCGCTGTTCCGTCGGGCGGGGCTGACGGTGCGCTCCAAGCTGTCGACCTGGGATGACTATGCGATTATGGCCATGGTCGAGGACGGCCTGGGCGTGAGCATTCTTCCCGCGCTCATCTTGCGCCGCTGCCAGTTCGATGTTGTCGTGCGCCCGCTCGAGGGACATCCTCATCGGCAGATCAACGCCATATACCGCACCGCCGACGTTTCGCTCGCGGCGGCTCGTTTCCTCGAATATCTCTAAACGCGTGCATGTCATTGTCCGCTTTGGGCAAATCTCGGAGTTCGGTTCGTTTTCTTATGAAATTGAACTTTCGAATGAGGTGCCGCGTTATACTGCTGCCTAAATTGAACCTTGGTTCAATTCGTGTTCTATAAATTGAACTTTGCCAGCAAGGAGGTTCCTGTGGCCCAAGAGACGTTTAGCGATCGCCTGCGACAGACTATGTCCGATCGCGACGTTCGCCAGTCGGACGTAATCCGCGCATCGGAGATGCTCGGTAAAAAACTCGGCAAGAGTCAGATGAGCCAATATGTGAGCGGCAAGACGATTCCGCGGCGCGATGTGGCAGAGCTGCTCGCCCGCATTTTGGAGGTCGATGTTTCCTGGCTGCTCGCCAGTGACGCCGATCAAGGCGAGACGTCCTCGTCCCATAACGTTGCCAAATCCGAACCTAGTCCCACGGCTCAAATTCCAAGGAGCACCACCATGCGTACTTTTTCTAAATCCACCAAGCTCGATAACGTCCTGTATGACGTGCGCGGTCCCGTCGTCGACGAGGCCGCCCGTATGGAGGACGAGGGCGAGCGCATCCTCAAGCTCAATATCGGCAACCCGGCGCCCTTCGGTTTCCGCACGCCCGATGAGGTCATCAAGGACATGCGCCAGCAGCTGCCCGACTGCGAAGGCTATTCCAACTCGCGTGGCCTGTTCTCCGCGCGCAAGGCGATCATGCAGTATTCGCAGATCAAGGGCCTGCCCAACGTTCAGATGGAGCATATCTACACGGGTAACGGCGTGTCCGAGCTCATTCAGCTTTCGATGAACGCGTTGCTCGACAATGGCGACGAGATTCTGATCCCCAGCCCCGACTATCCGCTCTGGACGGCGTGCGCAACCCTTGCTGGTGGTCATCCCGTACATTATCTGTGTGATGAGCAGGCGGATTGGTATCCCGACCTGGAGGATATGGAGTCCAAGATCACGAGCGCGACCAAAGCCCTCGTCATCATCAACCCCAACAACCCCACGGGTTCCGTCTATCCGCGCGAGGTGCTCGAGGGCATCGTCGAGATTGCACGCAGGCATCAGCTGATGATCTTTGCCGATGAGATCTACGACCGCCTGTGCATGGACGGCTACGAGCACGTCTCGATTGCCTCGCTCGCCCCCGACCTGCCCTGCGTTACCTTTAGCGGTCTGTCCAAGTCGCACATGATTGCGGGCTATCGTATTGGCTGGATGGTGCTTTCGGGCAACCAGCGCTGCATGAGCGACTTCATCATGGGCATCAACATGCTCTCTAACATGCGCCTGTGCTCCAACGTGCCGGCTCAGTCGATCGTTCAGACGGCACTCGGTGGCCATCAGTCGGTCAACGACTACATCCGTCCCGGCGGCCGTGTCTACGAGCAGCGCAACTTTGTGTATGAGGCGCTCAACAAGATTGACGGCATCTCGGTGGTTAAGCCGCGTGCAGCGTTCTACATCTTCCCCAAGATGGATGTGAAGAAGTTCAACATCACCGATGACGAGCAGTTTGCCCTCGACCTGCTGCACGAGAAGAAGATCCTGATCACGCGCGGCGGCGGCTTTAACTGGGCCGAGCCCGACCACTTCCGCATCGTGTACCTGCCGCGCATGGAAGTGCTCAAAGAGTCCCTCGAAGACCTCGCCGACTTCTTCGATCATTACCGCCAAAGCTAATTAGTTCCGCCGTTCTACCGAACGGCGGACCGCTTGACGCTGCGCGAGCCGCATTCACGCCAATCTGACGTTCAATTTCGAGGGCGCGACCAGAAGGTCAGCGCCCTCTCATTTCACGTCACCTTGGCGCAAATGCGGCTCGCTCGCTGTCGTGTGCTCAACCTGCGTCGTTACCACGATCCGCATTTAACGGAGCAAAGCTGGTTATTATTCTTGGCTGTCTAAATAACAATCCCGGAGCAGTGGTCGATTTCGTGCTGGATGATCTCGGCGGTGTAGCCCGAGAAGTTTTTGATGCGGTGGACAAAGTTCTCGTCCAAATACTCTACCTTGATGCGGCGATAGCGGGTACAGGGACGCTCACCGGCCAGCGAGAGGCATCCTTCGCTCGTCTGATAGGAATTGACCTGCTCAAGAATTTGAGGGTTGTACATCAGCAGCGCCCTGTTGCCGTCCTTTACGCAGATGATGCGTTTGCGCACGCCAATCATGTTGGCGGCAAGGCCCACGCACTCGTGCTCATGCTGGTGTAGTGTATCCAGGAGGTCCTGCCCGGTCGCGGCGTCATCGGGGCCCGCGTCTTCGGAAGGCAGGCGCAAAAAGAACTCGGATTTCATGATGGGCTTAATCATGGCGGGCTCCTTAAGGTGGACACGTTTGGTTCAGGCCATGATACCGCGACATGTCGCATTAATGTGTGCACATAGATTCTGCAGCTAGATTGGATGGCGGCACCATAAACTAATGGACGTTTTGCCGAGAGGCATGAATGTTTAAAGCGCAAAGAGTGCGCGACGGGCCCCGCGAATGGGGCGATGATGCCCGAGAGGGCCAAGAAGGAGTCTCATGTCTGAGAACGAAGAGATCATGAACGAGACCGAGAACGAGACCATGGCTGCCGAGGTTGAGGCAGTCGAGACCGTGGAGACCGAAGCTGCCGAGGTTGAGGCTGCTGACGAGGTTTCCGCCGAGGAGGAGGCCGAGGTTGTCGAGGCCGCCGCTGATTACGATGACGAAGAGCTGATGGACAAGATGCAGAAGGCCGCCCGCCTGCTGCGTAGCCGTCGCTTTGCTATTTCCAAGGAGGAGGAGGCCAAGGCCGAGCGCATGGCGAACATCGAGCGCGCCATCAAGCTTCTTGACCTCAAGCCCAAGATGGAGCAGAAGGAGATGTCCGACCTGCTGGGCATGCGCCTCCGTGAGCTCGACGGCCTGATGGCCGAGGCCGAGGCTGCCGATCTGGTCGGCCGCATTGACGACGCCGAGGGTGATATGCGCAAGATCGTCGTCTTCGCTGCCGAGGATGCCGCTGAGGGCCTGGTCGAGCTTGCCAACAAGAAGGAGAAGCTCCTGCCCGAGCTTTCTTACGAGGAGGCCACCGAGCTGATGGCCGCTCTCGATAAGGTTATCGCTCCGCTCGTCGCCATGGGCCTGGACGAGGACCGCGGTCCTCGCGGCGGCCGTGACGATCGTGGCGGGAATGATGTTCGTGGGGTACGGAACGGGCA
>CALKBP010000032.1:0-35965 GCA_937989885.1 uncultured Collinsella sp.
AACCGCGTAACTACAAAGCCTCCGCGCAGCGCTTGCAGATATGCGCATGGCCGTTGTACTCGCCGACGGTGGTGCGGTAGTTCCAGCAACGGTCGCAGCACTCGCCATCGGCAGCCTCGATAGCAACGGAAAGCTCCTCGCCCTGGGTCAGCTCAACATCGGAGACGATGTAGAACTCGGCCAGATCGACAGCCTTGTCACCGGTCAGCAGCGCGTACATCTCGGCGGGAACGACCGCCTTGACGCGGACCTGCTGGCTCTTAGTGAAAGTGCCGGCGGAGCGAGCATCCTCAAGGGCCTTGGTCACGGCGCTACGGAGCTCGAGCGAAGCCTCGAGCACGCCCTCAAACTCATTGGCCTCGTCGACCGTGATAGGCGACTTGTACCAATCGAGCAGCGCGGCGTACTTCTGGTGATCGACGCAGCCGGCGGGCGCATAGGCCATGGCCTCGTCGACCGTATAGGACAGGATCGGCTGCAGGTCGCGCATGAGCATCGAGAAGAGCTCGGCCAGCACGGTCTGGGCGCTGCGACGCTCGAGCGAGCCGGGCTTCTCGCAGTACAGACGATCCTTCAGGGCGTCGAGGTACACGTTGGAGAGCTCGGTAACCACGAAGTCGTAGAGCGCACGGTAGGCGCGCGGGAACTCGTAGCTGGCGTAGGCATCGTCGACCTCGGCCTGAACCTGGGTCAGGCGGGCAACCATGAGCTTGTCGAGCGGCAGCAGGTCGGCAAAGGCGACGCCGTCGGTCTCGGGCTCAAACTGGCCCTCGAGCTCGGAGAGCAGGAAGCGCAGCGTGTTGCGGAAACGACGGTAGGCATCGGACGTACGGGCAAGGATCTCGTGGTCGATGGACACGTCGGAGCTGGTGTCGACGGAGGCAACCCACAGGCGGATGATGTCGGCGCCCATCTCGTCGCAGACCTTGTTGGGGTCGATGACGTTGCCGAGCGACTTGGACATCTTGCGGCCCTGGCCGTCAAGCGTGAAGCCCTGCGAGACGACTGCCTTGTACGGAGCGTGACCGTTGGCACCCACCGAGGTAAGCAGCGAGCTCTGGAACCAACCGCGGTGCTGGTCGGAGCCCTCGAGATACACATCCGCCGGATACTCCAGCTCGGGACGGTACTCACAGACGGCCTTCCAAGACACGCCAGAATCCCACCACACGTCGAGGATGTCCTTATCGGCCTTGAGGTGATGGCCGCCGCACTTGGGGCAGACGCAGGCCTCGCCTAGGTAGCTCTCGGGAGCGTCGGTGAACCAGGCGTCGGAGCCCTTCTCGTGGAAGAGCTTGATGACGGCGTCGAGCGTGGCGTCGTTCATGACCTTCTCGCCGCAGTCGGCGCAAGTGTAGCTGGGGATGGGCACGCCCCAGTTGCGCTGACGGCTGATGCACCAGTCGGGACGCTGCTCGACCATGGCGCCGATGCGGTTGGCGGCGTGAGCCGGATACCACTTGACGTTCTCGCGGACCTCTTTGCCAGCCTGCTCGCGCAAACCGGTCTTGTCCATCGAGACAAACCACTGGTCGGTAGCACGGAAGAGCACCGGGTGCTTGCAGCGCCAGCAGTGCGGATAGCTGTGCGTGATCTTCTTCTCGAGGACCAGGGTGCCGCGCTCGCGCAGGAACTCGATGATGTGCGGGTTTGCCTCATCGGTGTCCATGCCGCTGAAGGGGCCGCCGGTACCAAACTCCTCGCCGGTGTAGAACTTGCCGTCGTCATCGACCGGCATGCAGATGTCGGTGATGCCCTCCTTGAGGCAGGCAAAGTAGTCGTCGACGCCGTGGCCGGGCGAGTTGTGGACGATACCGGTACCGTCGTCGACACCGACGTAATCGGCCAGCAGCGCCACGCCCTCGACACCGTCAAAGATCGGCTGCTTGTAGTGAATGTGGTGGAAGGTCTCGGCGGGAACCACATAGGGCTTGCCGTCGACCATGACCGGGGTGTACTCCCAGCCAAACTCCTCGCAGCACTTGGGAGCCAGGTCCTCGAGCATGACCTCGGCGCGGCCGTCGTGCTCAACGGCGACGTAGGCGGCACCGGGCTTGAGGGAAACTGCCTGGTCGGAGGGGATGGTCCACGGCGTGGTCGTCCAGATGATAAAGTCGACCGGGCCGTCGAAGTTCTCGAGGCCGGCGGGCTTGGAGGTCATCTCAAAGCGCACGAAGATGGACGGGCTCGTCTCGTCGGAGTACTCGATCTCAGCCTCGGCGAGTGCGGTGTGGCAGTGCTTGCACCAGTGGACGGGCTTATGACCGCGATAGATCATGCCCTTATCGAACATGGCCTTGAAGACCTCAATGTCGGCGGCGTCATGCTGGTGATAGAGCGTCAGATACGGGTTGTCCCAGTCGCCAAGCACGCCAAGGCGACGGAAGCCAGCCTTCTGGAGCTCGATGTTCTCGACAGCGAACTTGTTGCAAAGCTCGCGGATCTTAGCCGTGGAGGTCTGGTTGAACTTCTCGGTGCCGAGCTTCTCCTCGACCTTGTGCTCGATCGGCTGACCGTGGCAGTCCCAACCGGGGACATAGGGAACCTCATAGCCCTGCATCATCCAGTAACGGTTGATCATATCCTTGGAGATCTTGTTCATGGCGTGGCCGATGTGGATCGGGCCGTTGGCGTACGGAGGGCCGTCGTGCAGCACGAACTTCTTGTGACCCTCGTTCTTCTTTAGAACTTGCTCGTAGACCTTGTTGTCCTGCCAGTCCTTGAGTCGCTTGGGCTCGGACTTGGAAAGACCGGCACGCATGGGAAATCCGGTTTTGGGCAGATTCATCGTCTGCTTGTACTCGTTTGCCACGGTACCCCTTTCATGTCGTGGGCGCGCACGCCCTCTGGGCACCAAAAAAGCGCCCGTCCCTACAAGCTGGGACGAAGCGCCACAAAACAGGCAGTCTGCCCGTAAAAGCTCTTCGCTTAACCACCCAGCTTAGATGCCCTCGCCCGCGTATTCGCGCGCTCGCATCCGTTACTCGGCTGGCCTGTATCGACGGCCATCTCGGCGATGTCTACTAAGACGAACCTGCGCGGCACGTCCGTTGGGACCGCAGCTCCGGGGTGATTTTCATCAGTTGCATGCACGGGTTCTCAGCGCTCCCCGCTCTCTGTAGCATGCGGACGGCCGACTACTCGTCCCCATCAACGCTTATGCGGAGTATGCTAGCACGTTCCGCGCCGGCGAAAAACCCTCAACACTGGTTTTATACGTTCGAAATTTCTCGCGGCTGTGGACCTTCTCTTGGAGCAAAATACCTGAAAGCACTTTATCGAACGAAAGAAGGTTGCTATGCGCACGATTGGAATGAGCGACTACACCGTTGGCGAGGATTGCTTTGACGAGCTGCCCACCGCACTGGCGGAGTACGGAGCGACCAAGGTCGCCATCATTGGCGGCAAGAGAGCCCTGGCTGCGGCGCTGCCGGGCATCGAGGCGGCGCTTGAAGGTACCGATGTCGAGATTCTAGAGACGCGCGTCTATGGCACCAACAGTACGCGTGCCAATATCGCCAAGGTCGTAAACTCCCCTGCCTGCCAGGAAGCTGACGTTCTCATCGCCTGCGGCGGCGGCAAGGCGCTCGACACCGTGAAGACCGCAGCCATCGAGCTCAAGAAGATTGTCTTCACTGTCCCGACGATCTGTTCCAACTGCTCCGCCGCGACCGCCATTGCCGTCGTGTACAACGACGACGGCTCGCTCGAGGGCTATTCGTACCCCAACCGACCGGCGCACATCTTCATCAACCCCAAGATCATCGCCGAGGCACCGGCAGAGTACTTCTGGGCCGGCGTAGGCGATGCCCTGTCCAAGCAGCCCGAGGTCGAGTACGCCACGAGCGCCGGTAATTTGGAGCACACCGCCGGTCTTGGCCTGGCGCTTGCCCACACCTGCTCCGAGCCGCTGTTTACCTATGGCGTCCAGGGTCTTGAGGACGTACGCCAGGACCTGTCGAGCGAGGCCGTCAAGCAGATCGCGCTCGACATCGTGGTCAACACGGGCTACGTTTCCAACCTGACCAACCAGAACGATTACTACTACAACTCGAGCGTGGCGCACGCGTTCTACAACGCTACTTGCAGCATTCCGCGCGAGGGCACCTACCTGCACGGCGAGGTCGTGAGCCTGGGCGTGCTGGTACTGTTTGCCTATACGGGAGACACCGAGAACCTTGAACGCTACGCCGCCTTTAACAAGCAGATGGGGCTACCCGTGACGCTTGAGCAAGTCGGGCTTTCCGAATCCGATATCCCGGCCCTGTGCGAATACGCACACGCCACCAACGAGTGGAAACAGGGTAACCCGGAGCCCTTCACCGACGAGAAATTTGCCGCCGCTATCAAGGCCGCCGACGCCTACGGCCACACCCTCTAGCTCTAGCCCAAAACCACCACAAAGGGGACAGGCACCTTTGTGGTGGTTTTTTATTGCTCCAACATGCTGGGGTCGAACTCGCTTGCCGGGATCACACGGTAGCCGTGGCGCAGGAGCAGGTCGACGAAAACACCGTTGCCCACGGTGAGCGTACCGCTGAACGTTCCGTCGTAGATGCGGCCTGCGCCACACGAGGGACTACGGTCCTGCAGGATGCACGCGGCGATCTCTTCCGGACCGCCCGCTTGCTCGCACATATCGAGCGCACGTTGAGCGCCTAGGCGAAACTCACGATCGACCGAGATACCCTCGCAGGTACGGACCTCGCCGTCCACGATCTCGGACGGCTTGCGCGGTGTGGGCAGGCCGCCAAAGACCTCAGGGCATACCAACAGGACCTCGGTCCCCGTGCGCTCGCAAGCCTCGACCAGTTCGCGATGGTAGTTGTCGAGCCCGTTATACTTGCAGCTCTCGCCCATCAAGCAGGCGCTCACCACGATCTTCATACATATCCCTCCCACGTAAAACGCCCCATTTGAGATAGAAGCTCAAATGGGGCGTTCGGCGCTGTGCAGCCAGCCTTACTGCTGCTTTGGCATCAGCGGATTCTCGCGCGTGAGGAGATTCATAAACTCCTCGCCCGTGATCGTCTCCTTCTTGTACAGATAACGAGCCAGCTCGTGGAGCTTGAACTTGTTCTCCTTCAGGATCTGCAGAGCGCGGTCGTGCGCATCCTCGATCAGCTTGGCGACAATCGCGTCCACGCGCTCGGCCGTACCGGGAGCGCAGGTGAGCGACGTGTCCTGGTTGAGGTACGCATTCTGCACGGTACCGAGCGCCATCATGCCAAACTCGTCGGACATACCAAAGCGCGTCACCATGTTGCGGGCGAGCTTGGTGGCCTGTTCGATATCGTTGGCGGCACCGGTCGTCATCTCGCCAAAGATGAGTTCCTCGGCCGCGCGACCACCGCAGTAGACGGCAAGCTTGTCCAAGACCTCCTGGCGTGTCGTCAGGAAGCGCTCGTCCTCCTCGACCTGCATGGTATAGCCAAGAGCACCGCTCGTGCGCGGCACGATGGTGATCTTGGTAACCGGCGCGGAACCCTTTTGGCGGGCAGCGACGATGGCATGGCCGATCTCGTGGTAGGAAACGACCTGCTTCTCGTGGTCGGACAGCACCGTGGACTTACGCTGCTGACCCGCGATGACGACCTCCACCGACTCCTCAAAATCGTCCTGCGTGGCGCGCTTGCGGCCCTCGCGGACAGCACGCAGGGCGCCCTCGTTGATGATATTGGCCAGGTCGGCGCCCGAGGCACCGGGCGTGGCGCGGGCAATCGCGGTCAGATCGATCGGCGGCTCGGTCTTCACACTCTTGGCGTGGAGCTCGAGGATGTTCTTACGGCCGGTCAGATCGGGCAACTCGACGGGGATGCGGCGGTCAAAACGACCGGGGCGCAACAGGGCCGGATCAAGGCTGTCGGGACGGTTGGTAGCAGCGAGAACGACAATACCCTTGTGGTTATCGAAGCCGTCCATCTCGGTCAGCAACTGGTTGAGCGTCTGCTCACGCTCATCGTTGCCGCTAAAGCCACCGCCATCGCGCTTCTTGCCGATGGTATCGATCTCGTCGATGAACACGATACACGGGGCCTTTTCCTTGGCCTGCTTAAACAGATCGCGCACCTTGGCGGCGCCGCGGCCGACGAACATCTCAACAAACTCAGAACCCGAAATACTAAAGAACGGCACGCCCGCCTCGCCGGCAACGGCCTTGGCAAGCAGGGTCTTACCGGTACCCGGAGGGCCGACAAGAAGAGCACCGCGCGGCAGCTTGGCGCCGATTTCCTCGTAGCGCTGCGGCTTCTCCAGAAAGTCGACGACCTCCTTGAGGGACTCCTTGGCCTCTTCCTGGCCGGCGACATCCTTAAAGGTCACGCCCACGTCCTTGGAGGCGATCACGCGCGCGCCGGACTTACCCAGTCCGCCGCCGCCAAAACCACCGCCGCCAAAGTTCATCGACGGACCGTCATCGCCCATGGCCTTCTTCATGCGGCGGTTGAGCCACCAGCCGATCAGGAAGAAGATGGCTATGGGAAGAATGAGGGTGAGCAGGTAGTAGGTCATCAGACCCGAGTTCTTATCGGGAACGACCGACTCAAGCGAGGCGCCAGATTCAAGCACGCGATCGGTAAAGCCCGCGTCATTCGGCACACCGGTCGTCTTGTAGGCGATGTTCTCGTCCTCGCCCTTCTTGGTGTAATAAATCGTGTAATCGTCCGTGTTGTACTCGACCTTGTCGACACTCTTCTTATCGAGCGCTTTGACAAACGTCGAGTAATCGGTCTTCGTAATCTGCTGCGTGTGACCGATGTTGGGGAACAGTACGGTCGAGAGCACGAGGTAGACGACGAAGGCGATGAGCACGTAGAGGATCATATTCCGTCTACGTTTGTGGTCATCCATCTCCATCTGCTTGAACTCCATCTACTGGGGTTGATAATGTTTTCTAGAATACCCAACCCGGACGGCGATAAACCGACGCCGGGCACGAAAGGACAGAGATGGCATCACTGGAAGTCGGCAAGGTTCAAATCTATACGGGCGACGGCAAGGGCAAGACGACGGCTGCGCTGGGCCTCGCGCTGCGCGCCACGGGCTATGGACTTAACGTGCTCATGCTTCAGTTTGCCAAGAAGCTGCACTGTGCCGAACATGACGCAGCACCTCGATTGGGGCTACGCATCGTACAAGCCGACCGCGACACGCCCGAAGCCTGTGCCGCACAGATCATGGAGCTGGCGCGCGAGCAGATTAGCCAGGTCGACGTGCTGATCTTGGATGAGCTGGGAGAAGCCATGCGACGGGGCTTTGTGACGCGCGAAGATGTCGAAGCGTTGATCGCGATGAAACCGACCACCACGGAGCTCGTGTTCACCGGCCGTGGCTTGCTGCCCCTCGCCGACCTTGCAGACCTAGTAACCGAAATGCGCCCCGTCAAACACTACTTCGACGAAGGCCTCCTAGCCCGCCAAGGCATCGAATACTAGCCATTGCGGACGTCCCCAATGGCTAGGCAGTGGCGCGGCCGAGCCAGTTGCCGCTGTGGTGGTAGATGGTGAACATTATGGCGGTGATGAGCCAGGTTACGGGGTAGACCAGCAGCAGGTGCTCAAGCGACGGATCGAACGGCATAATCGCAAACACCCAGATCACCCTGAGCACGACGGTGCCAAAAATCGTGAGCAGCATGGGCTGCAAGCTCACGCCGGCGCCGCGGATGGAACCCGAGGCGTTCTCGATAATCGAGAAAATCGCATAGAACGGCGCAATGAAATGGAGGATGGTCGTGGTGTACGCCGAAATCGAAGCATCGTCGACAAACAGGCGCGACAACGGACCCGAGAACACCAGCAGCACGGCAGACAGGCCACCAATGAGCATAAACGACAGCACGAGCGACGTATGGTAGCCCTTTCGCATGCGCTCGTAGTTGCGCGCGCCAAAGTTCTGTGCCGAGAACGTGGTAATCGACACGCCAAGCGCCTCGGTAACCATCCAGACAATGCCATCCAGGCGGCCCGAAAGACCCCAAGCCGTGGTGACATCGGCACCAAACGAGTTGACCGACACCTGAATCAAAACGTTGGAAATCGAATACGCAGCAGACTGAAAGCCAAGCGGCAGACCACACGAAATCATGCTCTTACAAATACCAGGATCAATGCCGAGTTTGGACAGTGAAAGCCGCCACGCACCCGGTGCGTGCATCATACGAATCACGATCATCGTGGCATTGGAGCAAATGGTCAGCGCCACCGCGATGCCGCAGCCCAGAGCCTCCATATGAAGTACGGCAACGAAGATGACATCCAGCACCGCATTAACAAGGCAGCCGGAAGCGATGATCACAGCGGGCCCGCGCGTGTCGCCCACGGCGCGCAGCAATGCCGTTCCCATATTGAGCAGCAGCGCCGCAACCATGGCGGCAAAATAGCAACGGGCATAGGCCACGCCCTCGGCCAATAGTTCATGCGGCGTATTCATAAGCACCAGCATGGGCTCAACGAACACTATGCCAAGAATCGAGAAAGCGATACCGCCCACCAGCGCGAGCGTCATGGCCGTGTGGACCGATCGGCTCAGGCGCTCGTCATCGTGCTGGCCAAAAAACTGACCGGTAATAACGGCACAGCCAGCACCCACACCGACGCAAAAACCAATGCAGAGCTCGGTGAGCACCATCGTGGCCTGAATGCCACCCAGCGCGAGCTTGCCGCCAAACTGACCGACGATATAGGTACCGATAAGCGTGTATGCCTGCTGAAAGAACGAACTAAAGAAAATGGGAACGCACAGCGACAGCAGCTGCTGCCAAATGACACCCTGCGTTACATCGATAGCCGTAGATTTCTTAGCCACACGCCCTCCCCACTAGCGTACGTCATACAACAAAACGGCAATTTAAGACCAAAGCCGACACCAGCTTAGCACCGACCAGCGTCGGCCGAAACGCCCCGAACCACAGCCCGGTGCGAAATATCTGTTTAGTGATACAGCCCCGGCTGGTAGTGGTACTCGTTGCTCACATGCGGGCACAGTTGCCAAAAGGCGACAGCACTTGCCGCGGCCACGTTGAGCGAATCGACCCCATGCGCCATCGGAATACGAACGGCGCGGTCGCAGCCTGCAATGGTCTTGGCGCCCAGGCCAGCACCTTCGGTGCCCATAAAGATTGCCAGGCGGTCAATCTCCTGCAGCGTGGGATCGTCCAACGACACCGAATCATCCGTCAACGCCATGGCGGCACACGAAAAGCCGGCATCGTGCAGCGCCGCCAGCCCATCATGCGGCCATACGCGCGCCTCGCTGCCAATGCGCGTCCAGGGCACCTGGAACACCGTGCCCATGCTCACGCGGGCCGAGCGACGATACAACGGATCGCAGCACGTGGGGCTCACCAAAATGCCATCGACGTTCAGCGCGGCGGCCGAGCGGAAAATCGCGCCGACGTTGGTGTGGTCGACAATACCCTCGAGCACGCACACGCGCACCGGGCGCTCCCCCGCCGCCTCGACGACACCACCCAAGAACTCGGCTACCGGAATCTGACGCGGGCGACGGAACGCCGCGAGCGCACCGCGCGTCACGTTAAAGCCCGTCAGCTGCTCCATAAGCTCCATCGAGGCCACGAACACGGGAACCGGGCCCGCACCTTCGCGTACCGCCAGGCGCTCAAACAGCGGCATCATCTGGTCGAGCCAGCGTTCGCCCAAAAGAAAGCTCACCGGCTCGTATCCGGCACGCACTGCGCGCTCGATAACCTTGGCACTCTCGGCGATAAAGATGCCCTTTTGCGGCTCCAGCACGCAGCGCAGCTCACGCTCGGTCAGTCGCACGTAGGCATCAAGCCGCTCGTCCTCGAGCGAATCGATTCGCAGCACCTCAACGGCATCAGTCATAGCAGCCAGCCCGCACCTTTCTTTACAGCACATCTATACCAAACGAGGCGACGCTAAGCGCCGCCCCATGCATTCAAATAACCCGATGATACCGTTCACGCCAGACGATTTACGCCTCAACGCGACGATACGTCACGAACTCATAATCGAGACCCTCGTCGCCCTCGTCGGCGGCAATCGTCGCGACCCCGCTACACTGCGCAATCTCCCACGCGGGATCGGCATCCAGATCGGGAAAGTACGTATCCACGTCATGCACGCAGTGGTTATGCGTAACCTCGGCCTCCGCGCAATACGGCAAAAACTGCCGATAGACATCGCCGCCACCGATCACCCACGCAACGGGTTCATCGGCAACCGCGGCGAGCGCTTCGTCAATGCCATGAACCACGTCAACGCCCTCGGGGGCAAAGCCCTCGTCGCGCGTGAGCACAATGTTGCGGCGATTCCTGAGCGGACGCCCACCGGGAAAACTCAGCAGCGTCTTGCGCCCCATAATGACCGGGCAACCTTTGGTGCACGCCACAAAATGGCGCATGTCGGCGCGATTGGACACCACCATGTCGCCCTCGCACCCAATACCCCAGTCATCGCACACGGCGACAATGGCAGAAAGCTTACACGTCATGCGCGTCACCTACACCGCGATGGGGATGTTCTTGACCTGCGGGCCGTGCTCATAGCCCTCGACGATCAGGTCATCGGTCGTAAACGCATAGAAGTCATGCACATCGGGGTTGAGCGTTACCTTGGGCGCGGCAAACTGCGGACGCTCGATAAGTTCGCGGATGATATCGACATGACGGTCGTAAATGTGGGCATCGGCAATCACGTGCAGCAGCTCGCCAGCGATCATATCGACCGACTGCGCAACCATCATCAGCAAAATGGCGTACTGGCACACATTCCAGTTGTTCGCGGCCAAAATATCCTGGCTACGCTGGTTGAGAATCATGTTGAGCGTCGGCTTGTCGTCCTGCGGACGCTGTGTGACGTTATAGGTCACGCTGTAGGCGCACGGATACAGATGCATCTCAGACAGATCGCTGAACACGTACGTGTTCGTCATAATACGACGGCTGTACGGCGTGTGCTTGAGGTCGTACAGCACGCGGTCCATCTGGTCAAAGTCACCCTCGGGATAATGGCTCTTCTGCCCAATCTGATACCCGTAGGCCTTACCGATGGAGCCGGTCTCGTCGGCCCACTCATCCCAAATATGGCTGTTGAGGTCATGTACGTTATTGGACTTCTTCTGATAGATCCACAGGATCTCGTCCATAGCGGACTTGAGCGCCGTACGACGCAGCGTAAGCGCGGGGAACTCCTCGCGCAGGTCATAGCGCGCCGTAACGCCAAAGTTTTTAATGGTATAGGCAGGAGTGCCGTCCTCCCACACCGGGCGTACCTTTTGGCCCTCGGTCGTGGTGCCATGGTCCAAGATGTCGCGGCACATGGATACAAACTGTTGATCAGCTTTGCTCATTGACCCTCCTGTCAGTCGCCTACAAGCGAGATTCATTGTAGCCCAGGCACACGCGGCCCCACAGCCCAAACATAAGCCCTCATTTTCTGACATATGCCAAAAATGCCTTGCTCTGCAGCGCACACGCGTTATTCTATTGTTGACATATGTCAGATAAGGAGTGCGCATGGCAGGAAGACGCGAAAAATTGCGCCGTGTTGGGATCATCCCCGAATATCGCGGCTTTACCCCCGACGGCCTTGCCAGCGGAGACGCCATCGACATGACGGTCGACGAGCTCGAAGTCCTACGCCTATGCGACCTGGAAGGCCTCAATCAGGAGGCAGTCGCGCAGCAGATGGGCATCGCGCGCGCCACGGTGGCGGCAATTAGCAGCCGCGCGCATCGCAAGGTGGCAAACGCGCTGGTCAACGGACGGGCGATCGTCATCGAAGGCGGTAACATCGCATACTCCCCCATTACCACGACAACGGCCGCATGGCCAGCAAAGGAGATCGGCACCATGAGGGTGGCAACCACGTACGACAACGGCAACATCTTTATGCACTTTGGCCGCAGCGAGCAGTTCAAGATCTACGACATCCAGGACGGCAAGGTGCTCAACGAGCAGGTCGTAGGCAGCGGCGGCACCGGCCACGGTGCCCTTGCGAGCCTGCTCGCCAACGGCGGCGTGGACACGCTCATCTGCGGCGGCATCGGCGGTGGCGCTATCAACGCGCTTGCCCAAGCCGGCATCACGGTATACGCAGGAGCCCAGGGCAGCTGCGACGCTTGCGTCGAGGCCCTTATCGCCGGCACGCTCGCACAGAACGGCGAGGCCACGTGCGGCTGCCACGGCCATGACCACGAACATGCCCACGAGCATGGCGACTCCTGCAGCTGCCACGGCCATCACGAGCACGAGGACCACGAGGGCTGCGGCTGCCACTAACGGCACGGCACTGCGAGCTCGAGGCGCGACGCTAAGCGCAACCCAACAATCAAAGCCAACAACAAAGGCCACCCGGTAACTTCCGAGTGGCCTTTGCCATATCAAGCTGGAATTACAGCCCTATTTCTTATTGCGCATCTGCGCTTCCATCTGGCGCAGCAGCTCCATATCGGACTTGGGACCGCCCGTACCCAGGCCGCCCATGCCGCCCAGACCCATAGCGTCCAGGCCAGGGATATTGGGCATGCGCATCTTCTTGCCCTTCCTACCCTTTTTGCCCTTCTTGCCGCCGGCCTGTGCCTGATTGGCTATCGTGCGCATGCGGCCCATCATCTTATTCATCTCGCCCCACTGCTTCATAAGGCTGTTGACTTCGGTGGGGGTTACGCCGGCGCCCTTGGCGATACGCGCGCGACGCTGACCGTTGATGATGGAGGGACGCAGGCGCTCCTCCTTGGTCATCGACATGATGATGGCCTCGTTCTTATCGAAGATGCCCTCATCCAGGTTGCCGCCCATCTGGTTGAGCGCACGCTGTCCGCCGGGGAGCATGCCCAGGATACCCTTCATGCCGCCCATCTTCTTGACGGCCTTCATCTGGTCGAGCATGTCGTTCATGGTAAAGCCCTCGCGCAGCATACGCTCGGCAGCCTCGAGCTGCTCGGCATCGGCTGCCTCCTGAGCCTTCTCGATAATGCCGACGACATCGCCCATGCCCAGAATGCGCTTGGCCATGCGATCGGGATAGAACGGCTCAAGCGAATCGGGCTTCTCGCCCATGCTCACAAACTTGATGGGCTTGCCGGTCACCTGACGCACCGAAAGCGCGCCACCGCCACGGGCATCGCCGTCGAGCTTGGAGATGATCACGCCGTCAAAGTCGGTGCGATCGGCGAAGGTCGAAACGACGTTGACGATGTCCTGGCCGGTCATGGCGTCGACGACCATCAGCACCTGGTCGGGCTTGACGGCCTTCTTGATGTCGACGGCCTCCTGCATCATCTGCTCGTCGATCTGAAGACGACCGGCAGTATCGACGATGACCACGTCACGCAGGTGGTCGACGGCCTCTTGGATGGCGCCCTTGGCAATATCGACCGGGTGCGCGCCGTCACCGCGGAAGACCGGCACGCCGATCTCGCCACCGAGCGTGGCCAGCTGGTCGGCAGCGGCGGGACGGTAGACATCGCACGCGGCGAGCAGCGGCGAGCGGCCCTGCTTCTTGAGCAGGTAGGCCAGCTTTACGGCCGCCGTGGTCTTACCGGAGCCCTGCAAGCCCACGAGCATAATGACATTGGGAATGCGGTTGCTAAAGACGAGCTTGCTCTCGGTTGAGCCGAGCATCTCGGTGAGCTCGTCGAGCACGATCTTGACGACGTTTTGCGCCGGCGACAGCGACTCCATGACCTCGGCGGTCATGCAGCGCTCCTTGGTCTTGGCGACGAACTCCTTGACGACCTTAAAGTTAACGTCGGCCTCGAGCAGTGCCATGCGAATATCGCGCATGGCCGAAGTAATATCGGCCTCAGTCAGCTTACCCTTGCCGCGCAGGCGGTCAAATGTGTCGTTGAGGCGATTGCTCAGGGAATCAAACACTAGTCACTCCTTAGTTGGACTCGCCCACCAGGGCGCGGCAGAAATCTTTGGCGTTAAACTCCTGCAGGTCATCGACCTGCTCGCCCACGCCGATGCGCAGGATCGGGAGCTTGAGCTTCTCGGCCACGGCCATGGCAATACCGCCCTTAGCCGTGCCGTCGAGCTTAGTCATGATAATACCGTCCAGGCCCAGCGCCTCGTTAAACTCGAGCGCCTGGTTCAGACCGTTCTGACCAGTGGCGGCATCGATCACAAGCACGACCGAGACCGGCATGGGACCGGCGGCCATATTGGCGGCGCGCTTACGGGTCACATTGACCACCTTGGCGAGCTCACGCATGAGTTCGGGGCTCGTGTGCAGACGACCGGCGGTATCGATGAGCACCAGGTCGCTGCCGCGCTTATCGGCCTCGTCGAGCACGTCATAGCACACGCTCGCAGGATCGGAGCCGCGGTCACGCTTGATGACGGGAACGCCGGCACGCTGGCCCCACACATCGAGCTGCTCGATGGCGGCGGCGCGGAAGGTGTCGGCCGAACCGATCACCACGTTCTTGCCGCGGGCGGCCATGGCGCTCGCAATCTTGCCGACCGTGGTGGTCTTGCCGGCGCCGTTGATACCGACAAACAGTACGCAGCTCGGCGTATCGGAAAACGGGTCGCGCTCAACAGGCACAAAATGACCCTCGAGCTGCTCGGCCAGGGCGCGGCGAAGTTGCGGGGCGGTCTTGAGGTTCTTCTTGGCGGCGGCGTCGCGCAGGTCATCGGAGACCTGAATGGCGACCTCGGCACCCATGTCACCCATGACGAGGGTGTCCTCAAGATCCTCCCAAAAATCCTCGTCGACCTCGCCGCCAAAGTAGAAGACCTCGTTGAGGGCCTCGCGGCTGCGCTCAAGTCCGCGCGAGAGTGCGTCAAAGAATCCCATTATGCATTCACGACCTTTCCGGTTTCGCGATCGAGTTTTTGCGAGACGACGCGACTGACGCCGTCGGCTTGCATCGAGACGCCATAGAGAACGTCAGCATCCTCCATAGTACGGCGCTGATGCGAGATTACCAAGAGCTGCGTATCGGAACGCAGCACATCGAGAGCACCGATGAGCTTGGACAGGTTGGCGTCGTCGAGCGCCGCCTCGACCTCGTCCAGCACATAGAACGGCACCGTACGCGTGCGATACACGGCAAAGAGCAGGGCGAGCGCCGTCAGGCTCTTCTCGCCGCCCGACATGAGCATCATCTTGGTGATGCGTTTGCCGCGCGGCTGCGCCACGACCTCAATGCCCGTCTCGGCCGGATGCTCGGGATCGGTCATCTCAAGGTGAGCCTGACCGCCCGGGAAGAGCATGGCGAAGATCTCGCGGAAGTTCGCGTCGACCTTCTCAAACGTCACCAGGAACGCCTTGCGCATCTTGCGGTCGATCGCCACGGTGATCTTGGTGAGCGCCTTGCGCGCGCTCTCCAGATCGGCCAGTTGCTCCTCGATGTAGTCGGCGCGGCGCTTGAGCTGCTCGTACTCCTCCATGGCGACCTGGTTCACAGGGCCCAGGTTGTTGATCTGGCGCACGAGTTGGTTAAGCTCACGCTCGGCGGCGTCGCGATCGGTGGGCGCCGGCAACATGAGCGCTTCCTCGAGCACCGTGGTACCGTCGGCGGTGATGGCCTTGATGGCAGCCTCGACCTGCACCTCGAGCTTGCCGCGTGCGACCTTGAACTCGTTTTGCGTCGCGGTGGCGGCATCGACCCGCTCCTTGGCGCGGGCGACCTCGGTCTTGGCGTCCTCGATGGTCTTCTTCAGTGAAGCCGAGTCCGCCTCCTCGAGCGAAGCCTGGTCACGCAGACGCGCAGCCCAGTCCGAGGCGCGCTCCAACAGGGCAGAATAGCGCTCGTGCATAGGATCGACGCGAAGGCGCAGCAGCTCGAGCGAGCGCGAAGCCTGACGCGTCCCGCGGATACGACGGTCGATACCCTCCAGACGATGCTCAAGATCAGGCACGCGGCCCTTCAGCGAACGCAGGCGCTCACTCGTCTGAGCCAGGCGCACCTTTGCATCGGCAAGCTTTCCGGCGGCCTCGGAATCGTCGCGACGCACGCGATCGAGCTCGTCGTTGGCCTCGGCAATCTGCAGGCCCAGGTCGCTCGCCTGCGCACGGGCCTCGTCACGCGAACGAGTGAGCTCGTCCACGCGCGGACGTGCGGCACGAACGGCCTCGGCAGCCTGCTCGCGGCGCTTGGAAATACGCACGCGCTCGACCTCGGCGTTGTTGGCACTCTGCTCCAGGCGGCCGATCTCGGACAGCAGGGAGCGACGCTCGCCCTCAAGGCGGGCAATCTCGCCGGCAGCATCGCCCTCGGCAGCACGGGCCTCCTCAACGGCCGCATTGGCCTCGACGACCTGATCAGAAACATACTCAAACGCGGCAGCAAGATCGGGCTCCAGGCCTTCCAGCTCGCGGATACGACGCTTGCGCTCCAGGGCGCCCGAAGCCTCACCGGCATCAAGCCCCACGCGAACCAGGCCGCCGCAGGCAACGCGTGCGCCATCGGGAGTCACATAGGTCACGCCATCAACGACCGGCGCGGACAGCGCGGCAGCCAAGTCATCGACCACGTAATAGTCGCCGAGCAATGCCTCGACGACCGGACCGTAGCCCGCACGCACGGACAGACGATCAACAAGACGGGTACCGGCGGCACCCTCGGCGACCGCAGAGCCACTCACGCTGCGCGCCACCAGCAGCGCCTCGCCCGAGGCCTTCTTTTGGTCCAGAGCCGCACGACCGGCACGCTCAAGTGCAGCAGCGTTATCGAACAACAGGGCATCGATATCGCCGGCGAGCAGTTGCTCAACCAGGCCCTCAAGCTCACGCGGTGCCTCGAGCACATCGCCCAGACGGCCCGAGACGTCGTCGCCCAGCGCGCCCACCAGACGGCTAACGAGCGGCGAGCTGTCGGCCATGCGAGCATCGAGCTTCTTTTGGCTCGCGAGCTCCGAGCGCACCTCGGACAGCTTGTTGCGCGCCTCGCTCTCGCGGGCACGCAGGTCCTTGAGGGCAGCGCGTGCCGTCTCGGTGGCCTCGCGCGCATCGCTCTGGGCTTGACGAGCCTGGTCGAGCGCGCCTTCGAGCTCCTCAGCACGGTTGCGGCGGCTATCAAGCGATGCCGTGACCTCCTCGAGCTGCTCATCGATCTGCTCCAGGCGCGAGGCATACATGTTGTCCTCGACCTCGGCATTGGAAAGCGAATCCTTTACCTTGGCAAGCTCAAGCGCAGCATTATCGGCAACGCGCTGTACATCGCGCTGCTCGCGCGTGAGCTGCGAAATCTGCGCATCGAGCGCAACGCGACGCTCGTGGAGCTCGGCGGCGGCAGGACCAGCGGCGTCAACGTCCTCCTGGGCCTGCATATGCGCGCCGGTCACTTCCTCGAGCTGAGCACGTGCGTCCTCGAGCTCCTCGACCACGCGACGGCGCTGATGCTCGGAGCTCGAGATCTGGCCGCGCATGTCGGACAGGCGCGACACCATGTTGTGGCCCTTTTCCTCGAGCAGGCGCATGTCGGAGTTAATGCGACCGACCACATCTTGCATATGGCGGCGCTGCTCGCCCAAGTCGCCCACAAACAGGCCCTTTTCCTCGAGCATGACCTGGAGCTTCTCGAGCTCGCGCTCTTTCTCACCCAGGCGGTACTGCGCGAGCTCAAGCTCGGCAGCGCCCTCCTTGGAGCGGCTCTCCAGGTCGTTCCACTGCGACTGCAGCGAACGAAGCTCGTCGACGGCCAGCATCTGCGTAAGCTCGTTCGCGCGCGAGGACAGCTCTTTGTACTTACGCGCGCGATCGACCTGACGCTCCAGCGGCCGCAGCTGACGGGCGATCTCCTTATTGATGTCGCGGGCACGGGTCAGGTGCTCGTCCATCGATTTAATCTTTTTGAGCGCACGTTCCTTACGGCGCTTGTGCTTGGAGATGCCGGCGGCCTCCTCAATGAGGGCACGGCGCTCCTCGGGGCGGCTCTGCAAAATGGCATCGAGCTTGCCCTGGCTGATGATGGAGTGCGTATCCTTGCCCAGTCCCGAATCGTGCAAGATGTCCTGGATGTCCATCAGGCGGCACGGGCTCGAGTTGATGAGGTACTCGCTTTCGCCCGAGCGATACATACGACGGGTGATGGCGACCTCATCAAAGTCGACGGGCAGCATATGGTCCGAGTTATCGAGCACCAACGTGACCTCGGCAACACCCACCGGCTTGCGCGCCGACGAGCCCGAGAAGATGACGTCCTCCATAGCCTGGCCGCGCAGCTGCTTGGCGCTCTGCTCGCCCAGGACCCACAGAATCGAGTCGGAGATGTTCGATTTTCCCGAGCCATTGGGACCGACGATGACGGTCAGGCCCGGCTCAAACGTCATGTGGGCGCGGTCGGCAAACGACTTGAACCCTTTGAGCGTGAGGGACTTGAGATACACGGTTCCTCGCTTAAACAGGCTTCTTGTTGAGAATCACGCCGTTGGTGGTGTAGCCCATGCGGTCGAGTGCCTCGAGCGCAGCGGCCCCCTCGGCCTCCTTCTTGGAGGAACCGGTGCCGCGGCCCTGGCGAATACCGTCGATGAGCACCACAGCGGTAAAGGTGGGCGCATGCGCGGGGCCCTCGGAACCGACCAGCTTATACGCGGGAGGCTCGTGGCCGTCGGCCTGCACGCACTCCTGCAAAAACGACTTGGGGTTCGCGGGGTGCTCGGCACGCTCGGAAGCCAGGTGCGGCTTGAGTGTACGGTGGATAAACTCCGCCGCCGCATCCCAGCCGGCATCCAGGTACAGGGCGCCCACGAGCGACTCGTAGACGTTCTCGAGCGCCGAGTGCAGACCGCGCGCGCCCGTGCCGGTCTCGGAGGCACCAAAGATGATGATGTCGTCGATGCCCAGCTCATGGGACACCTCGGACAGCGTGGCGCCCGAGACGAGCGACACCTTCAGGCGCGTAAGCTTGCCCTCGTCAAACTCCGGATAGGACTCAAAGAGCGAGCGGGCAACCACGGCGCCCAAAATGGAATCGCCCAAAAACTCAAGGCGCTCATAGCTCGCCGAGACGGGCTGACCTTCCACGGCAGAAGGGTGCGTGAGAGCCGCGCGCAGCAGCACCTTGTTATTGAACTCGTGGCCCAGGATTTCCTGGGCGCGCGCGAGTCGTTGAGATAAAGCCAAGACTTAGGCCTCCTTGGCGTTTTCAATAGCGTCGACAGCGTCGGCGACAGAGTTGAGCGACAGCAGGGTCTCGTCATCGATCTCGAGGTCGAACTCGTCCTCGATGGCCGTCACCAGCTGCAGACGCTCGAGCGAATCAGCATCGAGATCGTCAAAGGTAGTCTCGTCGCTAATGTCGGCGACATCGACGCCCAGAACGTCAGCGGCGACTTCGGCGATCTTATCGAAGATTTCGGAGCGGTCCATAGCGCTTCCTCTCGTATTGCGTGAACATCAACGAGCTGGCGCCGCAAGCGCAGCGCCAAGACACGGTTTTGATTCTACCCCACGACGAAGGCCGCGAGGCACATAACAGAGCTCTAACTCGCTCCTACAAAACGATGCCGTCCATAGAGTTGGCGACGTTCTCGACCAGCCCGGCGCGCACGGCCTCCGCCGCGGCGAGCGTACCGTTTTTGACGGCCTCGACCGAGGTGGCACCGTGGCCGATCAGGACCACGCCACGCAGGCCCAGCAGAATGGCGCCGCCCTTAGCATCGCCCGAGAGCTTTGCCTTGATCTCGCGCATCTGCTTTTTGATGAGCAGCGCGGCAATCTTGGTGCCAAGCGAAGCCATAAAGGCACCCTTGAGCTCTTGCAGCAAAAACTTAGCGGCGCCCTCGGTCGCCTTGAGCGCGATGTTGCCCGACATGCCATCGGCAACGACGACGTCAAAGTTACCCGAGGTCAGGTCGGTACCCTCGCAGTTGCCCACAAAGCCGGGAACCGCGGCCTTCATGGCCGGGAAGCACGCCTTGGTAAAGTTGGAGCCCTTCTCATCCTCGGTGCCGTTGCCGAGCAGGCCGACGCGGGGATGCTCAATGCCCAAGACGACGCGCGCATAGGCGCTACCCATCTGGGCAAAACGCACCATGTCGTCGACCTCGACATCGGGGTTGGCGCCCATGTCGCACAGGACCGTCAGGCCGCCGGCGCGGTTGGGCAGTGCATTGGTGAGGCACGGACGCACCGGCTGCTTCTTGCCCTCGGCCTGATACCTAAATGGCGTCACGTAGGCGGTAGCGGCAGCGGTCATGGCGCCAGTGGAGCCGGCAGAGAAGAACGCATCCGCGTTACCCTTCTTGATAGCACGGCAGGCAAGCACAATCGAGGATTTGCGCTTGGTCATCACGGCTCGAATGGGATCGTCATCCATGGCGATGACATCGGGCGCCTCCAAGGCCTCAACGCGAGCGTGAGCCGCGGCAAAGGGGTTCACGATCTCTGCGGGACCGACGGCCAAGACCTCGATATCGGGATCCGCCGCAAGCGCCGCCTCGATACCGTCGAGGACAACCTGAGGCTTCTCGTCTCCACCCACAACGTCTACACAAACGCGAACGTTACTCATATACATACTCCTTATACAAAAATGGCCGACTCATTGAGCCGGCCATTGTGGTTCCAGTTGGAACGGCATCGCATCCAGAATATACAGTTACTCGGTAACGATAACCTCGCGGTCCTTGTAGAAACCGCAGCTGGGGCACACGTGGTGCGGGAGCTTGACAGCGCCGCAACGGGGGCACGTGGACTGAGCCGCAGCCGAGATCTTCATGTTGGCGGAACGACGGGTGTGAGTGCGGATACGACCCTGCTTTTGTTTAGGTACGGGCATAGTGACCTTCCTTATGAACTATCCAGTGTGGCGATTACGCGCAAGTAGCGATACTACCACAGTTTTACTCGTCAAGCTTGAGATTCTTCAATGCTGCAAATGGATTTTCCGTGGCAGCGGCCCATTCGGCCTCTGCTTGAGCGGCGCAATCGCATTGCTCGACGTTGAGATTGATGCCGCAGGTGGGGCACAGGCCGCGGCAATCGGGCTTGCACAGGACAACGAACGGCGTGTCCATGACGACCGCGTCGTTGATGGGCTCGCCCAGATCGACGATGCGATCCTCGCCCAGCAGCTCGTAGCCGTCTTCGTAGGCCTCGGGGTCCTCGGGCTCGTTAAAGAGATAGAATTCCTCAATCTCACCGGCGATATCAAACGAAGCGGGCTCCAGGCAACGGTCGCACTCACCGGTTGCGTGCGCGCGGACCATGCCCGTAAGCAGAACACCGGTGCCGGCATTGGTAAAGACCACGTCGTAGTCAATGCCGTCCTGCAGCTGGTACTCCTTCTCGCCCACCGTATAGGCGGCGACATCGACCTTGCCGGTCAGCGGATACGAGTCTCCGGGAAACTCGAGCTGCTCGGAAAGATCGACGGTAACGTTCGGGAACTCAGCCATTACCACTGACCATTCTGCTGGGCGGCACCCTCGTTAAGCTGCTGGCGACAACGGGTGACGGTGCCGGTCAGGCTCTTGAGGTTCTCCTCGAGGTGCGTAAAGACCTGCTCGGCGTAATCCTCGGCGGCATAGCGCGTCTCGCGTTCATACTGCTGGGCACGGTCGCGGATATCGTCGGCCTGCTGCTGCGCCAAGCGGACGATCTCCTGCTCACCGGCAATGGTGAGGGCCTGCTGCTGAGCATCGGCGATGATGGAATCGGCCTGAGCGGCGGCGGAAGCCATAAGCTCCTCGCGCTCCTTGAGGATACGGCGGGACTTCTGCCATTCCTCGGGATAGCTCATGCGGATCTCGTCGAGGATGTTAAAGAAGACGTCGGCGTCGATAACCTTCATCTGGGCGTTCTTGCCGAACGGCGTCTTAGCCTCTTCGATGAGCCCCTCGAGCTCGTCGACAAGACTCACGATCCTGTCGCCAGGAAAATTCTCGCCCGGCATCCGGTCTCCTTTCATAGGTAACATATCATCGTGTTAGTTTACCACATGCCACCAGGCATTAAAAAACGTCACGAAAAGCGATGTTTGAGCGCCTTGACCACATTGGGCGGAACAAAATTAGAGACGTCGCTACCGAGCGAGGCTATCTGGCGAACCACCGAGCTCGAGATATAGCCGTACTGCGGAGCACTCATGACAAAGATGGACTCCAGCTCGTTATCCAGGCGGTAGTTGAGGTCGGCCTGCTGCAACTCGTACTCAAAGTCGGTCATGGCACGCAGGCCCTTGACCACGGCTACTGCTCCCTGTTCGCGGGCAAAATCGACCAAGAGCCCGGTGAAGGGCAGCACCTCGACGCCGTCAATATCACCGAGCGCCTCACGGGCCAGCGCCACGCGCTCATCGAGCATAAACGTGGTGCCGACGCCGTTTTTGCCCTGCGACTCGGCAACGGCCACGATCACGCTGGGAAAGATGCGGCGGGCGCGGCGGATGACGTCGATATGGCCAAACGTGATGGGATCGAAGGTGCCCGGGACAATCACGCGGTTGATGGTGTCATTCATGGGCGTCCTCCAAAGGCGCATCCTCGTCATTGTCGCTGTCGTCGGCGTTGTCGGCCTCATTCGTGGCCGACCAGCGCAACAAGTCAACCGAAGTTATGCCGTAGCGCTTCTCGCGCACGGTCTCAAAGCCGGCCGGGTGAGCGCCCGTATCGGCCGCGGCGTGCTCAAAGAGCGCGTAGGCGCCCTGTGCCAGCAAGCCTTGCTGAGCCAGGTTCTGTAGCAGATCCTCGACCGGCTCGGCGCCAAAAGCATAAGGCGGGTCGAGCAGGACCAGGTCAAAGGGACCGCCCGGCACGCGGCCGCGCGAGGCGCTTGCCAGCACGTCACCCGTCACCACGCGCCAACGCGCACGGTCACGGCACAGCGACTCGATATTCTTGGTAATCAGACGAGCAGCGTTGCGATCGATCTCGAACGTGGTGAGCGAGCGGGCACCGCGCGAGAGCATCTCAATGCCCAAGGCGCCGGAGCCGCCAAAGGCATCCAGCACGCGGACCTCGTCCAGATCGAAGTCGAATGCCGACATGACCATAGATGCGCACGCCTCGCGCACGCGATCGGTCGTGGGGCGGGTGACATCGCGACCACGGGGCTCTTCGATCTTGCGACCGCGCCATTCGCCGCCGATGATTCTCATCCTCCGCTGACCTCCTTAAAGATGTGTCGATACCGCATGGCGACCGCATCGCGTAGAGGGCGCGTCGCCACAGAGTCAAGGTTGCAAGCATACCGCAAGAGCTCGACCGCGTCCAAATGGGCCCACTCGATCAATTCCTCGTCGGCATCAAGGTCAACAAAGCGCAAGGTCACGCCGCCATGCTGGCGGTAACCCAGGATTTCGCCCTCGTGGCGCAGACGCAGGTCCATCTGGGCGAGCGTAAAGCCGTCCGAGGTCTTCTCGAGTGACTGGAGGCGGTCTTGTGCCGCCGACGCGCCGCCGTTGCCCTTGGAGTGCGTCATGACCAGGCACGTACCCGACACGCTGCCGCGGCCTACGCGCCCGCGCAGCTGGTGCAAGGCCGCCAAACCAAAGCGCTCGCCGTTCTCGATGACCATGACGGTGGCGTTGGGCACGTCAACGCCCACCTCGACCACCGTGGTCGAGACGAGCACATCGATCTCGCCACGCTTGAAGGCATCGATGACCCGGTCCTTCTCCCCCGCCGACATGCGGCCGTGAAGACGCTCGATGGTAAGCCCCGGTAATGCCAGACGAAGGCGATCGAGCTCGGTCGCCGTGTCGTGCAACGGCACGGGCACGGTCACGCGGCCCTCGTCGTCGCGAGCGATGCCGGGTACGTCTTCGAGCTCATCGGCCGAATCGCTCGGCTCCACGAGCGGACAGATCACGTAGGCCTGCTGCCCTTTTTCGTGCGCCTCTCGAATGGCGCCATAGGCCAGGTCGCGACTCGACTCGGTGAGAACGCGCGTCGTCACGCCGGCACCCGGAACGGGACGATGGCGGATGATGCTCGTATCCAGGTCGCCGTACACCGAAAGCGCCAGCGTGCGCGGAATCGGCGTGGCAGTCATGACCAGCAAGTCGGCACCCGGGCCCTTTGCGCGTAGAGCGTTACGCTGGCCCACGCCAAAGCGGTGCTGCTCGTCGATCACCACAAGCGACAAATGCTTGAACGTGACGTTCTCCGAAAGCACCGCATGGGTACCAAAGAGCACGTCGAGTTCGCCAGACTGGAGTCGCGCATGAATCTGTTCACGCTCGGCCGCCGGCGTGGCGCCCGTCAAGAGCGCCCAGGTCACGCCAGCCTGCGAGAGCAAGGGGCCGGTCTTATCGGCATATTGACGCGCCAGCACGCCCGTGGGCGCCATAACGCAGGCCTGAGTGCCGCTATCGGCCGCAACCGCCAACGCGCAGGCGGCAACGGCGGTCTTACCGGTACCGACGTCGCCCAGCAGCAGACGGTTCATCACGCGACCGCCATCGCACATGTCATGCAGGATGTCTTGAAATGCAGCCTCCTGCTCATCGCTCAGCGAAAACGGCAGGGTTTGCTTGAGCGCGGCCAGGTGCTCGTCCGCGGTGTGGGCATAGGGCACCACATCGACCAGGCCTCCATCGTTGCGCAGGCGCAGCGCTAACTGCAGATAGAGGCACTCCTCGTAGGCAAGACGCCGGCGTGCGATGTCGCGCTCGGCCATGCTCGAGGGAAAGTGGATCGAGCGCAGCGCACGGGCATTGCTCATGAGCTTCCGCTTTGCGCGCAGCGGCGCGGGAATGGGATCGAACGGATTGGCGACCACTTCGAGCGCGCCGCTTACGATGCGGCGCATCCACGCCTGGCTCACGCCATCGCTCACATAATGGACCGGCAGTATGGTGCCCGCGGCACGCCCATCCTCGAGCTTTTCGAAATGCGGCGAGGCCATCTGCTTAAAGCCGTAGGCAAACTCGACCTTACCCATCACGGCCAGGCGGTCGCCTTGCTTGAACTGCTGGGCGATCCAGGGCTGACGGAAAAAGGCGACCTGCAGCACGCCCGTCTAGTCCACCAGCGAGACCTCGGTCACCTGCATACGCGGGCGGGGCTGCTTTTGAACGATACGATCGACCGTGGCGACAATCGTGCACACGGTACCGATGGGAGCCATCTCGATGGACCAGGAGCGCGTAAAGTCGAGATATCGGTGAGGGATATGGAGAAGGAGGTCCCCCACCGTCCGAATTCCCAGACGGCGAAGGGCCTCCTCACGTTTACCCGAAACATATTTGAGTCGCGCGATATCCTCGTCGAGCGCATTGCTCTGGGCAAAGCGCTCCGAGGCGCGCGGCACGGAGCACAGCTCGGACATGGGTAGATGCCTACTCGATCGAGAAGATCACGGGATAGAGCGGCTGCTCGCCACGATGAGCATCGATCTCCAGATCGGGCTGAGCCTCCTCGATGGCGTCGACGATCTCCTGGAAGGCCTCATCGGACAGCTCCTCGCCGGCCAGAATCGTCAGTGCGTCGCCCTCCTCTTCCTCCTGCATGCGGTTGATGCAATCGAGCGTGACCTGCTTCACATCGGAGCCGACCACGTCGATGGAACCGGCAATGATACCCATGACATCACCGGAGTGAATCGGAGAGCCGTCAGAGGCGCTGGAATCGCGCACGGCACGGGTGACCTCGCCATCGCGGACCTCGCTGATGGCGTCGACCATGGCGGCAACAGCATCCTCGAGTTCGGAATCGGGCAGGACCGCGAACAGCGCGGAGAACGCCTGCGGGACGGTCTTGGTGGGAACGACGGCGACCTTCTTGTCGGTGCAGGCAGAAGCGGCAGCCTCGGCAGCCATGCGGATGTTGCCGTTGTTGGGCAGGATGATGACCGAGGTCGCGTTGACCTGGTCGACGGCGCCCAGCAAGTCGGCGGTCGAGGGGTTCATGGTCTGGCCACCCGACACGATCACATCGACGCCGAGGGACTTGAGGATGTCGGCCTCGCCGGAACCGGCGGCAACGGCGACAAAACCCAGCGCCTTCGCAGGCTCGGCGGCCTTCTCCTGGTCCTCGTGGATCTTAGCGGTACGGTCGTGGGCCTCCATCTCCATGTTGTGGATAAAGACCTCATAGATCTGACCGAGCTGCAGCATGTGCTCGAGCACCAGGTTGGGGGTGTTGGAGTGCACGTGGATCTTGTAGTCGGGGTAGGCGCCCACGAGCAGCTCACAGTCGCCCATAGAACCCAGGAACTTCAGGCACTCGTCCTCGTCAAAAGGAGCGTCGGCCTTAAAGAGGAACTCGTTGCAGTAGCGGAACTCCGAGCCCTCCCAGTCGTCGTTAGCCTCGATCTCAACACGGCCAAGAGCGGCATCGCGAGCAGAGCCGGCGGAATCGAACGTAGCGGAGAAATCCTCGACCACGGTGCTGCGGCCAAGAGCAGCGGCAACAAAGTTCTCCAAGAAGATGGCAAAGCCAAAGGCGCCGGAGTCGACCACGCCGTTCTCCTTGAGGACGGGCAGCAGGTCGGGTGTGCGGGCGACGGACTGGTAGGCCTCGACGACGATGGCGTCAAGCGCATCCTCGGCAGAGAACTTCTTCTTCTCGCACTCGTCTGCCTTGGTCGAAACATCACGCAGGACCGTGAGGATCGTGCCCTCGATGGGCTTACGAACAGCCTGGAAGGCAACCTTGACGGCACGACGGAAGGCGAAGGCGATATTGGCGGATGTAATGGGCTCATCGGCAGAGACAAGGCCCTCGGCCACGCCGCGTAGGATCTGCGAGGTGATGACACCGGAGTTGCCACGGGCGCCCATCAGGGAGCCGTGGGTGATAGCGCCGGCAATGGCCTCCATGTCGGCATCGGCGGGAAGGGCGGAAAGCTCCTTGGTCACCGAGGCGAGCGTGAGCGACATGTTGGTGCCGGTGTCACCGTCGGGTACGGGGAAGACGTTGAGCTTGTTGATCTCCTCGGCCTTTT
Organism: uncultured Collinsella sp.; assembly: GCA_937989885.1. Taxonomy (GTDB): domain Bacteria; phylum Actinomycetota; class Coriobacteriia; order Coriobacteriales; family Coriobacteriaceae; genus Collinsella. The sequence continues at coordinate 26,826 of CALKBP010000032.1, forward strand.
CGGAAACGGCAGCCGCAGCGATCGGAAAACAGGTGCGAATGGTCTTTGCAATCATGGGTGGTGAAATCTCCGTATTCGGATGCTAGTTCAGACGGCTCTTGAGCGCGTCGATGTGAATGCCGATCTTAAGGCTGGCGGGATCGATCTGGGCGATCTCCTGCAGGGTGAAGGCGACGGAGCTCGAAAGATTGTGGCAGACGGACTTCATGTTGACGCCGTTCTCGAGCACGACGTGAAGGTCGACCGTAAGGCCGTTCTCGTCGGCGGAAACAAGCACGCCCTTGCGGAGGCGCTGGCCGGCAAGCAGGCGCACGCTCTCGGCGCCCTGCAGCTGTTCGGCCATACCGACGACGCCGTAGCACGTCATCGCGGCATAACCGGCAATATCGGCAATAACGTCGTTCGAGACGCTCAGGCTGCCGTTAATGGTCTCAGACACAAGAATCTCCTTTTCTGGTACTCGCGGCACCATGTCGTGGGAGCAATCATTCCAATAGTTTACAACGACAGCGCCATGTTAAGGCCACGGGGTTCGCGATTACATCCTCGACACGAAATGTTGATACGGTAACGTTCGCCGCCGGCGATCGCGGCATGAAAAAACCCGCCGCATAAGCGACGGGTTTTAAAACCTGGCTCCCCGGGTAGGACTCGAACCTACAACAGCGCGGTTAACAGCCGCGTGCTCTACCATTGAGCTACCGAGGAATTTAAAAGCCCAGCGAAATGGGCTGAGAAATTCTGGCTCCCCGGGTAGGACTCGAACCTACAACAGCGCGGTTAACAGCCGCGTGCTCTACCATTGAGCTACCGAGGAATAGGTGCGTGCTCTCAAGCAACGAAGTTTATTATACGGACGATTGGACGAAGGGCAAGAACTTTTTTAAGAAATTTTCCGACCCAGTCATTGGGGACGTTCTTGAATGACAAGTCGTTTAAGAACGTCCCCAACGACTACATGAAAGCGCCCCCAAGCGGATGTGCTTGAGGGCGCTTCTTGCTTGCGAGGTTAAGACTCAATGTAGTCTTTGAGCTTGCTGCTGCGGCTCGGGTGGCGGAGCTTGGCCAGGGTCTTGGACTCGATCTGGCGGATACGCTCGCGCGTGACGCCAAACTCGCGACCGACTTCCTCGAGCGTGCGGGGATGTCCGTCAACGAGACCAAAGCGCAGCTCGATAACCTTGCGCTCGCGATCGGCAAGCGAATCGAGCACCTGGGTGAGCTGCTCCTGCAGCATGGAGAAACTGGCGGCATCGGGCGGAACGATGGCCTGGGAGTCCTCGATGAAGTCGCCCAGCTGGGAATCCTCTTCCTCGCCGATCGGGGTCTCGAGCGACACGGGCTCCTGCGAAATCTTCTGGATCTCGCGGACGCGATAGGCGCTCATGTCCATCTCGGCACCGATCTCCTCGGGGGTCGGGTCGCGACCCAGGTCCTGGAGGAGCTGGCGCTGCACACGGACGAGCTTGTTGATGGTCTCGACCATGTGCACGGGAATACGAATGGTACGGGCCTGGTCGGCAATAGCGCGCGTAATGGCCTGACGGATCCACCACGTGGCGTACGTGGAGAACTTAAAGCCCTTCTGGTAGTCGAACTTCTCGACGGCGCGGATCAGACCGAGGTTGCCCTCCTGGATCAGATCCAGGAACAGCATGCCACGGCCGACATAGCGCTTGGCGATGGAGACGACCAGACGCAGGTTTGCGCTTATGAGCGCCTGCTTGGCCTCAAGACCAACATTCTCAATACGCGTAAGTCGACGCATCTCGGAGCGTGTGAGTTCGATCTCGCCTGCATCGGCAGCCTCGAGCTTCTCGGTAGCCTCGAGACCGGCCTCAATCTTCATGGCCAGATCGACCTCTTCAGATGCGGTCAGCAGGTCGACCTTACCGATCTCCTTGAGGTACATACGAACCGGGTCGCCGGTCAGCATCACCGTGGAGGCATCGATGCCGCGCACGCGCGAACGCGAACGAGACGTGCGCACGGTACGCTTCTTCTTGCTCTTGGAAGAGCCCATCTCGGCATCGGCCTGGCGGGCCATCTTAAGCTCGTGATCGTCAAGCGAGCCGGAATCGTGCTCGTCATCGTCGAAATCGTCGGTATCGTTATCGTCATCGTCGACGGCCATCGGGGCATCGTCGTTTCCGCTCGCGGAGATAATCTGGATGCCGCTGTTGCGCAGCGCGGAATACACCGCGTTGAGCTGCTCATCAGAAACATCGATATCCTTCAGGGCGACCTGAATCTCGTCCTCGGTTACCGAAGTCCTGTTTGAGCCGTTGCCCATGAGCTTTGCAACGTAGGATTCCAGCCCAGTACCCGTGCTCTCAGTCTTTTTTGGCACAGATTCTCCCTTCGTAGTCCACAGGACTCAATACTTTAGCACACACATGAACGTCTATACCCAAAATAAAGACAGGATATAGGCGAGAATACGCTGGTTGACCACAACATCTAGGCCTGATCGGCACCCGCGGTCTCCAAACCGATCAAACGGAACGGATCGGCCACGCCACCGATCGACTTTTGAAGCTCGCGCTGGCGCTGTGAATCTTGTACCGCCTGCATCGGCAGCACCCGACGGGCCTCATCGTCGAGTGAACGGTCCTGACGCAACTTGGCCTGCGCGGCTCGCATGCGACGTTTGATGGTATAGAGCTCGAGCGTATCGAGCATAAAGACGATGTTCGTCTCGGTCGGGTGCTTACTCGTTGCCGAGATGCGTCCGGCGCTGACAAGCGATGCCGCCTCGGGACACACCGCGCGCGCCGCATCCATGCATGCCGCAGGATCGGTTCCCGGCGGCGTCGCCAGCACGGCCCACGCAATGGACTCGTGACGCGGGTCGACCCACTCGATAGAACAAATGCGATCGGCATAGGTGCGGAACAAATCGGGATAGCTCGTGAGCATCGTCAGCAGTTCGCGCTCCCCCGCCAGGGATTTCCGCTCCAGATCGGTCAAAACGATCGGCATCGACGGAGCTGCCGCCGCGCTTGAGCTATCGGCAACGGGCGCAGCGCTTTCCATCCCCGCTGGCACATCGATTGGCGGCAGATCCTCGTCGACCTCCACCGGCGCGGCCCCATAGGCATCAAGCGGAACGTAGTCGTACGGGTCCTCCTCGACCGGTGCGGACACCGGCGGCGTCGCACCCGCGGCCCAGGCACCGCGACCGGCACTGCGCGCACCAGCCGCACCGCCGCCCGAGCTTCGTCCCTGCGAACCGCCCGCGCGCTCAGCTTGCGCGCGTTGACGCTCGTAGTTCTGCTCACGCCGGCGCTCGGCATCCTCACGCTTGGCGACATCGCGAAACACGCGGCCAGAACTCGCGCGCACGGTCTCCAGGTCCAAACCCAACAGGTCGGCAATCTGGATAAAGTACGTGTCGATCATATAGCTGTCGCGCAGCGGATAGATGAGCGTCAACGCATCCTCGAGCGCTTTGGCGCGACCGCCCGGCGTGGTAATGTCGCTCGACTCCTGCAGCGAGCGGTAGACAAAGTCCATGAGGGGCTCGGCGGCATCGATGCGCGCCTGAAGTGCCTCGCCGCCATGCGCCGTGATGAACTCCATGGGGTCGTTGCCGTCGGGCAGCACCACGCTGCGCAGGTCCATCGAATCCTGCTCGATAAACTGAATCGCGCGGCGAGCGGCCTTTTGACCGGCGGCGTCGCCATCGAACATATATACAATGCGCTTGGCAAAGCGGGTGAGTGTCTTAACGTGATGTTCCGTGAGCGCCGTGCCCAGCGTGGCGACGACGTTTTTGATCCCTGCCTCCCAGCAGGCGATGCAGTCGGTATAGCCCTCCACCACGATGGCGGTATCCTGCGCGACGATAAACTCCTTGGCCCAGTTAAAGCCGTAGAGGTTTCGCTTTTTATGAAACACGCTCGTCTCGGCGGTATTGAGGTACTTAGGCTGACCATCGCCCATGATGCGCCCGCCAAAAGCGATGTTATGACCCTGCTCGTCAAAAATGGGAAACATCACACGGTCGTAAAAACGGTCGGCGAGCTGTCCGCGCCCACGGCTCACGGCCACGTTGGCGTCAATCATCTCCTGCGGGGTAAAGCCCGCTTGAGACAGATGAGAAACCAACGCGTTGCGACCCGGCGCAAAACCCAGGCAGTAGCGTCGACAGACATCGCCACCCATACCGCGGCTGGCAAAGTACTCGCGCGGACGGCTGTCCTTACCGCGCATAAGCATGGTGTGGTAGAACTGGGCCGTCTCGGCGCACAGGTCATAGATGCGGGCACGCTTGGTGCCGCGATCGCGCTGCGCACCGGTGTCGTGCAGTTCAATGCCCGCACGATCAGCCAAATAGCGGATCGAATCGGGAAAACTCAGGTTCTCGCGCTTCATGATATAGGTAAAGACGTCGCCGCCCTCGCCGCAGCCAAAGCAGTGCCACACCTGCGTAGCAGGGATAATGTGAAACGATGGGGTCTTTTCGCCATGAAACGGACAGCAGCCCCAAAACTCATGGCCGCGGGGCTTGAGCTCAACCGTTTCCTGCACGATGGCAACCAAGTCTGACGCCGCGCGTACCTGATCTTTTTCCTCATCGCTAATCACGGATACTCACCCCCTGCTCACCCAAGTTATGACGGATATCGTCGATATTACCCTCGACGGTCGCGACAAGCTCGTCCAGGGAATCGAACACGCGAGACGGACGCAGCCAGCGCGTAAACGCCAGCGACACGGAAGCGCCATACAGGTCGCCCGCATAGCCGATCAAGTTGGCCTCGAGATGCGCCGAGGCGGCATCATCGGCATAGGTCGGCGGCAGGCCGACGTTAACGGCAGCAGGCCATACGGTATCGTCGACCAGCACCAGACCCTCATAGACGCCATCGGCAGGCACTTGGATGCCGTCGGGCACCTGGATGTTTGCCGTGGGAAAGCCCATATCGGAGCCCTCGTGACGGCCAGCCGCCACAACGCCGCGCAGCATATAGGGACGGCCGAGAAGCTCGGCAGCCAGCTCCACATGACCCTGACCCAGCTCATGGCGGATGCGCGTGGCGCAGATGGTCTGCCCGTTAACGCAGAGCAGGTCGTGACCGTAAACGTCAACCCCACGCTCAGTGCCCCAGGCGCGCATCTCGGCAACGCCTGAAGCCCCGCCGCGGCCGAGCCTAAAGTCGCTGCCGACACGAATGGAGCGAATGTCGACAACGCGCGACAACAACGCCAGAAACCCGACATGGTCAAGTACCGCCACGGCAGGCGTAAAGGGAACGGCCACCACCGCATCGACCCCGGTTTGAGCCAGGGCATGCAGGCGGTCGGCCGTCGTCATCAATTTTTGAGCGGGCGATGGACTCACCACGACGTCCGGGTCAGGATCGAAAGTAATCACGACCGCTTTGCTGCCGTGATCATACGCATCGCGAATAACCGCATCGATCAGCTCTTGGTGCCCACGATGTACGCCATCAAACACGCCAATGGCGATTGAAGCGGCACCCAAGAACTCGCACCCATCAAATGCATCGGCAGAAACGATAGGGGCCTCATCCAACTCACCCGCGAAAAAGATACGCGCGAGCTCGTGGGGCGCCAGCATCATCGAACACCGCCGATCGCCTGCGGAAAGACGTGCTCCATCACGAAGCGACCGCCCTCGATACGAGCAAGCGCCTTCAATCCCCCATCGAGCACGAGCGCGAACGGCGCCTTCGCCGTATCGAAATCCGCAAGCGCGCGTTCAACGGGAATGCGACGACCACAAAGCAGGTCGTCTGCAAGATTTCCCGGCAAATCGACACGCGTGGCACCAAGGGCGGCGATGGGATCCAGAGCGAAACCGGCAGCGGTCTCGGCAGAAAGCTCCTCTACCGCATGACAGGCGCCAATGGAAACAACGCCGGAGGCCGTACGGCGCAGCGCGGAAATATGCGCAGCACTATCGCAGGCGCGACCAAGATCGCGAGCGAGCGCGCGAATGTAGGTGCCCTTGCTTACCGAAAACGCCACGGTCCAGACGCACGTTTCGCCCTCGCCGCTCACGGCGATCAGGTCGGCGGCATAGACCTCGACGGGGCGCGGGGGCAAGTCTACCGCATTGCCCTCGCGAGCACTCTTATAGGCGCGAACGCCATTGACCGAGATGGCCGAAAACGCCGGCGGCACCTGCATCTGCGGGCCAAGCATAGCGGCGAGCTGCTCACGGGCGTAAGCGAAATCGCGCAGCTCGGGGGCAACGGGCACCGTGCGGACGGCCTCGCCCTCCGCATCATCGGTGTTGGTCTCGACGCCAAACGAAATGTCGGCGACATAACTTTTGGTATCGAGGGTTAGCATGCCCAGCAGACGGGTCGCCTGGCCCACGCCCACCACCATGACACCCGAGGCCATGGGGTCGAGCGTACCGGCATGGCCGACGCGTCGCTCATGGAGGGCGCGCCGGCACTGCGATACCACGTCGTGGGACGTACAGCCCACCGGCTTATCGACGGCGAGCAGCATATTCAATTGAGAAGGCGTACGACGAGCCATGTACCATCCAAAATGTTAGAGCTCGACGGTCACCGAAGCGGGATCCTCCCCTACCAGCTCGGCCAGCATGGGAAGTGCCACGGCGAGCGTCTCGCGAATCGTTCCGTTGTTGGAAAAGCCGGCGGCGGCATGATGCCCGCCACCGCCAAAGTTGGCAGCGATCTCGGACACATCGAGGTCACCCTTGGAGCGCAGGTTGCCGCGCACCTTGGTATCGCCCTCGATGCCCTTTAGGAACAGGCAGACCTCAACGCCCATCACTGAACGCACCACATCGACCAGACCGTCGCACTCATCCGAAGTGACGCCGCAGGCCTCGAGGTCGCTCTGGTACGCATAACTATATGCCACGCGACCGTGCGCCACGGTCTTGATACGACCCATAACGATGGACTTGAGATGCAAGAACTCTACGCGCATGCTCTGGTAGACCTCGAGCGCAACGCGCGCGGGATCGGCACCGTGCGCGACCAGGCGCGAGGCGGCATGGAACGCAGCGGCATCGGCGTTTTGGTACTGAAAACGACCGGTATCGGTCACCAGGCCGCACAGCAGGCAGGTCGCGACACCATCGCGAGCCACAATGCCGCAATTATCCAAAAAGCGGTCGATGATCATGGCGCAGGCCGCGGCGTCGACGCGCCTCAGGCTCAGTTCGGCAAATTCCTCGCGCGCCGGATGGTGATCGAAGCACACCACATGCGACGAGCGGCGGAGTACCTCGACGGAGTTGTTCAGACGCTCGACGACCGGCACGTCCACCGAGATAAACAGGTCCGGATTGCCGGTATACGCAGATGCCGGCACCAGACGGTCGGCGCCCTCCATAAAGCGGTAGATGCGCGGAACCGGGTCATCGTCTGCCAGCAGCAGGGCAATGTCCTTGTTGGGGAAAAACTTAATAAGCGATAAGCCCAGACCCAGCACGGAGCCCAGGGCGTCACCATCGGGAGACGTATGTCCCGAAATCGCAATGGAGGACGCACCCTCGATGAGCTCGAGGATGCGTCGCTGAATATCTGCAGACTCGCACGATGCGAGGTCGGCGGAATTACTCATCTAAAGCTGCCTCCTGGGCGGCATCCGCTATGGGATAGCCGTCCTCGTCCTTTTCGATCGCAAGCGTGGCGGGAACGTTTTCCAGCGCGCGCGTGATGCGCTCGGCCTCATCGGTCGAGCGATCGATGCGAAAATCGAGCTCGGGCGTGACGCGCCAATCGAGCGAGCGGGCCAACAGGCTACGAATGCGGCCCTTGGCGCTGGCGAGCGCCTCCATGACCTCCTCGTAGCGGCTCGCGTCGCACGACACGTACACGCGCGCGAACGAACGGTCCACCGCGACCTCGACCGCGGTCAAGGTGACCAGGTCGAGACGCGGATCGGAAACCTCAAAGAGCAGGATATAACCGAGCTTCTCGCGAAGCTGCTCGCCCAGACGGCGGGTTGCCTGCGTTTGCTTCATAGCGCTACCCCCTACTCGGTACGGGCAACCTGGTCGATGCGGTAGCCCTCAATGGTGTCGCCAGGCTTGATGTCCTGGAAGTTCTCCAGGCCAATACCGCCCTCGGAGCCGCTCTTGAGGCTCTTGGCCTCGTCCTTGTAGTGGCGCATCGAGGCGATTTTACCGTTGAAGACCACGATGCCGTCGCGCACCAGGCGCACAGAATCGGTCGCGGCGATCTCGCCCTCTTCGACGCGGACACCGGCGGCGATGCCGACCTTGGGCACCTTGAAGGTGTCCAGAACGGTCGCAGTACCCGTGGAGACCTCGACCTCGGTGGGCTTGAGCATACCGATGCGGGCAGCGTCGAGGTCCTCGAGGCACTTGTAGATGACGTCGTAACAACGGATCTCGACGCCCTCGCGCTCGGCGGCGGAGCGGGCCTTGCCGTCGGGACGGACGCCAAAGCCGATGATGATGGCGTTGGAAGCGTCGGCCAGGACGACGTCGGTCTCGTTGATGGCACCAACGGCGGAGTGGATCGTGTTGATACGCACCTCGGACTGATCCATCTTGTCGAGAGAGTCCTGAAGGGCCTCGATGGAGCCCTGGACGTCGGCCTTGATGATCAGGTTGAGCTCCTTGACCTCGGCGTCGGCGATGGTCTCGAAGAGGTTCTCGAGCGTCACGTGCTTCACGCGGCTCTGCTCCTCGATACGGGCCTTGAGCGAACGCTCGTCGGCCAGCGTACGCGCCTCGCGCTCGTCCTCGAACACGCGGAACTCATCGCCGGCGTTGGGGACGGACTGCAGGCCCAGGATCTCGACGGCGTCGGAGGGACCGGCCTCGGTGACGGCGTTGCCCTTGGGGTCGAGCATGGCACGGACGCGGCCATAGGTGAGGCCGGCGACCAGCGTGTCGCCCACGCGCAGGGTACCGCGGGTCACGAGCACGGTGGCAACCGAGCCGCGGCCCTTGTCGAGCTTAGCCTCGAGGACGTTGCCCGATGCGAACGTATCGGGGTTGGCCTTGAGCTCGAGCACGTCGGCCTGGAGCAGCACGGTCTCGAGCAGGTCGTCGATACCGATCTTCTGCTTGGCCGAGATGTTGACGAACATGTTCTGTCCGCCCCACTCCTCGGGGATGACGCCGTACTCGGTGAGCTCCTGGCGCACGCGGT
>CALKBP010000033.1:0-60712 GCA_937989885.1 uncultured Collinsella sp.
ACAACAATTCCCCAGCAAATTCAACGTCCCCAAAAAGTAAGATAGTCGCCGGATTGCTTGCAATATGCCTTGGCGCCCTTGGCATCCACAAGTTCTATCTCGGCTATAAAAACGAGGGTATAGCAATGCTGCTAGGGACGCTGCTCGGATCGCTTTTAATTATTGGGCCTTTAGTCATGAACCTGATTTCCTTCATCGAGGGAATCATCTACCTCACAAAAACTGATAGCGACTTTGAAGTCCAGTATGTCCTCGGCCATAAGGGGTGGTTTTAATAATGCTCACCAAGACGAAATACCTGCTTAAGAATAATAAGTTCGCATTAGCAGCAGCAATCGCAACCGTCTGTTATCTATTCTTCTCCTTCTATTACATTTTCCTTTTTAGTGATGGATCATTTGAAAATGGGTTCATTGACGCCATCGATTTAAATAACCTCTTCTCCGGCATGAGTGACATCGAACATCTTTCTGAAGTTGTGCTCTTGCCAATAACAGCCCTATTGGTTTTCGTCAAAATTGCTTGGCGCTTTGCCATGACGGCACTACCCGTTTTTCTCATCGGAGTTTACCTATTCACGAAGCATATAGGAAAGCAATCTGTTTTATACGCAGCTCTTGTCTCCATGGCGCTATCAGACATCATTATCTTGTTGCAATCCTCCCCGTTTTATCTCCTGCCACTTGATCTTCTCACCATTGCCGTATATCTAATCGGCGTAAAATTCAGCGACAAAACCGAGCTAACCCCGGCTTTCTGTTTTAGCGCACTCGTTCTTATCGCCGGATTCTGCTGGGGACTCAAGCTGGCCCCTTTTGTCCAAGGAAATGCTGATCCAACATACAACGTAAGCGCGCTGCTCCAATACATTTCCCTTTGGACGTTGTTCTCCAGCCCATTAAATCTAAAAACGTCGTAAACGAGTCTGAGCAGGCAGAAATCACCGTTGCAGACGCCCCTCTGGCTTTAAATCATCCGCGCAACAGTCCTGCGCAAGTCCCCGTTGAGCAAACGATTGCCATGCTAAAAGAGCTCAAAACGCTTCTTGATGCAGGGGCAATCACTCCCGAGGAATATGAGAGCTACAAGCAACGCATTCTGAATCAATAGCATTATTTACAAGAAAGCCCACTGGAGGCTCGATTCGTAAGGAGCAGTCCCAATGCTCGATAAGTTTAAAAAGATGGATCTTCCGAAACAAGCTGCATGCGTAATGCTGTCCTCCGCACTCTGCGCGTGCCTGATTGGTTATCTGGGCTCCGTTGGCTCAACTATTTCACCGTATGGCGCAAACCCCGATGTTCCGGAAATATCGTCTGTAATCGACAGCGCAAACGGCTTTTCGGACAATGCCTATGACTATGGCGACTACGACAGCGATTACGATTGCTATGAAATTAGCGACGGATATGGCGACAATGTCGCATCTCTGTACTACGACGACGATGGTTGCGATATCAAGCTCTACGTAGACGCAGATGAATACAATTGCGACGAAACCCTCGAGGAGCTCTCTAGCGCAATCATTCTTGCTTGTGACCCCACGGTCGGCACCCATACGGCAGCAAAAAAGATATTTAATGATTCTTTTTATACTGGTTGTATCCACAATGGAGTCACCTATAGAGCCGACGATGACAGCAGCGTTAACTATATCTTCGAGCTTAAGCTTGAAGATGATTCGAATGATTAGCTGAATAGCATCTGGCGCGCATTTCGCGCCACAGACACCACCGTTTCGTAAAGGATTCACGGCCCGCTGTTTCGCAGGATATACTTGAACAAATATGCATCCATCGTCGAAAGCGAATAGCCGTGACTTCATATCCCTCCCGTATAACTGTCCGCCTTCATGCACTTGCCGCCGGCTTTGCCTGCGCCATCGCCCTTGTTGCCGGCGTGCCCGCTGTTGCCGGCGCCCAAGTGCTCACGACCGACGACGTCTGCGGCAAGACCGCCGACGTCCGCGGCATCACGACAGAAAACCTGCCCGATATCGAGGCGACGAATGCCCTTGTTATGGGCAAGGACGGCACCGTCTACTATGGACGCGGCGCCGATGAACAGGTCAAGATTGCCTCGATCACCAAGGTCATGACCGCAATCCTGACCGTCGAAAACTGCAAGATGGACGAGAAGGTCACGGTGAGCAATGCTGCCGCCACCGTAGGCAACTCGACTGCCGGCCTGCTCGAAGGCGACGAGCTCACCGTGGAACAGGCACTACGCGGCCTGATGATCCCCTCGGGCAACGACGCCGCCACCGTGCTTGCCGAGTACGTGGGCAAAAAGATCGACCCCAAGACCAAAAACGCCGAGGCAACCTTTGTGAAGGCCATGAACGAGCGCGCCAAAAAGCTCGGCTGCACCGGCACGGTCTTCGAGAATCCGCACGGCCTGGATTTTGACGAGTGGGCCGGCGATATGCACTCGACCGCACATGATGTAGCACTCATGATGCAGGAGGCTATGAAAAACGACACGTTCCGCGAGGTCGTGGCGAGCGAGGACTCCTGGATCGAGGTTACGGGCGCCGACGGCTCCGACCATTCGCATTCCATGGACACGCACAACGTTTTGCTCGGTCAGGACGGAAACATTGGCGGCAAGACCGGCACCACCGACGACGCGGGCTATTGCTTTACGAGCGCCTACAACCGCGACGGCGACGAAATCTACACCGTTATTTTGAACTCCACCACCAACGACCAGCGCTTTACCGATACAGCCACCCTTGCCAACTGGTACTACGGCCACAAGGCCACGGTCGCGATCGCCAACACGCAGGAGAAGACCGCCAACGGCAACCCGCTCATGGCACGTATTAGCCAGACAGATTGGACGGACAAGACAATCGACGCCACGCTCGCCGACCCCGCCGCGCAGGCAACGGTGTTCTCACTCGCCGGCGAAGTGACCGAAAAGGTTAGCTACGATGACCTTTCGGGCACGGTGCATGTTGGCGATAAGGTGGGCAGCGTTACGCTTAAGCAGGACGGCACCAAGATTGCCGTCATGGACCTGGTTGCCGACGAGGAAGGAACGGGGCCCAATCCCATCGAGTGGCTGCTTGTGAAGCTCGACCGCCTGGGCCGCCGCATCGACAACCGCCCGCTCACAGCCGAGAGCGAGACCGTAGCCAAGGCTCCTGAGGTGTAGGGCCAAAGCGTTATCACATCGAACCAAATGAGGCGTCCAACGGGGCGCCTCATTTTTTGAGGTTCGAATCCCCAGTTAACGTTTTTGATAACAAAAAAGGGTCCCTTTCGGAACCCTTCTTTAAAGTCTTACTGGCGGAGAGCTGGGGATTCGAACCCCAGATGCCCTTTTGGGGCATACTCGCTTAGCAGGCGAGCACCTTCGGCCTCTCGGTCAGCTCTCCGTAACAGCCGTTCTATAGTAACCAAACAGTCGAGGATGGGCAAGGGGGAATTTGAAACTCATATCTGTCCGTCGTCAATCCCACTAGCCAATACCACCAAAGAGGTTATTCGGCCGACATTACTCGACCTTGGTCCAATCTTGGCTTGCGAGAAGATCGCTGCTCTCACTCGAAGCCTGATACTTGGCATCAAACTCATCACGCATTATCCCTGCGTTTTGCCAACCGACGACCATCTGATCCGGCTGTCTTTTGCCACTTTCTATGAGCATCACCTTATAGGAATTCTCGTCATCAGACGAACTGTCGTAGTTGAGCTGCAGGGCATCCGTCAGACTCATTTTGCCGTTCGTATAGTCAAAGTAGTAGCTCGCACTATACCTATCTTGGCGTGTCCTCAGAGCTATCTTCCCGCCATCACATAGCTCGATTGTCTGGCTCTCCCCCATGATGAGGAAGCCATCCTTGGACAGCATCGCGGTCGCCATTCCGTCACCAATGTTGTCATAGATGGATTTAGCTTTGCCGTCCTCAAAGTAGTAGATATTTACAAGGTCAAAGCTATCTCGGACGCCCTTCTCATAACAATACTCTTGAGCAACAAGTAGCTCGTCTATCCCATCGCCATCGAGATCTTTTTCCAAGTAATATGCTTCAAAATAATCCGGGCCAGTGCGCTTGTTGTATGCATAGGGTCCGATATAGCTTTGGTCGGCCATGAGATCGTCGAGTTTCTTCGACGACTCCTCGCTCCATTGCTCCGCTTCATTCTCATCGCAGTATTCTCCGTACTGCCTGTAAATATCAACGATTCCATCATAGGCATCATGGGCTTTTTCGTTCTGAGCTGAGACGGTCTCCTTATTCGATTCTCCCTTACCTTTGACCGCTGGCTCGCTCTTTTGCTCGAGTGCTGGAGCAACGAAGACCTGGTATACCTTGCACAGCGCGTATGCCGTACCGGCGGCGACGATCATTACGGCGAGGATGATGGCAAACGTCGGGACCATTGTGCGACCGATTTGGCGCCGCTCGATCAAAAACGAGGCGAAGGACGAGCGCTGCGGAGCCACCTGGGCTTCGAGCGGATATTGCACATTCTGCTGAGGATAGACGACGTTTTGAGGCTGAGCGGGATACGGCTCATATCCCGCATTGGCCGCCGTGCCTGCGACGCGGCAGCCACAGCTACCGCAAAAGCAAGCGCTTTCTTCGATTTTGGCACCGCAGTTTGTGCAAAACATCGCTTCTCCCGTTGATCCGCATCTGCCGGCGCATCGCATCAGGAACACCTGTCACAATGAGCCATTCCATCATAAGGTGCCGTCAAGCATCTCTCGACGGCACCTTGATTAATTTGAGCCTATCGAAGCCCGTTGATGGCGTCGACAATCTGTGCCTGACCGTACGCCATGCGGTCGGCAGCATTCTCGGTATGGATGCGCACGTTGGTGTCGTACTTGCGAGCGCTCAGCAGCCTGTTGATGTTATCGGCAATCATATCGGCCTTGTCGCGCTCAAAAACTACCAACGGAATGATAACGAGCTCGCCCGAGTCCATTGAAATCGCCACGTACGAGACCAATGCGTTGAGCACCATGAGCACACCGAACGCCATGATTGCCAGAGCGAGTAAGATGCTGTCCGGATCTCCCAAGCTGCACAGGCCAACCAGCGCAATCACCGCACCAATCAGCAGTTTCTTGATGTCAACCTTAAAGTCGCTCACCGTTGACGTGATATGCGCAACATCGAGCGTGCGCTTACGGCGGCCGAGCGGAATAACACCGAGAATCGTATTGGGCACCTGCGCGATCACGTTGTCGTTGGTGAACTCGATGCTCCCCTTAAGATAGAACGTGATGTACGAGGTGATGAACTCGATAGCTCCAATGCCGGTGCTCTGGGGAGCATAAAAGGTATGGCGGCTGTTAGCAGCCACATCCTCCGGCGTTGCTTCGGCCGCAACCGTAGGAGTGCCGCACACGCCGCAGAACTTGGCGCCTTCATTGACCTGCGATCCACACTGCTTGCAATACATGATAGGGTCCTTTCTGCTGTCCCTCTTCCTGACACCACATAAGATACGATTTGCAGTAACCCAATTACAGTGATTTTGACCGGGTAATTATTTGATATACTCCCTATAGAAAAGCACAAGGTAGGAGCGCTATGTTCAATCTTTCGCAAACTAAGACGGCGCAAGGATTTATCCCCTTTAAGGGCGTCAAAACCGTTGAGCCCCACGACGGGCAAACCGCCAGCGACACGCTCCTGTTCTTTGATTTATACCAACCCATCGAACTTAGCGAGCTTAACCATAACGCCGCGCCCAAGCATAGCGAGCGCCATGCGGACCTGATCAAACTCGCTTCATGCGTCGAGCCCACCGGCAACCCCGAATCCCCCATTCGCGTAGACGTGGGCAACATTGTTGATTTTGCACGTCAAACAGGCCCTCTTTTCGGTGTCAGCGAAACGGAGATAGTGCGTGATTGGGCATACGCCGCCGTATCGGCACTTGTCGCGGTTCGCATTCAGGAATTCCTCAACGGCAACTGCAATATCGCAAAAGTACGTGCCATCAGGCAGATTGATAAGGTCGTCATCTCAAGCGAGGCAGACGAATCATCCTTCATCATGTACTCGATTTATCTGGGCATAAGCGGCGGCTACGCTGCATGTTTTAAAAGCCTGCCGATTATCCGCCGCATCGAATCGAGCGATGGCTATTTCTACGCATTTGTTTCCGCCACCGGAGACGCCGCTGCATCAGCTATTGAATTTCGCGTGTTCTCCTTTGATCACGAGCTTACATTGGAAGACTTCGAGACCCTTAAGCTGCTGCTTGACCTAAGCGATGACGATTCGCGTGCCGCGATGGAACATCTTAAGCTTGCTCCCAGCGAGCAGAGCTATTACGACATCGCCCCTGACGCGAGCATCGTTCCGCAGAGCAGCTTTCTCAACGACACCGACAAGGGCGCACTCACCGCACTTGTCCAGGCGCTCGTGATTGCACACCTCTCGGGCGCGCATGTCGATGTGTTCCAGGGCAGCGAGTCCACAGGTTTTCTGTCCTTTGACAGCCACCTCTCATGGCTGTGGTTCGATTTCTCGCGCAAGCTCAGCACCGTACGCATCGGCTACTGCGAGCAGTGCGGACGCGCCTTTTCGCTCGCCGGGCACCGCGGCATGGAACGCAAATACTGCAGCGAGAAATGCAAGACCGACGCCAAAAACGAAAAGACCCGCCAGGAAACGCTTGAAATACGCCGTCGATTCGCCGAAGGCCAGCCGGTAAACCAAATAGCCGAGGCAACCGAACGCCGCCCCGACTATATTCGCAAACAATTGAGTAAATGGACCCAGCTCAAGCACGAGCTGGAAGACGATCTTGCCGAAAACGGATTCAACGGTTCCGGTCTGCTTAAGCGCTGTGGATCAGAGGGCCTCAACCTAGACCAGCTCCTCAGCAGCAAGCGAAAAGCCGAGCTCAAAAAGATTGCAAACGGAGATAGGTAAGCTGGACATGGGCGTTGCCGAAGTCGCGGCGGCAAAGTTTAACAACTTTAGCAAACTTTAACAAGTTTAACAGCTGGTCTTACAAAGGCTCAACTGGGCTGTCGTAAAGCGGGGTTGGAGAATCGCGCTTCCTCGGCTTCGTCAAAATATATACCTCATACCGAAATTAGGGGCATAGCCGCCATCCTTTTGGAGCAATAGGAATATCATTTTGCCGCCTTTGTTCCACATCACGTAAGGACATATTCATGTACTGCAATCACTGCGGCGCCAACAATCCAGATGGAGCTACTTACTGCAATGCGTGCGGCAAGTCCATTTCCGCAACCGGCACCTTGCATATCGAAAAGCCAGCCACCAAGCACAACCTCGCTGAGTTGGAAACACGGTCTCAGTGGTGCGATTTCTTAAGCAGATTTCGCAACCACGTCCTCCAAGTTAACGATTGTTATGATCAAATAGAGCGCATCTGCGCCAAGATTGCCGTCTATCAGGCCGAAAAAACCGAGTTGAAAAACGCCCTTGCAAACGATACAGCTTTTCGTAAGTCAAAAAAGGTCCTGATTGGCTTCCTCATTTTTGTATCTTTAGAAATCATCCCCTCCATCTTAAGATTCGGCCCTGGCTATCAAGACGGCCCAGCGGACGATTTAAAAGCCGGTGCAGTCATCCTGGCCATCCCGCTCCTCGTTTTTTTGCTGCTATTCAATCGCCGAAAGCACTGGCAGCGTGAGATTAGACTCCGCGACGAGAATACTGATCTTCAGGTGAAAAAGGCAATCAAAGAGAAATTGAAACTTCAAATCAATTTCGAAAAATTCAACGAAAATAAAATCAACGGTGTTACATCATCGGTTTCGACTACTCAAGCCCTTGGATGCTCAAGGCACTCGAGGATGTCATCCGCGACGGAAAGGCCGACAACCCCAAAGAGGCAATCGCCTGCTACGAAGCCGAGCTGGAGAGACGGAGAAGCCAGCAGGACCGAGAACGCAACGCGCTTTTCCAGCAGACGCTGATCGACCACATGAACGAACTCCACGACCAGATGAACCTCCTCAACTCCTTGACATCGGCGGACTTCGTCCTGAACGGAGCCAGGCTCTAACGGTAGACGACAAATAACCTCGGCAAGATGAAGCCCGGATGCGCAATTAACGCGCATCCGGGCTTCTTGCTTTTGAGTCCCTCCATGTCGCAGCAGCTAGATCGGAAACTCTCTCTATGCCCAACTGACCAAATACACATCTACGCTTTATCAAGCTTTGATAGCGTGTCAGCAGTCCTTTGCTGAACATCTTGCAAGGACAAATAGGTCGAATCCTGATACTCGTTTTTCGTAGTACTGAAATCCAGCAATGCATAGGTTGCGTATTGGTCATAACTCTTCAGGGCGTCCATATACTCCTCCTCGGATGCAGGCTTTCCTTGTACTAGGCAGAAGGATTCGCATGCACCCGACGAGTAACTACTGGCAAATTCGATTGAAATGTCGTCCTCAAAAGAGTCGCCTTCCTTGCCACGCATCGTCGTAATTGAAGCGGAGAGGATATCGCTTTTCTCGCACATGGCCTTCATCTGATCGCTCATCGTAAACATATCGCTCTCGATAAAGACCTTGTTGGACTTCTTCGTAAGCGTGAGAAACTCACCGCCGCCGTTGCTGAAATCAACCCAATGCTGCTCATATACGCGCTTCAGGCCACCGTCGACGTAAGACCAGACCTCAACTTCGTACGGCTTGGTCGAATCTGTGCCGGCCCAGTCCATCTGAGACGCACCCTCATCCAGGCTGCACGCAATCGTAAGTAGCTCATCGCTCCCATCGTTGTCGAAATCGATCAAATCCGCCACACAAAATCCCGTCAGCGCATATCCATATGTCTCAACAACGCGCGCCTCGCCATATTTATTGAGGTACTCGCGACACTTTTGGCTGTATGCACGATATGCAGCAATCTGACTGGGGTCCACGTCTTCCCCGTCCGCATTATCCTTCCCGGCATCTGCAGCAGGCTTCTTTGCGGGAGCCTGAACAGTGATTTCAGTTTCAGCCTCAGATTTATGGCTACCGCCCACAAGCTTTACCGGAATCGAGTACTCGACCTTTGTCTGCTTGTTGGTCACTTTGAGTGTATACGGTCCCTCTTTGGCATCCTTAAACTTCCCCATCGAAAAGCCTGACTCCCCGGTTACTTTTACCTTCGAAGAGCGACCGTCCTCATCAATAAGCTCCGCTACAAAAGATGTAATCGTATTACCGTCTGAATCTTTCGGAATTCCCTTGGTATCAAGAACACAAATCACCGATTCCTTTTGGCCGAACGTAGCGGAATTGCCGCCAAAATCGCTAAAGAAAAGCCGCCGGGACACTAGCCCGATCACGATAAGTCCAACGGCGATTCCAAGGACATAGAGCACCTTGGGCTCTTTCCGTTGAGGAATTGCAGCTTGAGATGCTGCATTTGCCGTAGTCGATGTTTGCACGGATTCACTCGCTTGCAGGGTGTTGTCGGGCACATGCTCATCCGTTCCGAATTCAGGCTCCACCCCAACAGCTTCGTCAACAGCATCAGTCACCATAGCGCCATCGGCGAGTGTTTCACCAGAAAGCTCGGATGGAGAGCCGTCCGCGCTCGTCTTTTCGCGAACTTCGGCCAACACCTGAGCCGCGCCCTCTAACGAAGCACCGCACTCGGTGCAAAACTTTAAATTGTCGGCGAGCTTAGCGCCGCATTTTGGACAGAACATATTTGCTCCTTGCTAGATCAGCGGTTGCCAAGCTGCTGAAGTGTCAACCGGGTAGGTATTCTCGACTTTTTGAATCAGTGCGTTGCAATTTACTAAATGAGAAGCATCATGTATGCCTTCGAATGAATCGCTCGCCGTATCATTAATTGCCCCCGTGCACTCAACAGTTGCAATCTTTGTATCGTCGTCGCGATCCTGAGACATTATCGTCTCGCTCTCGAAACGCCCTTCGATCAGCCGGCTATAATCCCAAGCGACCACTGCCCATCCGCCATTGCCGCACTGACAAATAATATTGTCCGTGCAAAGCTCCATGCCCTGTCTGTAGCCTGTTACGGCAACGAGCCCTTTAGCTTGACCGTCCACAAAAGTATAGATAGCTAGCACACATGAAGACGGGCAACTAATCCCCGCGTCGTCATCTACATGACCAAAAAGAAGCTCATCTACCCCATCTCCATCCAAATCCTTATAGAGGTAACGCATTCCTTGCGCGGTTATGCCGGTCCCCGGCACGTCCATAGAGTAATTGAATAGTGGGTATTTTGAATCCTTCTGACTATCAGTCCAATATGGCGATTCCACGGCGTCGTCGTATACGAATCCATTATCTTCATAGCCTTGGGTCAAAGATCCATCAGCAAAAGCCTCGCGATACTGATTTAAAACCTCATCGTAGGCAACGTGGGCTTCCTTGTTTGCTTTTTCCTTATCGTCTTTTTCCGAGGACTTCTGCTGCTCCTTGCTCTTTTTCGCCGTCTGCTCCTGCTGGACGGGCTCCTGGATACGGGGCTCGACAACATTCTTGTAGAGCATGAATGCGGCGTAGGCGATGCCTGCGGCGGCAATGAAGCTTGCGATGATAAGAGCGAACGTCGGTACCAGGCGATTGCCGATCTGACGCCTCTCTACGAGGAAGTCGAGCATACTAGAGCGCTTGAGCTGTTGCGGTATCGGTGCCGGAGATCCAAAGTCCACCGGATTCGCGGGGCCTGCGGAGTTAACGACTCCAGTCGGATTCACCTGCGTAGGCGCATCAACGCCACCTTGTTGCAGTGCGCCAAGCGGAGCACCGCAACCGGTGCAGAAACGCGCGCTGTCTTCTACTTTTGTTCCACATACCGGGCAGAACATCGATGCTCCTCCTTCATCGCGGCGGCCCCGCAAACAGCTGCAGGGTCGCCAACCGTCTCAAATGAATCGCTCTAGTTGTCCTTGGTCAGCGTATAGGTATCGTAATAGTACGAGCTATCAAAAATGCTGCCTGGCAGATAAGATGTTTTGATCTTCGCTTCGGCATCATCGCCAAAGCTCAGCGAAAACGTCACTTTGCCGTTTGCGTCTTGGGGGCACTCATAGTCATCCGAAGGATACGACCACGAGGAATTAAACGTGAACACCATGTTGAACGGAACATCGGTAAGCACGGTATCGCCGGCATCGGAATCCTCTGCGTTATCGGGTGTTTTGTGATTATGCGCCACGCCACTAAACGTTCCCTCGACCTCGCCAGTCTCATCGTCAACCTTGGTAATCGTCACCTTAACGGGATTCGCCTTGCCGCCAAAGCATTCCTCGCTACTTGACTGGCTCTTAAACTTGCCGGTCCACGTTCCCACGAGCTTCTGATAGCTCACTTTGTCGATATCATCGCTCGCATCAACGGAATTGAGCTCCCAGCCATTGCCGCCATAGACAAACTTAGCGGTAATGGTGCCTTTGCTTTCACTATATGTCGAGCTCGACTTGCAAGAGATCTTTACGGTATCCGTGGCCTCATCCGGGTTAAGGTCGCTTTTCTTGACCTTAAAATCGCCGTTGCCATACAGCGAGGACAGACTCGTTGAATAGCCGCTTGCGTCAGCCGTGCTCAGAATCGTCCCCATATTCTGGATGACCTTTTTCTCGTCGACGCCCCCGGTTACCTTGGTTCCCGTGGTTTCGAGATCCGACCCACTAAAGTAAATCGTGTCCCATTTGCCATTGGCCTTGACCAAATTGATATTGCCCTGCTTGGTGACCTCGGAGTCATTGTTGGCAAACACGATCTCAATCCTTGCAGAATAAGGATCAGAAATCCTAACACCCATGACCTGGTAGCTCGAGACGCCCTGCATACTGTCCTTTTGCTTGTTGAGCACCTTGACCGACTTGATGGAGTAATCGCTACCGTCGCTCCACATCGAGCCGGTACTCATATCCTTGGTCGAGACGTTCTCGCGCACGATCTGCTCAATCGTGCCGTTGGAGGGGCCGCTGTTCAGGAACACGACCACGGCAACAACGGCAACCAGGACGACTGCGACAACACCGCCGATGATTGCCTTTTGCTTCGTGGGAATTGCAGCGATTTTGGAACCCACTCCCGAGTTGGCAGGTGCGGACTGTGCTCTGATCGAAGTGGCGTGTGGCTCAACGTAACCAGTATTCTGGAATGCTTGATTGTCCGCGGGCTGTCGCGACGAAACAGGAGTGCCCTGCTCGAGCGCTGCATCCTGATTCATGCTCTCGTCAGCCTCTGGCGCTTTAGGCTCCTCCGGCACCGAAGCAGAGGGAGCCAGTGGCGTTCCGCAGGCATAGCAGAATTTGGCGCTCTCGACGTTCTTAGCTCCACATTGAGGGCAATACACAGTGATCGCTCTCCTTCCCTTTTCCCGATCGCGTATGCGACCTTCCCTTTGTTGATTCACAAGATACGTGAGACAGCTATCCCCTAAAAGAGATTTTGAGCGGGTAATAATTTGAGCCTGTTGGACAAATAAGACGCTGTTGCACAACACCAACCATGCACGTGATTATACGGCGAGAAACTTCTCCTCTACCTCCTTTGTCACGATTACACTTGCCAGACCCATCTGAGCCGACACGAGCAGTCCCGTAACCCCCATCACCGTTGCGTTCGCCATAGTAAGTCGCACCTTAACTCGTTATACCTTATCTATGCGCAGGCGATGCAAATACCACCGATCCCAACAGCCCGCAAGTTTCCGGTAGAAACCAATCACGCACTCGGCTGGCTGTAGAGGTCCCTCAAGATGAACTTCCAGGCAGGGATAACCTCGATGTGCGCACCCTCAACATCGAGGTCCCCTTCGTCTTCTTTTGTCACAATAACAAGCCTGTTCACGGCGTCATCAACCTTGGCAAGCTTTACCAAGTTGTCAATTTCGCGCGACCGGGCGCTTTCCGATAATGAATACGCCACCTGAACCGCAAGCCCCCTCTCGGGCACGTAGAAATCGACATCAATCCCGTTCTTTGCGGATTTTAGATAGCAGAGCGCATCTCCGTACACATCATGCATCGCAACCGCAATTTCATTTTCGAGCAGCACCGGTTCCTTATTCACCAAGAAGAGGTTGAGCAAACCATTATCCGAAAAATAGTATTTGGGGCTACCTTCACGTTCTACGAATTTTGCCGTTGCGTTTTTAACGACAAAGAGCAGGTACGCCTCTTCAATCATCCCCAAGTACTCGATGAGGGCCGCCTTGCTTAGGCCATATCCAATGCCTTTGAGCATTCCATGCAGGGATGAGAAAGAAGCCTCGTTGTGGACCGTTTCCGCAACTTTCTTCACAAGCACACGCATGGCCTGAGGGTTACGCACGTTATTGCGCGCAACGACATCTCCGAGCAAAACTTTTTGATAGACGCTCTCAACGTATTCTCGCGGAGCCTCATAACGAAGGGACTCAGGAAATCCGCCGTAGGTATAGAAAGAATCGAATGCCGCGCTCAAGGCGCCCCTACCCGACGTCGAGTACAGCGCCGCCTCGTCGCGGCTTTTCCCCAATGCGTCTAGATATTCGTCGAATCGGTAGGGAGTGACGTGTTTGACCAGGAAACGACCGCCAAGCGTCGTTTCAATCTGACTGCTCAGCATCTTCGCATTGCTGCCCGTTATATAGGCGCGTCTGCCAGAATCTGTTAATCGCCGCGCAAATTTTTCCCAGCCCTCGATGTTTTGGACTTCGTCAAGGAAAAAATAACCCTCTCGATCGCTCAGCTCGCTTTGAGCGAGCAAGATATCGTTGAAATCAGCAGAAGTGAATTCAGCGAGGCGCTCATCCTCAAAGTTGATATAGATTATCTGGTTCCACGCTGCTCCGTCTCTAACCAAATCGCGCGCAACTTTATAAAGCAGCGTTGATTTTCCCGAACGACGAAGGCCCGTGATGACATAGTTTCCCTGGGGATCCAAGTGGTAACGGCGCGGCACAATCGTCGCGCTGCGAATAACCTCGTGTTGGTCAAAAATCACATGCTTTAGGAGTTCGCGATTCATAGGGCCTCCGATTTGTTCAATATACTGAACAAATTATATCTAATTTCGTTCAGTATATTGAACAAATCGGAGGCATTTCCGTTCACTATACTGAACAAGTTTGCTTTTCAATGCGGAAACAGCAGGCCAGCCGCCCCTATCCCAGCGAGCGATTGAGGGAGCCGAGCTCATCGTTGCCCATGGTGCGCCACATTTGATAGATGCAGCCGCGCGCCAAGAAAAAGAAGCCGTTATCGACGAGTTGCACGGCGGCATCCGCGAGTTGATTGGTCACGGCGGGCACCGGCGGCAGCTCAAGACCTGCCTTGCGGATGGTCTCGACAGCCTCCTCAAACGCGGGCGGCTTGATGACGCCCATCTCGTTCATAAGGCCCTGCATTTCCTCCTGCGCACTGCCGCCCGACTCCTCGCCGCGCGGCACCAGGCGATAACATGCCAGCGCCAGCTCGAGCTGGTCGCAGTTCCAGTAGGCGAATGCCAGGCGATAGAACAGGTAACCGATCGAAGGCCGGTCACTGGCAATGCGCAGGCCGTGGCGTGCTACCTCGATAATCTCGTCATAGCGCTCCAGGCGTGCTAGCACGTTGATCAGGGCAAAGTGAGACTGCATGGACGAGCGCGCCAAATCGTAGAGACGACGCACCTCGGGCAGCGCACGCTCAAAGTCCTCTTGTTCGGCGTAAAAGCTGCAGATCTCGTGCTGGGCAAAATACAGCGCATCGGGAGCGCGAAGGATACGCACGGAACGGTCCTCCTCCATCACCGGCAGCACCATGCGCACCAGCTGGTTGTCGCAGAACTGGGTCTGCACCGGGCCCGTCGCCAAAAGCTCAGCAACCGTACACTTGGCTTCCAGCTCCTCGACAAGGCGAGAAAAGCCCTCGAAAGCACCGGCTCGGTCAACTTTGGATTGCTCGCGCAACTCGACGACACGGGCGACATACGGATCGTTGTCCTCCTCCATGACCTCAAGCTCGTCAGCCGTATCAGCGAGCAGCAAATCGCGAAGCGCAGGCGGCAATGGACGATGGTCATCACGTGGTCGGGTGTGAACCTCTGCAGGTTCAATCATGTCCGGCGCATCTGCCTCATATGCCTCGAGCAAATGCTTGCAGGGCATGTCGTCCATATCCATGCTCTCAAGATCCTTGGCGACAGAAACGCAATCGGCCAGATAGGCCGCACGGCCAAAGGAATACGTTTTAACAACGCGCTCGCCCTGCTCGCCGTCGGGAGCCGCAATCTGCACGTAGCAGCGCGTGATGTGAGCGCCCGAAGCAAAGCAAGCCGCCGCGAGCGTAAGCGCAATACGCGCATCGTGCTCGGTGGCCCATGCCGTGCGCTTAGGCTCATCCACCTCGCGCCAGGCGTCATCTTGAGCATCGTATTCGCGCTGCGGCATAGCATCGACAACCGTGCGGCCAAATCGCACCAGCACGATGCCCTCAGCGACGTTCGCTCGATAGGTGTAGTCGAGCCGCGTGACCACGTTGAGCGCTTCTACGATACGTGCAAAGCGGGTGCGAACGTCCCACTCGCCACCCGGCTGGCACGCAACCGTCCCCGGCTTGGCCCACGGGTTGTCATTCGGCAGCGTTTCGAGCAGGCGAGGAACGTCGTTTGTCGTCTTGCTGATATGCCATAGGTCAAAGAGCGAGCAGCCCTCAAAGCTTGGCGACGAAGCAACGGGGCCCAACCCTGCCCCAATACGCTCAAGGATGCCCGATAGGCGGTTCAGGCGGCACTCGACGGCAAGCAGGGTATCGATCTCGTCCTGGTCCAGCAGGCTACGGTCAAAATTGAGATAGAAGAGCCTCGAGCGATCGATGCGCGCCAGGCTCATTTCGGTTTTGGCCGCGATGGTGCGCAGGCGTGGCAGATTAACTTCGCCCATCAAAGCGGCGGCATAGCGCTCAATGCCACTTGGATTATCTGCATGGTCAATGCGGTAGAGCAACGTTTCGATTGCATCGGGCAGCGGCGTGGAATCAAAACCCAGCAGTACCTCAACCGGCTCGGGGAGTTTTACAAGTTTGATCTTGTCGACGGCATTTTTCATGCCCTCGTCGAGGCCGTCACCGTCTGCCGTGCCTAAGACAGCGTTTTCAGAATCGGCAAATACCACGTAACGCAAGAACATCGAGGCCATGAACTCGCCGTAGCGAAGGCTGCGCGTCGAATTCCACGTCTCGCGATCGGATTGTTCGCGCATGGTGCCTTCGGGAGAGCCGATGACTCGCGCCCGGGAGTACATCGTCCCATCGGTACCCCTGACCGCAATCTCACCGATGTTGGAATCGGACTCGTCAAGAATCAGTTGCATGTCGGGATCGTCGGGCAGCGATGCCTCGTTAACGGGACGGTCCACCTTATAGACCTCACCCGAAACACACACGTAGCCCAAAAGCGACACATGGCTTTTGCCGACGAATTCGACGACATAGCATGATTCATGCGGGTCCTCGCCAAAGAGCTTCCAAACCACGCCATACGAGCGTCCCGCAGGCTGCTCGGGCATGGCCGGAAAGCGCTTTTTGGGATCGAGAAACCTGAGCTTGTATGTCGGACGCTCTGCCACGAAATATCACCCTGATCGGTCGTCTAAAGAAAGAGCGCGCCACGGACTCACCGAGGCGCATACTCGAAATCTTACACGAGTCGATGAGAAATAGTCCCCTTTGACCGAGGTTCGAATCCATGCGGTGTTTACGTAAAAGAAAAGCCCCCGTTGCCGGGAGCCTTAATCTCAAATGGTGCGGCGTATAGGATTCCGCGCATCCGCTGCGCGGATCCGCACCGGCTTCGCCCGCCTGCCGGCGCGCTCGCCCGCGGGCTAAAAACGCTCCGCGTTTTCTTTACGCTCGCGCCTCGACCGAGGTTCGAATCCATGCGGTGCCTACGTAAAAGAAAAGCCCCCGTTACCGGGAGCTTTAATCTCAAATGGTGCGGCGTATAGGATTCGAACCTATGACGTTCTGATTCGTAGTCAGACCCTCTATCCAGCTGAGGTAACGCCGCGACTTGTTGATTATTATGCACATGGACTGAATAATGGTCAAGCGTTTTTTCAAAAAAAGTTATCGAATTTGATTTTTACTCATTTGGAGGGCTCGGCACGATCTTCGGTGCATCGCGATATAAGAAAAGCCCCCGTTTCCGGAGGCTTAAAACTCAATTGGTGCGGCGTATAGGATTCGAACCTATGACGTTCTGATTCGTAGTCAGACCCTCTATCCAGCTGAGGTAACGCCGCAACGCACGGATTATTATGCACGTGAGCCCTCGATGGGTCAAGCAACAATTTGGAAAATTTTTACGAAGCGCCGATTAAGTTGTCGTGCTGATCCGCACCGGCTTCGCCCGCCTGCCGGCGTAAAAGAAAAGCCCCCGTTGCCGGAGGCTTTCAATTTCAATTGGTGCGGCGTATAGGATTCCGCGCATCCGCTTCGCGGATCCGCACCGGCTTCGCCCGCCTGCCGGCGGACTCGCCCGCTCGCTACGAACGCTCCGCGTCCGCTTCACGCTCGCGCCTCGACCGAGGTTCGAATCCATGCGGTGCCGGCATAAAAGAAAAGCCCCCGTTGCCGGAGGCTTTCAATTTCAATTGGTGCGGCGTATAGGATTCGAACCTATGACGTTCTGATTCGTAGTCAGACCCTCTATCCAGCTGAGGTAACGCCGCAGCGCAAGACATATAAAACCACTTTAGTTCGTTAGAGTCAAGCAAAATCTCAAACTTTTTTCGCGCGGGCCTCAATTTGTCACGCTGCACCACAAGCATCAGCGCTTCTCGTGCGATCGATTGGCTTTTCAATCACATCGAACCCAGCGCCAAGCTCCCCTAGAAGCGACCGCACCCGTTGGGCACAGTCGTAGTCGGCAAACGAAATGCTCAGCATTCTGGCCACCTGATTAGAAGTTCCAACGCCATAGAAGTGCTCAAGGACAACAAGCGCCTCATGCGCCACAAACGTCTCGACTACATGCGGCGACTCCTCAAAGCACCATTGGGTCAACGGACCCTCGCTCGTCTGCCGCACCACCAAACCACCCATACCGGATGGCTCACACGTAACTAGTAGGTGCTCCCCACCTTCATCGCTCTCAAACAAAACTACCCGCTCATCAAACAGCTCCATCGCATCCCCTTCCTCTCGCTTCTATTTAACAAAAGCATAGCAGGTAGATGGCTGTATACAGAACGTTTGTTCGTGTGTTTTCTATTGAGCTGTCCGCGCGATATGGTAAAGCACCGCACACAAAAAGGGCGCCCCAGAAAGGAGCGCCCTTGCAAATCGCTTATGCAGGCAACCTACGCAACCGGCTCGATCTTCTCGAGGCCGCCCATGTAGGGACGCAGAACCTCGGGGATCGTGATGGTGCCGTCGGCGTTCTGGTAGTTCTCCAGAATGGCAGCCATGGTACGGCCAGCCGGCAGACCGGAACCGTTAAGGGTGTGCAGGTAGCGCGAGCCCTTGAAGTTCTCGGGGTCGCGATACTTGATGTTGGCGCGACGGGCCTGGAAGTCGCCGCAATTGGAGCAGGAGCTGATCTCCTTGTAGGCGTTGTAGCTCGGCAGCCAGACCTCGACGTCGTAGGTCTGACGGGCAGAGAAGCCCAGGTCGCCGGTGCACAGACTAATCACGCGATACGGCAGGCCCAGCTGCTGCAGCAGGTACTCGGCCTCGGCGGTCATGCTCTCGAGCTCCTCGTCGGACTCCTCCGGCTTGGCGAACTTGACCATCTCGACCTTGTCGAACTCGTGCTGGCGAATGATGCCGCGGGTGTCGCGACCGGCGGAACCGGCCTCCTCGCGGAAGCAGGGGGTGAAGGCAGTGTAGCGGCGAGGCAGAGTGTCGGCGTCCAGAACCTCACCGGCATGCAGGTTAGTCAGTACGACCTCGGCGGTAGGGATCAGGAAGTTGTCGCCCGAGACGTGATAGGCGTCGTCCTCAAACTTGGGCAGCTGGCCCGTACCGAACATGGTCTGACGCTTGACGACGATGGGCGGCCACCACTCCTTGAAGCCACGGCTCGTGTGCGTGTCCAGGAAGAAGTTGATAAGGGCGCGCTCCAGGCGGGCGCCGGCGCCACCGAGAACGGTGAAGCGGCTACCGGAGAGCTTGTTGCCGCGCTCGAAGTCGAGGATGTCCAGATCGGTGCCCAGATCCCAGTGCGGCTTAAAGTCGAAGTCGAACTCGCGCGGGGTGCCCCAGCGGCGACGCTCGATGTTCTCGTCCTCGTCCTTACCGTACGGGGTGGCCTCGCACGGAATGTTGGGCAGGTGAGACATGAAGTCGTACTGCTCCTGCTCAAGAGCGGTACGGCGCTCGGCCAGACCGTCGATCTTCTCGTTGACGGCGCGCACGGCCTCCTTGGCAGCCTCGGCCTCGTCCTTCTTGCCCTCCTTCATCAGGGCGCCAATCTTCTTGGACTCGGCGTTACGCGTGGCCTGGAGCTCCTCGACCTCGGTGATGACGGCACGGCGCTCGTCGTCGAGTTCAAAGAACTTCTCGCGATCCCAAGACGTCTGGCGATTTGCCATGGCGGTATCGATGGCATCGGGGTTCTCGCGAACAAACTTGATATCAAGCATTAGATCCTCCGGCGATATACATTCCATTTAGGTTGCAACCTTGTACATGTATGGGCAAGTATATACTTATGGGCGTTTACGACCCAACTCAACTACGCAAGAAGGCACCCAATGGACGCAGTTTTTTCCTTTTTGTTTGGCACCCGCACCGGTTTCGCCATCCTTTTCGCCGGCGGCATCCTGCTATTTGCGATTCTTGCCTTTGTGATGGAGAAGCGCACCCATAAAATGTATGTCGACCGCGGCCCCAAGTCCGAGGATGAGGAGGACAGCTTCTGGGACTAACCTGCCAAATAGAGACAGGCTTATTTTGGTCGGTTTTATCTGGGCAAACGCAAGCGCCCCGCAACTGGAATTGAGCCAGTTGCGGGGCGCTTTTTGCTCAAGGTACAAAACCGCAGGAAAACCCTGCAAAATGAATCTGTCCCTTATTGGTCAGTTTACTGGAGAGTAGCGTCGATGGCCTTGACTAGGGCGCTGCGCATGCCGGCGTCCTCGAGCGCGACGACGCCCTTGATGGTAGCACCGCCGGGCGAGCACACGGCATCCTTCATCGCTGCGGGATGCTGGCCGGTTGCAAGCTGCAGCTTTGCCGTACCCAGCACCATCTGGCTCACAATACGATAGGCATCGGCGCGCGGAATACCGTGTTTGACGGCCGCATCGCCCAGAGCCTCGATCGCCATGGCGACAAACGCCGGGGCGCAACCGCCCACGGTACCGCCCACAAACAGCAGGCTCGAATCGAGCTCGACCACTGTGCCAAGCTTTCCGAGCAGATCGAGCACCGTGGCACGCTGTTCGCCGCTAAGCGTGGAAGCCTTCTCGCAGGCGATAACGCCCTCGCCCACCGAAACCGGCGTGTTGGGCACCGTCGAGATATGAGCGACACCTGGCAGGACCTGTTCCCACTTGGCGCTATCCCAGGTCCAAGCGACCGAAAGGACGACCTTGTCGGCAAGCGCATCCTTGAGTGGAGCGAAGACCTTCTCGATCATGTACGGCTTGACCGCCGCAACCACGATATCGGACGCGGCAACAACCTCCGCCGCATCTTGGCAGGCAGCCATGCCCCGCGCCTCGCAACGCTCAACCAGAGCATCGTAGCGGCCTGCGCAGGCGCACATGTCGCCCGCGGCCACGCCGGCGGCAATCCAGCCATCGGCCATAGCGCTCGCCATATTGCCAAAACCGACAAATCCGATCTTCATATCACACAGTCCTCTCAGATGCGTTGCTCAAAACGAAAGTCATTGTCCCACGCCATTGTTTCGTGTTGCCGACCTACTTGTGATACGGCTCGCCACGGCTAATCTTGCAGGCGCGGTAGATCTGTTCCAGCAGCACCACGCGCGCCAGGTTGTGCGGCAAGGTAATGCGTCCAAAGCTGAGCATCTCGTCGGCGCGGGCGCGCACGGCATCGCTCACGCCGTCCGATCCGCCGATTACAAAAGCGATGTCGCTGTTGCCTCTCAGCATGAGGTCATCGAGACGGGCCGAGAACTCCTCGCTCGAACGCTCCTTGCCCTCGATAGCCAGCAGAATCACATGTGCCCGCGGTGGCAGGGCAGCAAGAATCGCCGCGCCTTCTTTGTTGCGCGCGGCATCCACGCCGCCCGCCTTGGCCGGATCGATATCGGCAACCTCGCGCATATCTACCTTGGCATAGGCGCCTAGGCGTTTGGTGTATTCGGCGCACGCGTCCTTCCAAAAGCGCTCTTTGAGCTTGCCAACGCAAACAACGGTATATTTCACGCGCGTCTACTCCTTTGACTCGTTCTGAACTTTGCCGGCGGTCAGCATCTGCTCGAACATCGAGGCCGACTGCGAGAAATCGCTCGGCAGCACGACCGTCGAGGTTTTGCCCGTGCGAGCGAACTCCGTCATCATCTCGGACCACTGCGTAAACATGAACAGCTGGTTGGCCTCATCGTTGCCGACGCCCGTCTCCTGGATGATCTCGAGCGAATCTTTGATGCCCAGAGCAATGGCCTTGCGCTGGTTGGCGATGCCCTCGCCCGCCTTTTCCATTGCCTCGGCCTCGGCGGTCGCCTCGGTAACGCGCTTGATGCGATCGGCCTCGGCGAGCTCCTGCGCAGCGGCGCGCTTTCGCTGGGCAGCGTTGATGTCGTTCATGGAGTTCTCGACCTCGGTCGGCAGCGCGATCTTGGTGATAAGTGTCGACACGAGGGTAAAGCCGTAGGCGGCCATCTGCTCGGACACGGTGGCGTTGACGTCCTTGGCGATATCGTCTTTTTTGGCAAAGACCTCATCGAGCGTGTAGACGGGGATAGAAGAGCGCAGGGCATCGGTGATGAAGTCACGCATTTGGTCGACGGGCTCCTGCAGCATGTAGTAGCTCTTGTAGATGCCCGAATCTGCCGGGCCGGCGCCCATGTCATAGCTCACGTGGTACTGAGCAGAGACCTCAAGGCCGATAGTCACGTTGTCCTGGGTCTTAACGTCGATGCCAAAACCGTTTTTCATGGTGCGCAGACTCACCGTGGCGGCTTTACGGTCGATTACGGGCACCTTCATGTGGAAGCCCGCGTTGACGATGCGGTTGAACTTGCCCAGGCGCTCAATGATCACAGCATGCTGCTGTTCAACGACATAGCAGGCGTTGGGGAGCAGTAGCAACAAAATGATGATGGGAAGTAGAAGGCTCGTAAGGGCAGCGATGATACCGGACAACAGCATGGTTTCTCCTCTGATAGGCACGCGTTGGGACTAGGATACCCGCACGAAGCAGCTGTGTGACACCAACAAGAGGACCCATGGTCAAAAAAGGCCAAATATGAGTACTGTTACCAGTTTAGTAACAGCGTATTTGGGTCAAAATCGCCTCTTTGAACCCGAAGTCTATCGAAATGACTTCATTTTGTCTCAAGGTTGAGCCAAATTAGCGTACATCTGTTGCGTAAAATGAGCAAAAATGGCTTCGCGAAATGTCTCTGTTTTCGTGCCAGTACTCATATTCGCCACTTTTTGACCACAGGGGCATCTACCGCGCGAAATCGATAGGTCAAATCTGCCAAAAACGGCCCATAACAAAAAAGCCCCCATTGCTGGGAGCTCTTTCATTTAATGGTGCGGGCGAAAGGACGTCCGCGCATCCGCTTCGCGGATCCGCACCGGCTTCGGCCGCCTGCCGGCGCCCTCGCCAGCTCGCTAAAAACGCTCCGCGTTTTCTTTACGCTCGCTCCTTCGCAGGTTCAAGTCCCCGCGATGGGCCCATAACAAAAAAGCTCCCATTGCTGGGAGCTCTTTCATTTAATGGTGCGGGCGAAAGGACTTGAACCTTCATGGGGTTGCCCCCATACGGACCTGAACCGTACGCGTCTGCCAATTCCGCCACGCCCGCGTGCAGGAATTAGAATAACGGAGCGCCACCGCGAACGCAAGAACTATTTTTGAAAAAGTTTGCAGGCATTTTCCCAGGCGGCTCGAGCAACTGCTTCAGCATCCTCGCCGGTACGATCGACGCGGTCATTGACCAGCGTGTTTGCTGTGATGGAAATCATTGCAGGCTCGCACTCGAGACCGCGAATGGGCTCCGGCGCCATATAGGGACAATCCGTCTCGAACAGAATACGGTCGAGCGGGGTTGCCGCGAATGCCTCGCGCACGTCGCCGTTGCGCTTAAAGGTAGCCGCGCCGCCATAGGCGATGTAACAACCCAAATCCACAAAGCGCTCCATCGTGGCTCGATCCTCGCCAAAGCAGTGCAGCACGCAACCGGCCTGAGGCACGCCCACCTCGCGCAACACGTTGTAGGCGTCCACATGCGAGGTGCGCTCCTCGTCCGTATCCTCATGACGCAGATGCAGCTCTACCGGCACATTGCGGCGTACGGCGACCTCGAGTTGGCGCGCCATACAGTCGATCTGCACGTCGTGGGGCGCCGGCGCGATATCGTCGTCATAGTCCATGTGGTAGTCCAGACCGATCTCGCCAATACCGGCGCATAAGGGATCATCGAGCGCAGTCACAATCTGGGCATGGATATCATCGGTATAGTCCGGTGCGCCATACGGATGCACGCCGGCAAGATACTTGATCTGTGGAATATCCTGCATCGGCAGAATCTCGTGCGTCAGCCAGTCGCTATAGTCCGCCACGCTGCGCTTATCGGCAATGGGGTCGAAGACCGTCACCAACAAGTCAATGCCCGCTTCCTTGGCGCGCGCAAGCGTCTCGGGCACTTCCTTGCTCCAAAAAGAGAGCAGGTGCGCATGCGTATCGGCAAGCGGCGCCAGCGGCACCGGGCAGGCCACCGTTTTCTTCTTTTTGGTAAACGTCACGCGTTCGACATTAGGCGTCATGGGAAAGCTCCTGAGCCAAGCAGACAAAGGCGGCGACGTCGAGCGTCTCGGCGCGCGTGGTAGGTGC
Source organism: uncultured Collinsella sp. (assembly GCA_937989885.1). Lineage (GTDB taxonomy): Bacteria > Actinomycetota > Coriobacteriia > Coriobacteriales > Coriobacteriaceae > Collinsella. The sequence continues at coordinate 23,935 of CALKBP010000033.1, forward strand.
GATACCGCAGGCCTCAAAGGCGGCGTCGAGCGCGTCCTTGGCAAAGCCGTTGGCGCTCATAGAGTTGCGAATCGTCTTGCGACGCTGAGCAAACGCGGCGTCGATCACGCGGGCCACAAACTCGCGGTCGATGCCCTCGGGTACCATACCGTCAACGCGATCGATGCGCACCACGGCAGAATCCACATGCGGCGCCGGCATAAAGCAGCGCGGCGGCACCTCAAAGCGCCCCGTCACCTGCGCATACAGGCCGAGTTTTGCCGTGTAGCCGCCATAGGTCTTGTTGCCCGGCGTTGCGCCAATACGATCTGCAACTTCCTTTTGCACCATAACGACAGCGCGCATAAGCGCGGGCATCGTCTGGAAAAACTGAAGGATGATCGTCGCCGCCACGTTATAGGGCAGATTCGCGACAAACACCGTGGGTTCACCACCGGCGGCATGCTCAATCTGCTCCGGCGTCACCTTGAGCGCATCGCCCATGATAAAGCGGAAGTTGGCATAGTCGGCGGCGTGGGCGTCAAGCACCGGCTCAAGCTCGGGATCGGCCTCAATCGACGTAACGCACGCCGCCTCCTGCAGCAGCGCAAGCGTGAGCGTGCCAATGCCCGGGCCAACCTCGAGCACGCGCTCATCGCCCGCAAGCTCGGAAAGCTCGCAAATACGCTCAATTACATGGTTGTCGATCAGGAAGTTCTGGCCCAGGCGATGCTTGGTCGCAAGGCCAAACTCCTCTAGCAGCTCCCTAGTTGCCGTGGGGTTTGCCAAAGGCGAAGTTGTCATGGTTGCCTCCTTAACATGGTGGCTGCATCGTAAAGCAAAAGGGCATGGACCGTTGCGGCCATGCCCTTACATCTAAACAGCAAATTGCCGATATGGCGCGCAGCGGCTTAGCCCAGACGCGGGAACAGCGGCTCGCCCTTCTCGACGGGCTGACCACCGGCAAGCAGGCCCCAAGCGCAAATGCCCTTGAGGTCGTCGCTCGCGGCCTCGTCCTCGCAGGACAGGCGGCGCAGGGCCTCGGCAGAGGTCTGGGGCATGAGCGGCATCAGCAGGTGAGCGGCAATGCGGATGGCCTCGAGCAGGTTGTAGATCACAAACGCCAGCTCGTCAGCCTTGGCCTCGTCCTTGGCAAGTGCCCAAGGCTCGGAGTCCTCGATGTAGTGGTTGGCGGCATGGATGAGCTCCATGACCTCGTCCTTAGCTCCACCGTAATCGAGCACGTCCATCTTGGCCATGTAACGATCGACCAGGCCATCGGCAATTTTTGCCAGCGGGTTGTCGAACGCATCGAACGATGCGGGCTTGGCGGGCGCGCAACCGTCAAAGTACTTACCGCTCATGTTGAGCGAACGCGAGATAAGGTTGCCCCAGCTGTTGGCCAGGTCGGCGTTGTAGACCTGCTCCATGCGCTCGAAGCTGATGGCGCCGTCGGTGCCGGGCACCACGTCGGTCATAAAGTAATAGCGATAGCCCTCAACGCCCAGCATGTCGATAACGTCCTGCGGAGCGATGGCGTTGCCGCGGCTCTTGGACATCTTCTCGGCCTTGCCGGTCTCGGCGTTGCGCACGGTCAGGAAGCCGTGGGCAAAGACGTGCTCGGGCAGGGCTTCACCGATGGCCATGAGCATGGCGGGCCAAATGACGCAGTGGAAGCGGATGATGTCCTTGCCCACGATGTGGAACTGCGCGGGCCAGCGATAGGCCAGCTCGGCACGGGCCTCGTCGGTGTCGACACCGTAGCCGACGGCCGTCATATAGTTGAGCAGCGCATCGAACCACACGTAGGTCACGTGACCCTCGTCGAACGGGACCTGAATGCCCCAGTCAAAGCTCGTACGGCTCACGGAAAGGTCGTTGAGGCCGCCTTCGACAAAGCTGCGCACCTCGTTCATGCGGAACGTGGGCTCAACAAAGTCGGGGTGCTCGTCGTAAAGCTTGAGCAGCTTGTCCTGGAACGCAGAGAGCTTAAAGAAGTAGGACTCCTCCTGCACGCGCTCGAGCGGACGGTGGCAATCGGGGCACAGGTGCTGGCCGACGCTGCCGTACTCTTCGTCACCCTTCTGGACCTGTGTATCGGTAAAGTAGGTCTCGTCGGGCACGCAGTACCAGCCGTCGTAGCTGCCCTTATACAGGTAGCCGGACTCCTTCATGCGCTCCCACAGATACTGCACCGCATGATGCTGGCGCGGCTCGGTGGTGCGGATGAAGTCGTCGTTGGAGATCTCGAGCTTGCTCCACAGCTCCTTGAAGTGCGGAGCCTGGCTGTCGGTCCACTCCTGCGGCGTCATGTTGTGCTTGGCTGCAGCCTCGGCGACCTTCTCGCCGTGCTCGTCCATGCCAGTCAGGAACTTGACGTTATAGCCGGCAGAGCGACGATAGCGAGCCTGGACGTCGGCGATGATGGTGGAATAAGCCGTACCCAGGTGCGGATCGGCGTTGACGTAGTAGATGGGAGTCGTGATAAAGAACGAAGGCTTGCTTTGATCCATGGGGTTTGTCCTCCAGAAAAACGTTGCATACAGGGGATGATTCTAGCGCAAGGGCTGGATATCCTCCATCTATTGCATATCGAGCACCATGGCATAGACATCGCGCTTGCGGCGCGAATACTTCTGCGACAGGCGCTTTGCCACCGCGGAGGCGGGCTCCCCCTCCTCGAGCGCGGCGTGGATATCCTCGCGCAGGGCCTCGTCGGGATCCGCTGCCGCGGCTCCAACGGGCGCGATACCGGCCTCCTCGTCCTCACTCGGCGGCGCGATGACCAGCGCGATCTCGCCCTTTACCTCGCCACGGGCACGCAGCTCCTCGGTTAGCTGGGCGGCAGATCCACGCAAGACTTCCTCGTGCAGTTTGGTGAGCTCGCGACAGACGGCAACCTCACGCTGGGGAAAGACCTCCGCCACGGCCTCGAGCGTCGCCACGATGCGATGTGGAGACTCGTAGAAGATGAGCGCGCCGGGGACGACGGCAAGGCGCTGCAGTCGGCGCACGCGGTCGCCGTGCTTGCGACCCAAAAAGCCTTCGAAGAAGAAATGCTCGCAGGGAATACCGGACGACACGAGCGCCGTGACGCAAGCAGAGGGGCCGGGAATAACCTCGACAGGCACATCCGCCTCGCGCGCCGCCTCAACCAAAGCCTGGCCGGGATCAGACACACTCGGCATACCGGCGTCTGAGGCAAAGGCAAGGGTCTCCCCCGCCAGCAGGCGGTCGACCAGGCCGGCTGCGCGACTTGCGATCACGTTCTCGTCGCAACGAACGAGCGGCTTGGAGATGCCTAGGTGCATCAGCAACTTTGAGGTCACACGCGTGTCCTCGCAGCAGACGGCGTCGGCGGCAGCAAATGCCTCGCCGACGCGCGGAGACAGGTCGCCCAGGTTACCGATGGGCGTACCGACCACATAAAGTTTGCCCGTGTGGGCGCTGTTTTGCGTCATATCAACCTATTCAATCATGCCGCGCTCGAGCGTGCCGAGCGCCGCGCGGGCGTCCCATGCTGCAATACGCTTCTCGGTCTTCCATGTTTGGAAGAACCAGCCAGCCGCCGGCGCAAACGATGCCAGCTGGTTGGCGATGAACACGCGCTCGTAGGCATTGCGGCCCTCGGGCGTAACCGATGAGTTGGCAAAAATCGCCGCACCCGACCATTCACCCACCAAAACGGGGAATCCGGTCGAGATTGCCTCCTTGAGCTCACGCTTGTTGCGCGAAATCGCCGTCGTCAGACCGCGGGGGCTCGTGATGTCGAGCGCATACTCGTCGCGGTAATGGTACAGGTGAAGGTCCATGTAGACGTTCTTGTACTTGGCACCGCGCATAAAGTGCTTCCACTCGCCGGGGTGTCCCGAAGAGGAAAAGACGACGATCTTATCCTCGGGCATATACGAACGGACGAGCTCGTAGGCATCGCGATAGAAGTTGCGCAGGTAGTGCGCCGGAATACCGTCCGTCATGGTAAAGAGGCTCTTGCGTACGCTCATCTGCGGCGTATCCAACAGCTCGATGCCTAGCAGGCTCTCGGACTCGCCGTAGCGGTCGGCCAGGCGCTCGAGCACATCGAGCGCAACGTGACGGCCATTGGTGGACGAATGCCACTCAGCGACGACTTCCGGCGTCGTGGGCGAATCGTTGGAATCGCCCTGGCCGCCCGGCACCGTCGCCAGATCGAGCAGTACGCGGATGTTGTACTTGTCGGCCCACTCAATAGCACGGTCGGTATAATCGACGACCGAGATGTAGGAAGCGTCAGACTCCTGCGAACCAAAGGCATACCACGGCACCGGCAGGCGCACGGCGTTGAGACCGATCTGCGCCATACGGCGAAAATCGTCCTCACTCACAAACGTCTCGTAATGGCGACGCATGCGCTCGTTATAGGCAGCGGTGCCCATGGCCTCCTGCAGCTCGGCTGCATTGGATGCTCCGGTCGCTGCATAGAGCGACGGGGTCACCCAGGGCTCGGGAATAAACCAGCCAGAGAGATTAACGCCGAGAATCCTCTCCATCACGGCCCCCTTCGAATCGCGCAGGCCGAACCTGCATCGTATTGCATAGGAAAAGTATCGTTTTGAGTATACCCGCGCGTGCGGACAGGCGACCGAACGGTCTACAAAGTGGCGCAAAAGTGGGAGAAATGTCCGGGCAGACGGAACCCGAGATGGCGCGCCGAAATGCACACGCGCGCCGGAAGTAGGCGACCGGAAAGCGTGCCCCGTTTTTTCGCAAGAGACTGGGATGTATTTTCCGTTCAAAGCCTCAACCGGAAAGCGCATCACGTTCTGAGCGCGGGATCTGGGACGCAGTTTCCGCCAAGGGCCGCAAAAGGAAAGCATGTCCCATTCTGACGCCGGATTCCGGTCCACACTTTCCCAAACAGGCTCAAAGCGGAAAGCGCATCCCGCTCTGAAGCCAAATTCCGGGATGCAGTTTCCGCAGGAGCCCTCGGTAAAAGAAAAGGACCCCTTTGCAGAGGTCCTAGTCAATTCAAGGTGGCGGGGAAGGGAATCGCGCCCGCGCTCCGCGCGGACGGACCGCTGCGGCGCTTCGCGCCTTGCGAGCTGCGCTGGCAAACGCTCACGCGTTTACTCAGCTCCGCGCCCTCACGGGGTTCGATTCCGTGCAGGGTCCACATAAAAGAAAAGGACCCCTTAGCAGAGGTCCTAGTCAATTCAAGGTGGCGGGGAAGGGAATCGAACCCCTGACACGAGGATTTTCAGTCCTCTGCTCTACCAACTGAGCTACCCAGCCATTTGAGGTGTGCCTTGTTTCAAGGCTTGATTAGTATAACCAAGGACGCGCTCCGGTCAACCGAGAATTTTAAAAAAGTTTTTGAGCGCGACATCGGCCACGATCTCGCTCCTATAGAACGGCACGTCAGAAGCATCAACCGGCCGCAAGAAGTTTTTCACTCAGAGCCGCACGGGCAAACTCACTTGGCGTCATCCCCTCGGCAGCCGCCCGTCGACGAATAGCCTCCTTCATTCCCAGAGGAATCTTGACCGATAGCGTTGCCGTTCCCTCACCTGAGAGTGGAGGCCGTCCATGCACGATTCCGCCAACGGTATGTTCGCCATCCGGAAACTCTCCGCGCTCGTACGACTCACACCACGCGTCAATCATTTCTTCCGTTACAACCTGACCACTAGCGGTCGTATATGTCTCGCCCATCATCGACCCCTTTGCCGAGCTCGCTCGATCTCTTGCCAGAATTTCTTCTGAACCGGAGACAAGGCATGAATAATGAGCCATCCACGAATAAGTTCGACCGCAACGAGCTCCACACTCCGTCCGTCCGGAAGCCATCCAATCGCAAGCCATCTCGGCGGCTCGTCTTCCGACTCGCGACGAATGCACTCGGTAACCGCAAGCCAAGCGCTAAGCACCTGCTTTTCCGTCAGGTGCTTTTTGGCGTTGGGATGAATCTCGACATCCATGCATCTCCTCCCCCATCTTACCCAATTTCGTATGACGAAAGTCCACTGTCGCCAATTCTTATGCCGGCACGCGTTGGAGAACAGGGGGCGAAACAATGATTGAAGGGCGCTCGAGTGCCGCCCAGGCACCGGGGCAGGAACACATACGCCAGGGACGTACGTTTTCGTAGCAAGCAAGAACATTGCCATTGCGATCGATAAAGGCGATGTCGATGGGATAGGCCATAAAGCAGGTGTGAACCGAGGAGCAGCGCGGAAACGCCATGACAAGCGGCAGTCCGCTGGCGGCAATCGGCCGCCGTCCCAGCATGCCGCGCAGACGCACGGTAAACGACTCCGCCACCACAAACTCGGCCGGCGTCCAGCCCAACCTGTTGAGCGCCCGAGCATAGGCGATATAGGACGAGACCGCGGTCACATGACCACCCCCGGACGCCATGGATCGATCGTCACCGCGCGTTCATGCGTGAGCACGGGCGGCGCCCCCAGGGAAACGCCGGCGATGCTCAGCGAACTCGGCCACGGCTCGTAGCGCATGGTGCAGGTATAGGTCCTAAACGTGCCAGAAAGAGAGAGCAGACCACCATCCGATGACGCCGTGCCTTGCTCGCTCGAGACCTCGACCTGTAGGTCATATCCCTCCATGGCATCCTGAATCTGAGCTTGAACGGTCGCGGAAGCGTCAATGGAGCTCTCGTCACCCTCCCCGCCCGGCGCCACAGCGTGCGCAAGCACGATGTCGGGCACCACGCGGTCGAAGCGCGCAACCGCGCCGGCAAAGATCATGACGTTGTACGCGATGAGAGCCAGCACGAGCAGGACAGGCGTGACCACGGCCATCTCGACCGTCGCCTGGGCACGCTCCTCGTGCAAGGCCGTGCGAATGCCCATTACGACCCACCGCCAAAAGCTCCCACCAGCGTGGCAACATCGACAGTGAGCGGGATGGAGCCGCCGCCGGGCAGCGGAATCTCCGCAAGCGTGAACACCGCGCCGCTGATGGTGCGCTCGACGTGATACTCCAAGGCCTCGCAAAGTGCCTTGGGGTCAGTCACGCCCAAGGGGATTTTTCGCAGGGTATCTTGAGTTTTGGAGATGCCTGCGATATCGGACCCCGGACTTTTGATGACATTGGCGGTATCGGTCAGCACCGGTTTTCGCAGACGCAAATCGCACGGTTCGAGCCCCAGCGCCGCCACGGAGGACGAGACGGTGTCACCGAGCCAGGACGCGATGGAGCCCAACGCGCCGCTACCCCCTCCCAAGCCACCGATCAGCTCTCCCATAAGCTCGTCGGCCGCACCCTGGATGTCTCCGTACCCCACAAGCAGGCGGCCCCAAACATCCATAACACCGTCGAGCACGCCGGCAACGCCGCCCGAACGCTCCTCCAGCGTCGAGAAAAACCGCGAGAGAACGTTATTTTGTGCCGTCGCATCATCGGGTGCGAGTACTGCAGCAGAAATTGCACCACGATCGCCAAGCTCGACTGCCGTGCTAAACGAAGAGTTGAGCTCGTCGGGACTGGAGATGGCGCCCGAGACCGCAAAGGCGACCACGCCGTTGCGACCGGGCGGGGCGATGCGCGGACGCTCACCGGATAGTTCTTTGATGGCGGTATCGAACGCATTGCCCGCACGGTCGGCTTCGTCCTCGGTCTGACGCTCGAGTTCGAGTTCCTTGTTGCGACAGTCGACGTAGTCCTCCAGGGCGTCTTTAAACTTGTCAAAGTGATACTCGAAGCCGTTTTCGATAGAGGTTGAAGGCGCCGCAACAGCACCAAGCGACGAAACGCCAAAATGGCATTTGCTGCATTTATCCTGCCCATCGTAATCGGCAACCGAAGCAAATCCGCTCGGCGTTCCTTTCTTATAGTTAGGGCAGGTCGTTCCGTAATGCAGATACGCCTTGCCATCGTTCATGCTCGTCGGCCACACCGCATCGGTATAGAGTTCCGTCGCCCGAACCTCATCAGAGTTGCGCGGCAGCAGCGGAATATAGGAGGAAACCCTGTCTCCGTTCTCAGTTATATATGCCCGATCGACCTCCGCACTCGCATAGGTATAAAACGCCTTACGCGCCGCAGACTCTGCCTTCATCTCGACACTCGAGCCTTGGGGCTTCTCGCTTGCCAGACGCCGATGGTAGTAGTCCTTCGAGCGATTGAGCGCCACTTGGGGCTCCCACGTAACGCTCGATGAGTAATGCGGATTTTGAACACCGGAGAGATCCGTTAGGCTTTTTGCGCGCTCCCACATACACGAACAGCTGCCGACCGAACCTTTATCCGACCCACCGCAATCCGCTAGCCAGGCGCGCTCTTTGGCCTTCGCCGTCTCCTCCGATGCTTTTTGCAGCTCCTCGGCCGCGCGTTCCAAATCTTCCGATGCATCTTTAATGGCATCGGTCGAAATCTCGGACCCTTCGAGCGCAACAAAATCCGACTCGGATGTCCTGGGCACGGCGAGCGCCGTACCGGTATAGGTCACGCCGTCGGTATCCTGCGCCGATACTGCCTGCATGGCGCGCGCGGCAACCAGGTACGGCAAGGCGGTCTCGATCTTTTGCAGGCCCTTTGCCGCGCTTTTAGCAAACTTGTTACGCGTTTTAATGATCTGGGTTCCCGTATCGATGATATCGCTGCCAACGACCTCGGCGCCCGGAATGAGAATGGCAACCAAGCCGGTGCCGATCGTGGCAAACCCCGCCAGGCCCAAACTCAAAATGCTCGCATCGACCACCGTGGCGGCTGTGTGATAGGACGACACCACGTTGGCGCCCGCCAGTGCACCGCTATCGGCCGCCACCTGGGTGTCTCCGGCGCGCGACATACTCCATATCGCCGCGGTCGACGAAAACAGCAGCGTAAGCACCACCAGAATGACAACCGCAGAGGAGAGCGTGGTATAGGCGCCGTCTTCGATAAACAAGTCGATACCGGCGCGGCCCATAAAGCCGCCCCGCTTGCGGCGAGCGCCTGGTCGACGGCGGGCCGCAAGCCCTTGCGTCGCCCGCAGCAGGCAGCGCCTAATCCCATGCAGCAATCCATGAATCATAATCTCCCTCCAGCCATTCGGGACGCGATCGATACGAGACGTCGACCTTGAGCTCGACATAGCCGCCCTCACCCGCACTGCCCATGGCCCGCACAAATGCACCGATCACGGGCAGCGGCTTAACCTCGCCGACAACAGACACGGACGAAACACCGCCGGCACCGGCCCGCCCCAACTCGATATCCCACGACAGCGGCCCGCCGGCATGAAAAATCGAGACGTTGGGCACCGCGGCAAGTCTGCGACGAGTGAACTCCTTAAGGTCATCGTCGTTCTCCACCGTCGTCGTGGTCATAAGCCGCGCGGTCTCGGCGGCGGCAGACTCCATGACCGCGCGCGTATAGAGCAGGCACACCGGCTGCAACGCGAGCAAGATAAGCGTCAAAAACGTCGGCAGCAAAAAGGCGGCCTCGACCGTAGACTGCGCCCGATCCTCGCATGCGATATCAATACAGAGCGATGTCCTTGGCACCCGTCGCGGCATCGATAACCGACGATGGGGCGACGCCATGAGACGCTGCCCGCTCGACCAGTGCCGCCAAGCGCCCATCGGTGCCAGCGCGCCAAAGCCCCGCAATCGCCAGCGCAATCGACAACAGCGCCACGGTGACGATGGCGTATTCGACGGTCGACTGAGCAGATTCCTCACGCAGGACATCATGCATTTCACGACCCCTCCTTTGACTCCGTTGTTTGCGGAACCAGACGCACGGCACGCAGGCGGCACGAGGCATCTCCGGCATCCGCGGCAACCGTCACCATGTCGACCCAGCCTCGCCCATCGCGCACGATGGCGCCCCATACGTTGCCCTTAATATCGAGATAGCCGCTCAGGGCGAGTTGGGCCGTAGGCACCTCGCGGTAGGCGCGCAGCAAGTCTGCTGCTGCCTCGGTCATCGGCCGGTCCTCGGACCATGCGAGCCGAACCGCAATCGCGTTGTCTGTAGACGGCTCCGTCGCACTGGCCGCTCGCTCGTCGAGTGCCTGCAAAAAGGTCTGAGCCGTGACGGCGGCATTCTGACCGCTCGAATCTTGCGCGCCTTCCGCTTGTGACACCGCCGCCGAGCCCGATCCCAAATCGGCAGTAGCGCCTGGACGCTGCTGTCGCGCAACACCCAGCCCCCAAAGCGTCACCGCTATTGCCACGAGCAAACAGACGAGCACCAGCGGCGAACCAACAGGCCGCCTGCCTCCTACAGGCTGTTGATGCCGTCTTTGATCGCGTTCCATAGTTCTTCGACTTTGCTCTTAAACGCGACGATGGCGATAATCGCGATCACTACGAGCACGCCGACCAAGATGGCGTATTCGGTAGTGCCCTGCGCGCTCTCCTCCCGCAACAGCGCCTCGGCACGCTGGCGAGCGCGGATTGCCCGGCAAAAAGCCCAGCTCCAAGCCTTGCCCGCAATGTCGGTCATCGTGTTCATGTATTCCTCCCTACATCATCCCGCCTGCTCCCAGCAGCGGGCCCAATATGGACAGAAGCAACGCCGGCAAGATGAGCGTGCCGGTGGGAATCAGCAACTTGACCGGCGCGCGCTCGATCTCGCGCTCGACTGCGGCGCGATGGGCCGCACGGATCTCGCGACTTTGAGCAGCCAGCGTCTCGGCCAGCGGAGCGCCCAGGGCAAGCGCTTGCCCCACCGTGATGGCAAAGGTCTCAAGCGCCCTCACGTCCAAATCACGCGCGGCAGCCAACAACTCGGCCTCGCGCGTCCCCACGCCCACCTGCCATGCCATGCAGGCTCGCTCAAGACGGACGGCCAGCACCGACCGACGATTGGCACAGAAAATCTCGAGCGCCGCATCAAACGAAAGGCCGGCAGAAAGACCCAGGCGCACCACGTCGATCATCTCGGACACCTCACCGAGCGACACCCGCGCCGGGCCGCCCGCCCCAATCGCGCCCTTCATTCGCGCAGTCAGGGTATCAATCACCGAGTAGCCCGCAGCAATGACCAGTACCGCTTCACGCTTGCACGTCTCTGCAATCTTGCAAGCATCCGCACGCTCCAAACCTGTCGCGGCAAATACACTCAGGGCACACAGACAAGCCGCGGCCCCGACCAGGGCGCTCATAGCTCCACCCGCATAATGCGCCGGATAACTACCAGGGCAACGACGTTGAGGGCAAGTCCCAGTACCACGGCGCCCGCACCAGCCGGCGTCGCAAGACCGCGGCGAAAGTCTGCCGAAAGCAAAGCCAGCACCGCGCACATGCCCGCCGGCATCGCCGCGACCATGTGTGCCGACATACGCGCCTGTGACGTCTTAACGTCCAGACGGCGTTTGAGCTCAATGCGCTCACCCACCATGCTCGACGCCTCGGACAGCAAGCCGGCAAGCGGAGCCCCGGTACGCTGCGATACTTTGAGCGCCAAGGTGACAAGCGAAAGGCCGGGAGCATCGATGCGAACGAGTAGGTCATCGAGTGCGTCGGTCGCCGAGATACCGCAATCGATTGCCGCCGCCACCCGCAAAAACTCGGTATGCACCGGCTCTTGCGCATGGGCGCCCACAAAGCGCATACCCTGTGCCAGCGAATGCCCCGAGGCAAGCGACATGGATAACGCTGTGAATGCCTCGGGCATGGCCTCTTCTACATCATGCTGTTCGCGTCGGCGATCGAAGGTGTCACGCGCGGCGCCCACGCCAAACGGCGCCACCAGCCCCAAGACAAAGCCGATGGGCGACAACGACGTAACGGCCAGCAAAACGCTGCAGATACCGCTCGACAGCAGCAGAAATGCCAGACGAGCCGCGTTATCCTCAATAGCAAGCCCAAGGCGATCTGCGGGGATCAGCGACGCCCACGAGCGGGCAATCTTTGTCAGCAGGTCGTTTTCCGCCAACTCACGGGGCAGTTTCTCCGCCATCGATTCGAGCGTCTGGCGCGCCAGCTCCGCCGGCGGCATCCGCGGCACACGAGGCTCTGCCCCACACGCCGTCGCGACAGAAAGCCCCGCCAAACCCCCTACGACGAGGGGCACAGCGATCTCCATTCGTCCACCTCCTCTTGCGTGAGCGTTCCCAACCGCAAGCCCTCCGCAATAAACGGCGGCTCGCGGTCGAGCGTCCAGGTGCGTTCGGCGGCATCGAACGTCACGTAGCGCTCGAGCTCAACACCGCCCGACGCGCCGCGGCGAACCCCCGAATATGAGGCCACAAAGCGCCTGCCATCTGCATGACGCTCGGACATCACGATGCCGTCGAGCGCCATGGCGATCTGCTCTTCGATAAGCTCACTCGGCAAATCGATGCCGTAGCGCGCAAGCAGCGTCAGGCGAACCACGGTCTCCTGCTCGGTACCCGCATGGAGCGTGGTGAGCGAGCCGTCGTGGCCCGTGTTCATGGCCTGCAGCATGTCGCAGCACTCGGCACCGCGCACCTCGCCCACGACGATGCGATCGGGGCGCATACGCAGAGCATTGGTCACCAGGTCGCGAATCGTCACCGCACCCTCGCCCTCGATTGACGCCTCACGCGCCTCCAGACGGACAACGTGTGGGTGATGTGCAAACTTGAGCTCGGCGGAATCCTCGATCGTCACGATGCGCTCGCCGGTGGAAATCTCGCACGACAGCGCGTTGAGCAGCGTGGTCTTGCCCGACCCCGTGCCTCCCGCAACCGCCAAGTCCTGCCGCAACGACACCGCGCACGACAGCAGCTGCGCATACCAAAGCGGCAGTGACCCCAACCCCACAAGCTCGTCCAACGAACAGATACGGTCCGAGAACTTACGGATGGTGAGGATTGGCCCGTCAATCGCCACGGGTGGAATCACCGCGTTGACGCGATAACCCGTCTTGAGGCGGGCGTTGACGATGGGGCTACGCTCGTCGATACGACGGCCGAACGGCGAGATGATGCGGTCGATGAGCACACGGATCTGCTCGTCATCCTCAAACGCGTGCTCGATGGGATACAAAACGCCACTGCGCTCAAAAAAGGCAGAGCGACAGCCGTTGATCATGATTTCGGTAACGGTGTCGTCCTCGATGAGCGGCTGCAGCGGTCCCAGGCCCACCACGTCATCTAGGATCTCGTCGATGATGGTCTCACGCTCAGGCGCCGCCAAGTCGGTCGGCTCTTCCACGTTGAGCGCCGCTTCCACCGCCGGACGTAGCTCGGAGCGGGCAAGGGCGGGGTCGACGTAGGCGCTGATGCGCGCCACCTCGTCGTAGCCCATGCGGTCCATCACCGCACGCTTGGTGCGGCGTTTAACGGCACGGCGGCGTCCCGCATCAACGGGGGCAGCCGCAGCGGCCGCGCCAGCGGCTTTAATCCGCGTCTGCAGACTCATCGCGAATCACCCTCACGCGACCAGGGAAGACGGATGCGTGGGCGCTCGGTGCGGGTCGCGCGGTCAGCGACCATATCGCTCCAAGGACCGACGGCGCAGCCCAGCTCCACGAGCATCTCGCGCGTGGCCTCGCGCACGCTGGTCGCAAAAGCGCTCGTCTGACCCACCGCCTCGTCGGCGCGACCGAATGCCATGAGCGCGGCCAAGTCCTGACCGCCATCGGCAATGCGGATCTTGGAGCTCAGTGCGCAGGCAATCTCAAAGCGCATGGCGACGTCCTCGTCGGCGCCGCGCGCACCAAACCGGTTGAACACGGCGCTCATACGCGTGCGCGGCACGCCCACACGGCTCGCCAGCTCAATGACGCGCGAAGCGGATGTCGCGGACGATACCGCCGCATCGCCTACGACCAGGCAACGGTCGCTCGCCGCCACCGCGGCGGCCACGGCATCGCCCCAAAAGACCGAGGTGTCGACAAAGACCACGTCGGATTCGCGGCGCAAAACATCGAGCAATAGCTCCACCGGACGTGCCATGAGCTCGGCGTTCTCGGGGGCCGCGACAGGTCCCCAGAGCGTGATGCCCGGGGCGACGCGCATCGATGCGGCCACGATATCCGGCTCGGCAAGTGCGCCCGCTGCCGAAGGCTCGATAAGCGTCGCCATATCGTGCGGGGCATCGACACCCAGCAGATCGTATAGGTTTCCAAACATAAGGTCCAAGTCGAGCACGGCGGCACGCAAACCCAACAGCGACGCCGCATGCGCCATGGTGGCAACGATCGTCGACTTGCCGCAACCGCCCGAACCCGAAACGGCGCAGACGACCGGTGCCCGACGCGACGGAATCGAAGCGTCCGCCGACAGCGCAGGGGCTGACGGTGCGGGAACCGGCGACACAGACGCGGGCGATAACATCCCCGTCTCCCCCGCCGCGGTCACGTGCCGAGCCCAAGCCGGCATGGCAGGCTGCCTGGGCTGCGGTTCCGAAGCCAAAGACGCAGCGGCACACGGCTCGCCAGCCCCGGCAAAACCCTCGACCTCATCGAGCTCATCGGCCAGATTTACGCCGTGCACGTATCCCATATCTTCAGCCAGAACGTCATCGCCATACGGTACCGGCCCTCCAGCGTCATCGTATGCAAGGGGGTCCCGGGGGCGCCGACCATGCTCGGCTTCCGCTTTTCCATATTCATCAACACGCGGGCCTCTTGTAGCGCGAGGCGCCCCGGGTTCCCTATCAACAAAAGCATCGGGCTCAATCGTCCTGCGTTGATCGGAATCAACCGTTCCCTCACCCGCACGCCCGTTGCCGCACAAACTGTGCGCAGCGATGACCTCGGTCGCCCCCGCGCGAAACAGTCCTTCGATATCCGACGGGTCGAGTGTCTCGATCAACACGACGACGCGACTCACACGGCCCTCGGCCGTCAGGCGCGCAACGGTCTTCCTCACGTCTTCGGTATCGAACAGAGACGCCGCGATGATGGCGGCACCGCGGCGCGACGGAAACGCCCTCGCCATGGATACCAGCCCGTCCAGGTCGCCCACGCGAAGCACCTGCGCGCCCACATCGCGACCCTCGACTTCCTGCTGTAGCAGCCCGTAATCGCCGCACGCGCAGCACGCAAGCCAGATCGCCTTCATCACTCGTCGCCTCCGCTCTTTTTGCCGCGCGCCGTGGCGGGAATCGTCAAGCTGACCGTTCCCTTTCCCGAGGCTCCCAGCAATTCCTTGACATCTTCGGGGTCTGCCGCCAGCGTCACCCACTCGATCTTGCCTTCACGCGTGGCGCCGGCATCTTCGCTGGTATCGATCACGTACGCTCCGCACAAACGATCGGTCACGCCATCTTTTTGCACGTACACGTCCACATAGCTGCCCACGCCCGTGGCGCCGCCGACCGAGTGCTCGGCATCAACCGCCACCGAAACGGCAACCTTGCCTTTAGGCACCTCGAGTTTGTGGCTCTCGGCCTTGGTGTAGACATTGCAAATCACGGCGTTTTTGGGAATGCGCGAGGTCGTCACGTCGCCGCGCACCTGACGCAGCTCGGTCGCCGCATCACGCGGCAACAGGCTCGCCAGCCATTCCTGAGTTATGACATTAGTCTCGTCGAGGGTCTCACCCACATCGATATCGCGCGCCGCGACGCACACCTCAACGCGGTCGCCGCCGTATTTTGCCAAAGTCTCGGCCTGGGCCTGCTCGGCTTGCGAGCGGATCGACGAGCCGTAGACCATGCAGAGCGCCGCGGCAAGCACACCCGCGACCAGACTGATGGCGATGCGCTTGCTCTTGTTCACGGCCGCTCCTCTCAAGGTAGCACCGGGCACATGCCCGTACCACCATTGTCTGGGCGACCAGGGCGCAAAGCGGCGCAATCGCAATCTTGGTTTTACGTGTCAAACCAATTGCTGACCAAAAGCTGACCAGCCCGTCAAGCTCGTGGCAAGGTTTTGGTCAGAACGTCGGCAAAACGCATATTTCGAGGCGCTTTGGCAGCAAAAAAGCCGCCTCCCAAGCAGTTAGGAGACGGCTGTCATAGGAAAATTCAATTACAGATGGACATCGGGGTCGAGCATTTGGGCACTCACGCGCATGGATGACGCCAGGTTTTGGAACGTCTCCAGGCGCAGGCTGTCGATCTGTCCGGCATCTTCGGCCTCGCGAACGGCGCAACCCGGCTCGTGAGTGTGCGTGCAATCGCCAAACCGGCACGCGCGCGACGCCTCGACGATCTCGGGGAAGGCGCGCGCCAGACCCCGCTCATGGCCCACGAGCGGCAGGCTGCGCAGGCCCGGGGCATCGGCGATCACGCCGGCGTCGCCCGGCAGCGTCACCATCACGCGCGCAACCGTGGTGTGGCGACCCTGGTCATCACGCTCGCGCACGCCGCCAGTGGCTAGCGCATCGTGACCCAGCAGCGCATTGAGCAGCGTCGACTTGCCGGCGCCCGACTCGCCCAAGATCATGGCACAGCTCCCAGCCGGCACGCAGGCGCGAACCTCGTCCAGGCCGAGGCCCTCGGCAGAAGATGTCACGATCACGCGCACGTCCGGACCCACCAGACGGCGCACGCGGTCCAGATCGCGCTCGAGCTCATCGGCCTCGCAGCGGTCGGCCTTGGTGAGCACCACCACCGGCTCGGCATCGCAATCGAGCGCCAACACCAGTGAGCGCGCCACGCGATCGAGCAGCACCTCGCCGGCGCCGAGCGCCTGCACGATCAGCACGCTGTCGACGTTGGAGCAGAGCACCTGGCGCTCACCGCGGGCACGGCCACGCCAACGCTCAAAGCTCGTACGGCGCGGTAGTACGCACTCGATGACGCCCATGTCGTGCCCGGGAGCACGGCGAACCGCCACGCGGTCGCCCACAGCGGGCAGCAAGACCTCGTCCTCGCCACGCGACTTGGCAAACCCTACGGCATGCTCGGCACGAAACGTGTCATCGGCAGTCGCCACCAGCGGAAACCCGCGGTCCAGGCGCACCACGGCACCGAGCTGCATCTGCTCGGGCTCCTCGGCCTGTGCGCAAAAGTCGTCAAATGCAGCCTGCTGAGCCGCATCGACCGGCAGGTCATCGAACGCCGGAACATCCTGCAACGCGTCAAGCCCCGGTACGCTTGCCAGCAGCTCCTCAGCAGATGCAGGGGCTTCGGTCGCGAGCTTCCGACGACGATCGCGCTTAGCCCGCGCCCCCGTCGTCTTTTTCTTCGCCTTAGCCTTAGCCTTGCCCACAAACGCCTCCCAGTACCCAAAATCACAACTGAGCAGGTATTTTACCCACAAAAAAGAGTCGGTCGAGCAATCGCTCGACCGACTCACACACTTTCCCTCAGCCCTTTATCATCCGCGCGGGAGAAAAGCCAGCAAGGACACCGTAGGGCCCGCCCCGGGAGTGTTTTCTTCTGAGCGATCCCGCAGCGCGAAGCGCGAGGACCAGTGAGGGAGAAAGGGCGTGGGGCGGGCCCGGACAGGTACGTTACTCTTTCTCCACTGCGCGCATGATCGCCTTGTAGATCTCCATCAGCGGAATGATCAGGAAGGCCAGGCCCAGGGCGGCGATAACACCCTTGAGTTCAAGCGTCACGGGGCCAAAGAACATCTCGGCAAGCGTCGGCTGAACGGTCACGATAACCGTCAGTACCAGCGCCAGCGCGGCCGAAGCCCACAGCCACTTGTTCTGCTTCTTCATGCTAAACAGCGACGCGCGACGGCTGCGCATATTGAAGCAGTGGAAGATCTCGACCATGTTGAGCGTGATGAACGCCATCATCACGCCTTCCTCGTCGGCATTGCCGGCAATCATATCGGCGATGTGGATGTAGCCCATGTCAAAGTACACGCCCACAAAGAAGCTCGCCAGCACCAGCACGGTGATGATCAAGCCCTGGACCACGCAGTCCAGGCCCATATTGCCGGCAAAGACGCCATCCTTGGCGTTGCGCGGCTTGCGCTTCATGATATCGCCCTCGGCATCCTCCATGCCCAGCGCGAGCGCGGGGAAGCAGTCGGTGACCAGGTTCACCCACAGCAACTGCACCGGCTGGAAGATGGTAAAGCCGATGAGTGTGGCGATAAACACCGAGAAGACCTCGGCAAGGTTGGCCGAAAGCAGGAACTGGATGACCTTGCGGATGTTGTCGTAGATGCGACGGCCCTCTTCGCAGGCACCGATGATGGTGGCGAAGTTATCGTCGGCGAGCACCATATCAGCGACGTTCTTGGTGACGTCGGTGCCAGTGATGCCCATACCGACGCCGATGTCGGCGCGCTTGATGGACGGGGCATCGTTGACGCCGTCGCCCGTCATGGCCACGATCTGGTCGCGCGACTTCCAAGCCTCGACGATGCGGGTCTTGTGCTCGGGCTGGACGCGGGCGTACACGCCGTAGTCCTCGATGTGCGCGTCGAGCTCCTCGTCGCTCATGCGGTCGAGGTCGGCACCGGTAATGGCCTGGCTGCGGTCGGCGACGATGCCCAGCTGCTTGGCGATGGCCACAGCGGTGTCGATGTGGTCGCCCGTGATCATGACGGTGCGGATGCCGGCGTCGTGCGCCTCGCGGATAGCGTCGGCCACCTCGGGACGGACCGGGTCAATCATGCCGGACAGGCCACAGAAGACCAGGTCATGCTCAAGCGCAGCGGGGCTGCAGTCGGCGGGAACCTCGGTGTAGGTGCGGCTCGCCAGCGCCAGCACGCGCAGGGCCTCGTCTGCCATGGCCTTGTTGGCTGCCACGAGCTCGGCGCGACGCTCCTCGGTCAGCGGGACGACCTTTTCGCCCTCGTAGATATGGGTGCACAGGCCGATCACCACGTCTGGCGCGCCCTTGGTGTACTGCTCGTACTCGCCGTCCAGGGTCTCGACGACCACGGACATCATCTTGCGGCCCGAGTCGAACGGGGCCTCGCCCACGCGCGGGTGCTCGGCAGTCAGGCCAGTAAGACCAGCCTTGCCGGCATCGTTGACGAGTGCGCACTCGGTCGGCTCGCCCACGGCCTCGCCCAGCTCCTCGTCCCACTGGGCATCGGAGCACAGCGCCATGCCGGCCAGGAACTTCTCCTTGGGCGCAGCGAGCTCGTGCTTGACGACGGTCATCTTGTTCTGGGTAAGCGTGCCGGTCTTGTCCGAGCAGATGGTCTGCGTGCAGCCGAGTGTCTCGACAGCAGAAAGCTTGCGGATGATTGCCTGGCGCTTGGCCATCTTGGTCACGCCGAGCGAAAGGACGATGGTCACGACGGCGACCAGGCCCTCGGGGATGGCGGCGACGGCGAGCGAGACGGCAACCATAAAGGTGTCGAGCAGGGCAGTCGGGTCGGTAAGGACGTTACCCACGCCGCGACGGATGATGTCGACGCCAAAGATCACGACGCAGATGACGATAACCATGATGGTAAGGATGCGGCTGAGCTCGGCGAGCTTCACCTGCAACGGCGTGAGCTCTTCCTTGGCCTCGGCCAGGGCGCCGGCGATCTTGCCCATCTCGGTGTTCATGCCGGTGCCGACCACGACGGCGCGACCGCGGCCGTACACCACGGTGGAGCCCATGTAGCACATGTTCTTGCGGTCGCCGAGCGGCACGTCGTCGGTGCCCGCGGCAAGCTCAATCACGTTGGCATGCTTCTCGACCGGCACGGACTCGCCGGTCAGTGCGGCCTCTTCGATCTTCATCGTGGCGCTCTCGAGGACGCGGCAGTCGGCCGGGACCGAGTCGCCCGCCTCGAGCATGATCACGTCGCCGGGCACGAGCTCGACGCTCGGCAGGTGTACGAGCTTGCCGTCGCGCAGCACCTTGGACTGCGCCGCGCTCATTTTCTGCAGGGCCTCGAGGGCCTCCTCGCTCTTGGCCTCCTGGACCACGCCCAGCACCGAGTTGACGATAACGACGAACATGATAATGGCGACGTCGGCAAAATCGGGCTCGCCCTTGACCATGCCCGTAAGTGCGCTGATAACGGCGGCAACGATCAGCATGATGACCATGGGGTCGGCCATCTGCTCAAAGAAACGCTTCCATAGCGGCGTCTTCTCAGCTTCCTCGAGCTTGTTAGGGCCTGTCTTGGCAAGGCGCGACGACGCCTCGTCGTTGCTCAGGCCGAGGTTCTCATCGACACCTTGGTCGCTGAGCACCTCCGCCGCGGCGGACAGGTATTCCTTTTGCATATAGAGTCCCCTCCTGGGATTCGGGCCACTCAGCAGATTGATGCCCGATCATAATTCCCAGGAGAAGGGCAAGGGCTCATCAAGGCTGCCGTGCTGAGCGGCAGTTGATAGTGGAGCTATGGTACCCCAAAGCGGCGGGTCTAGCCAAAACATTCCATCTGGAAACACGGCACAGGCGCAACGGTGCAGACAGTGTGATGCTCAAGATTGATAAAACGTTTTTTCTTCGGCGCATCATCGAACTAAAATATCGCCCAGATAGCAGCGGTTAGAACGGTTGGTAAAGTTTTTGCATATAGCGTTTTTCCGCAAAAAATGAACTTCTAATTCGGCATACGGTCGATTTTTTGGGGTATTCGGTCGGCATTTCGTTATAATCATCTCAGTTTTATTTCTTATGGTTTATCTATCAGCGCAAGACGATGTCAGATGGAGGTCTGAATGTACAAGCGCACCAAGATTGTATGCACCATGGGTCCCGCCTGCGATAGCGACGAGACCATCCGCGAGATGATCAAGGCGGGCATGAACGTCGCCCGTTTTAACTTCTCGCACGGCTCCTACGACGAGCACCACGGTCGCATCGAGCGCGTCCGCCGTATTTCCAAGGAGCTCGGCATGCCCGTCGGCATCCTGCTCGACACCAAGGGCCCCGAGGTCCGCACCGGCCTTTTGGTCGATGGCAAGAAGGTTGCCGTCAAGACCGGCGACAAGATCGTCGTCACCGCTCAGCCCACGTCCGAGGATTTCCACGGCACCGCTGAGCACATCTCCCTCGACTACCTGGCTCTGCCCTCCGAGGTCGAGAAGGGCTCCCTCATCCTGATCGATGACGGCCTGGTTGCCCTCGAGGTCGAGTCCGTCGACGGCCAGGACATGACCTGCGTCGTTAAGAACGACGGCCTGATCGGAGAGCGCAAGGGCGTCAACATGCCCAACGTCAACATCTCGCTGCCCGCCATCACCGAGCGCGATCGTCAGGACATCCTCTTTGGCCTGACCGAGAACATCGACTACATCGCCGCTTCCTTCATCCGTGATGGCGAGTCCGTCCGCGGCATCCGCGAGCTTTGCCGCGAGAACGGCGGCGAGCACGTGACGATCTTCCCGAAGATCGAGTGCGCTCTGGGCGTCGAGAACTTCGACGAGATCCTCGAGGCTTCTGACGGCATCATGGTCGCCCGTGGCGACCTGGGCATCGAGATTAAGCCCGAGCTCGTTCCCCACATCCAGAAGGAGATCATCGCCAAGTGCAACGCGGCCTACAAGCCCGTTATCACCGCTACGCAGATGCTCGACTCCATGCAGCAGAACCCGCGCCCGACGCGCGCCGAGGTTGCCGACGTTGCTAACGCCATTTACGACGGCACCGACGCCGTTATGCTTTCCGGCGAGTCCGCTGCCGGTAAGTACCCGGTCGAGGCCGTCAAGATGCAGGCCAGCATTGCTCTCGAGACCGAGAAGTACCTCCCGGCTCACGCTCCGCTCGAGGTTCCGGCCGATGCTCACGGCACCCGCGTTGTCAACAACGTTGTAGGTATGTCCGCTGTGAACATGGCCACCACCGTTGGCGCCAAGTGCATCACCGTGCCGACGACCACTGGTCGTACTGCTCGCCTGATCTCGCACTTCCGTCCCAACATGCCGATCTGCGCGTTCTCCCGCCACGAGTGGGCCGTCCAGCAGATGATCATGTACTGGGGCGTTATCCCGCACCAGGCAGAGATTACCCAGGGCACCGTCAACGGCACGATCGTCAAGGCGATCGAGACCGCTAAGGAGCTCGGCTACGTCAAGACTGGCGATTTGACCGTCGCTACCGCCGGCGATCCCCGTATGAGCGTCCAGCTCGAGGACAAGGTCTCCTCGACCAACGTCGCTTACGTCGCTCAGGTGCGCTAAATCGCACTTGCAAGCAGATTTGCATTGCAAAGGGTCCGGAAGGCTTCGCCTTCCGGACCCTTTTCTTTGCGTCAATGCCGGCGCACGGCAAAACACGCACTCATTTCTTTACTAAAAGCGCGAAATCCACCCTTCGAGGCCCAATAAATAAAGTCCCAAGCGCTAAAAGTGTTCGCCCGGTGGCAAGACCACACCTCACGCAGAGCTGATAAATCGTTTTAGCAAGGTCCAAATCAATCGCGTTTTCGGAAGTGCGGGGAAAAATTGCTTGCCTCCGAGCATAAGCCCTTTTATTTCAACAAAACCCCTGATAAAGTTGGCTTAAATACTGCTTGTGGTTGACCTGTTTGTCTTTTTCCCCGCACTTCCGAAACCGATAGCTTTTCTAGCCCAAACTACGCTCAAACGATCGGATTGCCATGTCATTTCTCGCTTGCGGACCCACAGCTTTTCAGTACTATCGCATCCCGCCCCAGATACTGGGACTCTATCCGGCAATCCTGCCGCCCGACCATGACCATCGCTTGGTGCATTACTCAAAACAGCCAGTATTTAAAGACTTGCTCGGCACACCAGTTTGGAGATTCGTGGGCGAAAGAAAACAGCGCGCGAACGGAATGCTATTTCATAGCCGTCTGCTGACCCAAGAACCACCTCCCGGGTCGTTTAGGCAGACTGAGCATGGATTTGATGTCACGTCCCCGGAGTTCACACTGCTCAGCCTTGCCACGCAGGTCTCACGCAACCAGCTACTCATAGCTTGCTACGAGATGTGCGGCTCCTTTGCAGTGTTTAAGCCCTGCGAGCGAACGCACCAACAACTCGATGAAGCTATTTCGCTTAAGCTCATTCCACCCAACTGCGGCTGGGAGCGAGTTAACGACACCAAGGGCAATGACACCAACCTGTGGAAGCGCCCACCGCTCCTCAGCGCAGCGGATATCGCCGCGTTCGCCAAGCAGGCCGCAGGCCTGCGCGGCGTTAAACAACTGCGCTGGGCGGCCGAG
Source organism: uncultured Collinsella sp. (assembly GCA_937989885.1). GTDB lineage: Bacteria > Actinomycetota > Coriobacteriia > Coriobacteriales > Coriobacteriaceae > Collinsella. The sequence continues at coordinate 46,807 of CALKBP010000033.1, forward strand.
CACATGACGGGGCAGACCGCCTCGCCCTTCGAAGTACAGACCTCCATGCTTGTCTCGCTCCCCCGCAACGAGGGCGGCATGGGCATCAACATCGCAAACAACGTGCGCATCCCACTCAGCGACGCCGCGCGCTCACTGTATGACAAAACCTGCTGCTACGCCGATATCCTCATAGAGAGCAACACCGACAGCATGGGCGTCATCTTGGAATGCCAAGGCCGTTCCGCCCACGGTGGCGAATCCGCAAGTCTCTCTGATGCCGAGCGCACCACCGCCCTCACAAGCATGGGCTATGACGTTATCCAGATAACCTATGAGCAAATCAAAGACACGAAGAGCTTTAACAACATCGCCGAGCTCATCCATAAAAAGGCGGGGCTCCCCTACATCCCAAAGACCGATCAGGAACGCACCACCGAAGATGCGCTGCGACGGGAGCTGTTGGTCAATTGGGATGAACTGTTCTCCGTAAAGCCGGCCGGCTAGCAGCTAGCGATCAGGGGGACTGCCGGAACGTCAGAAGCAGCAACGCGAGCCGCAAAGCCTGCCTCGGTTAGCTCGATGACCTCGGTAAACGTTGCATCGAAAAACTCCTCGGTTAGCAGGCGATACGGCGGATGATCGGGCTCGCCGGGGTTTTCGCGCACGATCTCGTGCATGACGCCGATGGTCTTGAGCACATACTCCTTATGGATGGGATACTGCCCAAAACGCGTCGCAGCGGTATACAGGCGATCGGTCGCACGCGGGATGGAAACAATGCCCAGCGTCTTGCCAAACCAGTCAAAGTCGCCTTGCTTTTTAATGCGGAACTCCTCACACGGCTTGCCGCCATGCGCCTCCAGGTACTGATTCACACGCGTATTCCAAACCGTGTCGGCCACCAGATGCGACCAGACGCCCAGTGTTAAATCGAGCAGCGACTGCGCCACATCTTCGGACGCAAGCGAGAACTCACAGGCGCCGGGACCGGCAACCGGCTCGGCATCCTTGTAGCGCTGGGGATAGTGCACGCGGTTCAGCCGCTCGCGTTCCTCGATAATCGAGGTCGCCGCGGCCGGCGCACCGGTGGGCGAACTTTTAAGCAACGGTGCCACGTAGGTATCCCAGAACTCATGCTCACGAGGCTTAGGGATGGGCTCAGGCTTGGCAAAGTGCGTAATGCGGTACGGGATGGGATCGGCGATGCCAGGGACCATATAGCCCACGAAGATATCCGGAACCACGCAGCCAAACAAAAAGGCATTGCGGTCGCGCACGCTCTTGGCAAGCGCACCGGTGCGCTCCAGCAAACGCTCCGTCTGAGCGATATGAATGTTCCAGCTTGGCATAGCCACCCCCCATAAAAACCTGGATAACTATACCATCACGGCAGAGCCGCGCGGGCAGCTACGCACGCTCTACGCAGCAACTAGTCCGTAGCACCGCTTTCGGTTCCATACGACGGCGAAGGCGCCTCGACCACATGGTGATATCGATCGATATAGATTGCACGGGCCCCCAGGCGGCGCACCAAATCTTGGTGATGTGTGCTCATCAAGACCGTCTTACCCGCCGCGACGTAGGCCAGCAAGAAGTTGACCACAATGTCGCATGAATCCTCGTCGAGCCCATTGGTAGGCTCGTCGAGAACCAAGATATCCGGGTTCATCGACACCACCGCAGCCAGCGCAACGCACTTCTTTTGCCCACCCGAGAGCTGATAGGGAGAGGCGTCGGCAAGGTCGGCAACCTGGAACAGCCCCATGGCATCGCGGACGCGGCGCTCGAGCTCGCCCGTCGGCAGCCCCATCTGCGCGGGACCAAAAGCGACCTCCTCGCCCACCGTGGCGCAAAAGAGCTGCGCGTCGGCATTCTGGAACACAAAGCCAACGCGCTGATGAAAACGCTGAGCGGCCGCGGAATCCTTTAGAAACGCCGCATCGATCACATGCCCGTCAAACAGGTATGCCCCTGCGTCCGCGAGTTCAAGGCCGTTAATAAGGCGCATAATCGTCGTCTTACCGCAGCCGTTGGGACCGAGCAGGGCAACGAGTTCACCACGATCGACCTGCAGCGAAACGCCGTCGACTACCGTATGCCCCGCATAGGAGAACACCACGTCGCGCAGCTCAATGAGCGGCGTGACCTCGACGCCGCCCGCACCGTTCGTGCCCGCCGCACTATTCATATCGATCGTCAAAACGTCGCCCTTCCTTATTTACATCCCCAGCCGGAACCAGCAGCGCCTACAGCACCGCGCATAACACTGCCAGCAGAGCCACGCCGGCCGCATAGACCGCATCGCGCCAGCCAAAGCCGCTCCGCGCGGGCGCCGGATACGCACCGGCAAAGCCGCGGCAAAGCATAGCCTCGTCCATCGCGCGGCTGCATTCCATCGCCTTGATAAAGGTCATGCCCATGATACCCGCGATCGAATCGGTACGCGAAAATCCCTCAGGCGCACGGCCAACGCTGCGCAGCATGACCGATTCGCACAGATTGTGCGCCGTGCGACCCAGCACCTCGATGTGCTTGAGCGCCATATCAAACGTAAAGATAACTTCGTCGGGCAGGTGCAGCATCTTGAGCGCCGCCGACATGCGGCTCCAGGTAAGCGTCCACGAAACGCCCAGCACCAGCGACACATTAATGAAGGTCTTGAGCGCAATCTTGAGCATGGCGCCCGCAGCAGAAGCGTCCAGCAGCAAGGCGGGCAGCGCCAGAACCACCGCGAGCCCCGTGGCGCCGAGCGCTGGTACAAAGGTTGCCCGCAGCCCGCGTATGGGGCGCACGGCAACGAGCACCAGCGCGATAGCTGCCATCAACATGAGGTACAGAGGGCTCTGCGTCAGACACACGCACAGGACGCAAACGAACATCCCCACCAGGCGCACCGGAGCCGAAACGCAAGAAAGGGCGCGGTCGACCATCGACCCGCCCTCGTGCGCACCTCCACCCAGGCGAACCCGCTCAAGCAGGCTCGCCAGGTGCAGGACATTCTTTTGCATCACACGATGCCGAGCCCCCGCGGGCTCGTAACGCTGCTCGACCGCAAGCCAGCTAGGCAGCTCGGCTCTTGCCATGAGCACCGCTTTCCTTGACCGTCAGCGAGACCAGGCGGAATACGATGGTGAGCACCGCCACGCCAATCACACCCGAAAGAATATACATCGCAGCCTGGCCGGCAAAGCCAAGACCTTGTTCCTCGGAATAGGCCTGCAGATAATCGCCCGTGGGCAGGGCATCGGCAAAGGTCGGGGTATCGAGACCGACCGAAGCCTGCAGGCTGTCGTCACCAGCCTCCTGGACGGCAGTTGCGGCGCCCTCGGCGTCCCACTCACCCCAGGCGTCACCGGTGGCAAGCAAGCCCAGCGGCGTGGCCACGACAAGTACGGCAACCAGGATGAGCGTGGGGACCAGCGAGGTCTTCTTGGCAGCAGCGCCCTCGGCAGCAAGCTGGCCATCGACGGCCTCGGGCCCGACGATAACGCTCGGCGCCGTCTTCTTAATGAAACCGTAAATCGCAGCCGTCGCCACGCCCTCGACCACGCCGGCAACCAGCATATGCGGGATCATCATGGCCGGAATGGAAACAGACAGCGGGAAGGGGCAGTACAGCGGAGCACCCGAGGCGTTGGTGAAGAGCATCGGCTGAATGCCAAACTCGATGGCAGCGCAAAGGGCAGCCACGCACAAGCCAACCCAGCCGCTCACGATGGCAGAAACCGAGGTGCCCCAGCTCTTGTCGTGCAGGCGGCTGTTGAGCGCGCGGAATACCATGGCGGCAACAAACGGCAGCACAAAAGCCATGTTAAAACAGTTGGCCCCAAAGGACAGGATGCCGCCATCGCCAAACAGCAGCGCCTGCAGCGCCAGCGCAACCGAAACCGCAATGGCCGCGGCCTCGGGACCCAGCAGCAGCGCAATGAGCGCGCCGCCGACGGCGTGACCCGTGGTGCCACCGGGCAGCGGAACGTTAAACATCATGAGCAAGAAGGAAAATGCTGCACAGATGCCCAGGAAAGCCATGTGCTCGCGATCGAGCGTGGCGCGCACCTTCTTGATGCAGTGGACCCAAACGGGCACCATTGCCACCGCCATGACGGCATCGGTCTGCGGGGACAGATAATTATCTGGAATGTGCATGTACGCCTCCCGGTTGTCGACGCACAGAATTGCAACGCCGCTTAAATCACCTTGTCAGTGTTACGCATTGTCAGATTCGTAACACGCCGCGGGCTATCATAGCAAAACGGCGTGCTGCCGACAAAGCAGCACGCCGTTATGTAATGCGCGTGTCATATATGCAGGATCAACGGTGCCTTATACCGAACACCGCGGTCACGTAGGACTCGGCGGCAGCCACCGCTGGCCTATACCCAGCGCAAGCCCTAGCCGCGGACCTCGCCGTTTACGCCCTTGCACACCTTGGTGACGATCTTCTGGTGCGCCTTCTCGACCTCTTCGCTGGTGAGCGTGTGGTCGTCGGAGCGATACGTAAGCGCAAAGGCCATGGACTTCTTGCCCGCTCCGATGCGGATGGGATCGCGGTAGACATCGAACAGGCGCACGCCCTCGAGCAGCTTGCCGCCGGCGCTGGTAATGCGGCGCTCAAGATCCTCGCAGGTCACAGCGTTGTCGACCACGATAGCAAGGTCGTGCTCAACAGCCGGGTACTGCGAGAACTCGCGATAGTTCTCCTGGTTGCGGGCGCCCTTGATCAACTTGTCCAGATCGAGCTCAAAGGCAACGACGACCTCATCGATGCCCATCGCCTCGCGCGCCTCGGGGTGGATCTCGCCGACCCAGCCCAGCACGGTACCGCCGGACAGAACCTCGGCAGCACGACCCGGCTGCAGGAAGGCATAGCCCTCGCCCTCAACGGGACGGAAGCGAACCTTCTCGATGCGCAGCTGGGCGAGCAACTCCTCGACAATGCCCTTGCCAAAGAAGAAGCGCAGCTTGCGGTACTTCATATTCCAGGACTGCTCGCTCCACTGGCCCGAGAGCACGCCCGCCACGGACTTGGTCTCCTTGGGCAGGCTGGCGTTCTCACGGCCGTGGAACAGGCTGCCGACCTCGTACAGGTGCACGTTGGGCGTACCGTGTGCCTCGTTGTAGGCCACGGACTGCAGCAAGCCCGGCAGCAGCGAACGACGCATCTCGGTCTGCTCGGCTACCAGCGGATTCATGAGCACCACGGGGCAGCCGCGGCCTTCGGTGGACATACCGATCTTCTCCAGGTCGCCCGGGGCGGCAAAGCCAAAGGTCGTGGTCTCGTTGAGGCCGCAGGCGCGCAGGATCTCGCCGACCTTACGGGTGAGCTTCTGCTCGCGAGTCAGGCCGCCGATGTGGTTCTTGGCAGCCGGGATGGTCGCCGTCACACGGCCCATGCCCCACAGGCGCAGGACCTCCTCGATCAGGTCAATCTCGCGCGGCAGGTCGGGGCGGAAGCTCGGCGGGGTGACCACGAAGTCCTCGCCGTCGCGCTCGACGGTACAGCCCAGGCGGGTGAGCGAGCGCTCGATAAAGTCAGGCTCGATGTCGGCGCCGCAGATGGCATGCACGCGGGCCAGGCGCAGATTAATGCTGTCGATGGTCTTGGGCGCGGGGAACACATCCACGTAGCCGGGAGCGACCTCGCCGCCGGCGATCTCCTCGATGAGCGCGCACGTGACGTTGGCGACATCCACGCAGCCGGTCTCGTCGACCTGGCGCTCAAATCGAATGGAGGCATCAGAGATCAGCGACAGATCGCGGCTGGTGTGCGAGGTGCGACCGGCGTTGAAGCAGGCGCTCTCGACCATCACGTCGACGGTGTCGTCCTCGATCTCGGAATCCATGCCGCCCATAACGCCGGCCAATGCCACGGGACGCTCGCCGTCGGTGATAAGGCCCATGCCGGCGTCGAGCGTGCGCTCCTCGCCGTCGAGCGTCGTGAACTTCTCATCCTGCTGGGCGGCGCGGACCACCACGCGACGGCGGCCATCGCGCTCGGCAAAGGTGTCCAGGTCAAAGGCGTGCAGCGGCTGACCGGTGAGCATCATCACGTAGTTGGTGATATCGACAATGTTGTTGTGCGGGCGCACGCCCAGGGCGTTGAGGCGCTTGACCATCCAGTCGGGCGAGGGGCCGACCTTCACGTTGCGCACGATGCGGGCGACGTAGCGGTCGCACAGGCCCTCGTCGGCAATCTCGACCGAAAGCTCGTCGTCGGTCGCGCGGCCGGTCTCGGCCTTGATGGCGGACAGCTCAACGTGGAAATCGCGGTCGAAGATGGCGCCGGTCTCGCGGGCCATGCCGATCATGGACAGACAATCGGGACGGTTGGGCGTGATCTCGCAGTCGAGCACGGTATCACTCGAGCCCACGTACTCGGCAAACGGCATGCCGCAGGGCGTGTCCTCGGGCAGGATCATGATGCCGGAGTGGTCGCCGCCCAGGCCGAGCTCGCGCGCAGAGCAGTTCATGCCCATGGACACGACGCCGCGAAGCTTGCTCTTCTTGATCTTGACGTCGCCGGGCAGGACAGCGCCAATCATTGCCGTGACGATGTGGTCGCCGGCCTCGAAGTTCTGCGCGCCGCAGACGATCTGCAGCGGAGCGGGGTTGCCGTCGGCGTCGAGGTTCTTGTCACCCACGTCGACCGAGCACACATACATGTGGTCGCTATCGGGGTGCGGGGTCTTGGTGAGCACCTGGGCGGTCACCACGTGGTCGAAGGACTCGCCCACGGTGTCGATCGCCTCGACCTCGGTGCCGGTACGGATATATTCGTCCGAAAGGGTCTTGGGATCCTCCGGAATATCGATCATGGTCTTGAGCCAGTCGTAAGAAACGCGCATATAACTGGTCTCCTTTCATAAATGCGGCTTTGAGCCGGAAACTGCAACTAAGAAGAAAGCGTTCTAGAACTGGTTCAAGAACCTCATGTCACCAGTCATCAACGTGCGCAGGTCGGGCAGGTCGTAGCGCAGGGCCGCGACGCGCTCGGCGCCAATGCCAAAGGCGAAGCCGGTGTACTTCTCGGGGTCGATGCCGCAGTTGATAAGGACGTTGGGGTCGACCATGCCGCAGCCCAGAATCTCGATCCAGCCGCTGTGCTTGCAGAAGTTGCAGCCCTTGCCGCCGCACACGTGGCAGCTCACGTCCACCTCGCAGCTGGGCTCGGTGAAGGGGAAGAAGTGCGGGCGGTAGCGCGTCTTGCGGTCCTCGCCAAACATGCACTTAACAAAGTAGTCGAGCGTGCCCTTAAGATCGCCAAAGGTGATGCCCTCGTCGACGACCAGGCCCTCGATCTGGTTGAACTGCGGCAGGTGGCAGGCGTCGGCCGTGTCGGGACGGTAGACGGTGCCCGGGCAGATCATGTAGATGGGCGGCTTTTGCGACTCCATGGTGTGGATCTGCACGCCCGAGGTCTGGGTGCGCAGCAGCACATCGGACTCGCCGTGGGCGTGAGCCTCGGGGTGCGCGACGCTGCCGGGGTTGTTGTCGACCACGTAGAAGGTATCGCGGGCCGAGCGGCTCGGGTGATCCATGGGGGCGTTGAGCGCGGTGAAGTTGTAATAGGAGGTGTCGACCATGGGGCCAGACTCGACGGTGTAGCCGATGCCGCAGAAGATGTCCTCGGCCTCCTCGATGATCTGCTTGATCAGGTGCTGGTGACCGATCTGCGGACGGATGCCCGGCAGCGTGATGTCGACGGCCTCGTGCTCGAGTGCGTGCTTGAGGGCGGCGGCCTTCATCTCGGTGGTGCGCTCGTCGAGCATGCCCTCGATCAGCTGGCGCATCTCGTTGGCGCGCTTGCCCATCACGGGACGATCCTCGGGGGCGAGCTTGCCCATCATGCGCATCAGGCCGGTGATGCGGCCCTTGCGACCGAGCAGCTCAACGCGCGCGGCCTCGAGCTTTGCGGCGTCGTCGGCGCCTGCGACGAGCTCCTTGGCCTCTTCCTCGAGTTTGACCAGATCATCAATCAGACTCATGTCTTCCCTTTCGTCTCTCGCGCTCCCCGCTCGCCGAGACGACTGCCGTCGCCTGACATTGCGAAAACGCGGCCCGGTTCGGTAACAAAAAACCGTCCTCGGGCATGTGCATTGCCCAAGGACGGTTGAATTCCGCGGTACCACCTTGTTTGACCCGGCGGATGTCTGGCCCGCCGTGCCCACTCTGCGCCCCTTATCGCGAGGCTCACGGCTTCCCTACTGGGGCTTCGCCGCCGCTGGCCGCGCGCCCGTTGAGGTCGCTGCTCGGGAGTGAACGCTTGGCCCTTGCCACCGCAGGAAGGCTTGCAGCCCATGACCTTCCCTCTCTTGCCGGCGACGCGGCGGGCAAAACCCTCTCCGTCAACGCATTGGGCTATAGGATACCACATTGTGCGAGCGTATCGCCGCGTTCCGTTTTGTTCGCGCTGGGTACAAGACGGGTAGCTGTGCAAACTGGCCGTGCGCCCAAAGGCGGCGCGGCCTGCGAGATTAAGGATATGGTATGGGAAAGAAACTCGATAAGAAGGCCAAGGCCGCCGTGGCAAAAGCCGCCAAGGGCGTCAAGGCCGACAAGGCCGTCAAGAAGTTCCGCAAGCTCGAGGGCAAGCTGTGGACCCGCGAGTACCTACTCAAGATTGCCGAGTTTGACGGCGCAACCATCGCCCCCGCCAACGGCGCCGCCGCCCGTGCCGATGCCATGGGCACGCTTGCCGGCGAGCACCACAAGCTCCTGACCAGCGAAAAGTCTGTCGAACTTGTGCGCTCGCTGACACGCGAGACCGTCGCCGGCGGAAAGATCGACGACCCGCAGTTGCTCGACGAGATTCGCGTGCTCGGCCGCGACCAGCGCGAGGCCAGCGTCATCCCCACCGAGGAGGCCGAGGCCTGGACCAGGCTCACCTGCGAGGCCGATGCTGTGTGGCACAAGGCCAAGACGGCCAACGACTGGGCGAGCTTTGAGCCCTATGTGGACAGAATCGTCGGACAGCTTAAGCATCAGGCCGAGCTCATGGACCCCAGGCGCGCCCCATACGACGTTTGGCTCGACCAGTACGAGCGTGGCCTTTCCACCGAGAGCTTCGACGCGTTTTGCGACGAGGTCAAGGCCACGGTCGTGCCGCTCGTGCACGCCATCGGTGAGCGCGGCCAGCAGCCGGCTGCCGACTTTTTGCACGCCCATGTGCCCGAGGCTGCCCAGCGCGCCATGAGCTTCGACCTCATGAAGCTCGTCGGCCTGGACCTGGACGACACCACGCTCGCCTTTACCGAGCATCCGTTTAGCGAGGGCTTCTCGGTGGGCGATGCGCGCATCGCGACGCACATCTACGAGAACGACTGCATCTCCAACGTCTACAGCATCATCCACGAGGCTGGGCACGCCATGTACGAGCTGGGCGTCAATCCCGCCTATGCGCGCACCTGTCTGGAGGGCGGCACATCCATGGGCATCCACGAGAGCCAGAGCCGCTTTTTCGAGAACACCGTGGGCCGCAGCCGCGCCTTTATGGGACCGCTGCTCGAGGTGCTGCGCCGTCACGCGCCCGAGGTCTACGGCAGCGTGGACGAGGACACGCTCTACCGCGCCGTGAACATCGCGCAGCCGTCGCTGATCCGCACCGAGGCCGACGAGCTCACCTACCCGCTGCATATTATGGTGCGCTACCAGGTCGAGCGCATGCTGTTTGCCGGCGAGGCCACGGCCAAGGACATCCCCGCGCTTTGGAATCGCTTTATGGATGAGTACCTGGGCATTCCCGTTCCCGACGACACACACGGCTGCCTGCAGGATACGCACTGGAGCGGCGGCTCGTTTGGCTACTTCCCCACCTATGCGCTGGGTAGCGCCTACGATGCCATGTTTGTGCCGGCCATGTGCCGCGACGGCGTTGACCTTAACGGCGCCTGCGCGAGCGGCGATCTGGCGCCCGTCCGAGCCTGGCTGGGCGAGCACATTTGGCAGTGGGGTCGCGCCAAGGACGCGCCGGAGCTCATCGAGGGCGCCTGCGGCATGGCGTTCGATGCCCGCTACTACTGCAGCTACCTGCAGGACAAGTTCACCACGCTGTACGAGTTGTAAGGATTGACCGGCACGCCATCGCCAACGCCATCCATGTTGACGCCGATGTCTTGGCAACGTCAGCGAAAACGGCCCCGAGCGAGCAAGATGACGTGAAATGAAAGGGCGCTGACCTTCTGGTCGCGCCCTTGAAATTGAACGTCAGTTTGCCGCTTGGGGCCGTTTGCAGCGTCGAGCAGTTGCGCGGTTTGGTAAAACCGCGTAACTATAAAGCCTCGAGTGCGGCGGCGATGCGCTTCATGGCGGCGTCGGCGGCCGATTGGTCCGGAGCCTCGGCCAGCACGCGGATCACTGACTCGGTTCCGCTCTTGCGCACGAGCACGCGGCCCTCGCCCGCCAGCGCGGCCTCGGCCTCGGCGATCGCGTTCTGCACGCCCATGTTCTCGAGCGCGGCATCTTTGTCGGCCACGCGCACGGCAACCTGCGCTTGCGGCAGCAGCTTGCACGGAGCCGTGAGCTGCGAGAGTGTCTCGCGCTCGGCGCGAATCACTTCCATCACGCGCAGCGAGGTCATAATGCCGTCGCCCGTGCGCTCGATATCGCCAAAGATCGTATGACCCGTCTGCTCGCCGCCCAGGCTGAAGCCGCCCTCGCGCATCTTGGCATACACGTGACGGTCGCCCACGCCGCTGGTCACGGCGCTTAGACCGGCAAGCTCCAGCGACTTGACCAGGCCAAAGTTGCTGGCAATCGTCGGAACCACGGTACCGCCCGAAAGGCGCCCGTGCTTGTTCAGGTACACGCCGCACACGTACAGGATCTGGTCGCCGTCGACCACACGGCCGCGCTCATCCACGGCCAGGCAGCGGTCGGCATCGCCGTCGTAGGCAAAGCCCACATCCAGGCCCTGCTCAACCACGTGGCGCTGCAGGCGCTCCATATGCGTGGAGCCACAGTCCACATTGATGTTAAAGCCATCGGGCGCGGCGTTGATCACGCGCACGTCGGCGCCCAGCGCGTCGAACACCGGCTTGGCCACCGAGGACGCCGAGCCGTTGGCGCAGTCGATGCCGATCTTGACACCCTGCAACGAAAAGTTCGCACTTGCGATGAGCGAGGCAATATAGCGGTTGCGGCCCTGCATATAGTCCACCGTGGCACCGATCTGGTTGCCCGTGGCCAGCGGCACCTCGCCCTTGCCATCGATATAGTCCTCGATGAGCTCCAGCACGTCCTCGTCCATCTTGAAGCCGTCGCTGTTAACGAGCTTGATGCCGTTATCGCAAAACGGGTTGTGGCTCGCACTGATCATGATGCCGCAATCGAAGCAGCCCTCCACGGTCTGATGCGCCACGCCCGGCGTTGGGATCACGTGCAGCATATATGCGTCCGCACCGCTCGCGACCAGGCCACTCACCAGCGCCGCCTCGAACATGTAGCTCGAACGACGCGTGTCCTTGCCCACGATCACGCGTGCCTTGCGCTCGCGGTTGGCACCGTAATACCAACCCACAAAACGGCCGATCTTATAAGCGTGCTCTACCGTCAGCCCAACGTTGGCCTCGCCGCGAAATCCGTCGGTGCCAAAGTACTTCATAAGAGGTCCTCTCTATAGACAAAGGCGCGCCGCCAAAGCAACGCGCCGCCAGCCCATTATCCTTTAAAGCAACCGCACCCGCTACACCGTGAGGAACATCATCACGATGATCATGGCAAAGCCGATAAGGTCGGTCGGCAAAAACACCGTGCCCAGCATAACGGCGCTGGTAATGGTTGCCGAGACCGGCTCCGCAGTTCCGATAAGACTCGCACGTACAGAACCGATATCCTTGACGCCCTGCATATAGAGCATATACGCCAGGAAAGAGCCTACGATCACAAACACCGCGAGCGCTTCGACGCCGGCAGCATCGAGGGCCGGCATATGAGCCCACGGCTGCACAAAGACGCTCGAAACGGCACCCGCCGTAAGCATAGCTGAGCCCGTAACAATAGGGCTGCCGTATTCGGACAGAATCTTGGCGGGAATCACCGCCATACAGGTGGCGCTGACCGCACACATAAGGCCTGCGACCAGGCCAAGCGGCGATATGCTCAGGCTGGTCGGGTCGCCGCCGGTAGCGATTAAAAAGGTGCCGCCTAGGGCCAACCCAATGCCAACGGCCTCACGCACGCGAGGCATGCGATGGTCGACCACGCAGGTGTAGCCCATAATGATGACCAGTTGCAGGCACTGGAGCACCGTCGCAGTTCCGGCGTTGGTCAGGCGCACGGCCGAAAGATAGCAAAACTGGTTGAACAGCAGGCCAAAGGCGGTAAAGAGCAACAGCTGCTTGCGGTCGGCGGGCGTGGTCCAGAGTTTAACCAGACGCTCGCGATCGCGCGTGACCACCACGGCCATAAAGAGCAGACCGGCGAGAATCTGGCGCACACTCATAAGCCACAGGGTATCAACGTGATAGGTATCGAACAGGAAGCTCGCGCTGGTGCCCGAGAAGCCCCAAAACGAACCGCCCACCAGCGTAGCCAAGACGCCCAATGCCATCTTGCGCGACGACGCATCGTTGAGGCGATCGCGCCATGCACGGCGGGTGCTGCGACTGAGCTCGTCGGTGCCCTCGGGCACATCAATGTTCGATATATCGGTCATCGGCACCGAAGCCCCTGCGCCTTCGACCTGCTCGACACACTCTTTGCTCATTCCACTCCCCCGAAACAGCCTGGAAACAATTCGGCTTACCTTACCACGGCGAAGGCATCAGCTAGAGGCTTGTCCGCTTATCGGTAGGACAATTCCGCAGGCGTCTTTCCATAGCTCGATACCGCAATGGCCTTGCATTATGCGACAGCCAAATCGCGGCAGCAGGCTCTTTTGAAATGGATATAACAAAGCCCCCGAATTCCACAATGTAAGCGATTTTTAAAAATGTTCTTGCCACCGAGTTCAGGCTCCGTTATATTATCCCTTGCGCGCTTGCGCACCCTTGATCGGGCGTTTAGCTCAGGGGGAGAGCGCTTCCCTGACACGGAAGAGGTCAGAAGTTCAAATCTTCTAACGCCCACCAAATGTTCAACCGGTCTACCTGCGGAAATGCGGTAGACCGGTTTCTTGTATATAGCGCTGTATCCCAAATGTATCCCAAAAGGCGGCGCGCGAGCACTCGCTGGAGGCGGCGATGAGGGACATCGCCAGAAACGACCTGGTCATCCTGGACGAGTTCGGCTACGTGCCGCTGGACCTCGACAGCGCGAGGCTGCTGTTCCAGGGGGTGTCGGACTGCTACGAGAGGCACAGCCTGGTCATCACCACAAACATTGAGTTCAGCAAGTGGGGCACGGTCCTGGGGGACGACAAGATGGCGGCGGCGATGATCGACCGCATCGTCCACCACGGCCGCCTGGTCGAGTTCACCGGCGCGAGTCACCGTATGGAGGCGACGCTCATGCTCGGCAAGGCGGTGGGATAGGTTAACGCGGCGTGTTTGCCAAAGTGCTCAATTTGGTCGCGCCACAATGTTCAGCTTGTCGTCGACACAAACAGCGGCTCCCGCGTTTGGCAGCCCCGTGGTCCCAGCGGGCGCGGGGAGACCGAGAAGAGTCAGGGCTCCGCCTCCTTGAGCGCGCCCACGTCGCCCCCGTGTTCGTCGAGAAGGGCACGCGCGGCCTTGACGCTCCGCGCCCCAGCGAGCCTGAGCTCAGTACTCCACGCGCTCGTCGGCTGCTGCGCCCTCCACCGCTTCGATCCCCGAGCGAAGGGCGTCCGCCACCTCTGCCGACCTCGCGTCCTCTTGCCCTTCCGCGAGCTCGACCTTCGCCGCCTCGTCGCCATGAGTCTCACCGTCCATGTATCCTGCTTTCAAATCGCGGCAGGCACAACAAGGCGCCCGCCCAGTTACTCGATACGAGCAGCCTAGACGGGCGT
>CALKBP010000034.1:0-29590 GCA_937989885.1 uncultured Collinsella sp.
AGCCCGTGGGAGGCCAGGGCGCCGCTGACCGGTGGACGGCACCGAGCCGTGCGCTTGACTTGAAGAAGGGGGAGGCCGCGCGGCCTCCCCCTTTTTTGCGTTTGATAGAGAGTTGCAATACACGAACTCGTCTTCGTTTAGCTTGTCTTACTGTTTGGCTGTATTTTGAGTCCTTCGTTTGTATTTGCGCGATAATAACTCCCATTGGCGTTAGGGAGGACTTGATGTTTACCGTTTTTGTCTTGGGCAATATTGCTTCGGGTAAGTCGACTGCCTGCCGCTATCTCGAATCTCATGGCGCCATGCTTATCGATCTGGATGAGCTTGCCAAATCGCTGTATGTGCCAGGCTCCGATATCGTCAATGCCCTTGCGGAAGAATTCGGTTGGGACATTCTGGACGGGGAGGGCGGCATTCGCCGCAATGTCCTCGCTGTTCGAGCTTTCGCCTCTCCTGATACAGTTGCTCGGCTCAATGGCATCGTTCATCCGGTTCTCATCGAACAGCTTTCGCTGAGGATCCTTGATCCGGTTTGCTGCACGGTTTCGTCCCCCCGTTATCCCCTTGCGGTTGTCGAGGTTTCTGCCCCGACTGGTTTTGAGGATGCTTTTGGCCTGGCTGATGAAATTTTGGTTATCAGCGCTCCTTTAGCTGTTCGTCGCGAGCGTGCCATTCATCGTGGTATGGAGTCCTCTGATTTTGATGCGCGCTCTGCATGCCAACCTGATGAGGCTTCGCTTTGCAACCTCGCTACGACGGTAATCGATAATGCGGCAGGCGATAACTCGCTCTTTGAACAACTGGACGCATGGCTTGTGCGACATGGCTTCGGGGATGTAGTGGATAAGGATGAGGCCGATGCCTAAGACACGTTTCTTTACGTGGTATCGCGTGGCGCCACTTGTCGTTATGTTTGTCTTCGGCCTGATTTCGCTCGTCTGCTCGTATGCTCCTGCCGCCTTCTTTAAGCCTTTGTATCCAATTGACTATGAGGCGTACGTAAAGCAATCGAGCATTTCGCACAATCTTGATCCGTATCTGGTGTGCGCTGTCATAAAGTCGGAATCGAATTGGGATCCCGAGGCTGAGTCGAATCAAGGCGCACGGGGATTGATGCAGCTGATGCCCGAGACTGCCCAGGATATGATTGCCAAGGGTCTTGTCGATGGCAGCGAGTATTCAGCCGGCGACCTTAACGATCCCGCTACGAACATCGAGTTTGGTTGTGCGTATCTTTCGTATCTTCTAACGTATTTTAACGGGTCGACTGACAGTGCCATTGCCGCCTATAACGCCGGCATGGGCAATGTCGACGGATGGGCGCAGCAGAGCACGTCGCTTCATAATGCAATCACCTTTCCCGAGACGCAGGCGTATCTGATTCGTGTCAATAATGCCTGGGCTCGCTACAAGACCCTCTATCCCGATCGGTTCGTATAGGACTATGCCTGCCGCCTGCGTATACTGCAGATGTATGAGTTAGGAGTATCCATGGCGGAATTTGAAGTTGAGCGTGTTGGAGGAGAGCTCAAACGTTTTGGCGTTGAGGGCTCTGAGGTGCCGTTTAAGGTCGTGTCTCCATACGAGCCCGCCGGTTCCCAGCCTAAGGCCATTGAGTCGCTTGTGCAGGGTGTGAGGGACGGAGATCGCTATCAGGTTTTGCTGGGCGTGACTGGTTCGGGCAAGACCTTCACGATGGCTAAGACTATTGAGGCCCTGGGGAAGCCGACGCTGGTCATGGCTCCCAATAAAACGCTTGCCGCTCAGCTCGCGAGCGAGCTCAAGGAATTCTTCCCTAACAACGCCGTGGTCTATTTTGTGTCGTACTACGATTACTATCAGCCCGAGGCATATGTACCGCAGAGTGATACGTATATCGAGAAAGACTCCTCGATTAACGAAGAGGTCGAGATGCT
This sequence comes from uncultured Collinsella sp., assembly GCA_937989885.1. Taxonomy (GTDB): domain Bacteria; phylum Actinomycetota; class Coriobacteriia; order Coriobacteriales; family Coriobacteriaceae; genus Collinsella. The sequence goes on from CALKBP010000034.1 coordinate 1,917, forward strand.
GCGCCATCAGGCGACGGCATCGCTGCTATCTCGACGCGATGTGATCGTCGTCGCATCGGTCTCGTGTATCTATGGCATTGGCTCCCCCGAGGACTATGCGGGCCTAGCTCCGAACGTCGACAAGAAGGTGCCGCTCGAGCGCGATGACTTTATCCATGCGCTTATCGATATCCAGTACGATCGCAATGACTATGATTTGGCACGTGGCACCTTCCGCGTGCGCGGCGATGTCGTCGACGTGTATCCGCCCTATGCCGAGCATCCGTTGCGGTTTGAGTTCTTTGGCGACGAGGTCGAGCTGATTGCCGAGATCGACGAGGTCACCGGCGAGATGCTGCGTGAGTACGAGGCCATTCCCGTGTGGCCGGCCTCGCACTACGTGACTGAGAAGCCTAAGGTCAAAGCGGCTCTGAAATCAATCAGCGAAGAGTGCGAGAAGCGTGTGGCCGAGCTCAAGGCGACTGATAAGCTGCTCGAGGCGCAGCGTCTGCAGCAGCGTACCGACTATGATCTCGAGATGCTCGAGACCATGGGTTTCTGTAACGGTATCGAGAACTACTCGCGTCATCTGGACGGCCGAAAACCGGGCGAGCCGCCGTTTACCCTGATCGATTACTTTCCTAAGGATATGCTCTGCATCATCGACGAGAGCCATGTAACGGTGCCGCAGATCCGCGGCATGCACGAAGGCGACCGCTCGCGTAAGGTGACGCTGGTTGAGCATGGTTTTCGTCTGCCTTCGGCACTCGATAACCGCCCGCTTCGTTTCGATGAGTTTGAGGCGAGGATTCCCCAGTTCATCTACGTTTCGGCCACGCCGGGCGACTATGAGCTGCGGGTTAGCCAGAACGACGTTGAGCAGATTATTCGTCCGACCGGTCTGCTCGACCCCAAGATCGATGTGCGTCCGGTTCGTGGGCAGATTGACGATCTTGAGGACGAGATTCGCGAGCGCGTTGCCCGCAAGGAGCGCGTGCTGGTGACCACGCTCACCAAGCGCATGGCCGAGGACCTGACCGACCATCTGCTTGATGCCGGCATTAAGGTCAACTACATGCATTCCGATACGGCGACGATGGACCGTGTCGAGATCTTGCGAACGCTGCGCGAGGGAAAGATCGATGTTCTCGTTGGCATTAACCTGCTTCGCGAGGGTCTTGACCTTCCCGAGGTCTCGCTGGTGGCAATTCTCGACGCCGACAAGGAAGGTTTCTTGCGCAATCGCCGTTCGTTGATTCAGACGATTGGCCGTGCGGCCCGTAATGCCGACGGCGAGGTCATCATGTATGCAGACGTTGTGACCGATTCGATGAAAGAAGCCATCGAGGAGACGCAGCGCCGTCGCGAGATTCAGATGGCATATAACGAAGAGCATGGCATTGTGCCCAAGACGGTCCGCAAGGCCATTAACGACATCTCGAGCTTTATTACCGAGGCCGAAAAGACTGTGGGCTCGAAGGGGCGCTCGAGAGGCGATTCGCTGGGTCACGGTGCGTTCTATACGCCCGACGAAAACGGCGAGGGCGCCGCGCCGGAGACGGTGGCGCCCGAGCAGACGCTCGCCGAGCAGCTGGAAGGGCTGCCGCATGACGAGCTCGTGCGGATCGTCGAGACCATGGAGGAAGACATGCGCAACGCTTCCGCCGCCATGGACTTTGAGGAGGCGGCGCGTCTGCGCGATGCCGTCGTTCAGATTCGGGCGATGCTTGAGGGCGCATCTGAGGACGAAACGATCGAGCGTTTGCGTTCGCAGGCTCGCAAGGGTTCTACCTTTGCTTCGGGCAGAAAACGCCAGGGTGCAAGATTCAGGAAGTAGCGAACAGGCCCCGAGTTCCCTGTGGAGCTCGGGGCCTGTGTCGTTTGGACGCGGGAGTTCGTGCACTAGAGGTCTGCTATCAGCGCCTCAGCGCAACGGATGCCATCGGTGGCGGCACTCATGATGCCGCCGGCATATCCGGCACCCTCGCCGCAAGGGTAAAGGCCCGGAGTCGACACGGCGTGGCATGTTCGATCGCGGGTGACGGTGACCGGGGAGCTCGAACGCGTCTCCACGCCAGTGAGGACCGCATCGGGGCGGTCATAGCCACGCAGTTTCTTACCGAGCAGGGGGATTCCCAAACGAAGCGATTCGACGATATGCTGCGGGAGGGCATCGTCGATCGCCGTCCAGGTCACGCCAAGTGGATAGGTCGGTTTTACCTTTCCGGGTGCCGTGCTGGCGCGTCTAGCAAGGAAATCTCCGACGAGCTGTGCCGGCGCGTTCCAGTTGGAGCCGCCCAGGCGATAAGCGGCTCGCTCGCAGGCGCGCTGGAGCTCAATGCCTGCGAGCGGATCATCGCCGGGAAGGTCGTCAGGTGTGACGTTAACGAGTAAGGCGGCATTCGCGTTGCGCCCGTCGCGGGCATTGAGGCTGGCGCCGTTGACGCACAGATGGCCTTGCTCGGAAGAGGCCGCGACAACCTGTCCTCCGGGGCACATGCAAAACGAGAACACACTGCGGCCGTTGGGGAGATGGGCGACAAGCTTGTAGGGGGCTGCTCCGAGTGCCGGGTGCCCCGCCGAAGGGCCATATTGGGCACGGTCGATGTCGCGCTGAGGATGCTCGATGCGCACACCCATGGCAAAGGTCTTTTGCGCGAGGGCAACGTTATGTTCTTTGAGAAGCTCGAATACGTCGCGGGCGGAATGGCCGCAGGCGAGAATGAGGTGCTTTGTGGCGATTGTCTCGCTTGTGGTTTCTTGGGGCGGTTGGACATCGACGCCGGTGATGGCGCCAGATCCATCGGTTCGAATATTGACGAGCCTTGTTCGATAGCGGACGGTTCCACCGAGCTGCTCGATGCGCTGGGAAATGTTGGTGACGACGGTGGGGAGGATGTCGGAGCCAATGTGCGGCTTGGCGTCCCACAGGATGTCGCGAGGTGAGCCAGCTTCGACGAAGGTCTCAAGAATCAGCCGATGGGCAGGATTCTTGGTTCCCGTGTTGAGCTTGCCGTCCGAGAAGGTCCCTGCGCCGCCCAGGCCAAATTGGATATTGCTGTCGGGGTCGAGGATACGCTCCTTAAGAAAGAGATCAATCGCTTCCGAGCGGCGAAGCGCGGGGTCGCCGCGCTCGATGAGCAGGGGTTTAAGGCCCGCTTCGGCAAGGGTCAGGGCGGCGAAGAGACCGGCGCAACCGGCGCCGACAACGACGGGACGCCCCTTGGGTGCATTTGGGACAGGGTTGGGGAATGAAGGAGCCTCGCCGTCTACCATGCGGATGCGCGAGCGGTCGCACTCGGCGACGCGGTCGACCACCTCCTGCTCGAGTCGGGAGCTTGTCAGCTCGACTCGAAAGCTCAAAATAAAATGGACATCTCGCTTTTTACGGGCGTCGATTGACTTGCGATGGAGCTCAATGGCTTTAATCTGGGAATCCTCGCATCGCAGGGCTCGTTTGACGGCGCGTCTACCAATAGCAAGGCAGGCGGTTTCGTCGCCGGCCTCATCGAGTGACGCGTGGACTTGGGTGATTTCGATCATCGAGGTCTCCTTAGATGCAAGAAAGAGGCCGCCCGGTGTCCCAGACGGCCCGAATGCGTTTTGATTATAGACTGCGCGGCTATAGGCTGCTTGCAGCGCGAATACCCGAGATCCAAGCCCATGCAAGGTTGAAACCGCCGCAATCGGCATCGATGTCGAGCGCCTCGCCACAGATGTAAAGTGGGGCGTCTGCCGCGTTGCTCACGCAGAGGTTGGGAGCTGAGACGCTCTCGATGGGCACGCCGCCGCGCGTGACCTGGGCCGAACGCTCCTCTGTCGTTCCCTCGACGAGCATCTTAAAGTGCTTGAGGATTGAGACCAGATGGATGACGTCGTACGACCCGGGGTGGCACTGTTCGAATGCGGTGCAGACAACGTGAGAGAACTGCGGGGCGAGCATGCCGTCGAGCCAGCGGGGGTCGCGGGGTGAAAAGCCGCCGAGCAACGCAACTCGCTGGCTGAGCATATCGAGCAACTCGTCTTTGGAGAGGTCGGGAAAAACGTCGAGCAGAATCGTGTCGCCGCGCTGGACGCGACGGGAGAGGTTAAAGGCGGCAACGCCCGAGATGCCAAAGGTTCGGAAGAGCACTTCGCCGTCTTCGCGCCAGAGCTCCTCGTGATTGCGGGTGAGCGTCAAACGGGCGCGGACGCGCAGGCCATCCAGTGTCTTAAGCGCAGTCTGGTCGCCGAAGACTGATGCCGACACAGGGCAGAGGACGGGATGCTGCGGTGTGAGGGAAAGATTGAACGTCTTCGCGATTTCGACAGGGTTGCCGCCCGTAGCGATAATTACGGCCTTTGCCTGCAGCGTCTCGTTCGTGCGAGGGGTGTCGGCGAGCGCCTTCCGAAGCGAGCGGACCTCCGATTTTCGGTCGTCGTGCTTTTTTGCCTTGAGTGCTCGCGCGGGACGGTCTATTTGGAGTGCCCAGCCCTCGGGGGCTTTGAATGCCGAGGCAACGTTTGCTCCACAAATCAAGGTGATACCCAGGCGGTTGCAAGCGTTGAGAAGCGCATCGCGCACCGATTCGGCACGAAGGGAGCGCGGATACAGCCGGCCCTCCTCGGAGGTCGTCATGATGCCCAGCGAGGAGAAGAAACTGCCGAGCTCTTGCTCGGGCTGGGGACCCATGACGGATTCGACGAATGCGGGGCGGTTGTACCGCTGGAAATCAATTGATTCGTTGGAAAGGTTGCAGCGGCCGTTGCCGGTCGCAAGGAGTTTAAGGCCGCAGGCAACATCGCGCTCAACGATGCAGGCGCTTTTGCCTGCGCGTGCGGCCGTAATGGCGGCGGCGAGACCCGAGGCCCCGCCGCCGATTACCAAGACGTCATAGGAGGCGTTTGCGTTCACTTAGGCCTCGGCGGTCTCGTGCGGGGCAATGGCCTCGACGGCAGAGACGGCTTGGGGCAGCATACCGTCGGGCAGTGCGGTCTCAACCTCGCCCTTGTCGCAAGCCTCGGCGAGTGCCGGATTGATGGGAAGCTGCCCTAGGATCTCGAGGTTGTAACGCTCGGCGACCTCGGGGAGCTTGCTCTTGCCAAAGACTTCGATCTTCTTGCCGCAATCGGGGCACTCGATATAGCTCATGTTTTCGACGATTCCCAAAATGGGCACGTTCATCTTCTCGGCCATGTTGACCGCCTTGGCGACAATCATCGAGACCAGATCCTGCGGGCTCGTGACGATGACGATGCCATCGACGGGCAGCGACTGGAAGACCGTGAGGGCGACGTCGCCCGTTCCCGGAGGCATGTCGACCAGCAGGTAGTCGATGGGGCCCCATGAGGTTTCGCTCCAGAACTGCCTGATGGCACCCGCGATAACCGGACCGCGCCAGAGGACGGGGTCGGTTTCGTTTTGGAGCAGCAGGTTAGAGCTCATAACCTTGACGCCGTGCTCGGAGATTTCGGGCAGCATAAGGTTGCCGAGGGCATGGACGTGACGTCCGCTCATACCGAACATCTTAGGGATAGAGGGGCCGGTAATATCGGCATCGAGGACGCCGACCTTGTGACCGTGGCGGGAAAGCTCCGTGGCGATGGCGCCGGTGACGAATGACTTGCCGACGCCGCCCTTGCCGGAAAGCACAGCGATAACGCGCTTGACCTCGGACAGCGTATTTTCCTCAAATTGCGACGGCGACGTTTGCCCGCCGGCTGCCTGTGCGTGCTCGCAACCCATGTTTGACTCCTTTGTATATGTTGGGGCCGGAGCCCCGCGGTGTGACACGAGCGTCATTGTACCCTCGTTTGCGAGCGGGAGTCATTTATGATGCGTGGTAGGCGATCGACAGTATTCGAAAGTACGGACCGAGCGTGCGGCCTGCGGCGTCAGACAACGCAAAAGGTCTGCGAATCTTGTATTACGAACATCTGTGCGCGTCGAGTGCGCTAAACTCATCGTCAGTGTGATTTGAAGTTGTAGGAGGCAAGGAGCTTCCATGTCTGATTCTTCTATCGTTATTCGCGGCGCGCGCGAGCATAACCTGCGCGATATCGATGTTTCCATTCCGCGTGACCAGCTCGTGGTCATAACCGGTCTTTCCGGATCGGGCAAGAGCTCACTGGCGTTCGATACCATCTATGCCGAGGGCCAGCGCCGTTACGTCGAGAGCCTTTCGAGCTATGCGCGTCAGTTTTTGGGCCAGATGGACAAGCCCGATCTGGACTCGATTGACGGCCTGTCGCCGGCTGTGTCGATCGATCAGAAGACAACGTCCAAAAACCCACGCTCGACGGTGGGCACCGTAACCGAGATTTACGACTATCTGCGTCTGCTGTTTGCTCGCGTGGGAACGCCGCACTGTCCTGAGTGCGGTCGCGTCATTGAGCGCCAGACGACCGATCAGGTCGCCGATAAGGTGCTGGCGGCGGGGGAGGGCCGTCGCGCGTTTGTGTTGGCGCCGGTGGTTCGTGGACGCAAGGGCGAATATGCCAAGCTGTTTGAGGACCTGCGTGCGGAGGGCTTTAGCCGTGTGCGCGTCGACGGCGAGGTGCGCTCGCTTGACGACCCTATCGACCTGGACAAGAAGTTCAAACACGACATTGAGGTCGTGGTCGACCGTATCGTGATTCGAGAGAACTCCCTGGGTCGCATTGCCGAGTCCGTTGAGCAGGCGACGGCACTGGCGCACGGTAACGTGAACGTGTACATGCTGCCCGACCGCGACGCTCCCGAGGGAACCGAGGGCGAGCTGCTGGAGTATTCGCTGGCACTGGCGTGCCCGGAGCACGGGCATTCCATCGACGACCTGCAGCCGCGCGATTTCTCGTTCAACGCGCCCTATGGTGCATGTCCCGAGTGCGATGGCCTGGGCTTTAAAAAGACAGTCGATGCCGAGGCGCTGATTGAAGACCCCTCAAAGTCGATTGCCGACGGAGTTTTTGGCAGCCTGTTCGGCAATTCCAACTATTATCCGCAGATTTTTGCTGCGGTCTGCAAACACTTTAAGGTGAGTGCCGATACGCCATGGGAGGACCTGCCCCCGCGGGTGCGTCGTGCGTTTTTGGATGGCATGGGCGACACGAAGATTTCGGTCGACTATCAAAAGCTCGATGGGCGTCGCAGCCAGTGGGACACTAAGTTCTCGGGCGTGCGCAACATCCTGTACGAGCGCTACAACGAGACGACGAACGAGAACACCAGAGCTCGCTTGGAGAAATACATTCGCGAAGAGCCATGCTCGAGCTGTCACGGTGCTCGCCTGCGTCCCGAGATGCTTGCCGTCACCGTGGGCGGCAAGTCCATTTACGATGTCTGCTGCCTGTCGTGTCGCGAGTCGCTCGAGTTTTTTGAGGGCCTGGAGCTTACCGAGCGTCAGCAGTTTATCGGCGGGCGCATCGTCAAGGAAATCCTGGAGCGCCTGCGTTTTCTGGTCGATGTCGGACTCGACTATCTGACGCTCGATCGCGCCTCGGCGACGCTTTCCGGCGGTGAGGCCCAGCGCATTCGCCTGGCAACGCAGATCGGCGCCGGCCTCATGGGCGTTCTGTACATTCTGGACGAGCCGTCGATCGGTCTCCACCAACGCGATAACGAGCGCCTGATCAAGACGCTCGAGCGCTTGCGCGATATCGGTAATACCGTTATCGTCGTCGAGCACGACGAAGATACAATTCGCGCTGCCGACTACGTGATCGATATGGGTCCCGGTGCGGGCGTTAACGGCGGAAACGTGGTCGCCGCGGGAACGCCTGCCGATATCATGGCGTGCCCCGATTCCATGACGGGTGCCTATTTGACCGGCAAGCGGATGATCCGCGTGCCCGATGAGCGCCGCAAGCCCGGCCGCGGCTGTCTTAAGATCACGGGCGCCCGCGCTAACAACCTCAAAAACGTTACCGCCAAGATTGAGTTCGGTACGCTCACAGTCGTTACCGGTGTTTCGGGATCGGGCAAGAGCTCCCTGGTCACCGATACGATTGCGCCCGCGCTTACGAATGCCATCCATCGTTCGACGCGTCCCGTGGGGCCGTACAAGAAGATTGAGGGCATCGAGTGCATCGATAAGGTAATCGATATCGACCAGTCGCCGATCGGTCGTACGCCGCGTTCGAACCCTGCGACCTATATTGGCCTGTGGGATGATCTGCGTGCGCTATTTGCAAGCACGCCGGAGTCGAAGGCGCGCGGCTACTCGCCGGGACGTTTCTCCTTTAACGTAAGCGGCGGTCGCTGCGAGGCGTGCAAGGGCGATGGCCAGATCAAGATCGAGATGCACTTCCTTCCCGATATCTATGTCCCCTGTGAGGTATGTGGCGGCAAGCGTTATAACCGCGAGACACTCGAGGTTACCTACCGCGGCAAGACAATCTCGGACGTGCTCGACATGAGTGTCACCGAAGCACTGGCTTTCTTTGGGAATATCCCGCAGATTAAGCGCAAACTGCAGACCCTATATGACGTGGGTCTGGGCTACGTGAGCTTGGGCCAGCCCGCTACGACGCTTTCGGGCGGCGAGGCACAGCGCGTGAAGCTCGCTAAGGAGCTTCATCGTCGTCAGACAGGCAAGACGTTCTATATTTTGGACGAGCCCACAACCGGCCTTCATTTTGAGGATGTTCGCCAGCTGCTCGACGTGTTGCAGCGCCTGGTCGATGCGGGCAACACGGTTCTGGTGATCGAGCACAACCTTGATGTCATCAAGGTTGCCGACCGCCTGATCGATATGGGCCCCGAGGGCGGCAATGGCGGCGGAACCGTCGTGGTCTCAGGCACGCCCGAGCAGGTCGCGGCATGTTCGCAGAGCTACACGGGCAAGTTCTTGGCGCCGCTGCTCAAGCGTGACCGTGAGCGTCAGGCGCAGCTCGACGCGCAGTAAAGAGACGTTGTAGTACCGACGCGCCACCGATTCCTTCTGATTCGGTGGCGCTTCTGTGTGTCGAGATGGCATATGCGGCGGAATTGGCCCTATACTTAATCCTTGCGTCGCTCTGCGAGGGAAAGGATGTGCCATGGCAAAGGCTGTTAAGACGCCAAAAACCAATGCGATGCGCGAGCTGGAAAGCGCCGGCATCTCCTATGTTCTCCATACGTACGAAGACGATGGCGATGAATCGTCAGGTCTGGGCGTCGCGATTTCCGAGCAGCTTGGCGAGGAGCCCGGTCAGGGATTTAAAACCCTGGTCTGCACGACGCCGTCCAACGACCATGTCGTGTGCTGCATTCCCGTTGCCGACGAGCTCGACCTCAAGGCCGCCGCGCGCGCCGCAGGCGAAAAGTCGCTGACCATGATGCATGTCAAAGATTTGCTTGCCGCGACGGGGTATGTCCGCGGCGGTTGCAGCCCGGTCGGTATGAAAAAGCGCTTCCGGACGCTGATCGATGAGACATGCGTCCTTTGGGATACCATTTTTATCTCGGGTGGCAAGCGCGGCTATCAGCTTGAGCTTGCTCCCGATGACTTAGTTGCATTTTGCGGGGCGACGGTTGCCCCGATCACGAGAGAGGACTGAGCGATGCCGCAGGAAGAATCAAAGCGCGGAGCTCACTTTGCAAAAGGGTCGGCTCCTCAGGCGCCCGCGCCCGAGGCTGCTTCGTTCGATAACGAGATTCGAAACGCCTGGTCCGCTGCCGCTGACCCGGGCGAGACGGCCGTGTACTTGCGTGCCGCCGGTGCCGGCACGGCGCTTCCCCGTACGGTTCTTTCTTCGACTCGTCCCGATGAGACGGCTGTCTTTTTGGCCGCCGCTCAATCGAGCGCCAGCGTGACGCCGGTCGCCTCCGAGGCTCCTCGTGTGCCGCGTCCCGATGAGACGGCGGTGTTTTTGATGGCAGCCCAGGGAAAGAGCATGCCGCAGAGCGCTCCTGTCGCTCGTTCCGCCAAGCCCGCGGTTCATGATGATGACGAGCCGCTTCTTTCGGATGACGAATGGTCGCCGCTTGGTTCGACCGATCCCGTCGAGGGCGTGGCCATCGACGGTGATGATGACTGGGACCCTCTGTCGTTTTCTGCCCGAACCGTCGCCGCCAAAGAAGTTGACACGGTGTTTGGCGACCATGCCATATTCGATGATGATGCCGTATCCGGTAACAACATGCCGAACAGCGATGACGCCGCACCTGCTGATGACGCCGTTTTGGTTGACGATCCCTTTGCGATGACCGGCTCCTTTACCGTCGTGGACAATTTGCCGCCACAAGATGAGGTTCATGAGGACTCTCAGGACGACGTAGACGATATGGGTTCGTCGGACTACTCCACGGTTGGTCGTTCTGCTGGCCTCATGACCGCGCTGACCATCGTGTCGCGCGTCACCGGGTTTATCCGCACGTGGGCCATGGCGGCCGCCATCGGCATGTCGCTGCTCTCGTCCTCCTATCAGGTTGCCAACAACCTGCCCAACATGCTTTACGAGCTCGTGATGGGCGGCATGCTCGTTACGGCGTTTTTGCCGGTGTATATGGGCGTGAGGCGCGAGCAGGGCCGCGAGGCATCGAACGAGTATGTCGGCAATCTGCTCGGTATTCTGCTTCTGCTGCTGGGCGGTATCTCGCTGCTGGGCACCGTGTTTGCTCCCGGCTTTATTTGGACGCAGTCGTTCCTTTCGGGCGATGGCGGCAGCATGGATACCGCTGCGTTCATGTTCCGCTTCTTTGCTATCCAAATTCTGTTTTATGGCTTGGGCTCGGTGTTCTCGGGCGTTCTCAACGCACATCGCGACTACTTCTGGTCGACGTTTGCCCCGGTTCTCAACAATGTCATCGTTATCGCCAGCTTTATGGGCTTTGCTCCCGTGTCTGCACAATTTGGCGAGCAGGTCGGTATTATCTTGATCGCAGCCGGTACGACCCTCGGCGTCTTTGTCCAGATGGCCTGCCAGATTCCCGCGCTTGGCAAGCATGGCGTGCATCCTCATATCCATATCGACTTTAAGGACCCCGCGCTGCGACAGACGATTGCGCTTGGTATCCCGACGCTGCTCGCCACGGTGTGCATGTTTGTCTCGACTTCCATTACCAATGCCGCCGCGCTGGTGGTGCAGCCCGAGACCGGCCCTTCCGTCATCGCATATGCGCGCCTGTGGTATACGCTGCCCTATGCGCTGATCGCTGCCTCGCTTTCGACGGCACTCTATACCGAACTCTCCCACGATGCACAGGAGAAGGATTACGACAGCGTCCGCACGGGCATTTCGCGCGGTGTCGCCCAGATGCTCTTCTTCCTGATTCCGTTTGCGATGTACCTGATCGTCTTCGCCCGTCCGCTCAACATGATCTACTGCGCCGGCAAGTTCGATGAATCCGGTGTGGCGCTGGTGTCGGAGTTCCTTATCTATCTGGCACTTTCCCTGCCGCTCTACGGCGTGGTCGTGCTGATGCAGAAGAGCTTCTCGGCCCTGCTCGATATGAAACCTTATAGCCGCTATTGCCTGTACTCCGCTATCGGCCAGGCCGGTTCGGTTCTGCTGTTTGGCGTGGTGCTGGGCTACGGTATGCCGGCAATTGCGCTTTCGCACGTCGTTGACTACGTGGTCTTGGTCGGATGCTCACTGTGGTGGCTGCGCCGTCGTCTGCATGGACTTCAGGTCAAGTCTATCCTGCACGGCGGTTTCTTCGGCCTATTGTTCGGTGGCTTGGGCGCTGCCGCGGGCGCCGGCGTCATGTGGGCACTTGAGCACTTTGTCGGACTGCTTGGCGGCTCGATCCTCATTACCCTGGGCTACGTTTGTGTTGCAGGCGTCGTCTCGCTCGCCGTGACTTTTGGCCTTGCCTTTGTCTTTAAGATGCCCGAGGTCTCGGCGCTGCTTCGTCGCGAGTAGGTGCGTGTGGCAGGTCACGACAACATTCCAACACTTGCCGAGCAGGTTTCGCGCGTTCCCACGCAACCCGGCTGCTACCTTTGGAAAGATGCCAAGGGCGATGTCATCTATGTGGGCAAGGCAAAAAACTTGCGTGCCCGTATGCGTCAATACGTGACGCTGCAGGACGAGCGTCAAAAGATCCCGCTCATGATGCAGCTGGTGGCGAGCTTCGACTATATCGTGGTGGAGACCGAGCACGAGGCATTGGTGCTCGAGCGCAATCTGATCGGCCAGTACCATCCGTACTTCAACGTCGACCTTAAGGACGATAAGAGCTATCCCTTTATCGCCATTACTAAGAGCGACTTGTTTCCGGCTATTAAATACACGCGAGAGCGTCATAAACCGGGAACGCGCTATTTTGGCCCCTATACCGATAGCCGCGCGGCGCGTGAGACCATCGATACGCTACGCAAGGTTATTCCTATTTGCTCGGCATCCTGTGCGGAATGGCGCCGCTGCCGCCGCATCGTCGAATCTCATAAGGGCGAAGAAGACATCGTCAATATGATTTGCGCGCAAAACGGGCGCCCCTGCTTTGACTACCATGTCGGGCGCGGGCCGGGCGCATGCGTCGGCGCGATTTCGCCTGCCGACTATGCCAAGAACGTCAAGCGTGTCGAACGTTTCTTGTCGGGCCATCGCAAGGATGTCGTCGACGAGCTCACGTCCGAGATGACGGAGGCAGCCGAGGCGCTCGATTTTGAGCGTGCGGCGCGCGTCAAGCGTCGCCTGGAAGTCATTAGGGGCCTGGACGATCGCCAACAGGTCGTTTTTCCATCAAGCGTCGATATCGACGTCATCGGCTTCTATCGCGAAGAGACTATCTCTGCCGCCTGTGTCTTTGTCGTTCGCGAGGGCCGAACGGTTCGAACTTGTGAGTTCATCCTCGATAAAGGCCTGGATGTCGACGAGGGAGAGCTTCAATCGGGCTTTCTTAAGCGCTATTACGACGAGACGGCCGATATTCCAGCCGAGATCAATCTCTCTGTCGAGCTTGAGGATGCCGAAGCGTTGGGGGAGTGGCTTGCGGCCAAGCGCGAACGCTCTTGCCATCTCCATAGGCCGCAGCGCGGCGAAAAGCACCGCCTGCTCGATATGGCTTCCAAAAATGCGCGCCATGCCCTCATGCGCTACATGATGCGCACGGGGTATGCTGACGATCGCACCAATCAGGCGCTCCTGGAGCTCGAAAGTGCGCTGGCGCTGCCTGCGCCGCCGTTGCGCATCGAGTGTTTCGACATCTCGACGTTGCACGGCACCTTTACCGTCGCTTCGATGGTGGTATTTACCAACGGCCGTGCCGACAAGGGCCAGTATCGTCGCTTTAAAATTCAGGCCGAGTTGGACGAGGCGAACGACTTCGTATCGATGTCCGAGGTCCTGGGGCGCCGCTATGCTCCCGAGCGCATGGCGGACGAGCGTTTTGGCTCACGCCCCGATTTGCTCGTTGTCGATGGCGGCAAGCCGCAATTGACCGCTGCAATTAAGCAACTTGAGGCGCTTGGCCTCGATATACCAGTTTGTGGCTTGGCAAAGGCCGATGAGGAAGTTTTCGTGCCGTGGGACGAGACTCCCGTCGTGCTGCCGACCGGCTCCGCTTCGCTTTATCTGATCAAGCAGGTTCGCGATGAATCCCACCGATTTGCGATTACCTTCCACCGCGAGTTGCGCGATAAGGCTATGACGGTTTCGGTGCTTGACGACGTTCCGGGCGTGGGACCCACCAGAAAACGTGCCATTATGCGCCATTTTGGCTCGATGAAGCGTTTACGCGCAGCAAGCGAGCAGGAGATTGCAGAAGTTCGAGGCGTTCCGGCTGATGTCGCCAAAGCGGTCCACGAGGCACTTGTTGCATGGAATGCCGAACGCGCCCAGGCATCGGCCAACCGATCCGAAAACTAAACGCGCTTCTAAACAACTGATATACATGATTGGTCAATTTTCAATCATTTGTTTCGCGGTGATTACCTGCCGATTTCGGGTTTTATTAACGCTAAAACGTTTGACTAGCCATGGTGAACAACACTGCTATCCTGCGGGTTGACGAAGACTGATATCTCACCTCGTCGATACATACTGTCTGTCGAATCATTTGTCAATGAATTCGGTGAACGGTAGTAAATACCGTTCAAGCGTATGTATGTATCGGTCGCCGAGCGCGGCACCTCAGTTGGGTTCGTCGGTAGGTAAGGTATATATCGTCCGCAAGTTGCGCGGGGGCAAGTCTAGGTGCTCCCGGGTAAGATTCTCTATTGATAGGAGAAGACATGGCCATCATCAACAAGGGTATGTCCAGGCGTTCGTTCCTCGGCCTCACCGGCAGCGTCGCTGCTGTCGCAGGGCTTGGTCTCACTGGCTGCGGTGGCAGCTCTAGCGACGAAGGTTCCGCTTCCGGTTCCACTGATTCCGCCAACCGTGGCGGCGGCGTGATCACCGCTGGTTCCGCTTACGCTCCGTCCAGCTTCGACCCCGCCAGCACCGGCTCCGCTGTGGGCCTGGGTGCTAACTGGCACGTCATCGAGGGCCTCTACGGCATCGATTACCACGACTACAGCACCTTCAACGAGCTCGCCACCGACGATCCCAAGTCCGTGGACGACACTACCTTCGAGGTCACCATCCGCAAGGGTGCCAAGTTCTCCGATGGTACCGAGGTCACCGCTGACGACGTCGTTGCCTCCTACACCGCTTGCGCCGCTTCTGCTACCTATGCTCCGTTCTTCCAGCCCTTCGAGTCCATCGAGGCCAAGGACGCCAGCACTGTAACGGTCAAGACCAAGGTTCCCAACTTCTCCCTGCTCAAGGATCGTCTGGCCATCATCCGTGTTACCCCGGCCACCCAGGCCGAGGAGGATCGCGCCAAGCAGCCGATCGGTTCCGGCCCCTGGATGTACGACTCTATCTCCGATACCGAGATCACCCTGGTTCCCAACCCCGAGTACAACGGTGAGTATGCTGCCGAGGATAAGAAGATCCAGTACAGCATCCTGACCGACCCCACCGCTCGCGTTACCGCTCAGCAGGAGGGCTCCACGCTCGTTATGGAGCTCGTCACCGCTGACGCCGTCGACCAGCTCGAGAGCGCTGGCTGCAAGATCGACAACGTCCAGGGCTTCGGCACCCGCTTCATCATGTTCAACGTCGCCAAGGAGCCTTGGAACAACGTCAAGGTCCGTCAGGCCGTCATGTACGCGCTCGACACCGAGAAGATGATCACCAACACCTTCGCCGGCCTTGCCACCGCTGCCAGCTGCTACCTGCCCAAGAGCTTCACCAACTATCATGAGGCTTCCACGGTGTACAAGACTGACGCCAAGAAGGCCAAGAAGCTCATCGAAGAGTCTGGCATCACCCCGGGCGCAATCACCCTGCGCACCACCGATAACGAGCAGATCAAGGGCATGGCCGCTCAGGTCAAGAACGACCTCGACGCTCTCGGCTTCGATGTGACCATCCAGACCGATACCTCGCCGGCCACCTACGCTGCCATCGACGGCGGCGAGGCCTACGATATCCTTCTCGCTCCTGGCGATCCGTCCTGCTTCGGCGCCGACCCCGACCTGCTGCTCAACTGGTGGTATGGCGACAACGTCTGGATGCAGACCCGTTGCCCGTGGAAGGATTCCGCCGAGTGGGCGAAGCTCCACGGTCTCATGGACGAGGCTCTTGCCGCCGAGGGCGACGAGCAGCAGAAGAAGTGGAACGAGTGCTTCGACATCATCGCCGACAACGCCGTTCTGTACCCCGTTGTCCACGTCAAGACCGTTTCCGCTTCCTGGGACGATCCGTCGACCGCGCCCAACGGCGAGGCCCTCGATGGCTTCAAGGGCATCGGCACGACGAGCATGTCCTTCAGGGGCGTCGCGACCGTCAAGGCCTAAGACTCGCTTGAGTCATATGTGGGGCGTCGGTCGTAAGGCAGCGTCCTCATAGTTGAAACAAAGACCCGGGCGGCCTCGATGTCGCTCGGGTCTTGTAATGAGTATCCATACTCATATACCAGTTGGTCCTACCGACAAAAGAAAGGGGAGAGAACGTGAACAACTTTCTACGTTTGATTGGAAGGCGTCTCGTGGCGCTGCCGATCATGGCATTGGGCGTCACCGTCCTGGTGTTCTTCCTTATGTCGTTCTCCAAGACCGACCCCGCCTATACGGCGTTGGGTGACGGTGCCTCGCCCGAGGCGGTTGCCGAGTACCATGAGAAGTATGGTCTGGACGACCCCTGGCCCGTGCGCTACGTGCGCTACATGGGCGATTTGATCCATGGTGACATGGGCACCTATGGTGCTGCTCGCAACTCCGTTGCCAAGCGCATCTCCACGGCCCTGCCCGTCACGATGCAGCTGACCTTTATCGGTCTTGCCATCGGCGCGGTCGTCTCGTTTTTACTCGGCGTCATCGCGGCACTGTATCGCGATAAATGGCCGGACCAAGTGATCCGCGTCTTTTCCATCGCCGGCCTGGCAACCCCGTCGTTCTGGCTTGCCGTCCTGTTGATTCTGCTGTTCTCTTCCTACCTTAAGGTGCTCCCGGCGTCCGGTGCTCTGCCTCACTTCACCACCAACCCGGCTGGCTATCTGGGACGTATGATCATGCCCGCTATCGCCCTGGCATTTCCGCTGACGGGTCAGATGACTCGTATCGTGCGTACCGCCATGGTCGAGGAGCTCGACAAGGACTACGTCCGCATGGCCCGTGGCGCCGGCGTTCCCGAGAAGGTCGTCGTCGGCATCAACGTTTTGCGCAACGCGCTGATCACCCCGGTCACCACCCTCGGTCTTAAGATCGGTTACCTTATGGGCGGCGCCGTCGTCATCGAGGTCATCTTCAACCTCCCCGGCATGGGTACTGCGATTCTGCAGGGCGTTCAGGGCAACGAGGCGAACCTGGTTCAGGGCGTCGTCATCGTCGTTGCTCTTGCCTTCATCATCATCAACATCGTGGTTGACATGCTCTACCTGCTCATCAACCCGCGCATCAGGACGGTGTAGATTATGGTAAAGATTCGAGAGAAGCAAACCGAGCAGCTCGAGAAAGCTGCCTCCAAGGGGCTCAAGCTCGGTGGCTGGAAGAAGATGACGCTGTCTTCTAAGATTGCCGCCGTCGTGCTGGTGCTGGTCGCCCTGACCGCGATTCTGGCGCCCCTTCTTGCCCCCTATAGCCCGGTCGAGATTTTCACTGCTCGTCAGGCTCCCGGCAATGGATTTATTTTCGGTACCGACGATAAGGGCCGCGACATCCTGTCGCGTATGCTTTACGGTGGCCGTTACTCGCTGATCATCGGCTTCGGTGCTACTGCCATGGCTCTGGTCTGCGGTTCGGTCGTGGGCGCCCTCGCGGCGGTTTCGCGCAAGTCCGTTTCCGAGGCGATCATGCGCATCCTGGATATCATCATGTCCATCCCGGGCATCGCCCTCGCTGCCGTCTTCGTCTCCATCCTGGGCAATTCCGTGCCGTCGATCATCTTCGCCATCGGCTTTATGTATACTCCGCAGATTGCCCGTATCGTGCGCGCCAACATCGTGTCCGAGTACGGCGAGGACTATGTCCGCGCGGTCATCGTTTCCGGCGCTAAGGCTCCGTGGATTTTGATCAAGCATGTTCTGCGTAACTGCATCGCCCCGATCATGGTCTTCACCGTTACCCTGGTCGCCGACGCCATCATCTTCGAGGCCTCGCTGACCTTCATCGGCGCTGGTATTCAGGAGCCCACCGCTACCTGGGGCAACATCCTCGCTGACGCTCGCGGTGGCGTGCTCGCCGGCCGTTGGTGGCAGGCACTGTTCCCGGGCTTGGCCATCATGATCACCTGCCTGGCGCTCAACATCCTCTCCGAGGGCATTACCGACGCCATGGCCGCTGCTCCCTCCGCCGCCCTGGATCCGACTGACTCCTCCAAGCGCCGCGAGGCCGACCTGCTGGTCTCCGACCCCGTTCGCGCCTACAAGGAGCAGGCTCAGTCCCTGTCCGCCCGTCTTGGCGCCCTGCGTGATGTCGAACTCAAGCGTAACGACCGCCATGTGCCCGATGAGTCCGTTGAGCCGATCCTTTCGGTCCGCGATTTCTGCATCCAGTTTGAGCACCACGGTGACATCAACGTCGTCGATCATGTCAACTTTGATGTCCGTCCCGGCCAGACCATGGGCCTGGTCGGTGAGTCCGGCTGCGGTAAGTCCATCACCACGCTGGCCATCATGGGTCTGACCGATGATGACGAGCATCTTTCCGGCGAGGTTCTCTGGGAGGGTCGCGACCTGCTCAAGATGAGCAAAAAAGAGTGGTTCGGCCTTCGCGGTACCGATATCGCCATGGTCTATCAGGACGCCCTATCCTCGCTCAACCCCTCCATGCTCATTTCCGCCCAGATGAAGCAGCTCACCAAGCGCGGCGGCACCCGTAGCGCCGAGGAGCTCCTGGAGCTCGTGGGCCTCGACCCCAAGCGTACGCTCGAGAGCTATCCGCATGAGCTTTCCGGTGGTCAGCGTCAGCGCGTTCTGATCGCTATGGCCCTTACCCGCGACCCCAAGCTGGTCATCTGCGACGAGCCCACGACCGCTCTGGACGTTACCGTCCAGAAGCAGGTCATCAAGCTGCTTAACGACCTTCAGGCCAAGCTCGGCTTTGCCATGATCTTCGTTTCGCATGACCTGGCACTGGTCGCCGAGGTCGCTCATAACATCACGGTTATGTACGCCGGCCAGGTTATCGAGCAGGCGCCCACCAAGGAGCTGCTCACCAACCCGATTCACGAGTACACCCGCGGCCTTCTGGGTTCCGTCCTTTCCATCGAGAGCGGTTCGGGCCGCCTGCACCAGGTGCCCGGCGCCGTTCCGAGCCCGCGCGATTTCCCCAAGGGCGATCGCTTCGCGCCCCGTTCGAGCCATCCGCGCATTGGCCTGGACACCCGTCCGGTCTTCAAGCGCGTGCCCGGCACCGAGCACTTCTATTCCGAGCTCCCCGACGAGGTGCTCAAGGCAAATGGTTTGACCCCTCACGCGGAGGTGATGTAGATGAGCGAGACCGCAGTCAACGGCGTCGAGCCGATCATCTTCCTTGATGACGTCCACGTCACCTTTAGGACCCGTACCGGCTCGATTCTGCACCCCAACCTGGTTCACGCCGTCCAGGGTGTAACGATTAAGCTCATGCCCGGACAGACCATCGGCATCGTCGGCGAGTCCGGTTGCGGAAAGTCCACCACCGCCAACGTCATGTGCGGTCTGCAGGCCCCCACGAGTGGCAAGGTCTACTTTAAGGGCAAGGACGTTACTAAACGTACCGCCGAGGACCGTCGCCACATGGGTCGCGTCATCTCGGTCGTGTTCCAGAACCCGGCCACGGCGCTCAACCCCCGCATGGTCGTTCGCGAGCAACTGCTCGACCCCATGCGCGTCCACAACCTGGGTACCGAGGCCGAGCAGGAGAAGCGCGTCAAGGAGCTCTTGGAGCTCACCGGTCTGCCCAGCTCCGCCGCCGAGGTTCTTCCCGGCCAGCTTTCGGGCGGCCAGCGCCAGCGCGTCGCAATTGCCCGTGCCCTGTCGCTGAACCCCGATGCCATCATCGCCGACGAGCCCACCTCGGCTCTGGACGTTTCGGTCCGCGCGCAGATTCTGAACCTGCTGACCGACCTTAAGAAGGAGCTCGGCCTGGCCATGGTGTTCATCAGCCATGACATCCAGACGGTCCGCTATATCTCTGACGACATCATCGTTATGAATGGCGGCAAGATCGTCGAGCAGGGCGAGGCCAAGCAGGTCTTCCAGCACCCTCAGGACCCCTACACCAAGATGCTGCTCGGCGCTGCGCCGTCGCTGCTGCATCCCAAGCTCGGCGAGTAGTCTCGCTTTCCCTCCCGTGCGCCCGGTTCCCTTGCCGGGCGCACCTCCGTTGCGATTTCGAAAGGTTGGGTTCACGAGCCATGCCAAGTGCTCAAGAGCTACAACAGCAATTTGGTGAATATCGAGGCGCTATGCCCCGTCCATCGGATTTCGATCTCTTTTGGAAGGACCGCATGGCCGAGGCGGACGCCGTCGAGCTCGACTACGCGATCGAGGCGGCTTCGGTTGCGGATTCCGCGACCTGTCGGTTTTTCGACCTCTGGTATACCGGCATGTGTGGTGCACGCCTGCATGCCAAGTACCTCAAGCCGGTCTCGGAGGAGCCCATGCCGCTGGTGCTTCAGTTCCATGGATATCCGGGTGCGAGCCGCAGCTGGTTTGAGCAGGCGTCGTTTGCGGGCATGGGCATGGCGCTCATCGCCCTCGACTGCCCCGGCCAGGGTGGCCCCTCCGAGGATATTGGTGGATTTGAGGGCACGACGGTCGCGGGCCATATCGTCGCCGGTATCGACGGCGACCCGGCCAACCTCTACTATATCCGCTTGCACCAGGATATCCGCATTCTGTGCCGTATCGTTCGCGAGCTCGAGGGCATCGATCTTGCCCGCGTGTATGTGAACGGCGCATCGCAGGGTGGCGGTTTGGGTATTGCGACCTGCGCGCTTAACAGCGAGCTTATCAATCGCGCGGCCATCCTCTACCCCTTCTTATCGGACTTCCGCCTGGTTTGGGATCTGGACGCCGACGATATTGCCTACGAGGGTCTGCGCTATTGGTCGCGCTGGTTTGACGAGGACTCGACTCGTATCGAGGAAGCCTATGCCAAGCTGGCGTACTTCGATTCCAAGAACTTTGCCCCCATGGTCAAATGCCCCGTTCTGTTTGGCACGGGCACAGCCGATATCGTCTGTCCGCCGGCGACGCAGTTTGCGGTCTACAACAACCTGACCTGTGAAAAGCGTCATGAGTTCTTTGAAGGTTTTGGCCACGAGGAGATTCAGGACTTTGATGATCTGATCATTTCGTTTTTCTGCGAGGGAGGGGAGGCTCATGTCTAAGTGCGAGAGCAATGTTGACGAGCTGATAGTCCCCGGGCTCGTGGGAATTCCTGGAACGGTTTCGTCAAGGCTCGCAGAATATCGGGACTGGCACGGTGATGTCCAAGCAGATATTTCTGATTTAGAGACATGCGCTTCGAATCTTGAGATTCAAGGCCTGGCCATTACGGCGATTGACTTTGTTAACCTCTGCGCCCGTTACTCGGAGGTTTCCTTTGAGCTCGGTGACCATGCGGTCCACGCTCGTTTGATTGAGCCTGTTGGTCGTGCCCGAGTATCTGAGCGCGTGCCGCTGTGCCTGATGTTCCACGACATCGATCGGCCTGTGCGCGGCTGGCATCACATGACGAGATTTGCCGCCATGGGATATGCCGTGCTTGCACTGGACGACGGTGTTGCTGGTACGGACGACCTGCAGCGGGGGATTGCTTCGCCCGCTTTTGTCGAGCGCGTCCGTTGGGGCTGCGCGTTGGCGAAGGTCGCGCGCAATCTTGACGGCGTGGACTCCGATCGCATTTTTGCGTGGGGCGAGGGCCTTGGCGGCGGCGTCGCGCTGGCGGTTTCCGCTCTGGACGAGCGGGGCCTTGCCTGCACGGCGGTTGCCAATCCAATCCCCGGTGGCCTCGAGGCTCTGTCGTCTCGGGTGCGCGGATCGGTGCTCATGGGCACATCGCTCATGGATGCCGTGAGCGATCCCAAGGGCCAGTTCGCCGTATTCAACGGTCTTGAGTGTGACCGGAGGCATATCATCTATGCCAAATACGCTCACGAGCGCATCAATGCGTTCGAAAACGAAGTCGTCGACTTCTTGAACCAAACGTTCTACCCGTGTTCTTTGGCCTAGACGGCCTGGACACTGCCAACAAGAGTGGGTGGCATAGGGCCGCCCGCCAGACAACTAAGGAGATTCTTGTGGCAACTCAGAAATTCACCGGCGTTATCCCTCCCGTCGTTGTTCCCGATACCGAAGACCACCAGCTTGATGTTGCCTCCTTTGAGCGCAGCATCAACCGCATGATCGATGCCGGCGTCGATGGCCTGTTCTTCCTGGGCTCCTCGGGCGAGGTCGTCTTCTCCACCGACGAGCGCCGCCGCCAGATTGTCGCCGAGGCCGTGCGCATCGTCGACCACCGCGTTCCCGTTCTGGTCGGCATCATCGATACCGAGACCGAGCGCATGATCGAGCATGGTAAGGTCGCTCAGGAGCTGGGCGCCGATGCGCTTGTCGCCACCTGCCCGTTCTATGCCCTGCAGGGCATGACCGAGGTCGAGGAGCACTTCCGCATCCTGCACGAGGAACTCGACCTGCCCATCTTCGCCTACGACATCCCCGTGTGCGTCCACACCAAGCTCCCCTGGAAGCTCCTTGCTAAGCTCGGCGCCGAGGGCGTCCTGGCCGGCGTCAAGGATTCCTCGGGCGATGACATCTCGTTCCGCTACCTCGTTCAGGAGAACGAGAAGAACGGCCATCCGATGAGCATCCTCACCGGTCACGAGGTCGTTGTCGACGGCGCTTACCTCGGTGGCGCCGACGGTTCTGTCCCGGGTCTCGCTAACGTTGAGCCCGAGGGCTACGTGCGCCAGTGGAAGGCCGCTCAGGCCGGCGACTGGGCTACCGTCAAGGCCGAGCAGGATCGCCTCAACGAGATTTCCCACATCTGGGATGTCACCTCGGGCGTTCAGGGCTATGCCGGCGGCGTTGGTGCCTTCAAGACCGCTATGAATCTCATGGGCATCTTCGACAGCCCGACCATGCCGCGCCCGGTGAAGGCCATGACCGGCGAGAACGTCGAGGCGATTAAGAAGGTCCTCCAGGACAACGGTCTCCTGTAAAGCTTCCCCAGGCACCCGATCTTGGGGCTCAAGTGGTCGGGCGTGACCCATTAGGTCAACGCCCGACCACTTTCACCCCAACCTCGGGCACCTGGGAAACCTTTATCATGCTGCGGCGATAACACCGCCTTCATTTCCTGTAGTTGTTTTTATCTCCTAAGGAGAACGACATGGAGAACAAGTACGTCTGCTCTGTCGACATCGGCGGAACTAAGATCGCGACCGCCATTATGGAGTACCCGGCTGACGGCAGCGTGCCCCATCCCGTATTTGAGGCCGAGGTTCCTACTGAGGCCCAGGAGGGCGGCGAGGCCGTCTTCCAGCGTATCGAGGCGTCCATCAAGGCCGCTCTTGAGGCGAATCCCGATGTCGAGGTCCTCGGTGTCGGTATCGGTGCCGCAGGCGTCGTCGATCCCAAGACGGGCGCCATCGCGTATGCCAACGAGATCATGCCCGGCTGGTCCGGCGTTCAGTTGGGGCCGCGCCTGCGCGAGGACCTTGGTCTCCCCGTTGCCGTGGTGGGCGACGTGCAGGCTCATGCTCTGGGCGAGGCCCACTGGGGCGTCGGCAAGGGCAAGTTCTCCGTCTTGTGTCTGGGCATCGGTACGGGCATCGGCGGCGCATATGTCGAGAACGGCCGCGTGATGCAGGGCTTCCATGGTGCTGCCGGCCATATGGGCCACATCGAGTGTTCGGCTGCCGCCGGCATTCCCTGCGCCTGCGGGCGTTCTGGCCATCTTGAGTCGGTAGCCTCGGGCACCTCGATTGGCCGTATGTACGACGAGCGCTTCGGTCGCGTCGACCCCAGCCGTCCTTCGGTCGGTCGCGACGTGAACGACCTGTGCCGTGCTGGCGACGCAAAGGCGACCGAGGTCATCCATGACGCCGGCTTTGCGCTGGGTGCCAGCTTGGGCTCGCTCGCTAACATCCTGGACCCTGAGGTCATCGTGCTTTCGGGTGGCGTGATTCACCAAGGTCCCGATTGGCGTTCGCAGACGTGGAAGGATTCGGTGCACGAGGGCTATGCCAGCCAGGCGCTCGATCCGCTTCAGGACACGCCGATCCTCATCGGTTCTCTGGAGGGCGATGCTCCGCTCATCGGTGCCGCCGAACACCTTCTTGCATCGTTGAAGTAAACATAACTACCAAGTGCGCCTTCTGAGGTGCCGCAGATTGACGTGAAAGAGGAGCGAAGCGTACTTCGGTACGCGAGCGACGGTTTGAACGTCAAGGTGCGGTGTCTCAGAAGGCTGTTTTGAGAAAGGTTGAGTCGAACATGACCGTTGATCCTTTGATCCAGTCCCTGAAGGGCAAGCTCGTCGTGAGTGTTCAGGCGTATATGGGCGAGCCGCTTCGTACGCCCGAGACCATGGCTCAAATGTCTCGCGCCTGCGAGCTTGGCGGCGCCGCCGCTATTCGCTGCCAGGGTCTTGCCGACATCGCCGCCATTAAGGGCCGCTGTGAGGTCCCCGTCATCGGCTTGTGGAAGGATGGACACGAGGGCGTCTACATCACGCCGACGCTGCGTCATGCTCGCGCCTGCGTTGCCGCCGGTGCCGACATCGTGGCAATTGATGCCACTGATCGCCCACGTCCCGATGGCAAGACCGTCGAGGACACCTTCCGTCCGCTGCACGAGGAGGGCGTGCTCCTGATGGCGGATTGTGCCACCATCGAGGACATTCGCCGTGCGGTTGATATGGGCTTTGACCTGGTATCCACTACGCTTTCTCATGGTGTCGCCGCCATCGACTGCACCATGGCCGATGGCCCCGATCTGCCGCTCCTGCGTCAGGCGACCGAGGAATTCCCCGGCCTTCCCATCATTTGCGAGGGTCGCGTACATACGCCCGAAGAGGCTCGCGCTGCAATCGACGCCGGCGCCTGGGCCGTTGTCGTCGGCACCGCCATCACGCACCCCACGAGTATTACAAGTTGGTTCAAGGCTGCGCTTGAGGCGTAAGACAGGCCTCGTATCCGCTTGGGGCGGTATACTCAATAAAGGCAATTGATCGCGCGGGATCCGCTGGCCGGGTCCCGCGCTTGTTTTAGGAGGCACACATGCAAAAGGGAGATGCCATGGATGCGGCGGAGCGCTCGGAGCGCATCCCCGATATCGTCATCATCACCGGAATGTCCGGATCGGGCCGAACGCAGGCCATGCATGTGTTCGAGGACATGGGCTATTTTTGCATCGACAACTTGCCTCCGCGTCTGATCGCCCAGCTTGCCGAACTCGTCGGCATCAATACGGGCGTGGGCAGGCATCTTGCCGTCACCTGCGACCTGCGCAGCCAGGGCTTGTTCGATGAGCTGCTCGATGCCGTTGCCGCGCTCGAGGAGCGCGAGATGAGCTGTGACATCGTGTTTCTCGAGGCCTCTGACGAGGTGCTGATCCGTCGTTATAGCGAAAACCGCCGCCGCCATCCCATTGCCAAGCCGGGGGAGACTACGGCCGATGCGATTCAGCGCGAGCGCCTGCAGCTGCAGGGCGTTCGCGACCGAGCTGACATGATTATCGATACGAGCCGCTTGCGCACTTCTGCTCTGCGCAATAAATTGCGCATGGCGTTCTCCGAGCTGTCCGACCAGCAGCTCATGGACGTTCACGTGTTCTCGTTTGGCTTTAAGCACGGCATGCCCGTCGAGGCGGACATTATGATCGACGTCCGCTTCCTGCCCAATCCGTTCTACGATCCCGAGATGCGCACCATGACCGGTCTCGATAAGAAGGTCTCCGATTTTGTTTTGGACCATCCCAAGACCCAGGAGTTCTGGAAGGCCTGGACGCAGCTGCTCGATACGGTGATGCCGGGCTATATCGCGGAGGGCAAGCCGCAGCTTTCTATCGCCATCGGCTGTACGGGCGGTCAACACCGCAGCGTTGCCATCGCCGAGGCCACGGCACGTTATTTGGAAGGCGCCCAATATCACGTGAGCATTTCCCATCGCGACCTGTCGCGCGCCAACACGAAAGCATAGGCCTGCATGTCGTTTACCGCCGAGGTGCGTGACGAGCTCGCGCGCTGCGAACCCGAATGTGAATACTGCGATTTGTCGACGCTTGCCGCCCTGACGCGTGTGAGCGGTACACTTTCGCTGGCCGGCTCCGGGCGGTATCGTTTGACGGTCGCGACCGAGACGGGTGCCGTCGCGCGCACGATGATCACACTGACGCATCGCATCCTTAAGCTCAAAACGGAATTCACCGTTCGTAAATCGGTCTTGCATAAGGTCCGTAACTATCTCATTACCCTGCCCGATCAGCCCGACCTGGACAAGGCTCTGGTGCTGCTGGGCATTCTCGACCGCAGGGGAGGGCTCGTCGCTGGTGTTCCCCGGCACATCGTTGCCCGTCCCTGCTGCAGGCTTGCCTACATCCGCGGCGCGCTCATCGCCGGCGGTTTCGTGGCCGATCCCCGCGGCGACTTTCATTTGGAGATCGCGGTGCAGGGCGAGCAGTATGCTCGGGGACTTTGCGATCTATTGGAGCAGATTGGGGTCCATGCGCGCGTTAACGCGCGGCGCGGATCCTTTGCTGTCTACATTAAGAGCGCCGAGGAGATCGAGCAGCTCCTAAAGCTGATTGGTGCCAAGCGCAGCGTTGCCGAGATTGAGGAGGCGCGCGCGGTCAAATTGGTTAAGAACGACGTAAACCGTCGCGTGAATGCCGAACTGGCCAATCAGACCAGAAGTGCGGGTGCCGCCCAGCATCAGCTTGCGTTGATCGATGAGCTCGAACAGCGGGGTTTGCGCGACACGCTTCCGGACGCCTTGGCAGTCTTTTGCGACCTGCGCGAGCGCTATCCCGATCTGTCGCTGCGCGATCTGGGCGAGATGGCTGACCCTCCCTTGTCGAAGTCTGCCCTGTACCATCGCGTTTTGAGGCTTGAAAAGCTCATTGAAGCAAACAAGTAGTTTGAAGTATCGACTTATATACGGATTTAGCTGCTATTTTATTCTTTAAAACGTTTTAACGTAAATTTGATTTTCAATTTCGAGCATTCTCGTGAAATTCAAGTCAAAAAAAAGGTATATTAGGCGAGTGGTTAGTTTGTGGGCCTCAACGGCGGGCGCTGTAGCTCGCGGGGGCCTTACGAAAGGAGACACAATGGCAGTAAAGGTTGCTATTAACGGCTTCGGTCGCATCGGTCGTCTGGCTTTCCGTCAGATGTTCGGTCATGAGGGCTCCGAGATCGTCGCTATCAACGACCTCACCTCTCCCGATATGCTCGCTTACCTGCTGAAGTACGACTCCACGCAGGGCAACTACGCTCGCGATCACGAGGTCGTTGCTGGCGAGGATTCCATCACCGTTGACGGCAAGGAGATCAAGATCTACAAGGAGGCCGACGCCAACAACCTGCCTTGGGGCGACCTCGACGTCGACGTCGTTCTCGAGTGCACCGGCTTCTACACCAGCAAGGCTAAGGCTCAGGCCCACATCAACGCTGGCGCCAAGAAGGTCGTCATCTCCGCTCCGGCCGGCAGCGATCTGCCCACCATCGTGTACAACGTCAACCATGAGACGCTGACCGCTGAGGACAACATCATCTCCGCTGCTTCCTGCACCACCAACTGCCTCGCCCCGATGGCCAAGGGTCTGAACGACTTCGCTCCCATCGTGTCCGGCATCATGACCACCATCCACGCCTTCACCGGCGACCAGATGCCGCTCGACGGCCCGCAGCGCAAGGGCAACTTCCGTCGCTCCCGCGCCTGCTCCGAGAACATCGTCCCGAACACCACGGGCGCTGCCAAGGCCATCGGCCTGGTTCTCCCCGAGCTCAACGGCAAGCTCATCGGTGCCGCCCAGCGCGTCCCGACGCCGACCGGCTCGCTGACCAACCTCTACGCCGTCGTTGACAAGAAGGTCACCGTCGACGAGGTCAACGCTGCCATGAAGGCCTACGCCGAGACCATCCCCGAGACCTTCGCCTACAACGAGGACCAGATCGTCTCCCGCGACATCGTCGGCGAGACCCACGGCTCCATCTTCGACGCCACTCAGACCATGTGCTCTGACCTCGGCAACGGCCAGACCCTCGTTCAGGTCACCTCTTGGTACGACAACGAGAACTCCTACACCTCTCAGATGGTCCGCACCATCAAGT
>CALKBP010000035.1:0-87487 GCA_937989885.1 uncultured Collinsella sp.
CCGCACATGTGCGGATGAATGTGGGAAGTGTTCGGATGAAGTTGATAATCAAGGAAAAAAGCAGCAATGTTGTTTCATATGGAACTCATTAGTCACAATTTGTAAAAAAGGGCTATACTACTAGGCACTTAAAGGTCCACAAGCTGCAAGTTGAGGAGTACCTAACATGAAGAAGAGATTCATGGCAGCACTGAGCGTTCTCGCTCTTGCCCTGGCTCTGCCCGTGGCTGCTTTCGCCGCCCCGAGCCCTGCCAACACCACCGCCACCGGCGCCAACAACGTGACCGCCAGCGTTAACAACGCTAACGTCAAGGTTGCTTCCACCACCAACAACGCCGAGGGCACCCCTGCCAACGCCAACGTGGTCGCTTCCTTTGAGATCACCGAGACCGTCGAGGGTACCGTTTCTGAGTCCAACCCGCTGACCGTCACCTTCACCCTTGGCAAGGCTTACGCCAACGCCAAGGTTACCGTCTATGTCCAGCACAACGACGGTAGCAAGGAGACCCTGAACCTCACTGCCGACAACAACGGCAATGTTACCTTTAAGGTTACCAAGCTCTCCATCTACACCATCGTGGCCGAGAAGACCGCTGCTGGCGCTGCTACCACCGACAACGGTGCTAAGTCCCCGGCTACCGGCGTGAACACCACCGCTGTTGCCGCTGTGGCTGCTGTTGCCGCTGCTGGCGCTGCCTGCGCTTTTGTTGCTCTTCGCAAGAACAACTAGCACACATACGGTTTCAACCGTAAGATTTGAGGACCCGTACTTGTGCGGGTCCTTTTTTTGGCCGATTTACAGGGTAAGGGAACACCATGGCACAGCAGCCGCAGGGCAAGCATATGGAAGTTAAGCATATGGGCGACTCGGACAAAAAGCGTCGCGCCACGATACTCAAGGGCGTTTTCGTAGTGTTGTTGCTGGTCGCAGTCGGCTGCGGCGGCTACGTGCTCTATATGAATCATCTAGAGCAGCAGCGCGCCGAGGAGATGAGTGCAACAGGCAAGCCCGCCACGAAGGTCGAATCAAAGGGCAAGGAGCTGCCGGACAACCCCATCGACTTTGCACCGCTCATTCAAGAGAATGCCGATATCTATGCGTGGCTCTACATTCCGGGTGCGGATATCAACACGCCCTTGCTGCAGAGCACGACGGACGACCTGTTTTATCTGGACCACGACAAGGACGGCAAGTACGACCCGTATGGCACAGCATTTAGCCAGATGGCAAACGCGCGCGACTTTAGCGATCCCGTCACGGTGATCTACGGCCATGTGAACGGCGGTGTGTTCCACAACTTGCATAACTTTGAGGACGCGGACTTCTTTAACGAGAACACCGAGTTCTATATCTACACGCCGGGCCATATTCTGAAGTACAAGATTGTCTCGGCCTATCAATATGACGATCGCCACATTCTCAACTCGTTTAACTTTGCCGACCCTGCCGTGCGTCAGGACTACTTTAATTCGGTCTGTAATCCGGACGCATTGCTCAAAAATGTACGTGACGGCGTGACACTTGATGCAGATAGTAAGATTGTACAGTTGAGCACCTGCATGCTCGATAGCTCGCAGGGCAACTCGCGCTATATTGTGAGCGGTGTGTTAACAAGCGACCAGGAGACAAAATAGTCATGAACCCCCGTGGCAAGCACTTTATCGATGCGGTGGATCCCGACGAAAATCAAGTAAACAATCCCGAGCAGCAGGTTCGGGATGCGGCGGAGCCTGTCGAGCCTCAATGGGAGACCAAAGGCACTCCGACACCTCAATCTGACGAAAAATCCCAGGGCAAGGCCGAGGCTCCGTCCGACGCATCGGCAAAGACCGATGAAGCTGCGGCGCAGCCTGTTGATGAGGTAGAGTGGCCTTCGCTTGATGAGGCGGGACCTCAGCGTCGTCGACGCTCCAAAGAGTCGATTAAGCGCATCAAGCGCCGCCGCCGTATCCGCACGCTGCTGATCGTGCTGCTCGTGATTGGTGCGGTTGCTGCTGCCGGCTGGGGCTTTGTGAATCACAGCGTGAACCAAGGCAAAAAGAAGATTGAGGAAAAGACCGAAAAGGTCATTAAGGCCAAGGGCGACACCATTACCTATAACGGCAAGAAGTATGCGCTCAACAAGCATATGGCCACGGTGGCGTTTATCGGCTTTGATGGCCGCAATAACGATGACGGCACCCAGAAGGGCCAGTCCGATACTGTGATGGTCGTAGCGCTTAATACCGACACGGGCGAGGCCCGCGGCATTATCATCCCGCGCGACAGCATGGTTGCCGTAGATACGTATTCCAATGGTTCGTTTGCCGGTCAGGTGACCGAGCAGCTGTGCTTGCAGTTTGCCTATGGCACCGATGGCGACAACTCATCGGCGCTGACGGCCGCCGCTGCCTCGCGTGTGCTCGATAACATTCCGGTCGACTATTACTACACGCTCAATATCGAGGGCGTGGCTCCCATTAATGACTCCATCGGCGGTGTGACGCTGGTGCCTACGCAGACCGTGCCGGGCACGTCGGTTGTCGAGGGCCAGGAGACCACGCTGTTTGGTACAACGGCGGAAAAGTACGTGCAGTGGCGCGACACGACGAATCTGACGTCTTCGCTGGATCGCACAGCGCGCCAGGTGAGCTACGTGCAAGCGTTTGCGTCGAAGGTACTCAGCAGTGCCAAGAGCAACCCCGCCATGCTCATCAGCCTGTATCAGGCCATGGGCGACTATACGTGGACCAATTTGGGTCTCGATGAGTTCAGCTATCTAGCGACTACGATGCTCGAGCACGGCCTGACTTCGTTTGATGTCGTGACGCTGCAGGGCACCATGCAGCAGGGCGACACCTTCGCCGAGTTCTACCTGGACCAGGACAACGTAAAGCAAACGGTCGTCGATACCTTCTATCATCCAGTCGACTAGATGTCACCAATGGCTCACTCGATGTCAGGCACCAACAGCGAGCGGGCCGCATTTGCGCCAAGGTGACGTGAAATGAGAGGGCGCTGACCTTTTGGTCGCGCCCTCGAAATTGAACGTCAGATTGGCGTGAATGCGGCCCGCGCAGCGTCAACGGGTCCGCCGTTCGTTAGAACGGCGGAACATACACCACGTTGTCGCGGCGCGGCTTTGCCTCGGGGAGTACGTCCTCGGCGTAGCCCAGAATGCAGTTGCCCACACCGCGCAGGCTTCCGTCGGCGGGCAGACCCCACTTGGCCAGCAGTTTCAGTCCCTCGGGTGAGTCAAAGACCTCGTGCGCGCGGTGGATCCAACACGAATCGACGCCCAGCGCATAGGCTGCGTTGAGCAGGTTGCCCATGGCGAGCGAGCCGTCTTCCAGGTACGTGGGCACGCTGCGGTCGACGAGCACCACCACAACGGTCTTGGCGCCGTAGAAGGGATCTCCCTCGCTGCCCATAACTTGGGCGTTGAGCTGCGAGAGGCGCTCGACGGTTGCGGGGTCGGTAACGGCGACGAACGTGACCGGCTGGCGTCCCATGCCGCTCGGCGCGTACTGGCCGGCTTCGATAATGCGTGCGAGCTTCTCGGCCTCGACAGGGCGATCGCTGTATTTGCGGCAGCTGCGGCGGTGGATGAGTGCTTCGATGGTCTCCATGGGTCCTCCTGACGTTGGTTTCGATGCCTCGTTCTTACCCGCCGAACCAAAACCGTAATCGCGCAGTCGGCCCCAAACAATGCAAACTACCAAGTGGAAAAGTTGGTTTGCATAAAACTTCAGCCAGAATGTGATAAACCGGTGGGATGGTTAAACGTTTTATCCCGTCTACCCTGCGGTTTTTTACCACTTGCCTAAATGATGCGCGCATAAGCTCTGATAAAGGTTTTACTAAAGGAGCACCAACGTTTATCAACGCGCCATGGTGGCGCCGGGCCAGGAGGTAACATCATGTTCCAGGCTGGAGATGTCGTCGAGACCGACTTCGAAGGATTTCTGAAGCTGCTGCGTTCCAAGACGCGCGCTTTCGTGTCGATTAACGATCACGAGTACTACATCACGCACACCGATGGCTATTGGCGTGTCCAGGATTGCGAGGCCCTCAACGATAAGGGCCACTTTACTGACTGCTCCGAGCTGGTCAACACGGTCTGCGAGGTCGTCGAACTGCCGTGGATCTGCGGCAAGAGCCTGCACGACAGCTTCTCGGGCGCCACGGTCTACGAGGCCGTCGCTGCTTAACAGCCAACACTCGATATTCTCTCGCAACCGCCGGCGCCGCCCCCGCGCCGGCGGTCTTTTTTGTCGATATGCTTATGTAGAGCCGACCATAGACAACGAGCTTATTGACGATAGTCAAAACTCGGACTAATGTAGAGATATGAATTGGTCAAAACTCGGACTATCGAATGGCGGGAGAGATGAATAGTACAGTTAGCCCGGTCGATTTCGACCGGATGCTCAACGGGCTTGATCGTATCTATTCGGAGTTCGCGCGCACTTGCGGTCTTTCGGACTGCGCCTACTGGATGCTCGTCGACACGAGTGCAGCGGGCGGAAGCGTTGCCGTGAGTCGGCTGACGAGTGAATGGTTCTACAGCAAACAGACCATCAATTCGGCGATTAAGACGCTTAGGGCGCGAGGGCTTGCGACGTTGGAGTTTGCCGAGGGCAGTCGTAAGAACAAGGTTGTGCGACTGACCGAAGAAGGCGTGCAGTTTGCCAAGCGCTACGCGTTGCCGGCGCAAAAAGCCGAGCAACAGGCATTCGAGGCGCTCGAGCCGTGGGAACAGCGCGAGATCATGCGCTTGGTCGGTAAGTTCTCCCACGTTCTGAACGAAGAGTGCGAGGCATTTAAACGGCAAGTGGTCGCCGAGAACGAGGCTGACGATAAGGGCGAGGGGGACACATGCGACTCTTAATGAGGTTTATGAGGCCGTACCGCGGTCTGATTGCGGTGACGCTGTTTGCGGTGCTGATAGATAACGTCGGTACGCTGTTGGTTCCCACGATGCTGGCGAATATGGTCAACACCGGTATTACCACGGGCGATGTCGACTATATTTTACGCAACGGCCTGTACATGCTTATCGCGACCGGCATGGCCAGCGGCGGCACGGTGCTGGGCTGCTATCTTTCGGCGCGCCTAGCCGCCAACGTGGCCTGCGATATCCGCAATGCCGTGTACGACAAGTCGCTCGAGCTGTCCGCCAGCGACTTTGAGCGCTTTGGCACGGGTTCGATGATCACACGCTCGCTCAACGACATCAACGTGATTCAGCAAGCTGTCCTTCAGACGATTCAGTTGGTGCTGCCGGTGCCGTTCTTGGCCGTGGCAGGCATCATTTTTGCTTGGTTCATCGATCCCGCCATGGGCACGCTGCTGGGCGTGGTGGTTGCGATCGTGCTGGTGGCGGCGGTCTTTACGGTGGCTAACGCCGCGCCGATTTTTATGCGCCTGCAGAGCTTTATCGACCGCATGAACGTGGTGCTGCGCGAGAACATCGTGGGCGTGCGCGTCATTCGTGCATTTAACAAGGAGCGCCACGAGGAGCAGCGCCTGGACGAGGTGTTTAGCGATTACGCGGCCAACGCCATCAAGGTCAACCACCTGTTTGTGGGTCTCGACAGCTCCAGCTTCTTTTTGATGAATATCGCCGAGGTGGCGGTGCTGTGGGTGGGCGGCAACCGCGTGGGCGTCCACGCCATGCAAATCGGTAGCATTTCGGCCGTGCTGGAGTACGCGATCCTGATCCTGTTCTTTGTGATGATGGCGCAGATGGTGATTCTGACGCTTCCGCGCGCCGCGGCGTGCCTCAACCGCGCGCAACAGGTGCTCGAAATCGAGCCGAGCATCGTGGACGGCAAGGCAACGCTGGGCGACGGGGCGCCTGAGTCCGCAGATGGTGCCGACGCGGTTGCCGTGTTCGACCATATGTCGTTCCGTTTTGACGATGCCGACGAGGACACCCTGTGCGACCTGAGCTTTGCCTGTCGCCGTGGCCAGACCACGGCGATTGTAGGCTCAACGGGCTCGGGCAAGTCAACGGTGGCCAAGCTCTTGTTGCGTTTCCACGATGCCACGAAGGGCGCCATTCGCCTGAATGGCATCGATCTGCGCGACCTTTCGCAAGGTGAGATTCGCGGGCATATCGCTTACGTGCCGCAGAAGGCGTGGCTGTTCTCGGGTACGGTGGCGAGCAACCTGCGCTTTGGCAACGAGGGCGCGACCGAGGCTGACATGCTCCATGCGCTGGAGGTTGCCCAGAGCACCTTTGTGCTCGATCAGCCCCAGGGGCTCGATACTCCGGTATCCCAGGGCGGCACGAACTTCTCGGGCGGTCAGCGCCAGCGCCTGGCGATCGCCCGCGCACTCATGAAGCATGCCGATCTATATATCTTCGATGACAGTTTTTCGGCCCTGGACTTTAAGACCGATGCCGCCCTGCGCCATGCGCTGCAGGACGAGACGCGCGATGCCGCGGTGCTCATCATCGCGCAACGTATCTCGACTATTTTGCATGCCGATCAGATCGTGGTGCTCAAAGACGGCGAGATCGTGGGCCTAGGCACGCACGACGAGCTCATGGAAACCTGCGAGGTGTACCGCGCTATCGCGGAATCGCAGATGAAGGGAGGTGAGTAGCATGACCGAGGAGCTCAAGAAGCAGGCCATCGCCGAGGATGCCGCGGTTGCAGAGACAGTTGAGGAGACGGGCGCCACACCCGGCCTGGACGAAGCCGCCAAGGCGGCGGAGCGCGAGGCTCGCCGCCAGGCACTCTACGAGGAAAACGAGCGCGCCGAGGACGAGCGCGCCCGCGCCGAGGCGGAACGCATGCGCGACGTTGACGACGAGGACGAGGACGAGACGCCCCGCGACACCTGGGCGACGGTGCGCCGCCTGTGGAGCGAAGCCGCCGGCGACCATTGGCGCTTCTATATCGTGTTCGCGAGCATCGTGTTCTATGTCATCTTTAACACCGCGGCGCCGGCTTACAGCGCCCGCGTGATCGATGAGCTGTGGGGGCACATGAAGCTGGCGTTTGCCAACAACGCTACCTTCAGCATTACCTGGGAGAACTGCGGCAGGACCATCTTCATCTACTTTATGATCTGGACCGCCGCCGCCTCGTTCTACGCACTCCAGAGCTTTTTGATGTCGAGCGTTGCCGAGCGCCTCAACCTGCGCCTACGCAACCGCATCGCACAAAAGCTCAACCGTCTGCCGCTTGCCTACTTTGACGCGCATCGTCCCGGCGAGGTCGTCAGCCGTGCGACCAACGACTTGGACAAGATGTCCGAGAGCATGCAGCGCGGCTTGCTGCAGCTTCTGGTGTCAATCGGTACCGTGGTGGGCGCCGTGAGCGTGATGTTCGTGTTTAGTGTGCCGCTCACGCTTGTATTTTTGTTCTTTACGGCGCTTTCGCTGCTGGTGACGAAGGTCGTTTCGCGCCGCACGCACGATGTGACGGGCGAGCGCCAGGAGTGGGTGTCCAAGATTACGAGCGCGGTCGAGGAAGGCTACTCGGGCCGTCTGGTAATCCGTGCGTTTAACCGCGAGCGCCAGAGCTCTGCCGAGGTGCACGAGGCTTCGAAGGAGCTGGCGCGCGTGAGCACCAAGGCCGACTTTATGATTAACGCCGTCGGTCCCGCAGTGCGCTTTATCGGCCGCTTGGCGCAAATCGTGATTGCGCTTGTGGGCTGCAGTATGTTGGTTGCCGGGCATATGACCGTCGGCGTGTTCCAGGCGTTCTTCCAGTTTATCTACGAGGCATCCGAGCCCATGACGCAGCTGTCGTTTACCTTTAACTCGCTGCAGAGCGCGCTGGCGAGCGCCGAGCGCGTGTTCGACCTGCTCGACGAGCCCGAGATGGAAGCCGATCCGTTGCCGGCGGCCGCCGCCAAGCTGCCGGGCAAGGTGGAGGGCCGTGTTGCCTTTGAACACGTGCGTTTTGGCTATGCGCCCGACAAGCCGCTCATGCGCGACGTGTCGTTTGCCGCCGAGCCGGGCCAAAAGATCGCGGTGGTGGGAACCACGGGCGCGGGCAAGACCACGCTCATCAATCTGCTCATGCGCTTCTACGAGATCGACGGTGGTCGCATTACCCTCGACGGCGTGGACACGAGCCGCATGGATCGTGGCGAGCTGCGCCAGCAGTTTGGCATGGTGTTGCAGGACGCCTGGCTGTTCGATGGCACCATTGCCGAGAACATCGCCTATGGCTGTCCCGAGGCGACGCGCGAGGAGATTGTCGCGGCCGCGCGTGCCGCTCAGGTCGACTTCTTTGTGCGCACTATGCCGCAGGGCTACGACACGCGTGTGGCTAACGATGCCGAGAGCATCAGCCAGGGCCAACGTCAGCTGCTGACCATCGCGCGCGTGCTGCTCAACAACCCGGCGATCCTCATCCTGGACGAGGCGACGTCGAGTGTGGACACGCGCACCGAGCTCGCCATCGGCCGCGCCATGGACGCGCTTATGCGCGGGCGCACGAGCTTTGTGATCGCGCACCGTCTGTCGACGATCGTGGATGCCGACCTGATTCTGGTCATGGATCACGGCAACATTATCGAGCAGGGCACGCACAAGGAGCTGCTGGCTGCCGAGGGCGCTTATGCCGACCTCTATCTAAGCCAGTTCGCATAAGGTGGCAAAGGGGCAGTCCCGCATGTCACATCGAAAAGAAGGCGCGCCGGGGGCGGATTCCCTGGCGCGCCGTTTGTGTTGGCGTTCATGCTGTGGCGGTTGCCCGCGGCCCTAGCGTTCGTCCACAAGTTTGGCGACGAGGGCTTTGAGCTCGGCCACCTCTTGCTCGAGTTCCTTGACGCGACGGGCGTTTTCGGTGATGCCCTGACGGTTGAGGGCGCTCTGCTCGGCGGCATCGTCGGGCATGTACTCGCGATGCTGCTTGGCGTCGAAGCTCTCCTCGAACACGCGGCAGCCGTTGCGCTTGATGATGCGCCCGGGCACGCCCACGACGGTGCAGTTGTCGGGGACGTCCTTAACGACGACCGAGTTGCCGCCGATCTTGACGTTGTTGCCAATGTGGATGTTGCCAAGCACCTTTGCGCCCGTGCCCACCGTGACATTGTTGCCCAGGGTGGGGTGGCGTTTGCCGGTCTCGTTGCCGGTGCCGCCGAGCGTGACGCCCTGGTAGAGCACGCAGTTGTCGCCCACGATGGCAGTCTCGCCGATGACGACGCCCATGGCGTGGTCGATAAAGAAGTGCTTGCCGAGCTGCGCGGCGGGATGAATCTCGACGCCGGTGATATGGCGGGTGATTTGCGAGAGCACACGGGCGAGTGAGCGATGGCCGTGTTTCCAGAGCCAGTGCTCGGGCACGTGGTTCCACTTGGCGTGCAGACCAGGATAGGAAAGGAAGATGACCAGACCGTTTTGCGCGGCGGGGTCCTGCGCCTGGACGGTCTTGATGTCCTCGCGAATGGTATTGATAAAGCTCACTGGCCGCCCTCCCTTAGCGCCATGGCAATGCGATTCACTAAAGTATAGCGATTCGCTAGGGATTAGGAAGGACAATCTTGGCGGCTTTGGGTGACAAGTGTCAGTTATGCAAACTTGCTGGTAATGAAGTAAGACTTTTGAGGGGTTTGGCCCGCGCCCGCGCCGCAACCGTATACTGGTCAACTTGGACGTGTCCGCGCCCACAACTGAGAGGTTTTACTTCATGGGTTTCATCAATTTTATCGCCGAGCTGCTTAAGGACCCGCGCACCGCGATCGCCAGCTGGATCGCCGCCGGCCCGCTTATGGCCTACGGCTGCGTGTTCCTAATCATCTTTATCGAGACGGGCGTGGTGTTCTTCCCGTTCCTTCCCGGCGACTCGCTGCTGTTTGCCTCGGGCTTCTTTGCCCATAATGGCGGCTTTAACATTGTTGCGCTTCTGGCCACCGCATGGGCCGCAGCCATCCTGGGCGATCAGTGCAACTTTATGATCGGCCACTTCTTTGGCCGCAAGATCATCGCCTCGGGCAAGGTAAAGGCCATGACGCCCGAGCGCATCAAAAAGTCCGAGGATTTCCTAGATAAGTGGGGCCATCTGGCCATCTTCCTCGGTCGCTTCTTCCCGTTCATCCGCACCTTTGTGCCTTTTATCGCCGGCATGGGCGGCATGCACTGGCGCAACTTTGTCGTCTTTAACGTGCTGGGTGGCATTACCTGGTCGACGGTCTTTACGCTGCTGGGTTACTTCTTTGGTGGCATTCCGTTTGTGCAGGAGCACTTTGAGCTGCTGATCATCGGCATTGTCGCCGTGTCGATTATCCCGACCGTGGTCGGTCTGGTTAAGGCCAAGCTCGGTAAAAAGAACGCCTAGTCCGAGCTTGTTTTCGGACGTTGATTCCAAGGCCCGTCATCGGATTCGATGGCGGGCCTTTTGTGTTGAAGGCAAATGAAAATACTTTACTTAGTTAAAGAAAAACGTTTTATCCAAGGCGCGCGGGGAGTACAATCACCTGCATGCGAATCGACGCGTCATCGGCTTTGATGCTGCCCGCGTGTCCTACCCGGCTCTACGCTTCCGGGTATGCGACGTTGCGACGCGGCCGGCTTCGGTCCTTGCGTGCGGGTTCGCGAGTATGCAACCGTGTATGTAAGGAGCGACATATGACTGTCGAGAAGAAGGATATCGATTGGGGTAGCCTCGGCTTTGGCTACATGAAGACCGATTACAGCTACGAGGCCCATTGGAAGGACGGCGAGTGGGACGAGGGCGGCCTGACCACCGACCACACCCTGCACGTCTCCGAGTGTGGCGGTATCTTCCACTACTGCCAGGAGGTCTTTGAGGGCCTGAAGGCCTACACCGCCGAGGACGGCAGCATCGTCTGTTTCCGCCCCGACATGAACGCCGAGCGTATGTACAACTCCGCCCAGCGTCTGGAGATGCCCCCGTTCCCCAAGGACAAGTTTGTCGAGGCCGTCAAGCAGGTCGTCTCTGCCAACGCCGCATGGGTTCCGCCCTTCGGCTCTGGCGCAACCCTGTATGTGCGTCCGTTTATGATCGGCTCCGGTGACGTGATCGGCGTGGCTCCCGCTCCTGAGTACACGTTCCGCATTCTCGTGACCCCGGTCGGTCCGTACTTTAAGGGTGGCCTCAAGCCTGTCAAGCTGCGCGTTTCCGAGTACGACCGCGCCGCACCGCACGGCACCGGCAACATCAAGGCCGGCCTCAACTACGCCATGTCCCTGAAGCCCACGATGGAGGCTCACCGCGAGGGCTATGCCGAGAACCTGTATCTCGACTCCGAGTCCCGCACCTATGTCGAGGAGACCGGTGGCGCCAACGTCCTGTTCGTGAAAGAGGACGGCACGCTTGTCGTCCCGCAGTCGCACACCGACTCCATCCTGCCCTCCATCACCCGTCGTTCGCTCGTTCAGGTCGCTGAGGACCTGGGCATGACCGTCGACCAGCGTCCCGTCGAGTGGGCCGAGGTCAAGGCCGGCACCTTTGTTGAGTGCGGTCTGTGCGGCACCGCTGCCGTTATCTCCCCGGTCGGCGAGATCGACAACAAGGTCTACGGTGCCGACGAGACTGTGACCTTCCCGGCTGGCTACACCGAGATCGGTCCTGTGATGAAGAAGCTCCGCGAGACTCTGACGGGCATCCAGTCTGGTGCTGTTGAGGATAAGCACAACTGGGTTTACACCGTCGCGTAAGCTGTCTTGTATGTCCGGCCCGAGGGCGACCTTCCTTTCCGGCGCGTCCTCGGACATGAAAGAACCCCCGCTGCGCACTACGTGCGGCGGGGGTTCTTTCGTCCTGCGGAGTGCGCCGGAAAGGAAGGTCACCCCCGGGCCTGCGTTACCTCGGCGCAGTCGTTACGGGCAATATAGATCTGAATAGAGATGGTGCGCGGCCTTTTGCCGCGCTTTTGTTTTGGTTCGCGCCATGTGGGGGTGGTGGCGACGTGCATTTTTGCGAGTATTCTGCAATCGAAGGCCACTGCATACCGACTTCGGGCGAAAAATCGGGATTTCTCGATGTTTTCTACGAATGATGGGCGGGGTTATGGGCTGACAGCGTTTGATTTGCAGGGATATTCGCGGTCTTTGGCATTTATCGTGGCGCCCGAAGCCCTTGGTTATGTTGAATACTCCTAAAAATGCACGGTGCTTAGAGGGGGACCTTCGCAACAAAGGAAACCGCCCCGTCGAAGTATGCATTCGACGAGGCGGTTTATGCATATACCCGATTAAGGATACGCTGCGGATCTGTTAGAACTTGACGGTCGGTGCCTGGCGGGCAGCTTCGGCGGCCTCGAAGCCCTGGCGCTCCTTAAACTGGAAGATGCCGGCAAAGATGACGGCCGGGAAGGTCTGGATGGCGTTGTTGTAGCTAAGCACGCAGTCGTTGTAGCTCTGGCGTGCGTAGCTCACCTTGTTCTCGGTGTCTTCGAGCGTGGCTTGGAGCTGCGTAAAGTTGGTGTTCGCCTTAAGATCGGGGTAAGCCTCGGCCACGGCGAAGAGCTGGCGCAGGGCGCCGGTCAGCACGTTGTCGGCTTCCATCTTGGCTTCGGGCGTGGTGGCGCTCACGGCGGCGTTGCGCGCGTTGACCACGGCGGCAAGCGTGTCCTGCTCGTGTTTGGCGTAGCCCTTGACGGTTTCGACCAGGTTAGGGATCAGGTCGTTGCGGCGCTGCAGCTGCGTGTCGATGTTCTGCCAGGCGTTATCGATACGATTGCGCTTGGTGACCATGTTGTTGTAGATGCCGGCGATGGCGCAGACAATCACAACGACAACAACGATACCGATGATGACGGGAATCATGGTGTCTCCGTTTCGAATGGCCGCGGCGTCTTCCGCCGGCTGCCGTTGGTGTAACGCTACTAGTATACCCGCAACCTTTGGCGATACCGAACTTTCCGGTAAGCGTTATGTTTCCACCAAGGTAAGGCCATTCGCCAGGGGGCGGGCGATACAGGTGTAAGATATGCGACAGATTAGTGAGCGCTGTCTTTTCCTTGAGGAGGGCGATATATATGGACCTTCGCATCAAGAAAACCTATCGGGCCCTGTTCGAGGCCTTTACCGAGCTGCTCGAAGAGCATCGGTTTGAGGACGTGACGGTTGCCATGCTGTGCGACCGCGCTATGATTCGTCGGACGACGTTCTACAAGCACTTCCGCGACAAAAACGATTACTTTGCCTTCTATATCGATGAACTCATGTCGGGCCTGCCGCAAAAGCGGGCCGATGCGGATGGCGCGGAGGGCGCCGAGGACGTACGCGCGCTTCGCCACGAAGTGTTCGCCGATGCTATGGATCTGATTCTGGCGCATGAGCAGCTCATGGATAACATTTTGGCGAGCAGCATGTCGGGTATGCTGACCAGCATGATTTGCGACCGCATCGCGCGCTCCATACGCGGGCGCGTGATGATCGCGCTTGACGAGGACGCGCTCGCGCCCGTATCGCTCGAGACAACGTCTGAGTTTGTCGCCGGCGGTATTATTCGACTCTTTACCATGTGGTGGGAATCGGGCCACGTACTAGAGCGCCGATCCGAAATCGCCGACGTGGTCGATGCGCTGTTCGAGCGGACCATGACGCCGGTGAATCACTAAGGTGGCGGAGAGAGGGGGATTCGAACCCCCGGAACGCTCTCGCGCTCAACGGTTTTCAAGACCGCCGCATTCAACCGCTCTGCCATCTCTCCGTGAGTCGTAATGATAGCATCGTTTTGGATTTGCAACAGGGGAGGCGAACGATGACGAGCACCGGAATCGATGAGAAGTTCATGTGCGAGGCGCTGACGGAGGCGCGCGCAGCCGCTGCGGTGGGCGAGGTACCGATCGGTGCCGTAGTGGTGCGCGCGGGTGAGATCGTCGCGCGGGCGCATAATCGCCGCGAGCTCGACCAGGACCCTTCGGCACATGCAGAGTTTGCGGCCCTATGCGCCGCCGCGCAGTCGCTCGGTCGTTGGCGCCTTTCCGATTGTACGGTCTACGTGACGCTTGAGCCCTGCTGCATGTGCGCGGGGCTTATGGTTAACGCGCGCGTGGGGCGCTGCGTGTACGGCGCGGCCGATGCTAAAGCGGGCGCTCTGGGGTCGCTATACGACCTCAATGCCGATTCGCGCCTGAACCATCGGTTTAATGTGACCGCCGGCGTGCTGGCAGAAGAGTGCCGCGCGGTGCTAAGTGGTTATTTTAGTGGGCTGCGTGGCGCCGATGGTGCTGGCCGCGGTTGTGGGGCCGATCTTGAGGCACATGCCGCTCATGCCGAGGCGCTCGCGTGTGTCGAAGATACTGCCGTTGAGGCGGTCGATTTTGGTGCCGCGTGCCGCCGGCCCCGCCGTGTGCTGCTGGCGATTGATTCCTTTAAGGGCAGCGTTTCGAGCGCGCAGGCGGAGGAGGCCGTTGCCGAAGGTGTGCGCCGCGTGTGGCCCGATGCCCAGGTAAGCGCGCTGCCGCTGGCGGATGGTGGCGAGGGAACGCTCGATGCCGTTGCCGCGTGCGGCGGTGAGGTCGTGGCATGTGAAGTCGCAGGCCCTCTGGGCGACTGTGTGTCTGCCCGGATGCTGGTGGACGGCGAGCACGAGTCGGCTGTAATCGAGATGGCCGAGGCGGCGGGTATTGGGTATTCGCCTTGCACAGAGCCGGCGGCGTTGGCCGCTACGACCTATGGCGTGGGCGAGCTCATGCTTCGAGCGGTTCGTGCTGGGGCAAAGACTATCTATATTGGTCTGGGCGGCAGTGCCACCAACGACGGTGGCGCCGGCATGCTGCAGGCGCTGGGCGCGCGTGTGGTCGATGATCAGGGCTGCGATGTCGCCCCTGGTCTCGCGGGGCTTGAGCAGGTGGCGAGTATCGATTTGGCACCGGCGCTTCGGGCGCTGAATAGCGCGCGTATCGTCGTGCTCTCTGATGTCGAGAACCCGCTCGTGGGGCGTCGTGGGGCACTTGCAGTGTTTGGCGGGCAAAAGGGCCTGCCGACAGACGATGTCGAAGCGCTGGGCAGGTACGACAGCTGGATGGTCGGCTACGGCCGCCTGCTCGATGCGGCGATTACCGGGGTGCGGGCTCAGGGGTTGTTGCGCGTGCCCGAGGGCGTGCGGACATTTGGCTCGGTGCTCGGCGTGCCTGGCGCGGGCGCGGCAGGTGGCTTGGGCGCCGCGCTGCTGGCGCTCGGTGCTGAGTTGCGTTCGGGCGTGGAGACGGTGCTCGATCTGATTGGGTTTGACGAGCGCGTGCGCGATGTCGACCTGGTCATTACAGGCGAGGGCAACATGGACGAGCAATCCGCTGCCGGCAAGGCGCCGGTGGGCGTGGCCCGCCGTGCCAATCGCTATGGCAAGCCGGTAGTCGCCGTCGTGGGCGGTCGTGCGGATAATTTGGATGCGGTGTATGGTCAGGGCATCGACTTGGTCCTGCCGGTCTGCCGCAGGCCCATGCCTCTTGACCAAGCGCTCGACCCCCAGGAAGCCACAACCAACCTCATCTGCGCCGGTGAAGCAGCCGTCCGATCCTTCGACCTTGGCCGTATCTAAAACCCATTCCCTCGATAAGTTGCGGTGAAATACGGAGTGTTTTTGCCTTTAAGGTGCCAATTCAGTCCGTATTCCACCGCAACTTCGAGAATGGCTATCCGAGGCTGACTGCCTTGGGTCTCGAGCCGGACCGCTTGCCACGAAATGCGGCCATCTACTACGTTTAGTCGAGCATCCTCGACTATCCCGGAATATGCGAAAATAAAACCGCAGGTAGACGACTTGCCGATTTTTGAAAAAGCCGGCTATGGTTGGCTCCTGCGGCTTAAACGTAGTAGATAGGCCCCTTTCGTGGCACAGCGTCAGACCAGTCCAATTGGGACGGGGCTTATTTGACCACTTGTCGATCTGATTGCCCAAGTAGTCAAAAAAGCCCCGTCCCAAATTAGCTACCTTGCCCCATCGGGCTGGAGCGGGTAAGATATACCGAGCGCCTAGCGCGTTCGATGGGTTCGGATGACGACATGTTCCGAATCTGGTCAGGTCCGGAAGGAAGCAGCCATAAGGAGCCTCTGTCGGGCATCC
Source organism: uncultured Collinsella sp. (assembly GCA_937989885.1). Taxonomy (GTDB): domain Bacteria; phylum Actinomycetota; class Coriobacteriia; order Coriobacteriales; family Coriobacteriaceae; genus Collinsella. The sequence continues at coordinate 15,985 of CALKBP010000035.1, forward strand.
GAATCCATCGAGCGCACGGGCGCTTTTTGGTGCCGCGACATGGCCCGGCCGGCGACGAGGTATTTGGTGTCTCGCTGGTCCTCGGCTGCGCCTGCGGGATCGCTCGACTACCAAATACCTCGTCGCCGGCCGGGCCCCGTCGTCCAAAAATCACCCGTAAAGGCGCGTTTAGCTGAACAATTCAATCCCGTGCTTAGTGGCGCTCGCTGGCGTTGCCAAAACATTGGCTGCTACGTGCCTTGGGCGCTAGTGACCGTTGCCCTTACATCTGTAACGAGTTGCTTACGCATCCCCAGGGTTCGCCGTACTATCATGAATCAGATTGAATAGAGATGATGATAGGGAGCGCCTTTTTATGATTGAGCTGCTCAGGCGTTTTGGTGGTAAGTTTCGCCGGTATATGGTGATTGGTCCTGCGTGCAAGTTGATCGAAGTAATCTTTGACCTGCTTACGCCGCTGGTGATTGCCCAGATGATTGATAGGGGCATCGGCGTGCACGATGTGAACGCTGTCGTCCACTACGGTATATTGCTTGCCGCCATGGCCGTGATCGGCATCTCGTTTACGCTCGTCTGCCAAAAGATGGCGGCGCTGACCTCGCAGGGCATGGGCACCGACATTCGCGGTGCGCTCTACCAGCACATCAACAAGCTGAGCTATGCTGAGCTCGATCGCTTTGGCACGCCGTCGCTCATCACGCGCATCACCAACGACGTCAATCAGGTGCAGCTCGCCGTGGCGCTGGGCGTGCGCATGCTTATCCGCTGGCCTTTCCTGGCGGTGGGCTCCATGGTTACGGCCCTCGCCATCGACCTTAAGCTCGGCATTATCTTTTTAATCTGCACGCCCGCCATCGGCCTGGTGTTTTGGTTTGTCATGGCGCGCTGCATTCCGTACTACAAGCAGCTGCAGGCAAAGCTCGACCGCATTGCGCTCATTTGCCGCGAGGGGCTTTCGGGCGCTCGTGTGGTCCGCGCGTTTGTGCGCGAGGATCACGAGCGCGAGCGTTTTGCCCAGGCGGCTGACGATCAGGCGCATGTCGCCATCGCGGTGGGCAAGCTCTCGTCGATTCTCAACCCCGTCACGTTTTTGGTGATGAACCTGGGCGTGTGCGCCATCCTGTGGGTGGGCGGCATCCAGGTGAATGTGGGCGAGCTCACGCAGGGCCAGGTCATGGCGTTTGTCAACTACATGACGCAGACGCTCACCTCCATCGTGTACGTCGCCAACCTGGTCGTGGTCTTTACCAAGGCGAGCGCCAGTGCGTCGCGTCTCAACGAGGTGCTCAATTGCGTGCCGAGCATCACCGACGAGGGCAACCAGCCGGTCGCGCTGCCCAAGCCGGGCAATGTCGCTCCCGTTCCTGCGCTGAGCTTGAGCCATGCGAGCTTCTCGTTTGGCGCCGGCGCGGCCAATGCTGTCAACGATGTGACGCTGGAACTCCCACTGGGCAAAACGCTCGGCATTATCGGCGGCACGGGCAGTGGTAAGTCCACGCTCGTCTCGCTCATTCCGCGCCTGTACGATGCGGGTACCGGCAGCGTGAGCGTAATGGGTGCCGACGTGCGCACCTGGCTGCTCGACCAGCTGCGCCACGTGGTCGCGACCGTCCCGCAGCGCGCGTCGCTGGTGAGCGGCACCATTCGCAGCAACCTGACCTGGCGCGACGAGTCGGCGACCGACGAGGAGCTCTGGGCGGCGCTCGATATGGCGCAGGCCAGCGAGTTCGTGCGCAACAAGCCGCAGGGCTTGGATGCCCCGGTCGAGGCGGGCGGCAAGAACTTCAGCGGTGGTCAGCGTCAGCGCCTGACCATTGCGCGTGCCCTAGTGGGCTCGCCGCAGGTTCTGATCATGGACGATTCCGCCTCGGCGCTCGACTTTAAGACCGATGCGGCGCTTCGCCACGCCATCCGCGAGCGCAGCGTGCGCGGCGCCGCCGAGGGCGGGCTGCCGCTGACGACCGTCATCGTGAGCCAGCGCGTCTCGACCGTGCGCGATGCCGACATGATCTGTGTGCTCGATCACGGTTCGGTTGCGGGCCTGGGTACGCACGACGAGCTGTACGCAAGCTGCCAGCTCTACCGCGAGATTTGCCAGTCGCAGCTCCGCCGTGAGGAGCTCGAGGGCCAGCAGGGGAGTGCGACGCCCGCTTCGGACTCCGCCCCTGCATCCACCCGCGCAAAGGAGGGCTGCTAAATGAATCCGTATACTTCTTCCGGTTCGGTCGCCACGATGACGGCCAACGTGTCCGGTAATGATAACCTCAACGACCTGGACGACGGCCCACGCCAGCCCGGCGACCCTGAGCGCTATCCCGTGGGCGCGGTGACCCGCCGCCTGCTGGGCTATGTTCGCCCGCACCGCGTCTCGTTTGCGGCGTCGTTTGTGAGCGCCGCCATCTCGGTGATCTTGCAACTCTATACGCCCATCCTCATCGGCGAGGGCATCGACCTCATCGTCGCCGCCGGGCGGGTGGACTTCGACGCGCTGCTGCCGCTTGTCACCAAGCTCGCAATTGTCGTCGTAGGCGCTGCGGCCTTCCAGTGGCTGCAGGGCTACTGCGTTAACCGCCTGTCCTACGAGACGGTGCGCGACATGCGCGTGGAGGCGAGCGACAAGCTCAGCCGCATGCCGCTCAGCTTTATCGACAGCCATGCCCACGGCGACCTTATGAGCCGCGTGGTCAACGATGTCGACCAGGTTGGCGATGGCTTGCTGCAAGGCTTCACGCAACTCTTTACCGGTGTTATCACCATCGTTGGCACGCTCGCGTTTATGCTCTCCATTAACCTGACCATGACGCTCGTGGTGGTGCTCGTCACGCCGCTTTCCATCTTTGCAGCCGGCGCCATCGCCAAGCTTTCTAACAAAAGCTTTACGGCCCAGCAGCGTATTCAAGGGCAGCTCGGTGGTCATATCGAGGAGTACGTGGGCGAGCAGAAGCTTGTCGACGCCTTTGCCTACGGCCCCAACGCCCAGCAGCGCTTCGATGCCCTCAATGCCGAGCTCTACACCGCGGGCGAGCGCGCGCAGTTTATGGGTTCGCTCTCCAACCCCGGCACGCGCTTTATCAACAACATCATCTATGCCGTGGTCGCTGTGATCGGCTGCGTGGGCGTGATCACGGGCGTGCCCGCGGCGCTTACGGTGGGCGGCGTGCAGATCTTCCTGTCCTATGCCAACCAGTACACCAAGCCGTTCAACGAGGTCACCAACGTCATTACGCAGATCCAGACCGCGTACGCCTCGGCGCGCCGCATGTTTGCGCTGCTCGATGCGCGCGAGCAGGAGCCCGATGCGCCGGATGCCGTGGAACTTGCCGCCCCGAAGGGCGAGGTTTCGTTTGAGCATGTGGACTTTAGCTATGTGCCCGACCGCAAACTGCTGCAGGACATCTGCATCGAGGCCAAGCCCGGCATGCGCTTTGCCCTGGTCGGCCCCACGGGCTGTGGCAAGACGACGCTCATCAATTTGCTACTGCGTTTTTACGATATCGATGCCGGTCGCATTGCGGTCGATGGTCGTTCCTCGCGTGACTACACGCGCGCAAGCCTGCGCCGCGCCTTTGGCATGGTGCTGCAGGACACTTGGCTGTTCGAGGGCACGGTGGCGGAAAACATCGCCTACGGCTGTCCCGACGCCACGCGCGAGCAGGTTATCGAAGCTGCCAAGCGCGCGCATGCGCACAAGTTTATCGTGCAGCTGCCAGGCGGCTACGATACGGTCATCGGCGAGGACGGCGGCACGTTTAGCCAGGGTCAAAAACAGCTGCTGTGCATCGCGCGCGTCATGCTCACTGACCCGGCGATTTTGCTGCTGGACGAGGCAACGTCGAGCATCGATACACGTACCGAGCTGCAGGTGCAGGCGGCATTCGATGAGCTCATGGCCGGTCGCACAAGCTTTGTCGTGGCGCACCGCCTGAGCACCATCCGCAACGCCGACTGCATTCTGGTGATGCGCGACGGCCAGATTATCGAGCGCGGCACGCACGACGAGCTGCTAGTGGCAGACGGCTTCTACGCCGAGCTCTACCGCAGCCAATTCGCCCAGTGAGCAAGACGCGGGACATGTAACGCAGCGCTAGGGCGCGAGCGTGTCAACGGGGGCAACGATGATGCCCTCGGGCGTTGTGTGGACCGGCATGCCGAACCCGATGACGATGAGTTTGGCCGCGGGAGGCCTCTCGCCGCGTTCGACCAGCTTGCGCTCGAGTCGAAGCAGGTTTGCAGACGCCTCGGGGATCTGCGGGCTTCCGAGTTTTACTTCCACGGCAATCCAAGTTCCATCGCGCCTGTGTATAACGGCATCGACCTCGAGATCGTCGGCGTCGTGGTAGTGGGACACCGATGAGTCATTTGCGGCGGCATAGACCTTAAGGTCGTGCAGGACGAGGGATTCGAAGAGCAGCCCCAGTGTCTTCGGGTCGGATGCCAATGACTCCGGATTTGCTCCGAGCAGCGCAACGGCAAGCGAAGGGTCGGCGAGGTGCCTTTTCGCACTTTGCCGCAGCTTTACCGGCGACCTGAGCGCCGGATGCCAAGCCGGGATATCGTCGATGATATTGATTCGTCTCAGAGCATCCATGTATCTGGAGACCGAATTCTTCGAAACGCCGGTACCGATATCTTTATCGATGGACTTCGATCCAGCAAGTGTCGACTCATTTCGCGCAAGCGATGTCAAAAGAGACCTGACCTTGACCGGATCACGTTTGACGCCGTCAGTTCTAGAAACATCCGATTCGCATACGCCATCAACATAAGCAGCGGCAATCCGCATAGCATTTTCAGTTGTTTTCCCCATCGCTTGAGGCCAACCACCGCGACACAGCAAATCGGCGATGCCGGCGACACCAGCGATCGATCCGACCGCCTGCTTGGCGGGGTGGCCGGAAAGCAGCGCTCTAATCGAAGCCGCGCCCGAAGAAACGCCGAGCTCAAACAGCGTCATGGTATCCATTCGCAATCTAGCTATTCGCCCAACGCCGCTATGCATTGGCTGCTTCGAATCTTGCGGCGTTGCTGAGCCCGTAAGAATAAACTGTCCGGATTCTCCCTGTCTTGCGTCACACTCGAAACGTATGGCATCCCATAGTTTTGGTTCTTCCTGCCATTCGTCGATGAGTCTAGGCGACGGTCCTGCTATTGCCTGCGCTGGGTCGATCCGAGCCAACTGGAGAGCGGAAAAATTTCCAGCCGGATCGGAAAGAGACAAGGATGATTTGGCAAAACGTCTGGCCGTAGTGGTCTTTCCGCACCACTTCGGGCCTTGAATGAGAACCGCACCGAAGATATCGAGATTATGCCTGATTGCCTTGTCGATGCATCTGTCTACATACCTATCCATACCGTCACCTTCTCAACTTGCCTTGATTATGTATTTTACCAGCTGCGTGGTGACGATTGACGGTAATCTGTGGTGACGATTGATTACGAACTATGGTGACGATTGGCGGGTATCTGTGGTGACGGTTGTCATCGATTCGGGGCATAGGGCAGCTTAGCTGTCTCAAAGCTTATAGATTTCGGGGCTTACACCGCGGACGTTTTGCCCCCATCGGTGTCGCCCATGTCGCCAATCGACAGACGGTGGTTTACATCTGTCACGTTAGTACTAAGATATTCATCTAATAAATTGCATTAGTGGCTTTAGTTTTGGGGGAAACGAGCAACGTGACTATGACATGCTCTTTGGTGGTCAACAGCAAGAGCGGTAATACCAGGATGGTTTCGGGCGCGATCAAGCGTGCCCTACAGGCTGCGGGCGTTGAGTTTGTCCATGCCGCGGCGTTGAGCGACGATGCGGATGCAGATCAGGTTGCGCTCGAGGCGCAGGGCGCCTGCGCGGCCGACACGGTGCTCGTCGGTTTTTGGTGCGACAAGGGCGCGTGCACGCCTTCGGTTGCCGCGCTGCTCTCCGCTCTGCACGGCAAGCGCGTTTTCCTCTTTGGTACCTGCGGTTTTGGCGCCGACCAGAGCTATTATCAGCAGATTATCGATCGCGTGTCGTCCAATTTGGCAGAGGATGCCGAGCTTGCGGGCTGGGCGATGTGCCAGGGCAAGATGGGCCCCGCGGTCAAGCAGCGTTACGAGGCCATGCTCGAGCAAGATCCCGACAATGCCCGTTTTAAGATGCTGCTCGACAACTGGGTAGCCGCAAAGGATCACCCCACCAAGGAGGATCTGGACAACATGGCGATGGCGGCCAAGAAGGCCGTTCTGGGGGAGTAGGTCCATCTTCTAAATGCAATGCCCTCCCGGGTGGCGGCCCTTTATCGATGGAAGGCCTCATAAGCTGAAGTTCAATCCCCGGGATGCGTCCAGAGTGGGACGTGCTTTCCCGATGGGTGGGGTTTCGGAAAGTGGGGACTGGATTTTGAGCCTAGAGTGGGACATGCTTTCCCAAAGGCCGCTCAACGGGAAACCGCATCCCACTATTAGCCCGAGAAACGGGATGCACTTTCCCAAAGAGAGCCAACGGGAAACTACGTCCCACAATCAGCTTCCAAAGTGGGACACACTTTCCCGTTGAGGGTTGTTCCGGAAAGTGCATCCCGGAAATGGGCTTTGAGCTTGGACGATGCTCCCCCAGTACCTCCGCTTTTAAAAATGAGACACGCCGTTGGCGAAAATGAGACACGTGATATCGGGCATCGGATGTATCATTTGCAAAAATGAGTCCACTCCACTCGAATAAAGCGAGGTCCCTCATGTACGTTCCACACCCCCGTATCCGTAGGCTGTCGAAAATCCCGCTTGTTGGGACGGCGGCGCTTGCTGCGTTGATCGCCACGAGCGTCGCCTGCTTCACGGCCACGCCCCAGGTTGCCCAGGCGGCAGACGCGCCCGCAATCACCGATATGACCGAGCAGGATTATCAAGCCCTGGGTCTGGGCACGAGCGAGGACATTCCGGCCGATACCGTTGGCCCCTATTCCACTGATACCCCCACGACGTTTGCCACGCGCAGCGAGGTCTATATGGCAGCTAACGGTAGCCATGGCAATCGCTACACTCTGCGCGACAAGCTCGAGAACGTCGAGCGCGGTGACATTGGCGGCAGCAGCAAACTCACCGATGGCTATGGAAGTGTGTGGGGCGCCGCAAAGTTCTGACAAAACGTCAACAACTTCGATACGAACAGCGATCTCTACAAGCATAGCGACTACGGTGGCGGCACCTGGTCGTACCTAAGCAACAATGAGTCCTCAACAGTACTCGCCAACGACAACAACGGTTTCTCGGGCATTCACGCCACGAGTGTTGAGTTCTGCAGCGACGCCAGCACGGGCAAAAAGAGCCGCGTTGCCGAGCTCCGTGCCTACGGCGACAGTTCCTCCACGACGATTGACGGCAAGTCATACGCCGGAAAGGTTGAGCTGGTCCTCTACTCGTTTAGCAACGGGCGTACGCGCACTCTCGACACACACCTGCCGGTGACGGTCAACACTAATATGATGTACGAAGGCCGTTTTAAGTACCTGGATGCCGGTTACCTGCAAGAGCACGACGCCGTCTTTGATGTCGAGGCGGGCGATGTCGATGGCGACGGCGTCGACGAGCTTTTTGTCTACGCGGGCTGCTATGTCGACGAGAACGGCGTGCGCAAGGCTGTAGTCGACATGTATGACTTGGAGGGCGGCAACTGGAAGCAAAGCGTCGTCAAGATCGATGCCGGTAACGCCGCGGACTACACCACGCACAACAAGGGCGGGGACGACTCCTGGACGCAGCTTCAGTCAGCTCCTGTCGTTTCGCTAGCGGCCGGCGACCTCGATCGCGATTTTTGCGATGACCTCGCCATCGTGGTCTCGGCACCCTACGGCAAGAAGAATATTGATAAGTCGACGCATTGCGAGCTGTTTTCGTGGGATGCATCCAAGGGTGCGCTCGTCCATGTCGATGCTCTGGGCGACACGGGCGCAATCTCCCTCTCCGCGAACGGCAAGACCATGGTCGCTGCGAATGCGACGTTCGGCACGTTTGCCGCCTACGATGAAGAAGGAAAAAAGACGGGTGAAACCGTCACGGGCCTTATTCTTGCGGGCTATGACTGGCAACGCAGCGCTTTTGATTACGGCGCTTCTGACGGCAGCAAGGGGCTGTACGGCGCGCTGTACCGCTACGCGTATTTTGACTCGGAGTCTGGCGAGTTCAAGCTTTCCGATTGCAAGGAATACAGAGACGGGCTCCTCGCCTCCTATGGGCTGATGCATGTGCCCAACAGCGCATGGAAGGATAGCGCTCAGGATAAGCGCTATCCGTGCACCTTGGCGCCTATTGCCCTTGCCACTGCCAACCTTGACGGCCTGTCCGAGCAGCTGGCGGTCGACGAGGTGCTCGTGGGCGGCGATGTGTTCCGCGACTTTGCCTGCAACACGGCACAGAGCGGGGCTCAGGGCTTGGGGTCCATGGTCGGAACCATGAGCATGTGCGGTCAGCAATACAACAGCAGCAACAAGCATGACCACAAGGGTATAGAGCAGGTGTGGATCAGCGACGTCAAGGCGGGCAGCGTCTCGGGTTCGGACCGCTATAACGAGAGCTTTATCGCCGTGGTGGGCAAGCACCGCGACGAGGACCTGCGCAAGAACGATGACTACTATTGGATGACCGCCTCGCATTTTTCGCTCGACGAGAACGGAAAGGTGCGCCGCGGCGAGGAGCAGGTGATTAGCGAGAGCAACCGTCGCGGCACTACCTACGGCACATTTATCTCGCTCGCGCTGCCCGATGTCGACAACGACAGCGTCAAGATCACGTACAAGGACCGCTACAAGGTCTATACCAACCCGCGCGTGCTTGCCGTGCTGCAGGATGCGCCCTATGTTGAGGATCTGGAGCAGGCATACGGCTATCTGGTGTTGGGCGGCACGTCATACGGAGAGGAAAAGGGCACGGGGACATCCCAGGGCTATACCATTGGCGCCGAGTTGGGCGTTGCCGTCGAGGTGCAGACCGGTCCGCCCCTGGTCGCGATGAATGCTTCAGTCGATTTTGCCGCCGAGGGATGCTATGACTACCGGAGCGAGCGCACGGTCAGCGCAAGCGTAAGCTATGAGTCGCATGCCGGCGAGGGTGACAAGGCCGTGCTCTACACGATTCCGATGGTCTATTACGAGTATGAGATCGAAAATGAGGAAACTGGTGGCAAGGGCGTGATGGCGGCGCCCGTGTCGCTCGGCGCGCAGACCTCGGTCGTTAATGTCGAGGCCTATGACCGCATTGCCAAACAGCACAATATGACGCCGCTCAGCTACTTTTTGACCAACCGGTCGGGAGAACCCGGAACCTATCAAACGACGCTCAACGGCGAGACTCCCGTTGGGGATTCCTTTGGCCTGGGCAAGCCTGGCGTAACGCGCGCCTACACGCACGATGGGTTTAACGGCGCCGCCGCGCAGTCGGGGGCGAGCATTGAGCAGACCATCGAAGTCGAGGAGGGCAAGGAGCAGGAGCTCGAGCTCGGCTTGACGCTGAACGGCAGCGTTGTCATGGGCGCGAAGCTCGCAAAGCACGAGTTGTTTGGCGGCCTGTGCTTTGGTGCCAACGCCGGCTTTACTACGGGTAACTCCTCGAGTGAATCGACCGAATACGGCGGCACCGTCGACAACCTGCCCGAGGCCGCGCAGGGCAAGTACGGTTTTGTGTGGCGTCTGGGCGTCAACGCGGTGGATGTCGACAAGTTCGAGGCAGATTCGGGCGACAAGCTCGGCACCAAGGACACCGACCAGTTCTGGATCGTGGGCTATGACGTTAAGGACGTCGAGATGCCCGACGCGCCGGCCGTGACGGGCTTTACGGCAAACGCCGTCGATTCGACCAGCGTTACGTTTAGCTGGGACGATGTGCTCGCAAACAAGAGTGGCTTTAGCTACGGCGTGGGCATGCTGCAGAGCAATGCGGCGGATGCGGTCGTCAATAGCTGGAAGATTGCCGACAACACGCAGACCTCGCTCAAGTGGGATGGGCTGCAGCCCAATACGGAGTATCGATTCGCCATCGCCGCCGTTAAGAATGGATCCACGACCGAAACAGGTATTCGCTCGGCAATCATCACGGTCAAGACCATGCCCGATGGCATGACGATGACCGTGAGCGGACCTGCGGCGGATGCTGCGGAGGGGTCGGATCTTGGATACGACTCTTCGGTTGAGCGCACGGCGGGAAGCCACCTGACGCTCTCGGCGATTGGCCATGTGAAGCAACTCGGTGCCGACGATAGCGAAACAGGGCTGGCACCGACCTATATGTGGTACCGCAAGGGCCGCGGCGAGACAGAGTTTAAGCTCGTGGGTGCCGATGGCAACCTCGCGGCTGGAACGGCCTCAAAGCTCGAGATTGACCTGACCGCAGACGATGACGGTGCGCAGTATTACTGCCACGTGGGATACAACGAGGTGGGCCTCGACACCGGCACGACGCTCGTGAATATCGAGGCCGAGGAGACGGCGCTCACAACGGTGAACGCCACCCCGATCCGCACGCGCCGCCTGTTCTCACAGGCAAGTGCGGGCGCCAAGAAGTTCCTGGACCATACGCTGGTAAACACCGCCGGCCCAACCGATTCCGAAGGCTCAAAGGACCCCGAGACTCCTGAGACCCCGACGAACCCGGACAAGCCCAAGTCCGACAACGGAGCTAAGACCGACACCAAGGTCAAGGCTACGACCACAGCGAAGAACCTCGCAAACACCGGCGACCAAACATTCGCCCTAGTCGCCACCGCAGCAGCAGCGGGAGCAACGCTCGTAGTGATAGCCCTCATCATGCTGATCAAGCGCCGCAAGACCCACTAGTAGCCAGTCGAACATATCGACAACCCAAAAACCCGGGTAGCCAAAAACAGGCCACCCGGGTTTTCTGTTGAGTGGAGACTCCGCAAGCGGAAACTGCATCCCACAATTAGCGCCCGGAACGGGACACATTTTCCGTCAAGCCCTCATCCGGAAAATCCATCCCAGTTTGAGCGGAAACTGCATCCCATTCCAGACAAGAATTCCGGGACACGCTTTCCGGATACAAAGAAGGCCACATGACGTGGCCTTCAACTTATATATGTTCAGCAGATTCCCCCATGACAAGCCGCGCTTCAATACCGAGGCGCCGGCCGGGCAGACGAACCGGGATACAGGCCCGCTACTTGATCTTGGTCGTACCCGGCGCCAGGTTGGGGTCGGTCTCGTTGGCCTCGGTCTGGAAGTGCTCGGTGTACACATTCTTGCCGTCACGGAACATCTCGTAGTACTGCATCTTGGCGTAATCCTCGCGCGCCTTGGTTGCGGCTGCGGCATCGGCGTCGTCACCGGTGACGTTGGAGGAAAGCGCCCAGCGCAGGCTGGCGTCCTCGTAGCCCACCGAGTTGATAGCGGGCAGCGACTCGCGCAGCGTCATGTGCGCCTTCTGGTAGTCGGTCAGCGGTGCGCCGATCAGCTGCATAAGCTGCGTGGACAGGTAGTTGGTGGACAGGTCGTCGACCTCGCTCGTCTGGTTGCAGCCGGCAACGTCGTAGTTAGCCCAAATGATGTAGTCGGTCTGCCACAAGCGCTCCTGGTGGGTGGCGTCGTCCTCGCCGGTAAACCACTTATCGTTGAATTTGGACGGGAAGAACGGCTGATGGTCGCCCCAGAACACCACGACCACCTTGCGGTCGAGTTTGCTCAGGGCGTTGAGGAAGTAACGCAGCGCCTGGTCGGACTGCTCGATGCACGAGACGTACTCGTCGACATCGGAGAGCGTGCCGTCCTCGATGGTCTTGGCGTCCAGATCGGTCGTGTCGATGTTCAGGTGCATCTGCTTGTCGACCGGCAGCAGGCCCGTATCGTAGCCCGAGTGGTTCTGCATGGTCACGTCGAAGATAAACTGCGGATCGGCGTTCTGGTTGAGCATCTCAAGAATCTTGTCGTAGGTAGCCTGGTCGGTCACCATGCCGCGCAGGGTATCGGCGCCCTGGAAATCGTTGATGGACAGGAACTGGTCAAAGCCAAAGTCCTTGTAGACGTTCTCGCGGTTCCAGTTGGTGGCGTGGTTGGGGTGCATGGCCGTGGTGGAATATCCGAGCGACTTGAACTGCTCTGCCAGGTTCCCGGTCGTTTCCATGTTGTAGATGGTGTAGGGGTACACGCCCGAGCCCAGGTTGGCCATGGAGTTGCCGGTCATAAACTCAAACTCGGTATTGGCGGTGCCGCCGCCGTAGGCGCTCACGTAGAGCTTGCCGCGGCTGAGGCAGTTGGACAGGTTCTTAAAGTACTGCGGGCCTTCGTAGCCGGCGCGCATGTTCTGGTAGATCGAAAGATCCGAGAAGGTCTCGTTCATGATGGCGATGACCGTGGGCTTCTCGCTGTCGAACTGCTCCTTTGCGGCGGCGCGCTCGTCGCTCTCGGCCGCGTCGGACTTGTCGTAGGCCTTGGCGTACTTTTTGAGCGTGGCCTTGGCATCGTCGACGGAGTAGTCGGCGGGTTTGGGCGGCTTGATGGACTGCGCTGCGCTAATGAAAGCGGGCAGGTAGCCCTCGCGCCAGTAGCTCTCGAGCGGGCGCCAGGTGTAGACGGTGATGCCGAGGGTGTTGTAGTAGTCGATGAGCGTGACGTGTGCGGTCACACCGCCCAGGCACAGCACGGCGACGAGCAGGTTGGTGAGCAGCATGCGCTTGGCGTTGGCGGCGCCCTTCTGACGGTGCGGTGCCACCAGGCCGGCGTACTCGCACAGCAGCATGGCGATGGCGGTAAAGCCCATGGACAGCACGCAGAACAGTGAGATCGAGAAGGTGTAGCCGGTGCCGGCGACCGCGGCGGCGGTGGAGATGGCCGAAAGGTCGCCCGGCTGGATGGGCATGGATTTAAATGTGATGACGAAGAACTCGGCAATGCCCAGGACAAAGAGGGCAAAGGCCAGGACCGCGGGAGCTGCGCCGTGGCGCTGGAACAGGAAGAACAGGCCGGTCATGAGCGTGGTGATGATGGCCCACTCGAGCAGGATGCACAGGGGGTAGACCCAGGTAAAGTCGTGGTTGGACGATACCTCCATGCCTAGCAGCGCAAAGACGCCGGCGAGCAGCAGGCACAGCACGGCGGCGACGAGTGGCTTGCCCACAAAGGCGCCGCGCAGGCGGGCGAGCTTGCCGGTGGGAGCGGGGGCGTCGGGCGCGGCGAACGCAAAGACGCGCGGGGCGATGCGGTCGCGTGCGATGCTGGCCCAAGCGCAGCCGGTGAGGATGGCGTTGGTCAGGATGAGCATCACAAAGGCGAGCGGCTCGTTTTGGGCGACGAGGCCAATGGCGCCCCAAATGGTCAAAAAGAGCTGGAACAGGCCGAAGGCGACGCTCCACCCAAGAGCGCTTTTGGCAACGGTGCCCGACTGAGCGCGAATGGCCTTGGCCTCGCGCAAGACAAGGTAGACGGTCGCCGCAAGACCGACGAGCGAGATGGCGGCAGCGAACATGCTGAGACTCCTCACAAACTAAAACGTACGAAAGCGGGGGTTTACCCGATTGTTACCAAGATATGCGCTGCAATTGGTGTCTGCGCACAACAACCAGCCATATTAACGCGCACGTGTGGCGGTGTGGCGCAATGTAGTGGCGACCTGCGCGATAATGGACGGGAATTACACGGAAACGTAAAGGCTTCTTAAAGAATTAGCGAGGATAGAGCTATGGGCGAGCAGGTTTGTATGACGGGTGCCGAGTACTGCGGCGGAGCTGCGGGCGTGGATGCGAACGGTTATCCGGTCGAGACTACGGGTAATGCGGTGCTGGACACGTTGGAGCACCGTTCCTCCACGCGTGCCTTCGCGCGTGATGACGACGACCGCCCCGTGGCGGTGACCGACGAGCAGCGGGCGGCGATTTTGCATGCGGCGAGTCGCGCGCCGTCGGCGGGCGCCATGATGATGTATTCCATCGTGAGCATCCGCGAGCAGGCAACGCTCGACCGCCTGGCCGACCTGTGCGACCACCAACCCATGATTGCCAAGGCGCCCTGGGCACTAATATTTGTGGTCGATTATGCCAAGTGGATCGATCTGTTTGAGCACGTGGGCTGCTTTGAGCCCGAGTTTGTCGAGCGCACGGGCAAGGCACCCCGCCGCGCGCCGGGTTTGGGCGACTTTGCCATCGCGGCGCAGGATGCCGTGATCGCCGCGCAAAACGCCGTGGTTGCCGCCGAGGCCCTGGGGCTGGGGAGCTGCTACATCGGCGATATCGTCGAGAATGCCGAGGAAGTCGCCGAGCTGCTCGATCTGCCGCCCTATACCATGCCGCTATCGATGCTCATCATCGGCACGCCCCGTAAGGAGCGCCCGGCAATCGCGCATCCCGTGGTGAACCTGGTGCACGAGGAGCGCTACTGCCGCGCGGATGCCGCGACCATGGACGCGCAGGTGGCCGAGATGGACGCAATGTTCCGTCCGCATGCCCGCGAGGTGGGGGAGCGCGTCGTGGACATCTATACCCGCAAGCACACGAGTCCCTTTATGGCCGAGATGAGCCGATCCATGGAATGGTGGTTCAAAAACTGGCTTGGAAAATGACGAATGTGACAAAGGGGCAGTCCCTTTGTTACATTTCATATCGCCGCGGTGGCCTAAAGGCCGTATAAATGTTTATTTAGCTGGGAAAACAGTGCCATTCAAACATGGGCCGATTACCTATAATTCCTTCGAACATTAAAGTTGGGAGGAAACCGGCTTATGGAACAAAAGGCCAAGGAGGCAGCCTCGCACGCTGCGATTCCTGTGAGCATCTCGGCGATGCTCGTCACGCTGGGCGTGGTGTACGGCGATATCGGCACCAGCCCTATGTATGTAACCAAGGCGCTCGTTGCCGGCAACGGCGGCATCGGAAGCGTGACGGAGGAGTTCGTGCTTGGCGCGCTCTCCCTTGTCGTGTGGACGGTCACGCTGCTGACCACCATCAAGTATGTGCTCATCTCGCTGCGCGCCGATAACCATGGTGAGGGCGGCATCTTTGCCCTGTACAGCCTGGTCAAGCGCTGTGGCAAGTGGCTTATCATCCCCGCCATGCTGGGTGGCGCCGCGCTGCTCGCCGACGGCATCCTGACGCCGGCCGTTACCGTTACCACGGCCATCGAGGGCCTGCGCACCATCCCGGCGGTCCATGCCGTGCTGGGCGATGACCAAGGCCGCGTCGTCGCCATTACGCTCGCCATCATCATCGCGCTCTTCTTGGTACAGCGCATCGGTACGGCCAAGATCGGTCACGCCTTTGGCCCCATCATGACGCTGTGGTTCCTGTTCCTGGGCGGCACGGGTCTGTTCTTTGTCTTCCAGCACCCCGCCGTGCTGCTGTGCCTCAACCCGGTGCGCGGCATCGCCTTTTTGCTGAGCCCCAACAACCACGCGGGCATCATGATTCTGGGCAGCTGCTTCCTCGCCACCACCGGTGCCGAGGCGCTCTACTCCGACATGGGCCACGTCGGCCGCGGCAACATCTACGCTACCTGGCCGTTCGTTAAGTGCTGCTTGCTGCTGTCCTACATGGGCCAGGGCGCGTGGCTTATCAACAATGCCGCCAACCCCGAGCTCATGGGTATCGCCGACCTCAACCCCTTCTACCAGATGCTCACCCCGGGCCTGCGTCCCTTTGCCGTCGGCCTTTCCACCGTCGCGGCCATCATTGCCTCGCAGGCGCTCATCACCGGCGCATTCTCGCTGGTGTCCGAGGCCAGCCGCCTGGACCTTATGCCGCACATGCAGGTTTTCTACCCTGCTGAGACCAAAGGCCAGCTTTATATTCCCATGGTCAACAACGTCATGCTCGTGGGCTGCGTCATCGTGGTGCTGCTGTTCCAGAACTCGGCGCATATGGAAGCCGCCTACGGCCTTGCCATTACGCTGACTATGATGTGCACCACGATGCTGCTCTTCTTCTACCTGCACGAGGAGCGCAAACTCAAGGTTGCTCCGTGGATCTTCGCGGCCTTCTTCCTTTTGCTCGAAGGCTTCTTCTTCGTGAGTTCGCTCACCAAGTTCTTCCACGGCGGCTACTTCACCATCCTTATGGCCATGCTCATCATGGGCATTATGGTGTGCTGGTACAACGGCACGGCGGTCGAGCAGCGCCAGTTTACGCTGCTGCCGCTGCGCAGCTACCTGCCGCAGCTCAAGCGCCTGCGCGACGACGACCGTTACGAGCGCATGAGCGACAACGTCGTGTACCTGACCAAGGACACCCATACCGACTACATCGACCGCGATATCGTCTATTCGATCTTGGACAAGCATCCCAAGCGCGCCCGCGCCTGGTGGTTTGTGAATGTCGAGACCATGGACGAACCGCACACCTTTGCCTATTCGGTCGAGACGTTCGGCACCGACTACGTGTTCCGCGTGCATCTGTACCTGGGCTACAAGATCAACCAGCGCGTCAATGCCTACCTGCGTCAGGTTGTTCAGGACCTGGCTGCCACCGGCGAGTTGCCGCCGCAGACGCATGACTACTCGGTCTACAAGGATCCGGGTAACATCGGCACGTTCAAGTTCGTCCTGATCCGTAAGCTTCTGGCGCCCGAAAGCGATGTGGAGCCCAGCGAGCGTACGGCCATCACGCTCAAGTACATCATCCGTCGCGCCGCCGGCACGCCTGCGCGTTGGTACGGCCTGGAGAACTCCAACGTGAGCTTTGAGTACGTGCCGCTGTTCACCAAGTTCAAAGCCGTGAACAAGATGCAGCGCCTGGCCCCCAACGAGCGCCCGTAGTCGACGCTCGAGGTTTGTCTGCGAACGGGCGGGCTTGTATTGATGGGGATTGAGTCCTGGGAGGAAACCATGGATGCAAAGGTGCTTGACGGTTGCGATCTTGCTGCCGAGATGGTGCGTGAGGCACGCGCCGATGCCGCCGAAGATCGGTTCTTTACGAATCGTGCCAACATGGACATGGCCGATCGCGTGATTTCGATCGTGGTGACGGTGCTTGTCGCGGCGTGCGTGTGCGCACTGCTCGCGCACGTGCTGTTTGTCTAACGACCGCAGGTTGCAAAGGCTTTACACTTGGAACCACCACAAGGGGAAACCACCACAAGGGTGCCTGTCCCCTTTGTGGTGGTTTTTGTTTTTGAGAGAGGGGCGGGACGCTGATGGACGTTCGTACGGACGGCGATATTGCCGATAGTTTTTGGTGGCGGCGCACAACGCTGACGCGCCGCACTCCTCTGTATGACGCCTGCGTATCGGTGGGACTGCTGGTCGCGGCGACGATTGTGGGCGCGCTGCTCGACCATCCGGGTCTCGCGCCGAGCATCATGATCGTCTATGTGTTCGCCGTTCAGCTGTGCGCATTCTTTACTTGGAGTCGCCTGTATTGCTTGCTGAGCTCGGCTGCCGCCGTGGCGCTCTACAACTTCTTGTTTGTCGACCCGCGCTACTCGCTGTCGCTTATCGACCGCGGCTATCCCGGCATGTTCTTCATCATGTTCGTGGTCTCGCTTGTGTCGAGCTCGATTGCGTTGGCCCTGCGCCGCGCCTTGGCACAGGCTGCCGCCAGCGACCGCCGCACGCATATGGTGCTCGAGACCAACCGCATGCTGCAGCGGTGCGCCGATCAGCATCAGATCGTTCATGCCATGGCTACGCAGCTGGCGCGTCTTTCGGGCTGTCCGGTCGTGTGGTACAGCGCCGACGCCGAGGGCGATGACCTGCTGCCGCGTGCGACGTACACAGCCGTGGGCGATGCCGCGCCGGTGCACGAGCTGGCGCCGCAGATGCCGCCGCGGCTCTCGGCGTCCGCCTACGTGGGAACGCCGCTTGACGCCACGTTTGGCGGATCGGCGTTCTATGGCATCTACCTGACGGTTCGCACGGGCGACGGCTTCGTGCGCTCGGGCGACCCCGCCTCGGTGGTGGGCGTGCTGGCTATCGTTGCCGAGCCCGACGTGCTGACGCATGAGGAGCGGACACTTGCCGATGCCATCGTGAGCGAAGGCGAGCTGGCGCTCGATCGCGCCCGCGCCATGGAGGCCCGCGAAGAAGCGGCGGTACTCGCCAAAAACGAACAGCTGCGCGCCAACCTGCTACGTTCCATCTCGCACGACCTGCGCACGCCGCTCACCAGTATTTCGGGCAATGCCGATGTCCTGCTCGACCAGGGTTCAACCGGCACCGCGGTGCTCGATGCCCAGACGCGCCGCGGCCTGCTTCTATCCATTCGCTCGGATGCACTGTGGCTCAACGCCACTGTCGAGAACCTGCTCGCCATCACCAAGCTCGAGGGCGGCGGCATGCATCTGTCGACTACGCTCGAGCTCATGGACGATATCGTCGAGGAGGCGCTGCGCCACGTAAGTCCGGCCGTGCGCGAGCACGATCTTAAGGTGGTGCCGTGCGACGAGCCGGCGCTCGTCAACGTCGATGCGCGTCTGATGGTGCAGCTGGTGGTCAATCTGGTGAACAACGCCATCACCTATACGCCCGCAGGCTCGCATATCATGATTTCGATAAGCGTCGACGATGGACGCGTGGCGTGCTCGGTGGCCGATGACGGCCCGGGCATTGCGCCCGAGGACCGCCAGCGGATCTTTGAGTCGTTCTACACCGCCAACCACGGTCTTGCCGACAGCCATCGCAGCGTGGGTCTGGGTCTTTCGCTCTGCCGCTCCATTGCGCTGGCGCATGGCGGTAGCATAGAGGTTGCCGCGGCGGACCCGCACGGCTCGGTCTTTACGATTGAGCTTCCCGTCGCCGACGTTTCGTTTGATAAGGAGTAGCGCTGTGCCGAACTCTGCCGTAAAACCGCTCATCTTGGTCGTTGAGGACGACCCCGCCGTTCGCAATCTTATTGTTGCCGCGCTCGAGGCGCACGGCTTGCGTCATATGGCCGTGGAGACCGCCCATGCCGCCATTGCCGCTGCCTCATCGCAGGCACCGAGCATTGTGCTGCTCGATCTTGGTCTGCCCGATATGGACGGCGTCAAGGTGGTGGAGTCGGTGCGCGCATGGTCGGGCATGCCGATCATCGTGGTCTCGGCGCGCAGTGAGGATGCGGACAAGATTCGCGCACTCGATGCCGGCGCCGACGATTACCTGACCAAGCCGTTTTCGGTCGAGGAGTTGCTCGCGCGCATTCGCACGACGCTCAGGCGTCTTTCGTATGCGCAGACGGGCGGCGTTGTCTCTGAGGGTTCGTTTGATACCGGTGAGCTGCATATCGATTTTGACGCCGGCATCGCCACGATGGATGGCGAGGAGCTGCATCTGACGCCGATCGAGTACAAACTGCTATGCCTGCTGGCGCATAACGCCGACAAAGTGCTGACGCACCAGTTTATCCTGCACGAGATTTGGGGCACGGCAACTAAGAGCGACCTGGCGAGCCTGCGTGTCTTTATGGGCACGCTGCGCAAGAAGATCGAGTCCGACCCCGCGCACCCGCGCTATATCCAAACGCACGTGGGTATTGGTTACCGATTGGTCATCCAGGGATAGGTCGGCATCCGCCATCCCACTATGAGTTGCGGTGAAATACGGTCTAAATTTGCCTAATTCCAGGCAAAACAGTCCGTATTCCACCGCAACTTCGTTATTTGCCCTTGGGCTTGCTGGCGTAGAACTTTTTCTTTTTGGGCTTGCCGGCGGGGGAGGGCTTGCCGACAAAGTTGGGCTTGCCGTTGCCGGTCTGCGCGTGCGCGGGCGCCGTTGCGCGAGGCTTGCGCGCCTCGGGGTTGCGCAGCTCCTCGGTTCGCTCGGCAATCTCCTCGGCGCTAAAGCCGACCTCGGCCATGGCGTCCTCGATGGGCAGGCGGCGCACGATATAGCAATGGTGCACCTTCTGGTTGCGCGCGAAGTCCTCTGGGATGGTTTGCGCCGTAATGTCCTCCAGCACGACGCCCGCGCGCGCGAGCTTGCGCGTCTCGGGGCGGAAGCCACGCAGGTTGCAGCTAAAGATGGCGTGGCCGCCCTGTGCGAGCAGGCGCGATACGCCGGCCAAAAGCTCGACATGGTCGCGCTGGACATCCCAGGTGCGGCGGCCCATCTTGGACGAGTTCGAGAACGTGGGCGGGTCGACAAAGATCAGGTCCCAGCGGTTGCGCGTCTGGCGTTGGTCGCGAATCCAGGCGAGCACGTCGTCGCGCACAAAATGATGCTGCGGTCCCACAAAGTCGTTTTGGCGCATGTTGCGCTCGGCCCAGTCCAGGTAGGTGTTGGAGAGGTCGACCGTCACGGTCTCCTCGACGCCGCCGTCCGCCGCGTAGCAGGTGGCGGTGCCGGTATAGGCAAACAGGTTGAGGAAGCGACGCGCCTGCTTGGCGTGCTCGCGCACCAGGTTGCGGGTGACGCGGTGATCCAGGAAGATGCCCACATCCAGATAATCGTCAAAGTTGACGGCAAAGGTGAGTCCGCCCTCTTCGATGAGCGGCAGGCGACGGCGAGCGATGTTGGCGCGCTCGCCTGATGCGCCCTTACCGGCGCCCTGCTTGCCGTACTGCGAGCCGCCACGCGAGCGCATGCGGGCCTTGGCGTGCACATGCTCGGCCGGAACATCCAGGATGCGCGGCGCGATGGCCAAGATGTCGAGCATGCGGGCCTGGGCTAGCGCGGGATCGATGGTCTTAGGCGCGGCGTACTCGGCGATGACGAGCCAGCGGCCCGGCGTCTGCGGGCAGCCCTCGTACAGATCGATGGCGGCGGAGTAGTCGGGTAGGTCGGCATCGTAGACGCGGTAGCAGCTCACGCCCTCGCGCTTGGCCCACTTGCGACGCAGACGGGCATTCTTACGCAGGCGGTTGGCGAACTGCTCGGACTCGGGGATGAGCACGGGCAGCGGCTTGCCGTCGCCCAGGTCGAGCATGGCGGCAGGTTCGGGCATGGGGGTGTTGGCGGCGTTGTCGTTGACTTCGTTGGCATCCGCAACCTCGGCCTCGGCATCCGCACTGGTCGAAGCCTCAAACGCCGCGGCGGCGTGGTCGAGCGAGGGCCAAACCTCAATAGTTGCCTCCTCGTTATTGGGCATGACGGCGATCGAGCGCTCGGGCTCGGCGTGGAGCGCGCGGGCCAGCAATCCATCGCGGGTGAGCGCGGCGACCGGCGCCGCGGAAAGCTCGGGCGCGCGGCGCAGCTCACCGACCAGCGTCATGGCGTCGTGCATGAGCGAAAGCGGGGTCTCGGTGGTGTCCGCGACCACGGCGGCACCGGCGACGGCGCCCGCGTGGTCCAGCACGGTGGCTGGCTTGGCAGCGCAAAAGTCGACAAAACGCTTGTAGCCGGCGCACTTGACCATGCGCTCGGCAGTCTTGCGGGCGGCGGGGTCAATGTCCACGGCGACGATGCGCGCCTGGCGCTCACGCGCCGCGGTCTCGCGCTCGCGCGCCTCGGCAAGCAGCTGCTCCCACAGGGCGGCGTCGTGCAGCTGCCAGCCCTCAAAGCCCCAGCGCTCGCGTGCGGCGCCCGGGGCGCGGTCGGTCAGAATGTTCACGGCCTCCAGCAGCAGACCGCCGCCGGCGCACGAGGCGTCGATCAGCGTAGGCAGCGCTTCGTTTTCGTAATCATCGGCCGTCAGCTCGCGCTCGCACAGTGCGGTCCAGCCGACCTGCGCCAGCACCAGGGCGGCGTAGTCGGGGCGCAGCACGTGCGCGCCCTCGCCGGCGCGGGTCGCTGCGGGCGGCAGGCGTTTGAACAGCGGGTCGCCTGAAAGGTCCAGGCTGATGCTCGCGCGGCGCTGGCGCAGCGAAAGCAGCAGGTGAACGTCGGGGTCGGCAGCATCGACGTCGGCGCGACGGCCCGTGGTCTCGGCCAGACGGTCGCACAGCGCGTCTTTGGCGCGCAGGGCCGAGAAGCGCGTGTTGCGCAGCTGCTCGGTCACGCCGCGGGCTGTGATGGCGATGGTGGCGCCGGGGCGGACGATGCTCTCCCAGGCGATGTCGTAAACGCTATCGTACAGTTCATCGGCATTCTGCGCCTCAAAGCGCCCGAGCACCACGAACACGCGGCTCGCCAGGCGCGACCACAGGCATGCTCGGTAGCCTTGCTCGAGCTCGCCCTCAAATGTAGCGCGGCCCTTCAGCCGGCGAACATGCGAAAGCCCGAGGCGTTTAAGCTCATCGGCGAGTGCGGACTCAAAGCCCTCGGGGCAGCTTGCGTAAAATTCCATGGGTGACCTCTCTGGTTGCGTCGCTTCATTATATGATGGATGCTTCGTTTGCCCTTATCCTCGAAAGGAACCCATATGATTGATGCGTGCCCCGATTCCGCCGTGCTCTTTTTTGACGTGGACGGCACGCTGACGTCGTTCGATCCCGACGATATGACCGATAAGGACTTTTCGGCGGTTCGCCCCTCGCAGATGGTCGTCGAGGCGTTTCATCGTCTGCGCGACGCGGGGCACAAGGCGTTTATCTGCACGGGTCGCCCCCTGTGGCTCATCGCGGACAGCTTGCGTGCGCTCGACCCCGCGGGTGTCGTTGCCATGGCGGGCGCCACGCTCGAGGTCGAGGGCCGCGTGGTGCATGAGGACTGCTTTGGCGAGGACGTTATCGAGGAGCTTGCACGCCGTATGGCCGCGGCAGGGATTGAGGCCTTTTTCGAGACCAACGTGGCTACTTTTGCCCTGGAACCCGCGGGTGTTGAGCAGTCGTCTCTGATCGGCACTTCTGTGGTGCACAGCGCCGAGGAAATGCGCGTCGACGGCAGTCTGCGCGTGGGCAAGGTATGCCTCAATGTGCCCAGTTTGGCTCGCGTTGCCAACGATGACGGCTTTATCGATCGCGAGTTTGAGCTGTGCAATACCGGTGGTCGGAATCGCGAGCTGAGCCCCAAGGGCATCAACAAGGGCGTGGGCGTGGCGCGAGCGCTGGCGTATCTGGGCCGCGAGGGAAATGCGCGCACCTTTGGCTTTGGCGATTCGGGCAACGACCTGGGCATGCTCGCTGCCGTCGAGACGGCTGTCGCCATGGGCAACGCCATGTCCGAGGTCAAAGCGGTCGCCGACTACGTGACTGACGATGTCGCACACGACGGCACCGTCACCGCCATGCAGCATTTCGGCCTCATCTAATGAATCCCGCATTCTGACGTTTGCCTAAACTGCGGCTCTTTGCTTTTGCATGCTCAATCGATTTATCAAACCAAACACTAAAGCGTTTATACCGTTCGCCGAGAAGATAAAAACCCGCAGCTCACGCCTTGATAAACATAGGTAAAGTGTTTAGCAGTTTATCGGCCGTATGCTAACGAAAGGAATCAGGCAGATGGCAATCAAGGTGTTCGCTGACGGTGCAAACCTCGAGGGCATGCTCGACATGTACGAGAACGGCAACGTTCAGGGTTTCACGACCAACCCGTCCCTTATGAAGAAGGGTGGCGTGACGGATTACCGCGCGTTTGCCAAGGAGGTTCTGGCTCACATCACCGATGTGTCCGTCTCGTTTGAGGTCTTTGCCGATGACGTCGAGACCATGGAGGTCGAGGCCCGCGAGATCGCTACCTGGGCCGAGAACGTCTACGTCAAGATTCCGTGCGTGACCACCAAGGGCGAGTCCACCGCCGAGCTGGTCCGCAAGCTTTCGGCCGACGGCATCAAGGTCAACGTCACCACCATCTTTACGCCCGAGCAGGTCGACGAGATGGTCGAGGCCGTTGACGCCGAGACGCCGTCAATCATCTCGCTCTTTGCCGGCCGTATCGCCGATACCGGCGTCGATCCCATTCCGTTTATGACGGAGTCGGTCAAGAAGGCCGCCGCCAAGCCCAACTGCGAGGTCCTGTGGGCGTCCACACGCGAGCTCATCAACATCTACCAGGCCGAAGCCTGCGGTTGCCAAATCATCACGGTGCCCAACAGCATCCTGGCCAAGCGCAAGAACATCGGCCGCGACCCGTACGAGGTCTCGCTCGACACCGTGCGCGGCTTTGCCAAGGATATCGCCGCTTTGGGCTTCCATATTCTGCCGTAACGCGAACACTGGCTGCGCCGCGGGTTGTTCGCCCCGGCCTTTCCTTTCCCTATCGCTCACGCGCTTCGCGAGGGTCGCGCTAGGCAAAGGAAAGGCCGGGGCTGCCGACACGAGCTTGCCGGTAGGTTGGTAATCGGCTTCCATATCCTGCCGTGGGCAAAGGTACCCCCTGCAGCGACGTGCAAAATCGAGAGTATTCAGCAAGGTAAAGGCTTTTACCAGCTAGATAAAGCACGGAACAGCCCCCGTTTTGGCTCTGATGATGCTAAAACGGGGGCTGTTTTTGACTTTATTGCCTCTGAGGGGCGTTCGGAGCGGCAGAAATTGCAGAATACTCGCGATTTTGCACATCGCGAGAGGGGGGGGGCCTTGCTTTAGGTGGTTTACTTCCCCTGCACCATGGTGAGCGAGATCTTCTTGCGGTCGCGATCGACCTTTTCCACCCACACCTTTACCGTGTCGCCGACGCGTACCACGTCGCTCGGGTGCTTGACGAAGCGGTTGGCCAGCTTGGAGATGTGTACGAGGCCGTCCTGGTGCACGCCCACGTCGACGAAGGCGCCAAAGTCCACAACGTTGCGCACCGTGCCCTTGAGCTCCATGCCGGGCTCCAGGTCATCGATGGAAAGTGCCGAGCGGCTAAAGACCACCTCGGGCGCGTCGTCGCGCGGGTCGCGGCCGGGCTTCTTGAGCTCGTTGACGATGTCGATGAGCGTGAGGGTGCCGCAGTCCAGGTCGCTTGCCAGCGCCGAGATGCTGCCCAGACGGCGCTCAATGTCGGGCACGCCGCCACGGCTGAGCTCGCTGGCTTTAACGCCTGCGCGCTCCAGGACGGACGTGGCCACCTCGTAGCTTTCGGGGTGGACGCTCGTCGCGTCGAGCGGGTTCTTGCCACCGCTGATGCGCAGGAAGCCCGCGGCGTTGAGATATGCCTTGGGCCCCAGTTTGGGGACCTTCTTAAGCTGGCGGCGATCGGTAAAGGCACCGTTTTCCTCGCGGTAGGCCACGATGTTCTTGGCCACGCTCGGCGTAATGCCCGATACGTATCCCAGCAGGCTCGCGCTCGCGGTGTTCACGTCGACACCCACGCGGTTGACGACGTCCTCCACCACGTGGCCCAGGGTGCGCGAGAGCTCGGCCTGGTCAAGGTCGTGCTGGTACTGGCCCACGCCGATGGACTGGGGCGGAATCTTGACGAGCTCTGCCAGTGGGTCCTGCAGGCGGCGGCCCAGGCTCATGGCGCCGCGCACGGTGACGTCCAGGTCGGGATACTCCTGGCTCGCGAGCTCGGAGGCGGAGTACACCGACGCGCCGGCCTCGTTAACAATGGTGTATCGCAGCCCAGGCGCCTGCTCGGCAATGAACTCCGAGACGACTTCCTCGGTCTCGCGGCTGGCGGTGCCGTTGCCGATGACGATGGTGTTGACGCCGTCCTTCTTGACGAGGCGGGCGAGTTCGCGCTTGGTGCCGGCGACGTCGTGGCGCGGCTTGGTGGGGTAGACCACGCCGTGGTCGAGCAGTTTGCCGGTCTCGTCCATGACGGCGACCTTGCAGCCCGTGCGGTAGCCCGGGTCGAGCGCGAGCACGCGGGCGCCACGGACGGGGCGTGCCGAGAGCAGGCCTTCGAGATTCTTGGCAAAGACGTTGATGGCCTCGGTCTGGGCGCGGACGGTGAGCTTAGCACGGGCCTCGCGCTCCAGCGAGGGGGCCATGAGGCGCTTGTAGCCGTCAGCGATAGCGGCGTCAAAGACGGGCGCGAACACGCCCTGGCGTCGGGGCCAACGGCTGCCGAGGCGTGCCGTGGCGGCGGCGCCGTCGACGTTCACGCGCACGCGGAGCTTGCCCTCGCGCTCACCGCGGTCGATAGCCAGCACGCGGTGGTTGGGTATACGGCGCAGCGGCTCATCATAGCTGTAGTACGGCTCGTAGGGAGTCTTTTCGGCGGGGTCGGTGGCCTCGACGACGATGTCGGCGGTGTTTTGCGTAAAGGCGCGCAGGTCGGCGACGTTCTCGGGGTCCTCGGCTACCGTCTCGGCCACGATGTCGGCGGCGCCGGCGAGCGCCTTCTCGGGCGTGTCGAAGCCGGCCTCCTCGTTGACGTATGCCGCGGCGGCGTCGAGTGCGCTGCCCTTGGCCGAGGCCTGCATGATGATCATGTTGGCGAGCGGCTCCAGGCCGGCCTCGCGGGCCTTTTGCGCGCGGGTCATGCGCTTTTTGCGGTAGGGCTTGTAGAGGTCCTCGACACGCTGGAGCTGCGTGGCCTCGCGAATCTGCTGCTCGAGTTCGGGCGTGAGTTTGCCCTGGGCGTCGATGAGCAGAACGACGTCCTCTTTACGCTGCTCGAGATTGCGCAGGTAGGACAGGCGCTCGTCGAGTGCGCGCAGGGCGACGTCGTCCATGCCGCCCGTGGCTTCCTTGCGGTAGCGCGAGATAAAGGGGATGGTGTTGCCCTCGTCGATGAGCTTGACGGCTGCCTCGACGTTGGCGGCCTTAAGGTTGAGCTCGCGGGCGAGCTGGGCGATAAGATCCATGAAACTCCTTGCGGTAAAGGTGCGTTTGCAGCACAGAGCTACCAAGGATACCACCCGTCCCAAAAGACTGTTTTGGGGTTGCGCCACGAAAGGGGCCTATCTACTACGTTTGAACCGTATGGGTCGACCATCCCCCGGTTTTCCGAAAATCGGCAAGCCGTCTACCTGCGGTTTTAATTTCGCGAAATTCGGCATGGTTGAGGGTAATCGGTTAAACGTAGTAGATAGGCCCATTTGGTGGCGAACGAATCAAGCCGAGGTGCAAAATAGCCCCCGCCCCAGAAAAATCGTCGTTAAGGTAGCAAAAAGCCCCGCGGGCAGGAGGCTGCTCGCGGGGCAAAGAAGAGGGGCATATTTGTGGCGGACCGAGGGGTTCGGCATGGGGTTTCTGCCGCGGCCGCTCTTAAGGCATTACAGCTCGACGAGCTGGCCGGTCTCGGCGGCCTCCTTGATGGCGTTAAGCAGCGTGAGCGTCTTAACGTTGTCGGCGGGGGTCACGACGGGCTCGACCTCGCGGCGAACGACCTTCACAAAGTGCTTGAGCTGCATCTTGTGCGGCAGCGCCGGGTCGACGGCCGGAATCTCCATCTGCAGCGGCTTGTGCCAGTTGGAGGCTCCGTCGTAGGAGAACTGGTGCAGGCGGGGCAGCGAAAGGGCACCCAAGGTTCCGCCAATAAAGTAGGCGTCGGCGTCGAAGGGGCGGTACTGCGGATCCTCGCGAGCGGTGGCCTCCCAGTTCCAGGGGCTGGCGGTGGCGTCGGAGATGGTCATGCTCGCAAGCGCGCCATCGGCAAAACGGACGTTGACCACGGCGGAGTCCTCGGTCTCAAAACCGC
The DNA here is from genome assembly GCA_937989885.1 of uncultured Collinsella sp. Classification (GTDB taxonomy): domain Bacteria; phylum Actinomycetota; class Coriobacteriia; order Coriobacteriales; family Coriobacteriaceae; genus Collinsella. Next base: position 43,255 of record CALKBP010000035.1, read on the forward strand.
GGGCGGCGCTGGACTGCATGCCCTGGACGGCAACGGGCTCGCCCAGCAGGTAGCGGAGCAGGTCGACGTCGTGCACCAGGTTGACCAGGATCGGGCCGGCACCCTTCTTGCGGCGCCACTCGACATCGAAGTACTCGTCATTCTTATAGATCATGTAGTGGAAGCTCGACACGGTGAGCTTGCCCAGCTCGCCGGACTCGATGATCTCCTTGGCCTTGTTGACGAGGGGATTGTGGCGACGGTGCTGACCCACGAGTACGGGCACGCCGGCGGTCTCGGCCTCGGCGGCAAAGGCCTGGGCATCCTCGAGGTCGTTGGAGATCGGCTTTTCGACCAGCGGCACGATGTTGCGCTTCACGGCCTCGCGGGCAACGCCCAGGTGCAGGTCGTTGGGGGTGGCGATGATGACGGCCTCGGGCTTGACCTCGTCCATCATCTGGGCGGGATCGGTAAAGAACGGCACGCCGGCGGCCTCGGCCGTGGCGCGGGCGCCCTCAAAGGCGTCGGCGATGGCGACGAGCTCGGCCTCGGGCTCCTCGGTGACAAAGCGGATGTGGTTGCGGCCCATGGCGCCGGCGCCGATAACGGCAATGCGGACGGGGTTGAGCTCAGACATTTCGACTCCTTAATACTGGTGACCGGTGGAATGCGACAGAGGGGCTGTCCCTTTGTCGCATCGGTAAAACTAAGCGGACTTCTTCTTGCTGTCGGAGACCATCATGTAGACGGTGAGCACGACGGCGATGGCGGCGATCACAATGGCGCCGTAGAAAGACTGCTGGTAGGCGGCGCTGCCGGCCTCGGCGTGATACAGCACGGCGGTGATGGGCTGGCTGATCCAGGTGGAAGCGGCATAGCCCAGGAACATGATGCCGTAGTTGACGCCGATGTTGCTGGTGCCAAAGGCGCCACCGGTGAGCGGCGGGTAGATGACGAGCAGGGCGCCAAAGCTAAAGCCGAGCAGGGCGAGTGCCACAAAGAACATGCTCTGCGTAAAGCTCATCGACATGATGACGAGCGCGACGATGGTGACGACAAGGCTGATGAGCAGCGACTTATAGGCGCCGAGCTTGTCGATGATCTGGCCAAAGGACAGACGACCGACCAGGTTGGCGCAGGTGTTGACGGAGACGACCACACCGCCGAGGGCGACGGCCGCGGCGCTCGTGGGGTCGGCGAAGAGCTGGACGGCGGCGATGGAGGCAACCTTGCCGACGAGCAGGGTGCCCGCGGTGGCGGCAAAGGCGAAGGTGACGATGAGAACCCAGAAGCGCGGGGTCTTGACCATCTCGCCCGGAGTGAGGTCACCGAAGGTGCCGGCATGCGCGCCACCCTTGGGGGCCTCGAAGCCCTCGGGCAGCCAACCGGCCTCGGGGGCCTTCAGGAACAGGGCGGAGGCGGCAATCGTCACAAAGAAGATGACGCCGAGCGCCTTAAGGGCTCCAAAGATGCCCAGGCTCGGGATGAGCAGCGAGGCGAGCACCGGGGACAGCACGGCGGGGCCGGCGGTCGAAGCGGCCAGGGTGATGCCAGAGGCAAGGCCCTTCTTGTCGATAAACCACTTTTGGCCGGTGGTGAGCGCCGGGTTGTAGCCCAGGCCGTTGCCGACGGCGGCGACGAGCGAGAACCACAGGTAGAACTGCCACGGCTCGGTGACGGTGCCGGACATGAACCAGCCAACGCCGTAGCACACGGCGGCAGCGATCACGACGTTGCGCGGGCCGATCTTATCGGAGATGCGGCCGGCGAAGATGCCCGTCACGGCCATGATGGTCTGGAAGACGGGGAAAGCCCAGGTAAGGGCGCTCGACCACTCGGGGTAGACGGCGAGCAGATTTTTGCTCACGACGGAATACAGCGCGATGGAGCTGATGAAGAACATGGTGACGCACGCGGCGGAAAGCACGACGGCGCGACCCTTGTTGGAGTTGGTGGAAGCCATTGGACTCTTTCTCATCGATACGGGGGAGGGGCGGGCGTGTCCGCGGGGCCTCCCTGTTAGGTTGGTTTACTGGTCAGTCGGCTTGGCGACGCCGGACTCATCGGACCAGAGCTCGACACCCTTGTTCTTAAGGTAGTTGTCGGCGTATGCGCGACGGCCGCCGGGCTTGGCGGTGAGGTCGCCCATCATGTTGGAGAAGCCGCCGTCGACCTTGATGGCGTCGCCGGTGGTAAAGTCCGAGCGCTTGGACGCCAGAAACATGACGGCGTTGGCGATATCGCTGACCTCGCCGATGCGACGCGTGGCGATCAGACGGCTGCGGCTCTTCTCTACCTCGGGGTCGGCATAGAAGTTGGCCGACATCGGGGTCTTGACGAAGCAGGGCTCGACGCAGTTGGAGCGCACGCCGTAGGGGCCCCATTCGGCAGCCAGCATCTTGGACATCATGTTGACGCCCGCCTTGGTGGAGCTGTACACGCCCGAGAACGTTTCGGGGGAGTGGCTGGCAACGGTCGAGATGTGCACCAGGCGACCCTGGCCGGCCTTGATCATCTCACGGCCAAAGCGCTGCGAGGTGATGAAGTAACCGGTGAGGTTGACGTTGATGACCTCGTTCCAGTCGGAGAGCGGCAGGTCTTCCATGGCTGCGAAGCGCAGGATACCGGCGGTGTTGACGAGAACGTCGACGTGGCCGAAGTCGGCGATGGTGGCATCGACGGCGGCCTGAACCTCGGCCTCGTCGGTGGCGTTCATCTTGTAGCCCTCGGCGTGGATGCCAAACTCGGCGGCGAGGTCGGCGGCTGCGGCCTTGACCTTTTCCTCGTCCAGGTCGAGCAGGACGACATTGGCGCCGTTGCGGGCGAACTCGCGGCAGATCTCGACGCCCATACCGCCGAGTGCGCCAGTCACGGCGCAGACATCGCCCTCGAGCTTAAGCCAGTTGCTCATAGGAACTTCCCTTCTTGTGCCTCCCGGTGGGTCGCTCCCATTAACCGACCCACGTGGTTTTCGCTGGTTATCGTATGCTTTGCATTTGCGCAGGTGAATTGCATATTTGTTAGAATAGCGTTAACCGTAGGTTTACACTGTGCGATGCAGTTTATTCTCAATTGAGCGCGTGACCTGCGAAAACAACCCCCTGTGGCCCCATGCGGTCACGGGCGCGAAAACGGGAGATTGACGTGTACGATCGACGACTCGAGGCCATATCGGCCGCCGCGGAGCTGGGAAGCTTCTCGCGTGCGGCGGCAAAATTGCGTGTGTCGACTCCGGCGCTCGTCAAGCAGGTGTCGGGCTTCGAGGCCGAGTTTGGCGTCACGTTGTTCGAGCGCTCGCACTCGGGCGTCAAGGTGACGCCGGCGGGCGCTCTGCTGGTGGACGACGCACGCTCGATCATGCGGCAGTCCGAGGACGCGCTGCGCCGTGCCCGACGCGCGGCGGGCGATGGCGGTGCCGTGCGCCTGGGCGTGTCGATGATGTGCCCGGGGCGCCAAACGCTGTCGATGTGGACGGGCATCCACGAGCTGGAGCCATCGTTGCGATTTGAGATCGCGCCGGTAAGCGACCTCTACGACGAGCGCGAATCCGTCATGCGCAGCTTGGGCCGCGAGGTCGATGTGGTGCAGTCGAGTTTTTCGACCCCGCGCTGGGGCGACACCTGCCAAAAGCTCCGCATCGTCAACGTGCCGTTTTATATCGACGTGCCGCGCACGAGCCCGCTGGCGCGCAAGACACGCATTACGGTCGCCGACTTGGAGGGCATGCGCCTGCGCGTGCTCCGCCACGGCAACGACGCCATGGACAGCCTGCGCATCGACCTGTTGGCCGACGGCGGCGTGGACGTGATCGACGTGGATAGCTTCGACTTTGCGCTCTTTAACGAGGCGGAGGAAAAGGGTGACGCGGTGCTCACCTGCGGAGCGTGGTCGGGGGTGCACCCGGCCTTTGTGGGCGTGCCGTTCCTGTGCGGTCGCGAGGTACCGGTCTTTCTGCACTACCCGCTCGAGCCCACCCTCCAAGTCCAAAAATTCGTGAACGCCATGGCCCAACTCCTCAAGTAGCTCACCTGGAACGGGACTTTTTTGACTCCTTACAAAATGAGGCCCTGGCCAAACGGCCAGGGCCTCACCACTTCTTTTTAGGCTGCGAGAAAAGGCTGCGCGTAGGAGTTCCCCGAGGGAGACGGGGTGTTTGCTCCGCGCGCAGTTTCGCAGCGAAGCGAGAATGTTTGAGCACGGAGTAAACACCCCGTCTCCCTCGGGGAACTCCGTTGGGAGCGTTGGGGCTGTTTTGAGCTACTCCAGCTCAAACGCTCCGGTGTAGAGCTGGTAGTAATACCCGCGCTTGGCGATCAGCTCGTCGTGGTTGCCGCGCTCGATGATGCGGCCGTGGTCCAGACAGATGATCGCGTCGGAGTTGCGCACGGTGGACAGGCGGTGCGCGATGACAAACGTCGTGCGACCCTCCATGAGCTTGTCCATGCCCGCTTGCACGATGGCCTCGGTGCGGGTGTCGATGGAGCTCGTGGCCTCGTCCAGAATCATCGCCGGCGGATCGGCGACGGCGGCGCGTGCGATCGAAATCAGCTGGCGCTGGCCCTGCGACAGCTGCGCGCCGTTGCCGGTGAGCATCGTGTCGTAGCCGTCGGGCAGGCGGGTGATAAAGTCGTCCGCGCCCGCGAGCTTGGCCGCCGCGATGCACTCCTCGTCGGTGGCGTCCAGGTTGCCGTAGCGGATGTTATCCATCACGGTGCCGGTGAACAGGTTCACGTCCTGCAGCACCACGCCCAGCGAGCGGCGCAGATCGGCCTTGCGGATCTTGTTGACGTTGATGCCGTCGTAGCGGATCTTGCCATCGGCGATGTCATAGAAACGGTTGATGAGGTTGGTGATGGTCGTCTTGCCGGCACCGGTGGCACCGACAAACGCGACCTTCTGGCCCGGCTTAGCAAACACGGACACGCCGTGCAGCACCTCGTGGTCGGGCGTGTAGCCAAAGTCGACGTTGTCCATGACCAGGTCGCCGCGCAGCGGTACGTACTCGATCTCGCCGGTCGCGCGGTGCGGATGCTTCCACGCCCACATGCCGGTGTGGTGGTCGGCCTCCTCGAGCTGCCAGGTATCGGGGTTCACCTGCGCGTTGACGAGCGTCACGTAGCCTTCGTCGGCCTCGGGCTCCTCGTCGATGAGCTCAAAGATGCGGTCGGCGCCGGCGAGGCCCATGACCACGGCGTTGATCTGCTGCGAGATCTGACCGATCTGTCCGCAGAACTGCTTGGTCATGTTGAGGAACGGCACCACGACGGCGATGGACAGTGTCATGCCCGAGATGCTCAGGTTGGGCACGCCCAGCGCCAGGAAAATGCCGCCTGCCAGTGCGACCAGCACGTAGAGCAGGTTGCCCAGGTTCATAAGGATAGGCATGAGGATGTTGGCGTACATGTTGGCCTTCTGCGAGACCTCGAAGAGCTTTTCGTTGCGCTCGTCAAAATCAGCCTCGGCGGCAGACTCGTGGCAGAATGCCTTGACGACCTTCTGGCCGTTCATGACTTCCTCGATATGGCCCTCGACCACGCCGAGCTCGGACTGCTGCGCAATAAAGAAACGCGCGGAGTTGGAGCCGAGCAGCTTGGTCATAAAGGTCATAAAGACGACGCCGGCCACAATGACCAGGCACATCCACACGCTGTAGTACAGCATGATAAAGAATACCGTGACGATGACGATGGTCGTCATGAGCAGGTTGGGCAGCGACTGGCTGATCATCTGGCGCAGCGTGTCGATGTCGTTGGTGTAGTGGCTCATGATGTCGCCGCGCTGGTGCGTGTCGAAGTAGCGAATCGGCAGGTCCTGCATGCGGTTGAACATCTTCTCGCGCAGCTTCTCGAGCGAGCCCTGCGTGACGATGGCCATGGCGCGGTTCCAGAAGAGCGAAGACAGGATGCCGATGCCGTAGATGCAGGCGAGGGTAGTCACGAGCTGTGCGATCTTGGGCTGTGCGGCTTCCCAATCGCCCGACTGCCACGATTCGCTAATAATCTGCAGGGCGCTCTGAAGGAAGGTCGCGCCGATGGAGTTGATGATGGCGCAGAGCACCACGCCGACGACGACGAGGGGCAAAAGCACGGGGTAGAAGCCAAAGAGCGTCTTGATGAGGCGCGACATGGTGCCGCCCTTGCGGTTGAGCGCGCGCTCGGCGGTCGTTGCCTTACTCATGTGCCTCGCCTCCTTCCTGGGTCTGAGCTTGCGTTGTGGATGCCTCGGTGTCGGCCTCGACGGCCCCTTCGCCCTCGGCAGACATCTTGTTTTGCGAGGTAAAGGTCTCGCGGTAGATCTCGCTTGTCTTAAGCAGCTCGTCATGGTTGCCGATTTGCGCGATGCGGCCACCTTCCATGACGATGATGCGGTCTGCGTCCTGCACGGAGCTAATGCGCTGGGCGATGATGAGCTTGGTCGTGTTAGGCAGATAGCTTGCCAGCCCTGCGCGAATCTTGGCGTCGGTCTTGGTGTCGACGGCGCTGGTGGAGTCGTCCAGGATCAAGATCTTGGGGCGACGCAGCAGGGCACGCGCAATGCACAGGCGCTGCTTCTGACCGCCGGAAACATTGGAGCCGCCCTGCTCGATCCAGGTGTCGTAGCCCTTGGGGAAACCGTCGACAAACTCATCGGCGCAGGCCAGATGTGCCGCCTCGCGGACCTCCTCGTCGGTGGCATTCGGGTCGCCCCAGCGCAGATTTTCGGCGATGGTGCCGCTAAACAGCACGTTTTTCTGCAGCACCATGGCGACCTGGTGGCGCAGGGCGTCCAGGTCGTAGTCGCGCACGTCCATGCCGCCCACGCGCACGGTGCCTTCGGTGGCGTCGTACAGGCGGGCGATGAGGTTTACAAGCGTGGACTTGGCCGAGCCAGTGCCGCCGATGATGCCGATGGTCTCGCCGCTCTTAATGTGCAGGTCGATATCGTCGAGCGCCTGGCGCTTCGCATGCGCGGAATACTTAAAGCTCACGTGGTCAAAGTCGATGGAACCGTCGACAACCTCGAGCACGGGCTCGGCGGGATTGGCGATCGTGGGCTCGGCGGCCAACACCTCGGTAATGCGGTGCGCCGATTCGTCGGCCATGGTCACCATGACAAAGATCATCGACAGCTGCATCAGGCTCATAAGGATCTGGAAACCATAGGTAAAGATCGAGGAGAGCTGGCCCACATCGAACAGCGTGCCCTGGCTCGTGATGATGAGCTTGGAGCCCAGGTAGATGATGACGACAAACGCGCCGTTGACGCAGATGTTCATCATGGGGTTGTTAAAGGCCAGCAGTTTCTCGGCGCGGGTGAAGTCCATCTGGACGTCGCGCGCGGCGGTCGCGAACTTCTCCTTCTCAAAGTCTTCGCGCACATAGCTCTTGACCACGCGCATGCCGGTGACGTTTTCCTCGACAGACTCGTTAAGTGCGTCGTACTTGTGGAACACGCGCGAGAAGATGGGGCGCACCTTAAAGATGATAAAGAACAGTCCAAAGCCCAGTAGCGGAATGATGACCAGGTAGACCATGGCGACGCTGCCGCCCATGATAAACGCCATGGTAAAGGCGAAGATCAATACCAGCGGCGCGCGCACGGCGATACGGATAATCATCATAAAGGCCTGCTGCACGTTGTTGATGTCGGTGGTCAGGCGCGTGACGAGCGAGGAGCTCGAGAACTCATCGATGTTGGCAAAGCTGAACGTCTGGATCTTGTAGAACAGGTCGTGACGCAGGTTCTTGGCGAAGCCGCAGCTCGCATGGCTGCAGGTGACGCCGGCAGCGGCGCCAAAAGCAAGCGACGTCAGCGCGATGAGCACCAAAAAGCCTGCGGTGGGAAGCATCTCGGCTACGGTGGTGCCGTCTTTGATGGCGTCGATCAGGTTGGCGGTGATAAATGGAATCAGCATCTCGCAGAGCACCTCGCCAAGCACGAGCAATGGCGTGGCAACAGCGACTTTCATATAGTCGCGGATGCTGCCCATGAGGGTTTTAATCATCCAGTTCCTCCCAGGTTACACGGATTTTCTCGAGCATTTCGGCGAGCTGCTCGCGCTCGTCGTGAGTGAGGGCACTAAAGGCCCGTTCTCTAAAGCGGATGCGGGCCGCCTGGTCGATGCGGGCGTTTTCCCGGCCGGTTTCGGTCAGGCGAATGGTGAGTTGCCGTCGATCCTTGGGGTTACGGCTGCGCTCGATGAGGCCGTTGACCTCGAGCTTGGACAGGATCTCGGAAAGCGACCCCGGCTTGAGGTCAAAGTGCATGCCGAGTTCCTGCTGCGACATCTCGCCGCCGGGCTGCTTGGCCAGCAGGCAGATGATGGGCGCCTTGCCGGACACGCCTCCGCCATGAAAATGCATGTAATGGCCGCAAAAACCCAGGCCGCTCAGGATGCGCTTGGCGAGTTTGTCTTCGGCGCTGACCGCTTCGAGTATGTCTACCGGTTGCGACGGGTCACCGCCGGGCTCGTGCGAACAAAGGTTAAGAGGTTCATCGCACATGAATTAGTGTTGCTCCTTTCTTTAGTTAGGTAGTGGAATTGTTTTGTGCCTAACCAATTTAGGAGCGTGAGAAATCAATGTCAAGGTACCAAACTTATTAAGTTACGGCGTTTTGCCAAACGCCGTAACCGCTCGACGCTGCAAGCGTTCCTAAGCGGCAATCTGGCGTTCAATCGTCGGGCATGGCCACAAGGCCTATGCCCTCCTCTTTCACGCCACCTTGCTCGCTTAGGAACGCTTTCGCTGTCCGTCCTCAACCTGTGATTCCGCCACGGTCCGCTTCGGTGCATGTGGTCCCTTGGGGACGGAGGAAAAGGGATCACTTTGAGCTGTGATGACGCCATTCGAAGCGGCCTCGCCAAAAACTATGCCTAATTACTACGATGAATCCGGCATCCCCGACCACAACGGCTGTTTCTGAAAAAGCGCAAGCTATCTACCTGCGGTTTTGTTGGAGCGAAATTTGTTGTGGTTGGAGGTGGGCGGTTAAACGTAGTAAATAGGCATAGTTTTGAAATGGCACTATATGAGTAGAGTCAACTAGGCCGTTATGGAGCAAACAGTCCCCATTTCCGAAACCTATCCGCAACAATCTGCTCTTCGCACTGCTCGACTCCGCTCGCAACGTCCCCTGCGCTACACTTAGTTGCACTGTGGCGCCGTTGCGCCGCGCCCGACCCAAGGGGGACACTCATGAAGAACACTCAGCTGCTGCTGATCAACGATATGTGCGGATACGGCAAGGTCGCGCTTTCCGCCATGCTGCCGGTGCTGTCGCACATGGGCTACCGTATCCATAACCTGCCGACGGCACTTGTGTCCGATACGCTCAACTATCCCAAGTTCTACATCCACGACACCACCGAGTACGTGCGCCAAAGCCTCGCTATCTGGGAGGAGCTCGGCTTTGAGTTCGACGCCATCTCGACCGGCTTTATCGTGACCGAGGAAGAGACGCGCATCATCTCGGACTTTTGCCACCGCCGTGCGCAAAAGGGCACCAAGGTGTTCGTTGACCCCATCATGGGCGACAACGGCAAGCTCTATGCGGGCGTGCCCGAGTCCACAATCGGTCTCATGAGGCACCTGCTCGAGTGCGCCGACTACGCGGTTCCCAACTACACCGAGGCCTGTTTGCTCACCGACACGCCTATCGTCGAGCAAATTACGCCCGATGAGGCCCGCGCCCTTGTGGACGCTGTGCGCGAGCTGGGTGCCAAGTCGGTGGTCATTACGAGCGCCGTAGTCAATGGCACGAACGCGGTTATTGGTTACGACCATGTGGCGGGGGAGTACTTTACGATTCCCTTTGAGCTCATTCCGGTCTATTTCCCGGGCACGGGCGACACGTTCTCGGCGGTGCTCGTCGGCCGCGTTATGGCAGGCTGGAGTCTGCAGCGCGCGACGTCCGATGCCATGCGCGTGGTGGCAGAGCTTATCGAACGCAATGCCGACCAAGAGGACAAATCGGCCGGCCTTCCCATCGAGGCCTGCCTGGATGTGATCGACCATGAGTAACGCCGGCGAGGGCGGCATCAGGCCTGCGGGCGAGAGCAAGCCGCTCGGCGCGTCGCGTGGCAAGCGTCCGCGTATCCGCGTGAGCTGCGTGGACCAGCTGGGTGCGTGCCGTTGTCACCATGGTCACAAGCCCGGCGACGTTTTTGACTTCGACCGAGACCGCGGCAAGATGTGCGCCATGGCCTGCCATGTGGGCTTTCCCTATATCGATATCCTGCGCTATGGCGGGACCGTGCCTGGAAACGAGCCCGGCGCGGCAAAGTTCTGCTGCCCCGAAGTCGATACACTGAACGTCTGGCTTGCCGAGATCGTTGACGAGTAGTCGAGCGCAATGTGGCAAAGGGACAGCCCCTTTGCCACATTCGCCGGTGGTGCCCCTTCTTTTGCTTATAATCTCAAATCTCTGCATTTCATTTGATTTTAGGTTCTAAAATTCTGCGTTTCATCGATAATCAAGCGTATAAAACTTTGCATTTCATTTGATGACACTGAGGAGAGAGCCTATGCTGCGCAGGAAAATAGCGGCAGAGCTGGAGCGTTGGCTGAAGTCTTCCGAGCAAAAGGCCTTGTTCATTACGGGTTCTCGCCAGATTGGCAAAAGCTATTCGATTCGCGCATTTGGCAAAGCCAACCATGCAACCTACATCGAGCTTAACCTCATGGAAAACCGCCAGGCAAAAGATGCTCTTCTCGAGGCGCGGGATGCCGATGATTTCATCAGCAGGGTGACGCTTCTTTCGGGAAAGTCGATTGCACCAGGCAAAACGCTCGTGTTTATCGATGAGGTCCAAGAGGCCCCCGACATCATGACGATGGCAAAGTTCCTTGTTGAGGACGGGAGGTGCCGTTGGGCGTTTTCGGGGTCAATGCTCGGGACCCAGTTCAAGGGCGTCAGGTCCTATCCCGTGGGGTATGTCCACGAGCTTAGGATGTTCCCGCTCGATTTTGAGGAGTTTTGCTGGGCAATCGGGGTGAGCGAGGGGGCTCGCCAAACGATACGTGACGCCTGTATCAGCGAGAGGCCCATTCCTGATTACATTCATGACGCGATGATGGCAAACTTCAGGACCTATACCGTTGTCGGCGGAATGCCGGAGGTCGTGCAGCGTTTCCTTGACACGCGGGGCGACCTTGCCTCTGTTCGTCAGCTGCAGTCAGAGCTCAACGAACAGTACCGGCGGGATATCTCCAAGTATGCAAGCGGGCGAGCCCTTCAGGCGCAGAGCATCTACGATCAGCTCCCTATTATGCTCGAGGGCGAAAACAAGCGCTTCGTGCTCAATTCCATTGACCCTAAGGCGCACTACGAGAAGTATCAGCGAGATTTTGTATGGCTTGTCGATGCCGGCGTTGCTCTCAAAGCCGATATCGTAACCGAGCCAAAATCGCCCCTGCTCAAGACGGCACGACCATCGCAGTTCAAGCTATATCAATCGGATACGGGCATGTTGATGGCGCGCTACCCCGTTGGAGTCGCCCAAGCGGCGTATCTTGATAGCAAGGAGCCCAACCTGGGCGGCATTTACGAAAACGTGGTGGCCCAGCAGCTGGCTGCCCAAAACCGCCAGCTTTACTACTATCAGACAAAAAAGCGCGGTGAAGTGGACTTTGTGGTCGATGGGCCGGATGGGACGGCTGTTCCGATCGAGGTTAAATCGGGCTCCTATTACCACGCGCACGCTGCGCTCGGTCATGTGCTTGATACGGCTGAATATGGCGTAAGGCTCGGGATTGTTTTCTCGAGAGGGAACGTTGAGCGCAACGGAGCGGTTCTCTATTTGCCGCTATATGCGACCTGGGCCCTTTCGGATGTTTTGGGCGACTCCTGTGCCGAGGGGATAAAGTTGGAGGTCAAGCCGGTCTAGGGCCAGTCCCGGATGTGACAAAGGGACAGTACCTTTGCCACATTCATAAGCGTGGATTTATGAGCGTGGATTTTCTCCCACCGAGATAACGAGCGTGGATTTTCTTCCGTTTAGAGCGCACTCGAACGCTCAAAGTGGGAGAAAATCCACGCTCGTTTTATGCCGATGGCGTGGCCCGTGTGTCCGCGCCGCCCGAGCGCCTACAGCTGCTCAAGCATAGCGGTGCAACCGGCGAGTACATCGCGGTAGGTGGCGTCGAAATTGCCGGTGTACCAGGGATCGGCCACGTCGCCGGGGCGATCGGTCCAATCGAGCAAGCGCGTAATCTTGACGTCGGGGTCGTCGCCAAAAATGCGACGCAGGCCGCGCGCGTTCTCAGCATCCATATATACAATGTGGTCCCAGTCGCCATACTCCGCGCGACGCACCTGGCGGGCACGGTGCGCGACGACGGGAATCCCGACTTCGCGCAGCTTGGCGACCGTGCCATGATGCGGCGGGTTGCCAAGCTCCTCGGTCGAGGTCGCAGCGGAATCGATGACAAACTCCGTCTCGCGCCCGGCGCGCCGCACCAGCTCGGTAAACACCGACTCAGCCATCGTCGAGCGACAGATGTTGCCATGGCAGATAAAAAGAACGCGTTGCACAGGGTTTCCTTTCTAGACAGGGCCGTACGGCCTGCGGTGGCACTGTAACACAGCCCTTTCCAATGAAGCCAACTGCGCAGAGTGGAGGATGACGCAGCTCACGCCCACCGTCTGATGTAAAGCGGGCAAAAACGTTTTCCACGAAGACAGGGGTGCTCAAGATTTCATGTGTTCCAGATACATGAAATCGAAGAAAAACGTGTATCTGAAATACACGAAATTGCACTGCTGAAGCTTCCAGGCGGATAAACACTACTCGTATGGGACGGTTTTCATCGGTTGCTCGCCACCTTGGGCTATGTTCGCTCCTATGCCTGCATCCGGGGCTGTGCTGATTGACGCTTGCGCTCCCAGCGAGCCAACTTAATCGTCACCAGTGTGAGGGCCCAGGCCACAAGCGAGAACGCGGCGCCCACTGCGCCCACGTACGCAATGCCAATGCTGCTTACCACGGCGCCGCCCACTGCGGTGCCAAACGAAATGCCGATATTAAATGCCATGGGCTCAACCGAACTTGCGAGTACCATCGACTTGGGATGGCGGCTGCGTGCCACGTCCATAAAGTGCGTGATGCACGACACCGAGAACAGGTACATGAGTAGCGCCAAGCTAAAGACAAAGACCAGCGCGAGCGGCATGGTGCCGCCCACAGCAAACAGCCCGAGTAACGCCGCGGCCTGCAGCACAAACGTCACAAGCAGTGCCTTCATGCCAAAGCGCGCGTCGATCCATCCGCCCAGGATGTTCGAGATCAGGCAGAACACGCCGTAGGCCATAAGCGTGGTACTGGCTTGGACCGTGCCCATGCCCAGCACCTGCTCAAGATAAGGCGTCACGTAGCCGTAGAACACATAGACCGAGCCCACGCCAAACAAGAAGATGAGCATGCCGGTGATGATGCTCGGCTCGCGTAGCAGCCCCGCCTGCTCGCGGAAGGTGGCGGGCTCATCGGTCTGCCCGGCGCGAGGCATAAACGCCACGAGCGCTCCGCAGATCAGAACGGCAAAGGTCAGCGTGCCGTACATGGCTACGTGCCAATCGAGCGTGTCGGCTACAAACTTGCCGATCGAAGTGACAAAGACCATTGCCACGGAAAACGCACCATATACCACCGAGATGGCAAGCGAAGTTTGCTGCGGGGACAGAAGCTCAGGAATGTACGTCACGCCCACGGCGAGCAGCGCACCCGAGACAGAGCCCAGGACAATGCGCGAGGCGAACAGCACTTGAAAGTTGGGCGCCAACGCCATGACTAGGTTGCCGAGCACAAAGACGATGCTGTAGCACACGAGCAGCTGGTAGCGGCGGAAGCGCCCCGTGCTGAGCGCAAGTACCGGCGTGGCGATAGCGTAGACGAGCGCGAATACGCTGATGAGCTGGCCTGCGGTGGCAAGCGATATGCCGAGCTCCGTCGCCAGGTCGCTCTCGATGCCGATGACCACGAACTCGGAGCAGCCGAGCGAGAATCCCAACAGCACGAGCAGCGCCAGGCAGAGCTTGGTGCGCGCGGGGGAGAGCGCGGCGGCGGTTGGCTTACTTTTAGGCGTGGTTGCGGCGGTCAAGGTTGTCACTCCAATGTCGCATGAATAAGCTGAATTCAGTCCCTGCAACTATACCAGAATGTGTCAGGTGCCCGCCCCCTTTGTCGCAGGCTGCGCTTGCCTGTATAGTCGCAATGCAGGCGAAGATGGTCTCAGGTACATCGCGGGCGACAGGAGATCCCGTGGGCATGCACACGACAAAGGTTGCAGTGGGCGAGGGCAAGTTTGCGCTCGAGGAGGCCCTCGAGGCCCCCTCCATTCGCGTTGCCCTCGCGATGTGACAAAGGGACAGTCCTTTTGTCACATTCCATTCCTTAGAAACTTGCAAATTCTGCAAGTTTCTAAGGTAACATCTTATAAACTTGCAAAAAATGCAAGTTTATAAGGTTTCATGTCTGGTCGGGCGCTAGGGAGACTCTATGGATATCGTTCGCCGAAGCCGTTATCTTGATCGACTCATTGCTTTTCAGGATACCGACCTCATCAAAATCGTGACGGGCATACGCCGTTGTGGCAAATCAACGTTATTGGACATGATGAGGGACTATCTGGCGCAACAGGGGGTGCCAGCCGAGCGTTTGCTGACCTTTAAGATGGAATCTCTAGAGTACGCGGGAATTACGGATTATCTGACGTTTTATCGTATGGTTCGGGAGCGCATCGACGGCATCGATCATCCCTACCTGTTCTTTGACGAGCTCCAGAATGTCGAAGGTTGGGAAAAGGCAGTCAACTCGCTCCGAGTGGATTTGCCGTGCGATATCTATGTCACGGGCTCCAATGCCTTTTTGCTATCGAGCGAGCTCGCAACGCTTATCTCGGGCCGATATGTCGAGGTCAAGATGCAGCCTCTCACGTTTAGCGAATACCTTGTTTTTCGCTCGATTGATGCGGTCGCCGCTGAAGGGCTTGGTGAGAGGGTCGAACTCGTTTCCAAGACGGGCGATCGCCTTAATTCAAATACCGTGCTTGAGCAGTACATAACCTATGGCGGCATGCCGTTTCTGGCCCATGATGAGCCGAGACGTGAGCTGTGTCGCGACTATATCCGTAGCCTTTACCAGACGATCGTCGCGCGCGATATCCTGTCGCGTGCGACGCGTAGGGGTCGCGGAGCTATCACCAAGCGCGATGTTCTCGAGCGGCTCTGTGCGTATCTGGCAGACAACATCTCCAACCAAACCTCGGTCAACAAAATCGTAGGGACGCTCAACGAATCGGCAGGCGGTAAGACCAACGCATCGACGGTGTCGGCATATATTGACGCTCTGGAAGAGACGTACCTGTTTACCAAAGTAAAAAGGTATGACATCAAGGGGCGGGAGCTTCTTAAGACAGGCGGTAAATTTTACATAGCTGATACGGGAATTCGCAGCTATCTTGACGGATATAGAGGTAGCGATAGCGGAAGGATGCTCGAGAACGTTATCTACAACCAGCTTGTATTTGAAGGATACGAAGTGTTTTGCGGCCATCTGCGCGCGGGGGAAATCGACTTTGTCGCAATCGGCGAGGGATCGGACCGCAAATATATCCAGGTTACCGAACGGATCGATGCCGAGGCGACGAGAGAACGCGAGCTGCGACCGCTCAAGCTAAGCACGCTAGGAAAAATTCCTGATTCGTATGAGAAGATCCTGATTGTCAGGGATGGCGACCATCCAACGGACATCGATGGCATCAGAATCGTGGGGGCAGTCGACTTCTTGTTGAGAAATAAGATTACCCGCGGCTAAACGCAAGCAGATTCGTTTCGATGCGACAAAGGAGCAGCCCTTTTTCGCATTCCGTGCGAGCCCTCGTGCCGTCTGAGGGTATAAGGCTAGCAAGTGTTTATTTGCGAGGCCTAAGGGGCGCCCCGTATGGATATCGATAACTTTGAATGGTGGTATAGCGAGGGCGAGGCTCCGGACGAGGGGTGGGACGAGCCCGCGTCGCGTGACGTGTCGAGCGACGAGGACGAGACCGGCAACGATGCCGCTGTCGAGCCTGATGCCGCCGAGCCCCTAACCTTTGAACAGGCCTGGGCCCAGGCCGAGGCCGACGAGGCTAAGGCCGATGCCACGGCCACACTCGGTGAGCCGGCCGACATGTCCATCTCGCCGGCCAAGACCCCGCAGCCGCGCCATAACATCGACCCCGGCAGCACGGCATCCTTCAGCATTCTCGACGTGCCCGCGCAAGGCGCCCAGGCGCCTGCGCCCACGCATCGCCCCGACCTGGCTCGCGAGGAAGACGCGGGCCGCCGCTCACCACTCGGCCCCATCCTCATCGCCTTCATGGCCGGCGTCATCGCTTGCTCGGCGATCGGAAATGTCTGGAGCCATGTGGAGCAACAGCGCAAAGATGCTGCCAAGGTCGAGATGTCTGTCGAGCAATCGCTCAGCCGCACGCGTTCGGTGCATGTGTCGGTCGAGGTCAAGGACGGCGCGACGTGGGACACCGCCCGCGGCGACAGCCAGATGCTCATCCACATCGTGGGCCGCGCACTCAGGGGGCAGGCGATTGACGAGTATCAATATGTCAACTCCGCTGGCGACGGCATCGAACTCAAGCCCGGCGACTACGAGCTCACGGTCGACGAGCCGCCCGTCGCCACCGATGGCACGCGCTTCCGCGCCTCAAAGCGCATGGTTCCCGTGAGCTTTAACTCGCAGGCGCCCGATACGGTCGACAGCACGCCGCAGGGCGGATTCGACCTTTACGCAATCGCTCAATAACTGCGCCTGCCGCTTCTCCTTGCCGCCAAGAGTGGCACAATAGCCCTCGACACTATTGTTTACTTTTGGAGGAAGTAGCATGTCCACCGTCACCACTATCAAGCGCGGCGGCCTCACCGCGGCCATCGATTCCATGGGAGCCCAGCTCACGAGCCTTGCCCTCGACGGCAACGAGTATCTGTGGCAGGGCGACCCGGCCTTTTGGGGCAAGCATGCGCCCATTCTGTTCCCCATCGTGGGCTCGCTGCGCAACAACACGGCGACGTCTGCGGCTGGCACCTGCGAGATGCCGCGCCACGGACTCGCGCGCATCGTCGAGCACAAGCTGGTCGAGGTCTCGGAGGACGGCTCCTCGGTAACTTACGAGATCACCGATACGCCCGAGTCGCTCAAGGCTTTCCCCTTCCACTTTAAGCTCAACATGACCTATGCCCTAACCGGCGACGCCACGCTCACGCAGACCTTTGCCGTTGCGAACACCGGCGACGTAGAACTGCCGTTCTCGGTGGGCGGTCACCCTGCATTTAACGTGCCCGCTCCCGGTGCCGAGGACGAGGCATTCGAGGATTACGAGCTGGCATTTACCGAGGCTTGGACCAACGAGGCCCCCATCATCACGCCCGATGGCCTCATGACGTTCGAGGACAGCTACAAGGCTCCCGATAACTCGGACGTGCTGCCCATCACGCACCGCAGCTTCGATAACGATGCCATCATGTTCACCGATACCCCGGGTTCCACGCTCACGCTGCGCGGTCGCAAGTCGGGCCATGGCGTCAAGATCGACTTTGAGGGCTTTAAGTACATCGGCGTGTGGTCTGCTGCCAACGACGCCCCGTTTGTGGCGCTCGAGCCCTGGACCGGTCACACCACCATGGACACCGAGGACGACGTCTTTGAGCACAAGGTCAACACCATCACGCTGGCGCCGGGCGAGACGGACGTCCGCAGCTTTAGCGTCACTTTGCTCTAGAGGTTCCGCCGTTCTGACGAACGGCGGGCCGGTCGACGCTGCGCGCCATCCAGGGCGACAATTTGTCATTCAAAAGGCACGGCATGACCAGAAGGTCTATGCCGTGCCTTTTTCATGCCAACTTGTTCGCTCTGGGTGGCGCTCGCTGGCATTGTCAAAACATCGACGTTCCCAATGACTACCGTGTGTCTATTAATTTTTCGAGCTTGTGCTGCGCTGCTGGTCGGTGGCGTATCCTGTTAAGTCGTCAGCATACGATTCAACAGGGAAGGCAGATTATGCATTCTCCCCAACAGCGCGGCATGCAGGCCCAGCCGATATGCAGCCGTCGCATCTTTTTGGGTAGCGCTCTCGCTGCGAGCGCTTCCGTCGTCGCCGGCGCGCTCGCCGGCTGTCAGCGCCCGTCCACGCTCAAGGTGGTTCAGCCCACGACGGGCGGCGGTCGCGACGACCTGTCCGATTCCGTGATCGGCAAGGATAAGATCCGCATTGGCATGGAGGCGGCCTACGCCCCGTACAACTGGCAGGTTTCCGAAGCCAGTGAGTACACCATCCCCATCGACAACGTGCAGGGCGCCTATGCCGATGGCTACGACGTACAGATCGCCAAGATCGTCTGCAAGGCCCTCGGTGGCGAGCCCGTTGCCGTCAAGCAGAGCTTCTCGGGCCTTATCGATTCGCTCAACAACGGCCAGATCGACCTCATCATCGCCGGTATGAGCGCCACGCCCGAGCGCGAGGAGTCGGTCGGCTTTTCCGACCCGTACTTCATTGGCTACTTTGGCCTGTTCGTAAAAGAGGGTTCCCCCTACCAAAACGCGACCAAGCTCAGCGACTTCAGTGGTGCTACGGTCCTCGGCCAAAAGGACACCATGCTCGATACCGTTATCGACGAGATCCCGGGCGTTGTGCACAAAAACCCGGTCGACTCCGTCCCCACGGTGTTTTCGAACCTGCTGCAGGGCACGTGCGACGCCGTGACCTACAACACCGAGAACGAGAAGGGCTATATGGCCCAAAACCCGGGTATCGTGCCGATTCATTTTGCCGAGGGCGAGGGCTTCAAGCAGGAGGTCGCGGCAAATGTCGGTTGCCGCAAGGGCTCGGACAAACTGCTTAAGCTCATCGACAAGACACTCAAGGGCATTAGCCAAGAGGAGCGCGACCAAATGTGGGACGCGTGCCTCGACCGTCAGCCGGCATAGGGAGGCAGCATGAAAACCATCAATCGTCTGGCCTCCTTTATCAAGGCCGACCATCGCTATGTATATCTGGGCACGAGCGTTATCGCGGCGCTCGGCCTGGCGTTTAGCCAGCGCAACCCCACGCCGCTGAGCTTTTTGGCGCCTACGGGCGTGTTCCAAGACTGCCTCTGGGCAATTCTTTGGGCCTGGCTCGTCGTGTCGGCGGCGGCGCTGGTCACCAAGCTCATGCACTGGAACGACTATCGCGAAACGTCGCCGTTCGCATCCGAGCGTTTCCGTCGCGGCACACGCTTGGGCAGCTACGTCGTGGCCGCCATCGCGGCAATCTTTTTCGTGGACCGTTGCGTCATGTCGTTTATCGATCTGGTGCAGGTGAGCATTGTCTCGGACTCCAACCCCAGCGACTTTTTGTCGAGCCTGGTCTACATGACCTACAAGAGCGGCGACTTCTTTATCCGCGGCATCGAGATCACCATCGCACTTGCGACCCTTGGTACCGTCATCGCCTTTTTCCTGGCGCTGCTCTTTGTGTTCCTGCGTATTCAGACGTTCGACCGCGTGGATAACGATCTCACGCGCTTCTTTAAGAGTATCGGCCGCGGCCTTGCGACTGTCTACTCCACCATCGTGCGCGGCACGCCCATGATGGTTCAGGGCCTGCTCATCTATTACGCGGGCTTCACCGTTTTGCGCGGCATGGGCTTCGAGACCGCCCAGGCCAACCAGATTTGGAGTACCTTCACCGCCGGCCTCGTCACCATCTCGCTCAACTCCACCGCCTACATGATGGAGGTCCTGCGCGGCGGCATCGAGTCCATCGATCCCGGCCAGGCCGAGGCGGCGCGCTCGCTGGGCCTGTCGCAGTGGCAGGCTATGCGCAAGGTCGTGTTCCCCCAGGGCATTAAAAACGCGATTCCCGCACTCACCAACGAGCTCATCATCAACATCAAGGACTCGTCGGTGCTCTCGGTCATCGGCGTGTTCGACCTCATGTACGCCACCACCACCGTCGCCGGCGTGTACTACCGTCAGATGGAGGTCTACTGCGTGGCGCTCGTGGTTTACCTGATCCTGACGCTCGTGGCGAGCCGCCTGCTCGAGGCCTTTGGCAAAAAGCTCGGCGCCGAGGCCCCGGCAACGCTGCCCAGCTCCAACTAGGCTCAAGACGAGGAGAATCATCATGGCAGATACCGCCACTACCGGCACCGCGGCCGCCGCACAGACCAATGAGCCGCTCATCCGCGTCGAGGGCCTGCGCAAGAGCTTCGGCTCGCTCGAGGTGCTCAAGGGCATCGACCTGTCCGTTAACCCCGGCGAGGTCGTTACCATTATCGGCGCCTCGGGCTCGGGCAAGTCGACCTTCCTGCGCTGCCTCAACCTGCTCGAGACCCCGGACGCGGGCCACATCTGGTTCCACGGCCAGGACCTCACGGCCGAGCGCTGCAATATCAATAAACTCCGCGAGGACATCGGCATGGTGTTCCAGGGCTTTAACCTGTTCAACAACATGGACGTGCTCGACAACTGCACGCTTGCGCCCGTCACGCTCAAAAAGATGAGCAAGGCCGAGGCCGAAAAGGTCGCGATGGAGCATCTGACGAGTGTGGGGCTCGAAAAGTTCGCGCACGCCGCTGTGGGTCGCCTGTCCGGTGGCCAAAAGCAGCGCGTGGCCATCGCGCGCGCCCTATGCATGAATCCGCAGATCATGCTGTTCGACGAGCCGACCTCCGCACTCGACCCCGAGATCGTGGGCGAGGTGCTCGAGGTCATGCGCAAGCTCGCTGCCGACGGCATGACCATGGTCGTCGTCACGCACGAGATGGCCTTTGCCCGCACGGTGTCCGACCGCGTGGTCTTTATGGACAAGGGCGTGGTGCTCGAGGACGCCGCGCCGGCCGAGCTCTTCGGTAACCCCAAACACCAGCGCACTCGCGAGTTCCTCTCTCGCTATCTCGAGGACAAATAACCGACCGCAAACGCTTGCGTTGCAGGGCCGCTCCCGTGGGGCGGCCCTCGTCATCACAATCGAAAGGATGTCATGGCCGAGGTTTGGCGCTTCTTTGCGCATGAGGACGATTTTGCCGATATAGACGAGGCAGGCGCGTGCGAGCGCTTGGGCCGTGTGCTGTCGTTTCCGACTATCTCGAGCATGGATGCCGAGGCGGTGGACTGGCGGCCCTTCGACGACCTGCGCGCCTATATGCAGCAGGCCTGGCCGCATGTATTTGCGGCGGGCGAGGTCGAGCTTATCGACCATTCGTTGCTGGTGACGCTTTCCGGCTCCGACCCCGCACTCAAACCCGTTATGCTCATGGGTCACATGGATGTGGTTCCCGTGGTGCCGGGTACCGAGGCCGACTGGACGCACGCCCCCTTTAGCGGGCACGTGGACGACACCTACATCTGGGGCCGCGGCGCGATCGACATGAAGGACCAGGTCGCAGGCATTCTCGAGGCTGTCGAGTATGCGCTGGCGCACGGTTGGCAGCACGAGCGCACGCTGCTCCTGGCCTTTGGCCAGGACGAGGAGACGACGCAGCACGGCGCAGGCGCCATCGGCCGCGTGCTCGAGGAGCGCGGCATTGAGCTTGAGTACCTGATCGACGAGGGCGACTACCGCATCGTTCCGGCTGCCGAGTACAGCGCGGGCGAGGGTTGGCTCATGCACGCCGACCTGGCTGAGAAGGGCTATGCCGACATTGTGCTCAAGACAAAGAGCGCGGGTGGACATTCTTCCAACCCCTACGGCGGCACGTCGCTCGAGGTGCTCAGCCGTGCCATCACCGCAATCTGCGATATCGAGTGGCCGACGCGCGTGACCGATTTACTTGCCGCCCAGCTCGTCGAGCTGGGGCTCTACACGGCGGATGAAATTGCCGCCAACGGGGGCGCCATTGTCCGCGATTGCCTCGCCAGCAAGAAGCTCTATCCGCTGGTGACGACCACCTGCGCACCCACGCAGATCGAGGGTGGCAGCACCGGCGCCAACGTAATGCCGCAGGATATGTGGGCCAACATCAACTTCCGTATGCTCGAGGGCACGAGCGTGGCCGACGTTGTGGCGCGCTGCCGTGAGGCGGTTGCCGGGGCGGACCTTGCCGGTCGTGTCGAAGTGGAGCTAGGCCCCGGCAGCTCCGAACCCTCGCCGTCCCCGCGCATCGGTGGTCCCGGCCTCGAGGCGGTTCGCTCCATCGCCGCCCGCTATTTCCGTGATCCAAAGGAGACGGAGGAAAATGGATCATTCGAGCCAGTGGCAATTGTGCCCTCGACCGTGATCGGTGCGACCGACGCTGCCAACTACCAGCACATTTGCCCTGAGTGCATTCGCTTCTCGGCCTTCGTGGTTGATGACGACGAGTGTGATCGCGGCGTCCACGGCACCAACGAGCGCATCACCCGCCGCGCCTACCTCCAAGGCATCCGCTTCCTCGTCGCTCTACTCCAAACGCTCTAGCCAAAAAGCAAGCCCTTGGTGCAATGGGGTCAGGTTTGTTTGCACCAATCATTCCGTGCGGGTTATATGCAGGTTTGCCTGCGCACGCTATCATGTATGGGTTAGACCGCAACTATGTACCCCATACGCGAAGGGATGCGCATGTATCTGAAGATCGACATGTTCTAGCCGGGCTTACCCCCGCAGCGGCGCCGTGTGCCCCATCAATTCTGCCGATTTTCACCTTCACGCATATAAAGGAGTCCCGCCATGCGCGACAAGCTCGAAAAGATCATCAAGGCCTACGAGGAGCTCGAGAAGAAGCTTTCCGACCCGGCCGTCGCCTCCGATATCAAGGAGTTTACGCGTCTCAACAAGGAGTACGCGCACCAGTCCGACCTCATTGCCGCCTCGCGCGAGTACATCGGTGCGCTCGATGACATCGAGGCTGCCAAGGAAATGCTGCACGATACCACCGATGCCGATGAGAAGGAGATGCTCCAGATGGACATCTCCGAGAACGAGGAGAAGCTTCCCCAGCTCGAAGAAGACATTAAGTACATGCTCATCCCGAGCGACCCCAACGACGACAAGAACACCATCGTCGAGATCCGTTCCGCCGCCGGTGGCGACGAGGCGGCCATCTTTGCCGGCGATCTGTACAAGATGTACCAGCGCTTCTGCGAGTCGCGCGGCTGGAAGACCACCGTGCTCGATTCCAGCCCCAGCGAGGCCGGCGGCTTTAAGTCCATCGAGTTCAAGGTCGAGGGCGACCGCGTCTACTCCGTCATGAAGTACGAGTCCGGCGTGCATCGCGTCCAGCGCGTCCCCAAGACCGAGTCCCAGGGTCGCATCCAGACCTCCACGGCAACCGTCGCCGTGCTTCCCGAGGCCGAGGAGATCGACGTTCAGATCAACCAGTCCGACCTGCGCATCGATACCTACTGTGCCTCCGGCCCTGGCGGTCAGTGCGTTAACACCACCTACTCCGCCGTGCGCATCACCCACCTGCCCACCAACACCGTGGTGCAGTCGCAGGAGCAGCGTTCCCAGATCCAGAACCGCGAGGTCTGCATGCAGATGCTGCGTGCCCGTCTGTACGAGATGGAACTCGAGAAGCAGCAGGCCGAGCTCGGCGCCGAGCGCCAGAGTCAGATCGGTCACGGCAACCGTTCCGAGAAGATCCGTACCTACAACCAGCCCCAGGACCGCGTGACCGATCACCGTATCGGTTTCAACTCCACCTACAACGGCGTCCTTCTGGGCGATCAACTCGGCACCGTCATCGAGGCGCTTGCCGCCGCCGAGCGAGCCGAGAAGCTGGCACAAGCAGTTTAAGTTACGGCGTTTTACCAAACGCCGTAACGGCTCGACGCTGCGCCCTTAGGTTCCGCCGTTCTAACGAACGGCGGACCAGCTGACGCTGCGCGCCGCCCAGAGCGACAATTTGTCATTCAAAAGGCAAGGCATGACCAGAAGGTCTATGCCTTGCCTTTTTCATGCCAACTTGTTCGCTCTGGACGTCGCTCGCTGTCCGCTTTCTACCTGCGGCGTTCTCTTGGGTAGTCATTGGGGACGTTCTTAAATGACTAGTCAAAAGGGACATTCTTGCGGCACTTGGCACTTGGGGACGCTCCTTTTGTGCCGGCAGTTGGGGACTGTCCCTAAAGGCTGGCAGATGGGGACGGTTCTTTGTGGCTGGCTGCGAAGACTGTCCCTGACAGCTAGTCGTTTAAGAACGTCCCCAATGACTAGGTCGGGCACATTGCTTTGTGAGTTTATTCAATCTTCTTTAATAGCAATTAAGTTGTTTACCTGCTTAAATTTACTTATCATTTTTAAAAATAATGCTCGAAAAATCGTTCAAGAAGTCGCGGGGCGATTTTTGATGCGTCGCGCGTCAAACGATATGGCAAGTATTTGGTTAGATATTGGTCAGTTTTGGGGCAACCTTACCAAAAGCTTGACGGATGCAGATTTAGACGTCGGCGAATGAACGCTTCGATTGCAATCCAAGCAAAATTCTGGGCTGATTCTCGATAATCGCTTCCAATCGTCCCTTGCTGCGTGCCACCCTCGCGTACAATCTGCTCCGACATTCGCGCGCCGCTCGGCGCTTAAGAGGGGAGGACCCCATGGCAAACGAGATCTGGACCATCAAGCGTTGTCTCGAGTGGACCAAGGAGTACCTGGCCGAGCGCGGTGAGGAGCATCCCCGTCTTTCTGCCGAGTGGCTGCTGTGTGCGGCAACGGGCCTGGCGCGTATCGACTTGTATATGCGCATGGACGAGACACTTGACGCAGCGCAGCTCGAGACCATGCACGCGGCGGTCGTCCGTCGCGCGAAGGGCGAGCCGCTGCAATACATCACCGGTAGCACGCAGTTTCGCATGATCGACGTCGCGTGCGCCCCCGGTGTGCTCATTCCGCGCCCCGAGACCGAGATGCTCGTCGAAGAGGTCCTGAACTATCTGGATGCCGAGGTGCTGAGCCCCGAGGCCGCCGCCCGCCAGCGCGTGGAGCTGCCTTGGAACGATGAGGTCGAGCAGGCTCGCAAAGCCGAGGCCGCGCTGGCAGGCGAACGCGCGACCGCCGAGCGCCGTGCCGCCAACCTGACGGCCGCCGATGAGGCTGCGCTGGGTAGCGACGTGCTCGGTAGCCGCGCCTATGCCGAGGAGCTAGCCGATCGCGAGGCCGAGGAAGCCGCGCAGGCAGCAGAAGCCGAAGCCGCGGAAGCCGCCGAGCCCGAGCTCGACGAATACGGCATCGCCATTGAGGGCGCCGACCAGGAGACGGCTTCGGCTCAGGATGCTGCTGCACCCGCCCCAGCCGAGCCCCGCACTGCCCGCGTTCTCGAGGTCGGCTGCGGCACGGGCTGCATCTCGCTCTCGCTTGCCTGGGAGCGTCGCGGCCACGTCACCTGCACTGCTACCGATATCGAGCCGCGCGCCATCGACCTTGCTACCAAAAACCGCGATGCGCTTGGCCTCACGTCCGACGAGGTCGCCTTTAGCCTCACGAACCTGGTGAGCTCCATTCCCCGCGAAGAGTGGGGCACCTTTGACGTACTCGTCTCCAACCCGCCCTACATCCCCACCGATGTCATGCGCTCACTGCCGCGCGAGGTCAAGGACTTTGAGCCCGACCTGGCGCTCGAGGGCGGCGCCGACGGCCTCGATATCTTCCGCCGTCTGCTCAACGCGGCGCCCTACATGCTGCGCGCCGGCGGCCTGTTTGCCTGCGAGCTCTACGAGGGCGCGCTCGACGCTGCGGCCGAGCTCTGTCGTCAAGCGGGTCTGTCGGACGTGCGCATCGTCCACGACCTCACCGATCGCCCCCGCATCGTCCGAGCCATCGTCACCGAGCCCAAACAGCGCCAGTAATATTTATTAACTGGTTAGCAAAAATTATAAAGTAGTTTATAATTAGGACGGCTGAAAGAGGTCGGCCCATGCAACCTCCTACCTTTCGGGAAATCATTGCCCTACTCAAGCACGATGGATTCGTGAAGGTCGCGCAAGTCGGTAGTCATGCTAAGTATGTTTCTGGTGACCGTGCTGTCACCGTGAACGGCTCTGGTGGTGATCGACCAAAGAAGGGCACGTGGGCAAGTATTCGTCGCCAAGCTGGATGGTAGTTGGAGGCAAAATGAGGCAGCGATTTACCTATGACTGCGTTCTCATAAAAGAAGACGACGGTTACTGCGCCAGCTTCCCGCAGATTCCCGGCGCCTTTGCCGATGGCGATACGCGCGAAGAAGCGATTGCCCATGCCACCGAGGCGCTGATGGCGTTTTTGGCCGACGATCTCAACAACGGTTTGACTCCGGCAGGGTACGAACGCTCGGCCGAGGTCGTGGCCCTTTCAGTCGAAATCGACCACGAGGGCGCTCGGGAAGCGGCGTGCCGCACATTTAAAGACGCAGCACTGGACCTCAAAGTCTCTGCTCCGCGGATCACCGCGCTGGTCAAAGCCGGAAAGCTCGATGTTGAACTCGTCGACGGTCGTCGGATGATAACGATAGACAGCATCGAACGTTACGCCGCCCAAGAACGTCACGCCGGAAGACCAAAGAAGTTCGTAGCTGTCCAATAACCCCCTCACTTTCACCGACTACTAGAGCCGCTCACCAAACCAACATGCGCTCTGGGCAAATAGGTTGAACGTTTCGTGCGAGAATGCCCCACAGTAAACAAACTTGCACCAGAGCGTAAGGGGCTGGCATACACATGCAGACGGTCTATCGGGTATACGAGGGAGCGCGCGAGCCGCATCGGCTTGCAGTCGAGCGCACGGCCGAGCTACTCGGTCGCGGCGGCCTGGCGCTTATTCCAACCGAGACGGTCTACGGTGTCGCCGTGGCGGTCAACGCCTTCTCGGATGCCGTTCCACAAGATACAAGTGAACCTCTGCCGTGGCCGCGCGATCCGCAGGCCACCGTCAACGGCGCCGCGGTCCCCGCACTCGGCACCGGCTATCGTCGTATCTTTACCCTCAAGCAGCGCGAGCTCACCCAAACGGTTGCCTGGCTGGTCGATGATGCCGAGGCACTCGACCGCTATGGCGTGGATATCCCTAACGAGGCCCGCGTGCTCGCCCGACGATGCTGGCCGGGCGCCCTGACTATCGTGGTTAAGGCGGCCCCCTGCGTGCCGACCTTTATGCGCGCCGCCGACGACACGGTGGCACTTCGCGCTTCGGCCTCGCCCGTGGTGCAGGCGCTCATCCGCGCCTGCGGCAGCCCTCTTGCCTGCACCAGCGCCAACACGCATGGCGCGCCCGCGCCGGCAAGTTTTGTCACGGTGGAGGAGCGCATCCTGGAGGGGGTCGATGTGGCCGTCGACGCCGGTGAGACCCCGTGTCGCGACGCCTCAACCATCGTGTCGTTTCAGCACGGCGAGCTCCAGATCCTGCGCCAAGGCGCGCTTCCCGCATCAGAGATCGAGCGGGTCCTGTCCGACCCGATGCAATAGAAAGGTGTAAGCGATGTCGTTGAATCTAGGTAGCCTGGGTATGGAAGACGCCTCGTTTAGCTTTGGCGGTTCCTACATCATGGCGCTCGACTGCGGCACTACCTCGGTACTCGCGACTATCGTCGACGAGTACGGCTGCATCGTCGCCCAGGCGCGTCGTAGCGTCAAAACCAGCTTCCCGCGCCCCGGCTGGGTGGAGCAGGATCCCACGGAGGTGCTTGCCAGTCAGATCGGCGTGATGATGGAGGTCCAGTTTAAGAGCGGCATCCATTCTGACCGCATTGCCGCCATCGGTATCTCCAACCAGCGCGAGACCACGGTGGTGTGGGACCGCATAAGCGGCCAACCCATCTATAACGCCATCGTGTGGCAATGCCGTCGCACCGCACCTCTGATCGACGAGCTGGTCGAGCAGGGCGCAGAAGAACTGGTGCGCTCCCGCACGGGACTCACGCTCGATCCGTATTTCTCGGCTTCCAAGGTGCAGTGGATCCTCGACAACGTCGACGGTGCGCGCGAGAGCGCGGCGGCGGGCGACCTCATGTTCGGCACCATCGACACCTGGCTCATTTACAACCTCACCGGCGGTCAGGTCTTTGCCACCGACTACACCAATGCCAGCCGCACCGCGCTCTTTAATATCCATACGCTCGATTGGGACGACAATCTGCTGGCGCTTTTCGACGTCCCGCGTTCCATGATGCCCGAGGTTCGTTGGAGCTCGGGCGATTACGGCCGCGTCGCGAGCGACATCATGACCAACATGCCACCCATCATGGGCGTGGCGGGCGACCAGCAGGCGTCGTTGTTCGGCCACTGCTGCTTCCATCCCGGCCAGACCAAAAACACCTATGGCACGGGTTGCTTTATGCTCATGAACACCGGCGACGAGATTGTCGAATCCAAGAACGGTCTGGTCTCCACGATCGGTATCGCCGCGGACGGCAAGATCAGCTATGCGCTCGAGGGTTCTATCTTTGCCGCCGGCTCAACCATGAACTGGCTGCGCAACAACATGGGCATCATCTCGAGCGTGAGCGAGTCCGCGCAACTCGCCACTTCGATTAACGATAACGAGGGCTGCTACTTCGTCCCCGCCTTCGCAGGCCTGGGCGCTCCCTGGTGGGACCCGCATGCTCGCGGTATCGTGTGCGGCCTGACCGGTGCCTCGAGTCGCGCGACCATTGTGCGTGCAGCTTGCGAGTCCATGGCCTACCAGAGTTATGACGTGCTGCGCGCTATGGAGCAGGACGTGGGACTTTCGATTGAGCGCCTGTCCGTCGATGGCGGTGCCTCGCGCAACGAGTTCATCATGCAATTCCAGGCCGATCTGCTGGATATCCCCGTGTTGCAGTGTGAGACGGTGGAGACCACGGCGATCGGCGCCGCGTACTTGGCGGGCCTTGCCGTCGGCTATTGGGAGGATTTGGAGGAGCTGGAGCAAAACGCTCAGATCGTCAAAGTCTTCCATCCTCACATGTCCGTCGAGCGCCGTGAGAGCAACCTCGCTGGTTGGCGTGATGCCGTCAAGCGTTCGCTCAACACCGCTCAGTAGGGTTGCGACGAGCTGCTCGATACAACAAACCGTTAAACTTATGCACGGCGCGAGGCAACAATGTCGCCATGCGTCTTGTCAGCAAGGCCATCTTCCGGCCGCAACGAAAGGGGCAATCAACCCATGACCGTCACCTACGATACGTCCCGCGTGACGCTTGTCGACCATCCGCTCGTCCAGCACAAGCTGTCGATCCTGCGCGACAAGAGCACCGGCACCAACCAGTTCCGCCAGCTCGTGCGCGAGCTTGCGCTCTTTGACGGCTACGAGGCCATGCGCGACCTGCCCATGGAAGACGTCGAGGTCGAGACCCCCATCACCACTGCCACGTTTAAGCAGCTTGCCGGCAAGAAGCTCGCCATCGTTCCTATCCTGCGCGCGGGCCTCGGCATGGTCGATGGCATCCTCGACTTGGTACCCTCCGCTCGCGTGGGCCACATCGGTATGGAGCGCGACGAGGTCACCCACGAGCCGCATGAGTATTACTGCAAGATGCCCAAGGATATCGATCAGCGCATCTGCCTGGTTGTCGACCCCATGCTCGCCACGGGCGGTTCGGCCGAGATGGCCATCAGCTACCTGCGCGAGCGCGGTGTTAAGGATATTCGCATGCTGTGTATCGTCGCCGCGCCCGAGGGCCTCAAGTCACTGACCGAAAAGGACCCCGACGTACATATTTATACCTGCGCCATCGATGACCATCTCAACGAGGCCGCCTACATCGTTCCCGGCCTGGGCGACGCCGGCGACCGCATCTACGGTACGCTCTAGTCGTTGGGCCTTGTCGGCTACGGTCACAAATACGAAGAAATGGTGCGCGCGGGCGAGCAAAAGTCGTCCACGCGCACTTCTGTTAACGGACGTTTTGCGCTGAGGGGTTCGAAAAAACGTATTACCGTACCTGCGGCATAAAGAAGGCCTTAAGAAAACGTACAGGTGCGTATTAACCGTTTGTTTTACGGTTGTACTTTAGCGATTGGCTCGTACAATAGTCACCAATGTTTGGCTGGGACTGTGCTGTGAGGCGTTAAAAAGGAAAGCGAGGAAGCCAGTGTTTCAGATAGTCGATCTGCTCGCTATCGTTGCAGGCGCCATCGCGGGCGCAATTGCCTTCCTTCCCTTTGTTTTTACGCTCAAGCCGGTTCTTGACGATAAGCAGAATGCGGACATGCTCAAGGGCATGGTGAGTCTGGCGGTCTCGGCAGTCGCCCTGCTCGTCTTTACCTTGGTTGTGTTTGCGTTGTTCGGAGAGGCATTTCGCATGTTCCTCCTGGGCGAGGCGATCGGCTTCGTGGTCTTTATGGCCGCCTGCACGGTTCGCGTCGCCAAGGCGCTGCGAGATCCTCATGAGGTCGAAAGGTAAGTCGTGGAAATTTTTGAAAAGCTGCCTGATGAGATTAATCATCTGGTCAGCGAGTTCAGCTCCACCCCTGTCGTGGGCGATCTGAGCTGCGGCATCACGCAGTACTCGTTTTGGCTGATCGTCTCCACGATCGTGCTCCTGATCGTCCTGGCCGTGTTCAAGAAGAAGCAGACCCTGGTTCCCAAGGGCTTCTTCGTCAACGGTTTCGAGTACATCATCGAGTACGTCGAGAACGATATCGGCAAGGGCGTCGTGGGTGAGAACTGGAAGAAGCACTTCCCGTTCCTGTGCTCGCTTTTCCTGTTCATCCTGATCAATAACATGATCGGCCTGATCCCGGGAATGAAGCCCGGCACCGGCGCAATCGGCTCCACCGCCGCGCTCGCCATTTTCGCCTTCGTGTACTTCATCTACTACGGATGCAAGGCTCACGGCGTGATCGGCTACATCAAGAGCCTCGCCCCGCAGGGCGTGAGCTTCCCGATGAACGTGCTTGTGTGGGTCGTCGAGCTTTTCTCGACCTTCCTGCGTCTCATCACGCTCGCCGTCCGTCTGTTCTGCAACATGTTCGCAGGACACGTGGTCATGGGCTCGTTCGCCATCATGGCGAGCATGTTCATGCAGCCGCTGCTTCAGCAGGTTTCCGCGGCCCACGCCGTCGGCGCCCTGCCTTCGCTGGCCTGGCTTGCCATCCTCATCCTGATCTATGCGATCGAGCTTGTGGTCGGCGCCATCCAGGCTTACGTCTTCACGGTCCTTACCGCCGTGTATGTCTCCGAGGCAGAGGAGGTCGCGGAGGAGGAGTAATCTTCCGTTCGCGCCTTAAAGGTAAGGCAATTCGTTAAACCGCCGGTGCCCGTACCCATGGAGCCCGGCAGTTATAAAAAGGTTATCCTGCGTGAAATAAGACACGCACGACAAAGGAGGAATCGTGGGAGTTATCGGTTACGGTCTCGGTGTTATCGGCGCTGGTCTTGCTATCGGCCTGTCTGCTCTGGGTGCTACGGGTGCTATGGCCCGTCAGCCTGAGGTCCAGGGCCGCGTGTTCACCGTCTTCATCATGGGCTCCGCCTTCGGCGAGGCTCTGGCTCTGATCGGCTTCGTTGTCGCGCTGATCGTTAAATAGCACGGAGCGTCAAGTATGAATCTTTCATCCCAGAAGAGCGCGATCGCACTCTCCGCGTCCGCGGCCGCGCTGCTTATGCCGGTTTCCGCGTTCGCCGAGGACGGCGCTGCCGGTGCGGACATCCTCATCCCTAAGATGGCGGAGTTCATCCCGGCGCTTATCGCCTTCCTGATCATCTGGATCGTGCTGGCAAAGGTCGCCCTGCCGGGCATCATGAAAACCATGGAGGAGCGCGGCAAGAAGATCGAGGAGAGCCTCGACGAGGCCGAGAAGACCAAGCAGGAGGCCATCGCCAAGCGCGCTGAGTCCGACTCGATCGTCACCGACGCCCGTCGTCAGGCTGCCGACATCGTTCTCGAGGCCCGTAAGGACGCCGAGTCCGAGCGCGCCCGTATCATCGAGGCTGCTCACAAGGAGGCCGAGGAGATCATCGCCAAGGCCCATACGACCGTCGAGGACGAGCGCAAGTCCATCTACGCCGGTGCCGCGAGCTCCATCGCCGACCTGTCCGTTGCCGTCGCCACCAAGATCGTGGGCGAGGCACTCGAGGACGAGTCCGAGCAGAAGAAGCTCATCGAGCGCTACATCCAGGAAGCAGGTAGCCTGAATGCCGACTAGCCGCTATCAGGACAAGGTACTCGAGACCTACGCGCGCTCCCTTTTGGAAGCCGCCAAGGCCGAGAACCATGTGTTCGAGGACCTCGAGATGATCGAGCGCCTGGCTAGCGCCAGCCCCGAGATCATCGCCGTGCTCGACACCATGTCCAAGCGCGACCAGCTCGACCTTCTTTCCAAGGTGGCAGCTGCCTTTAAGTATGTTGCCGAGGAAGACGAGGATGTAGTGGGCGTGACCGTCACCACGGCGATCCCGCTCGACGACGAGCTGCGTCAAACCATCACTAAGAAATGCGAGCAGGACTTCGGCCGCAAGGTATTCCTTATCGAGCAGGTCGACCCGTCTATCGTGGGCGGCCTGGTGCTCGAGGCCCGCGGCGAGCGTCGTGACATTTCCGTCAAGACGCAGCTGCGCGTCGCGCAGGAGACCCTCGCAAACTCTGCTAATTCGTACGGAGGTGAAGCCTAATGTCCGAAACCCTCAATGCCCAGGATATCGCCAAGAAACTGCAGGAGCAGCTCACGAGCCTCTCCGCGACGGTCGATACGCATGAGGTTTCAACGGTCGACGAGGTAGGCGACGGCATCGCGCGCGTCTCCGGCCTCAAGAGCGCCATGGCAGGCGAGCTTCTGGAGTTCAAGAGCTCCGATACCGGTGAGACCGTCTTCGGCCTTGCCCAGAACCTTGACCGTGACGAGGTCGGCGCCGTTCTGTTCGGTGCCGTCGACTCCATCAAGGAAGGCGACGAGTGCCGCACCACTGGCCGCATTATGGATATCCCCGTGAGCCGTGCCATGCTCGGCCGCGTCGTCAATCCGCT
Source organism: uncultured Collinsella sp. (assembly GCA_937989885.1). Taxonomy (GTDB): domain Bacteria; phylum Actinomycetota; class Coriobacteriia; order Coriobacteriales; family Coriobacteriaceae; genus Collinsella. The sequence continues at coordinate 76,072 of CALKBP010000035.1, forward strand.
CGGCCAGCCCATCGACGGCCTGGGCGACATCGTCGCCACGCATCGTCGCCCCATCGAGTTCAAGGCCCCCGGTGTCATCGACCGTACCCCGGTGTGCGAGCCGGTTCAGACCGGCCTGTTGGCCATCGACTCCATGGTGCCTATCGGCCGCGGTCAGCGTGAGCTCATCATCGGCGACCGTAAGACCGGTAAGACCGCCATTGCCATCGACGCTATCCTCAATCAGCGCGGCAAGGGCATGGTCTGCATCTATGTCGCCATCGGCCAGAAGGCCTCCACGGTTGCCAACATCCGCGAGACCCTCGCTCAGCACGGTGCGCTCGACTACACCATCATCGTTTCGGCCACCGCTGCCGATTCCGCCCCTATGCAGTACATCGCGCCTATGGCCGGTGCCGCTATCGGCGAGTTCTTCATGTACAACGGCGAGGACGGTAAGCCCGCCAGCGAGACCAACCCCGGCGGCCACGTGCTCGTCATCTACGACGACCTGTCCAAGCAGGCCGTGGCCTACCGTCAGATGTCGCTGACGCTGCATCGTCCGCCCGGACGTGAGGCCTATCCTGGCGACATCTTCTACCTGCACTCTCGTCTGCTCGAGCGTGCCGTCAAGATGTCCAAGAAGAACGGCTACGGCTCCATGACAGCACTGCCGATCATCGAGACCCAGGACGGCGACGTCTCGGCCTACATTCCGACCAACGTCATTTCCATTACCGATGGTCAGATCTACCTGCAGTCCGAGCTCTTCTTCCAGGGTCAGCGCCCGGCAGTCGACGTGGGTATCTCCGTGTCCCGCGTCGGTGGCGATGCACAGACCAAGGCCATGAAGCAGGTCGCCGGCAACCTTCGCCTGGACCTTGCTTCCTATCAGGAGCTCGCTGGCTTTACCCAGTTTGGCTCCGACCTCGACGAGGCTACTCAGAAGCAGCTGACCCATGGTGCTCGCATGACCGAGCTCCTGAAGCAGCCGCGCTACCAGCCGTTTGAGGTTGGCGAGCAGATCGTTACGCTGTTTGCCGGCAACGAGGGCTTCCTGGATGACCTGGAGATCGCCGACGTGCTGCCTTTCCGTGCCGAGCTCATCGAGTACATGGACAATGGCTTTGGCTCGCTGCTCGACAAGGTTCGCGCCAAGAAGATCGACGACGACACCAAGGCCGAGCTCTTGCGGGTCATCGGTGACTTCAAGCAGCAGTTCATGGCCAAGCACCATGCCGATACGACTGGATCAGAGGAGAACTAAGCCCTATGGCCAACCTTCGCGACATTAAGAAGCGAATCTCCTCGGTTACCACGACCAAGCAGATCACGCGCACGATGGAGATGGTCTCTACGGCCAAGATCCGTCGTGCCCTCGATCGCTCCAAGCAGGCCGAGCCCTATAAGGAGGCGCTGACCGACGTCATGTTGACGGTCGCCGGCGACGCCTCCTGTTCGGGCACCGATCCCATGCTGCAGAAGCATGAGAGCGTCAAGCATGGCCTGATTGTCGTTATTGCCTCGGACCGCGGCCTTGCCGGCGGTTTCAATACGACGGTGGAGCGCACGGCCGAAAAGCTCGCCGCTTCTTGGGTGAACGACGGCATCGAGTGCGAGATTATCGCGTGTGGGCGCAAACCGGCCACGTATTTCCGTGACCGCGCAAATGTCATCATGCACTTTGAGGGAAATTCCTCCGAGCCCGATTTCAATCAGGCTCGCATGATCTCCTCTCATATCTGCGATGCGTATCGTGCCGGTGAGCTTGACCGTGTCGAGCTTGTCTACCACCACGCCAAGAACCGCGTGGATCAGGAGCTTCGCGTCGAGCACTTGCTGCCGCTCGATCCCGAGATGATCGCTATGGCCCACGGTCCGCGTAAGAACGAGACCGACGCCCCTAAGCGCATCTCGTCGACGTTCGAGTTCGTGCCCTCTCCCGAGCATGTTCTCGGCAAGCTTGTACCGTCGTATATCCTGACGGTCATCTACCAGGCCCTGATCGATTCGGCGGCCGCCGAGCAGGGTGCGCGCCGCAAGGCCATGCACTCCGCGACGGAAAACGCCACCGCGATCATCTCGACCCTTACCCGCACGTATAGTCGCGTGCGCCAGGCTTCGATCACGACCGAGATCAACGAGATCGTCGGCGGAGCCTCAGCATTGGAGGAACAGTAATGGCTAATAACACCGTAAAGCTTGCGGTCGAGGAAGCCACCAAGAAGACGACTGCCGGTGATGGCCGCATCGTGCGTATCATCGGCCCTGTCGTCGACGTCAAGTTTGACGGCGCGGTGCCCCCGATCTACAACGCGCTCACGGTCGAGGCCGAGACCCCGATCGGTCACCTGAGCACGATCCTCGAGGTTGAGAGCCAGCTTCCGGGCGGCGTCGTCCGCACGGTCGCCATGTCCTCGACCGACGGTCTGCAGCGTGGTCTCACCGCCACCGATACCGGTGAGCCCATGAAGATGCCCGTTGGCCCCAAGACGCTCGGCCGCATTTGGAACGTCATGGGCAAGCCTGTCGACGGTAAGCCCATGCCCGAGGTGGAGGAGTTCTATCCCATCCACCACGCAGCGCCCCGCTTCGACGAGCTCACCACTAAGACCGAGATCTTCGAAACCGGCATCAAGGCCGTTGACCTGCTTGAGCCCTACATTCGTGGCGGTAAGACGGGCCTGTTCGGTGGTGCCGGCGTCGGCAAGACCGTTCTGATTCAGGAGCTCATCAACAACCTTGCTCAGGAGCATGGCGGCACTTCGGTGTTCACCGGTGTCGGCGAGCGTACTCGTGAGGGCACCGACCTGTTCCTCGAGATGAGCGAGTCTGGCGTTATCGACAAGACCTGCTTGGTCTATGGTCAGATGAACGAGCCGCCTGGAGCGCGTCTGCGCATCGGTCTGGCCGGCCTCACCACCGCTGAGTACTTCCGCGATCGTGGCCAGGACGTTCTGCTGTTCATCGACAACATCTTCCGCTTCTCCCAGGCCGGTTCCGAGGTTTCCGCACTGCTGGGTCGTATGCCGTCCGCCGTCGGTTACCAGCCTACGCTGGCTACCGAGATGGGCGACCTCCAGGAGCGCATTACCTCGACCAAGACGGGTTCCATTACCTCCGTCCAGGCTGTCTACGTCCCTGCAGACGACCTGACCGACCCGGCGCCTGCCACGACGTTTACGCACCTCGACGCCACTACGGTTCTTTCGCGTAGCATTTCGTCGCTCGGCCTGTTCCCGGCTATCGACCCGCTCGCGTCTTCCTCCGACGCTCTCGATCCCTCGATCGTCGGCGAGGAGCACTACCGTGTCGCCGTCAAGGTCCAGGAGCTCCTGCAGGAGTACTCCGACCTTCAGGACATCATCGCCATTCTGGGTATGGACGAGCTGTCCGAGGAGCAGCGCCTTACGGTCAACCGTGCCCGTAAGATCCAGCAGTTCCTCTCCCAGTCCTTCCACGTCGCCGAGAAGTTCACCGGCAACCCCGGTGTCTACGTTCGCGTCGAGGATACCGTCCGCTCCTTCGCCGAGATTGTCGACGGCAAGGCCGATGACCTGCCCGAGCAGGCATTCCGCTATGCTTCCACGATTGAGGACGTGCGCGAGCGCGCCCGCAAGATGGGGGAGAAGTAGGTTATGCGTATCCGCATCGTGTGCCCCGTGAGCTGCGCCTATGAGGGCGACGCTGCGTTTGTGTCGATTCCGTCCACGGATGGCGAGTTTGGCGTTCTGCCTGCTCACTCCAGCGAAATCTGCACAATCGACCGCGGTTACGTTCGCGTTTCCGATAAGGCCATGGGCACTGTCGACCACACGTTTGCCGTGGCCGGCGGCTATGCCCAGGTTGCGGACGATGTCGTGACCGTCCTCGCCGAGCGCGCTTGCGATTTGGCGACCGTCGACGCCGACAAGGTTAAAGCTGATGTTCAAGGTTTTGAAGAGAAGCTGGGTAATTTGTCGGAGGATGATGCACGCCGCGCCTACCTCTATAATGAAATCGCATGGTGTAAGCTCAAGCTTGCCCAATAGTCAGACGTTTTAGCGTTCGACCATTTGCGAACACATCATGCCCGGGATGGCTCAGCCACCCCGGGCATGCTTTTTGAAAGGGTAGACCTTGGATATTATCCGCGTTGAGGGTGGCCACGCCATCGGGGGTTCCGTGCCTGTTTCGGGCGCCAAGAACTCCGCGCTCAAACTTATGGCGGCAACGCTTCTGGCGCCGGGCAAGACGACGCTGCAGAACGTGCCCGATATTTCCGATGTCCACGTGATGGGCAAGGTGCTCAAGGGTATGGGCGCTACGATCGATGTTCACGACGAGCACACGCTCGAGATCGATACCTCCCAGGTCGATTCCTGGGAGGCTCCCTATGAGCTCGTTGCCAAGATGCGCGCTTCCACTGCCGTGATGGGACCCCTGCTGGGCCGTTTTCATCGCGCCAAGATCGCCATGCCCGGCGGCTGCAACCTGGGCGCTCGCAAGATCGATATGCATATCTTGGGTCTTGAGGCCTTGGGCGTTGAGTTCGATACCGCCCACGGCTATATCAACGCCAACGCGCCCCAGGGCCTGCGCGGTACCACCGTCACGCTCGAGTTTGCCAGCGTCGGTGCGACCGAGAACCTCATCATGGCCTCCGTTCGCGCGCAGGGTACCACGGTAATCGACAATGCCGCCCGCGAGCCCGAGATCGTCGATCTCGCCAACATGCTCAACGAAATGGGCGCCAAGATTGTCGGCGCCGGTACGCCTGTCGTGACCATTGAGGGCGTGGAAGAGCTGCATCCCGTTACCCATCGCGTGGTGGGCGACCGCATCGAGGCCGGTACCTTTATCGTTGCCGGTGCGTTGATGGCAGACGACCGCGGTGTCGACGTCACAGGCTTTTGCCCCATTCACTTGGGCATGGTGCTCAAGAAGATGGAGCTCATGGGCATCGACTGCGAGCGCGTCGAGGATGGCGTCCATGTGAACCGTGCCGAGTGCATCAAGCCGGTCGACATCCAGACGCTTCCGTTCCCCGGTTTCCCCACGGACATGCAGGCGCAGATCATGGTGCTCTCCGCCCTGGCCGACGGCAGCTCCGTTATCACCGAGAACATCTTCGAGAATCGCTTTATGTTCGCATCCGAGCTGGTGCGCATGGGTGCCGACATTCGCATCGAGAGCCACCACGCTATGATTCACGGCGTCAAGGGCTTCTCCGGCGCTCAGGTAACCTCACCGGATCTTCGTGGTGGCGCGGCACTCGTCGTTGCCGGCCTCATTGCCGACGGCACGACCGAGGTCTCGGCCATCCATCACATTAAGCGCGGCTACGAACAGTTTGTCGAAAAGCTGCAGGCGCTTGGCGCTCATGTCGAGCACGCCACTGTTCCCGATCCCGTCATCTACTAATGCAGGTTGCCTATGTTTAAGAAAAAGCCCATTACGGAATCTCGAAGACCTTCGACCGGCGCTCAGGCAAAAATCTATAGCCGCGATAACGTTGCCCGCTATTCCGAGCGCGCCCGTCAGCGTCGTCGCGGTCATACGGTTCGCCGCGTCGCGCTCATTGCTGTGCTCGGTGTGCTGTTGAGCGCTACGACTGCCGCCGGCCTGTGGTTTGCCACCATTATGGGCAAGCTCGGCGATTCCAACGTCATTACCGACAACCTGCGCCAGATCCTGGTTGATACCGACGAGGCAAAGGACCCGTTCTACGTGCTACTCCTTGGCACTGACGGTCGCCCGGGCGAGGATACATACCGCGCCGACTCGATTATCCTGGCGCGTATCGATCCCACGCAAAAGCAGGCGACGCTCATCTCCATTCCGCGCGATACCAAGGTCGTCTACAACGGCTCGACCATGAAGATCAACGCCTGCCATACCTACGGCGGCGCCGAAGCCATGGTCCAGGCGGTCAACGAGCTGTGCGGTGTCCAGATTTCCCACTATGCCGAGGTCAGCTTCGACGGCATGCAGTCGCTCATCGATTCGGTCGGCGGCATCGACATTAACGCAACCGACGATGTCGACGACCCCGAGCATCTCGACATTAAGATCACCGCCGGTCAGCAGCACATGGATGGCGCGACCGCCCTTACCTATGCCCGTTGCCGCTACATCTATGCCGATGGCGACTACACACGCATGCGCCACCAGCGTCAGGTGCTCGGCGCCCTCGCCAACCAGATCCTCAACAACTTCGATGCCACCAAGGTCTTCGACCTCGTCAATTCGCTGTCCGACATGCTCGTGACCGATATGAGCGTTCAGGACATCGTCTCTACGGTCAATGCCATGCGCGGCATGGATGTTGACGGCATCTATTCGGCCAACTTGCCTTCGTATGCCGATGCCAGCACCATGATTGATGGCGTGAGCTACGTCTTTGTCTACGAGGACGAGCTTAAGGAAATGATGGAGCGCGTCGACGCTGGTAAGGATCCCAAGGGCCCCAATACCATGGGCCAGTCCGATGGCTCCAGCTCTACGATCGGCGACCTGAACAACAACACGTCCGATGATTACGCCAACGGCACCGCAACCTCATCGGTTAGCTCTGACGATTCGGACGATTCGACTGATTCGAGCGATTCGGACTACTACGAAGAGCCCACCGGCGACGGCAACGGCTACGAAGCCAACTACTAGAGTTACGCGGTTTTACCAAACCGCGTAACCGCTCGACGCTGCAAACCCGCCAGAGCGGCAATCTGCCTTTCAACTTCGGCGGCATGATCAAAAGATCAATGCCGCCTTGTTTCAAGGCACCTTGCTCGCTCTGGCGGGTTTTCGCTGTCGTTGCCAAAACATCGGCGTTGCCTTGGTCCGGACTAGTCGTTGGGTAGTCATTGGGGACGTTCTTAAACGACTGGTCAAAGGTGACACTCTTGCTGCACTTGGCGCTTGGCACTTGGGGACGTTCCTTATGTGCCGGCAGTTTGGGACACTCCTTGTGACAAGAGATTGGCGCGCGTCAACCTGTCCTCATTGCAGCAAAAAATCGCCCCGTTCTCTGGTGAGGAGGGGGCGATTCGTCTTTTGGGATTGTGCAGCCAGGCTTATGCGAAGCGGGCGACGAGTTCCTGGAGGACGTCGGTCATCTTGACGAGCGAGCTGACCGGGACAAACTCGTTGACGCCGTGGTAGCAGTAGCCGCCCGTGGAAAGGTTGGGGCAGGGCAGACCGCGGAACGACAGCTGCGCACCGTCGGTACCACCGCGAATCGGCAGCACCTGGGGCTCAATGCCGCAGGCAAGGTAGGCTTCCTTGGCGACATCGATAAGCTCGGGGTAGTCACGCACGATCTCGGCCATGTTGCGGTACTGCTGCTTGATCTCGACCGTCACGAGTTCCTCGCCCAGGCGCTGGTTGAGCAGTGCTGCGGCGGCATCCATCAGCTCGAGCTTCTGCTGGAACTTGGCGGCATCGTGATCACGGACGATATAGCGCGCCGTGGCATGGTCGACCGTTGCCGAGACGCCCTCAAGGTGATAGAAGCCCTCGTAGCCCTCGGTGTATTCCGGACGCTGCTCGTAGGGGAGCAGGGCATTGAAGTCGCAGAACAGATTGCCCGCGTTGACCATGCGGCCCTTGGCGTCACCGGGATGGATGGATTGGCCCTCAAAGCGAACGGTTGCCTCGGCGGCGTTAAAGCACTCCCATTCCAGCTCGCCAACGGGACCGCCGTCGACCGTGTAGGCGTACTTGCAGCCAAAGGCCTCGATGTCCAACAGCTCGGCGCCGTGACCGATCTCCTCGTCCGGGCAAAAACAAATGCCGAGTGCGGGGTGGGGCAGCGAGGGGTCCTGAGCGATACGCGCGACAAGCGCCATGATCTCGGCGACGCCGGCCTTGTCGTCAGCGCCCAGCAGTGTGGTGCCGTCACTGCAGACCAAGTCCTCACCCACAAGGTCGTTCAGGGCGGGAAGCTTGGCGGTGCTCATGGCCACAGGCTTGCCGTCAACGGTACCGCAGACCAGGTCGCCGCCTTCGTAGTGCACAATGTGCGGCTTCACACCGGCGCCCGGCGCAACCTCGGTGGTGTCGAGGTGTGCTATCAGGCCCAGGGCGGGCTTGTTCTCCGCGCCCGCGCTCGCAGGAATATGCGCGCACACGTAAGCATGCTCGGTCACATGGGCATCGGTCGCGCCGAGCTCGCGCAGCTCCTTGGCCAGCACATTAGCAAGGTCAAACTGAACGGTGCTCGAAGGCACCTGGTCGCAGTTTGCATCCTCGGATTGCGTGTTGATTTGGACGTAGCGCAAAAAGCGCTCAAGGACGTCGGGGTTCGTGGCGTTGTTTTCCATAAAGACCGCTCCAATCTTGGTCGTCGTGTGCAACAAGAACTCTAGCACGGTATGCCACGGCATACCGCGACACTTGGATGGGGTAGAATCAGCCTTTGAACGCAGAAGGGACGGAAGGTCATGGATACGACAAATAGCTCGCGCGAGCTGCACCTAACAGTGGCGAACGAAGACTACTTGGAGTGCATGGTTCGCATCGAAAACGAAGAAGGGGAGACCAATGGCGTGCGATCGGTCGACATCGCACAGCGTCTTGGTGTCTCCAAGGCATCGGTCAATAAGGCAGTTTCGGCGCTTAAGGCGTCCGAGCTTGTCGAGCAATCGCATTACGGCAAGGTCATCCTGACCGACCGTGGTCGCGAGGTCGGCACGGCTATCTGGTACCGTCATCGCCTTATCCGCACGTTTTTGGTCCAGGAGCTCGGCGTCGATTTTGAGCGGGCCGATTCCGAGGCGTGCATGATGGAACATGCGCTTTCCGAGGACACGATGAGCCGCTGGCTCGCCTATCTCGAAAAACAGGGAATCAGCGTCGAGGAATAGCGAAACACATATATGGATACGAGTTATTACAACCGTCCCGGCGGCGAGGAACTTATGCGCCGCATGTCGAGCGAGACCCTGTTGACGCAGGGCCCCATGGGCAGCGTGCTGATGAGTGAATACGATGCCGCCGACATCCCACCGGCGTTTTGGAACCTTGCCGAGCCGCAGACTGTTTCTCGTATCCATCGCCTGTATGTCGCCGCCGGTGCGCAGGTGCTCATTACCAATACCTTTCAGGCATCAAGCTATGCCCTCAAGCAAGATCAGATTACGCCGTCCGTGGCTGAGGTCAATCGCGCTGCCGTCGACGATGCGCGCCAGGCGCACCCTCAGCTGCTGCTGGGCTCGATGGGCCCGATCGGCATTGAGTGGTTTGCCGAAGACTCTGCCGAGTATCGAGAAATCCGAGGCATTTCGCGAGAGCAGGCATACGCCCTGCTCAATGCTGGTGTTGACGGTCTGCTGATCGAGACGGTGACGTCTATCCGTAATTTGCAGCCCATGCTTGCCGGCGCCCAGGATGCCGCCGACGGCATGCCTGTTTTGGTAAGTTTTGTCGTTGACGATAAAGGCGACCTGCTAGGCGATGGCCTCAACATCGAGGCTGCTGTTTTGTACGCCGAAAAGCACGGCGCAAACTCGGTTGGCGTTAACTGCTGTTCACTTGCGGCCGCGAACGTGGCGGTGCCCAGGATGGTTGCATCGGCGACTACGCCCGTCACGGTACGCCCCAACGTGGGTGATCCGGTCCAAACACAGGATGGTCCTGTGTGGCGCGAGAACCCCGAAGCCTTCGCGCGTGCTTGCATCGAATGGAGGCATGCCGGTGCCGCAATGGTGGGCAGTTGCTGTGGAACCACGGCGATCACCACGGCGGCGATGGCCGAGGCGCTCGATATATAAAGGTCAAAACCGCTCCATACGGGGCGGTTTTTTTGCTTGCACATCGTCAGTAGCATTTGCCCAAATAGTGAATGCCGGTTTTGGCAGGTTGCTGGGCGAGCGTTGCGGGTATACCCCATGCGTACCATGATCCAAACACTGTGAGGTGTCTGCGCGTGTGCGCGATAATTCATTTTGGAACTGACGGTTGGCGCGCCCGCGTCGACGACGACTTTACCGCCGACAACGTTGCCCGCATTGCCGATGCCGTCGGCGAGTTGTGGCAAAAGATCAATCCCGGCAAAACAGTATATATAGGGTTCGACACCCGGCCGCAGGCGCGCGAGTTCGCTGAGCTTGCGGCAGGTGTGCTTGCAGCTCACGGATTGGACGCAGTGCTCGCATCTCGGCCTGTCCCGACCCCCGCCCTCACGTGGGCGGCGGCGTATGACGGCGGGGCCTGCGGTGCGCTCATGGTGACGGGGTCCCATCATCCGCAGGGGTATCTGTGCCTTAAACTACGCATGGGAGATGGCTCGACGGCCAATCAGGATGTCATCGAAGAGCTCGAAGAGACCATGGCCCCCGAGCCGATGGGGATCGAGGAAAGCTATCGCACCGCGGATATTATTCCTGACTATATGCAGGCGGTGGCGTCGTTTGTCGATGCCGAGGCCATTCGAGCCGCTCACCTGCGTGTGGTGGTTGACCCCATGGGCGGCGCGGCCCAGGGATATCTTGCCGACCTGCTGCGGGAGCTAGGCGTCGAGGTGCACGAGATTCATGCCGGAGAGTCGTCCGATCAAGAGGACATTTGCCCCGACCCTGTTGAGCCATGGGTGGACGCTTGCGAGCGTGCAGTTGTCGAGGACGGGGCGTGCGCGGGCCTGGTGACCGACGGCGATGCCGATCGTATCGGCGCGGTCGACGAACGCGGTAGATATATACATCCGCATCAAATCATGGCGCTTGTTTTGGGCGACCTCGTTCAATTCCGCAATTTGGAGGGGCGTGTCGTCGTCAATCTCTCGTGCTCGACACTCGTACGCCGCATTGCTGAGGCGCTTGGCTGTCGCGTGACCGTTAAGCCGGTCGGTTTCAAATATATAGCTGCAGAGATGAAGAAGGGCGGCGTCCTCATGGGAGGCGAGGAGGCCGGCGGCATCGGCATCGCCGCGCATATGCCCGAGCGCGATGGAATCCTTGCTTGTCTGATTCTGTGTGAGCTTATGGCAAAGACGGGCGCGCCGTTAGGCGTTTTGGTCGATCAGCTCGAGGCCAGTTTTGGTAAGACGAGCTATGGGCGTCGCGATTTGCGCCTTGAGGCCGAAGACGCCGAATCGCTGCGAACGCTGCTTCCCGGCATGAATCCCAAATCGATTTGCGGCAAGGCGCCACAGGCTGTAAGCCATATGGATGGTTTACGTTTGGCATTCGAGGATGACACCTGGCTGTTGATCCGCCCCAGCGGGACCGAACCGGTGGTTCGCGTATACGCCGAGGGGTTCTCGGTGGAGGAGCGCGATGAGTTGCTCGATGCCGGCTGTGCCTTGGCTAAGGGAGCCTATCAGCTTTAGCCATATGACGCTTCACTATAAAGAGACCCTCGGTGAGCGGTAGAGAACGGCTGGCAAACGTAAGTTGGCTTTAAATATGTGTAGGAAATGTGTACGCCCAGATTCCCGCCCGCGGGGGCCCTCCGGTCT
>CALKBP010000036.1:0-3161 GCA_937989885.1 uncultured Collinsella sp.
CGCACTCTATCGCCTACTGCCGGCGTGGTTCTCTTTGATTCCATGGCGGCCCTCCTGTTTGGTGACTTCGGTGCCGCTTACGATAACCCGCAATCAGGGTGCATGCGGCTCTCCTTTTCCCACCATTTTATAAAGAATCTTTTGAGATATGTTCATAGATAGAAAATTACGAACCTTTTCATTGAACCAATCTCGGAGAACAGGATGGGGCTGGGACGACTTTTTCGTCACCGGAACAAATCATTGAGAACGGTGGGAGCTTGGAGGCGTAGCTCGATGGAATGCCTTATGTCTCGCCCGCCTCTGAGAGTCGACTGAGAACGTAGCTGACGTAGTCCTTGGATGAGGCCGTCTTGTCTCCTCGTATTTGCCCATGTCAAAACGTTACCATATTTGGAAAGGTTTTGACGCTACCTCATTGAGGGCGAGACCGCGGGCCGCAACCTTGCCACTATTGCCCCAACCGATACCGGCGAGGCTATCGACGTGTCACAAAGTGGTTGTCGTGACGGCGCGGCTGTATCGTTCTTTGCGTCAACCCCGCTTATGCGTCATCCCGTTAGTGGAAGCCTGCGGTAGAATGGAACGGTTGAACGATGAGCATCCAGGAGCGTGAATTGCCCAAGACACTGAACTCCCTCATGAAGCATCTCCGCGACGGCGGCATCGCCATTGACGGTTCAGCGCAGAAGCGGCGTTTAAAGAACATCGGCTATTACCACGGATACAAGGGTTACCGCTTCGCCGGGAATGCCTCGAACAGGCTTCCCCTCACCGACTTCTCTCAGGTCGCGGCTCTCTACGACTTCGATACACAGCTCAAGGCGCTGTTTTATCCTCGCATCATGTCCATAGAGACGGCACTGAAGAACTACACGCTAGAAGCTGTTCTGAGGGATGCTAACTCGGCGGTCTTCGAGGATATTTGGCGCAGGAGCCTCACTGACTATCGCAGCTACACTGGTAGGACATACCGCAAGGCGTGGGAGACGCGTCAGAGGCTGCGCAGCGAAATCGATGGCATCATCTACGGCCATAGGGGGCGCGACGTCATCGGCCACTTCCGCGACGCTGACAAGGACATCCCCATCTGGGCCATCTTTGAGGTCATGACGCTCGGTAACTTCGGCTCGTTCTATGATTGTCTCGACAGACGTGTGAAGACGGTCATCGTGCGCGACCTCGGCATGCCGACCAACCTTGATTCTGAACTGCGCCTCAAGGAGATAGTGTTCGCGCTCAAGGATTTCCGTAACGCTATAGCCCACAACGGTGTGGTCCTCGACGTGCGCTTCCAGTCTGGCGCCATCAACACAGGTGTCTCCCAGTTGCTCAAGCAGGAGACCGGTGTGGGCAAGATAGACTTTACCGATATTACCGACTACGTGATCTTGCTGGTCTACCTGATGCGACGCATGGGCTTCACGAAGACGGAGTGCAAGCAGCTAATCGCGGGCTACGAGGCGATAATCGAGCACTTTCGAGCCGAGCTGCCCATCAATGTCTACTCGCGGATTATTAAGACTACCGCACGGGGCAAGTTAACCGCCCTTCGACAGTTTGTGAGCAACGGATAGACGTGGGCCTAAAAGCTTAACGCGCGTGGTAGAATGCAGTCAATAGCGGTGAAAGGCTTCGGCTGACACCTGGGAGGGCCCGATGCGTCGGGCCCTTCTTATATCATGGTTGCTCTTCTACCATTCCTCATTCCTCGGCCCCCATTATGTGAAGTCCAAATGTGTCGTATATGGGCACCTCGTCATGAGCAAGCCAGCTTATGCCAAAGGCAAACGCCTCGATGTCATCCTTGCCCATGATGCGGTCAATGATAATGTTGCGAACGTATTCCGCGATTTCGTCGCGCAACGTCTTATTCTTTGGGATTGGTAGCACGATTTCTGGAAATCGGTTTCCAAGAGTGTCGATAACATCGCGCGTAAACTGCTTGCTCCGGATTTGACGTTTAACGATATACGAGTTCAAAAGCGCGAGGAGAAGAAACGAGCTTACACGCTTCTGGTCGAGCGCGCGGATCTTGATTAGTCCGCCGCAGTAAAGCATCTTGCTTTTTTCTGGAGTGATTATGCATGTATTCCCAATTAAATAGGTGCCGTCTCGCACTAGCAAAATGTCTTCCGCTTGGACGTCTTCCTTTGTTGCATACGCATTATAGATTTGCTCAGAAACGCCCTGCTTGGGGTCGTGCTTGATCTCCCAATTAGCGAAGTCCGAGGTGCGTACGAAGGGAATTGTCCCGGTTCCGTATGCCATCTTTCCGGGTTCGTCGCCACTTGCTAGGGATAGGACGCCGTCTTCGACAAGTTCGGCGATAGTAACAAGGTCACATGTCTCAGCAAGCGTGTCTAGATCTTCGTTAATCATCGGATCGTAATATTTCGGAATGAAAATGTTGTCTACAATTGCGTCTGAGCGCATTGCATATTTTGAGCCCTGTCCAAACTCAAGGGTGCTTGTATCACTAACCAGCTGATTCATTTGCGCATCAAACGGCAAGTTGTCGAACTCCCTGAAAGCGCGCATGCTGCCCTCTTGCAGCGCCTTCTCGATAAGCACAGGGAACTGCTTAACGATGGTTCGCGCATGCATTCGTTTCTTTAGAGCGTCTCCGACAATTACCTCGATTCTCTTGCGAGTGTCTACATCGATGGGAATGGGTAGCATAATCTCGCGATAGCGGGTTCCGATTGTGTCGATGATGTCAGCGGTGAATTGAAACGCTCGGATCTGTTGCTGAACAAGTGGAGTATTCAAGGCGATGAAGAACATCTCTGTTGTGACAACGGAAGGATCTTCGACCCTGAACTTCACAATATGCGACTGGAACAACATGGGCGTATCGAGTGGAGTCACAATACAGCTTGTCCCGATGAGGTAAGTGCCATCCTTGACCAATAGTATGTCACCGGGCTGCACGTCTTCCTTTGCAGCGTATTGCTGATATATAGTTTCGGAGACCCCTTGCTTGGGGATGGTCTTGATCTCCCAGTTGCTGATATCTGAAGTTCGGACAAACGGAATGTCTCCCGTTCCGTAAGCCATTTTGCCGGGCTCGTCACCGGAACATACGCTAATAACGCCGTCATCTATCAATTGTCCCAGATTGAGCAGTCGAAGGTTATCGCCCAACTGACTCATAGAGC
>CALKBP010000037.1:0-3432 GCA_937989885.1 uncultured Collinsella sp.
TCCGCGTATTGCGCTGAGCAGCGCAACGTGCTCGGGCGGGATGCGCAGGTGGGTTCTGTCAAAGCCCTCGGACTCGAACTCGTCGGTAAGGCCGATGAACAGCACCGAAACATCCGCTTTTCTCGCGGCCTCGACTGCGTCGGCTATGTAAGTCTCGGGAGAAATCTTCTTCTCCTTCTTTGTCATGGCATAGCCGTCGGCATAGATAACATCAATGCCCGATTCGAACATCGTGTCATACGCGCTGTCTATCTTTATAGAATTAACAAGAGAGCTTCCGGCGCCCTGATGACGCGGCTTCTTGGCCATCTGACCGATAACCGCGATTTTCGCCGTCTTGCTCAGAGGCAGAATATTGTCGTCGTTCTTGAGAAGCACCATGCTCTCGCCCGCTATCTTGCGAGCCGCGGCGTGATTAGCGCCCGCATTGTAGCCCTTGCCGTCCGCAAGAACCTCCTTGGCGCGCATGATAACATCAACAACGCCGTCGACCATCTCGTCGAGGAAATCCTCGCTTATTTCGCCGCTCTTTACAGCATCGTAAATCTTCTGATTGCCTACGCCGTTGGAGGTGGGCATCTCGAGGTTCTGACCCGCGAGCAGGCCGGGAACACGCTCATTCTCCGCGCCCCAGTCGGTGACTATCATGCCCTCAAAACCGAAATCCTTGCGGAGAACGTCGGTGAGCAGCCACTTGTTCTCTGCGCCGTAGATGCCGTTGAGGCGGTTATACATACACATAATGGTCCAGGGCTGAGCTTCCTTGACCGCTATCTCATAGGCGGTGAGATAAATCTCGCGCAGGGTTCTCTCGTCAACAACTGCGCTGACGGTCATTCTGCGGGTCTCCTGGTTGTTGACCGCATAGTGCTTGAGCGAGGTGCCTATGCCCTTGGACTGAACGCCGTTTATGAATGCGGCGGACATTTTACCCGCAAGATACGGATCCTCCGAGAAATACTCGAAGTTTCTGCCGCACAGGGGCGAACGCTTCATATTCGTTCCGGGGCCGAGCAGGACGGAGACCTTCTCCGCTATGCACTCCTCGCCGAGGAG
Source organism: uncultured Collinsella sp. (assembly GCA_937989885.1). Classification (GTDB taxonomy): domain Bacteria; phylum Actinomycetota; class Coriobacteriia; order Coriobacteriales; family Coriobacteriaceae; genus Collinsella. The sequence continues at coordinate 1,057 of CALKBP010000037.1, forward strand.
CTCACCCATGCCGTAGATAAGCTCGGGATCCCATGAGCAGGCGGTCGTGGCGGCGGTGGGATAGCAGACAGCAGGAATGCCGCCGAGCAGCGCATCCATGCCTTCGCCCTTCTTATCCTTCTTCTTGGGCTCGTCCTTATCATGGGTGCCTACGCTGTTGCGTATACCGTGAGGGCCGTCGCTCCAGAGTATGGACGGTATGCCCAGACGCTCGATGGATGCGGTGTGCCAATAGTCGCTGCCGGAGCAGAATGCTGCTTTTTCTTCCAATGTCATCTGTGAGATGAGATCTGCGTGTTTCATTTGAAAACCTCCAACTTACTTAATACTTATGATAATGAGTAATTTTAAGCAAAACCGCGCAATGAAAATGCGCGCCATATAGAGTGATTATATCATATATTTAGGTGGAAAGTAAATATAAAAAGGCAAAGAACAGCGCGGATTTATTGCAATTTGTCTCAAAAAATAAAGCTGCGGCAACACTTTTCCGGAAAGTGTCCCGCAGCGTCGGGGAAATAAAAAAACTGCCATGGAATAACCACAGCAGTTTTTATTGCTCAAAGTTAAATTACTTAACCTCGACAGTTGCGCCTGCCTCTTCGAGCTTAGCCTTAGCAGCCTCAGCGTCGTCGGCAGAAACCTTCTCCTTAACAGCCTTGGGAGCGCCGTCAACGAGCTCCTTAGCTTCCTTCAGGCCCAGGCCGGTGATCTCACGGACAGCCTTGATGACGTTGATCTTAGCAGCGCCGGCAGAAGTAAGGATAACATCAAACTCGGTCTGCTCCTCGGCAGCAGCAGCGCCGCCCTCAGCGGGAGCAGCAACAGCAACAGCGGCAGCAGCGGAAACACCGTATCTCTCCTCAACAGCGGAGACGAGCTCGGAAAGCTCGATAACGGTAAGGGTGTCAAGAGTCTCTAAAATGCTTGTAATTTTCTCGTTTGCCATTTTGAATTACCTCCAATTAGTAAGTTAGCTTTTTCTTTAAGCTTCGGCTGCCGCCTCTTCAGCGGGAACCGGGGTTGCGCCGCCCTTTTCAACAAGAGCCTGCATAGCTCTGGCGAAAGCGGCGATGGGTGCGTTGAACGCATTGCAGACGGTAGCAAGAAGCACGTCCTTGGAAGGCAGCTTTGCAAGGCTCTCGACAGTGTCGACGCCTATGACCTTACCGTCCAGGAAGCCCTTCTTAACAGTGAAGGTCTTGCTGGTGCTTGCAAATTTGCAAAGGATGCGGGCAGCGGCGGTATAATCCTCCGCGCTCGTTGCGATAGCGGTTGTGCCCTCAAGAACATCGTCGATCTCGGAAAGCTCGGCCTTCTCGGCTGCAAGCTTGAGGATAGTGTTCTTAACGACTGCGTACTTGACGCCCGCCTCACGAAGATCCTTACGCAGCTTTGTGTCGTCCTCAACAGTGATACCCTTGTAGTCAACGATAACACCTGCGACGGAAGAGCTGAGTGTGTCTGCAAGATCGTTCACGATCTGCTTCTTCTGTTCAAGAATTTTTTCGCTTGGCATAGTTTCACCTCCGGAAATGGTGGTTGCAAAGGCAAAAGGAAAAACCCTCTTCCGCAAGCTGGGAAAAGGGTTGAATATCTGCATAATACGCAGCTTTACTGCGCGCAGCTTCCTTTCCTCGGCAGGCGGTTTTCACCTTATGCCGGGCCCTAAAGCCCGTTGCACCTGCTGTCTTTGGTTAGAACAGCTTTATTATATTAACACACGGTTCGCCGTATGTCAATAACTTTTTTATTCGGCAGAGCTCGCATTGAGAACCTTGGAGGGGTTGATGCGGATGCCGGGGCCCATGGTCGAAGCGACGACGCAGGACTTGATATACTGACCCTTGGCCGAAGCGGGCTTAGCCTTGACAATGGCCTCAAGCAGAGTGTTGAAGTTCTCGCCGAGCTTCTCTGCGCCGAAGGAAGCCTTGCCGATGGGGCAGTGGATGATGTTGGTCTTGTCGAGACGGTACTCGATCTTACCGGCCTTAGCCTCGTTGACAGCCTTGGCGACATCGGGGGTAACCGTGCCTGCCTTCGGGCTGGGCATAAGACCTCTGGGGCCGAGAACCTTACCGAGACGGCCGACGAGACCCATCATATTCGGGGCTGCGATAGCGACATCGAAATCCATGAAGCCCTCGCCCTGGATTCTTGCAACAAGATCCTCTGCACCGACAACCTCTGCGCCTGCGGCGGTTGCGGCCTCGGCGTCTGCGCCCTTTGCGAAGACGGCTACGCGGACATTCTTGCCGGTACCGTTCGGAAGAACGACAGCGCCTCTGACCTGCTGGTCGGCGTGGCGGGAGTCGACACCCAGGCGGATGTGGACTTCGACAGTCTCATCGAACTTTGCCGTTGCAGTCTTAACGG
>CALKBP010000038.1:0-33781 GCA_937989885.1 uncultured Collinsella sp.
ACTGCGGGAATGGCCTATTTGCTCAATGTGTTCGGCTGAGATCGGAAATCAACCCCCGATCGATAGCTGTCATAATGACTTCCTAAAAAGCTGTGTCTTTCGATCCGGTGGCAATTGTAGGTGAACTCGGTTGCTGTCGGGCGATGATTCTGCCATGTCGTTGCCTGACCCAACGAATCGAATTTCTCACCGAGCCGGTCTGCTTCTTCTGGTACTATGGTCAAACTTTACTGTAGCAAAGTGTGACGTGGGCTTTTGTTCCGCGTCAGCGGAAATGGGGGTTTCATGGCACAGGAAGCGACCGCCAACGTGCAAAAGAAATTCAAGGTACCGCGTATCCCGGGCGACATCATGATCTATCCCATGATCGTTGGCCTTTTGCTCAACACCTTCTGTCCGCAGGTCTTTGAGATCGGCGGCTTCTTTACGGCTGCCTGCCGCGGCGGTTCCAACACCATCGTTGCCGCGATTCTGCTTTTTGTGGGTGCCGGCATCAGCTTTAAGTCCACGCCGGGCGCTATCAAGACCGGCATCGTCGTACTGATCCCCAAGCTTGTTGTTGCGGCGGCCCTTGGCTTGGGTGTGGCATATTTCTTTAACGACAACTTCCTGGGCCTGAGCTCCGTGTCTATCATCGGCGGCATCACGTTTTGCAACATGGCGCTCTATACGGGCATCATGGGCGAGTTCGGCGATGAGTCCGAGCAGGGCGCCGTCGGTATCCTGTTCTTTACGGCCGGCCCCGCCGTCACGATGATCATCCTCGGTGTCTCGGGTCTCGCCAACATCCCCGTCGGCACCATCATCGGATCCATCCTGCCGCTTGTTATCGGCATGGTTCTGGGCAACCTCTTCCCGTTCATCAAGAACCTGCTGGTTCCCGGTGCCAATCCCGCGATTGCCGTCATCGGTTTTCAGCTCGGTGCGTCCATGAGCCTTTCGAGCTTTATCACCGGCGGTATTTCGGGCATCCTGCTGGGCCTCATCACGCTCTTTATCGTCGGTCCCATTACCTTTGCGTTCGAGCGCCTGTGCGGTGGTAACGGCAAGGCGGCCGTTGCCTGCTCCACTATCGCCGGCACGGCTATGACCACGCCGGTCGCCCTCGCCGAGGTCGCCCCGCGCTATGCCGAGCTTGCGCCCACTGCGTATGCGCAGATCGCCACTGCCGTCATCATCACGGCAATCATGGCTCCGATTCTGACCGGCTGGGTCGATAAGAAGTTCTGCCACGGCAAAGAGGATCTGTCGCCTGCCGGTGTCGAGGCCATCGAGGAGGCCGTCGCGACCGACATCGACGGCGAGTAATCGTCGACGCGAGTCAATCAAGCCGGCGTGCAATTCGCGCCGTTTGAGCGCCCGAACGAAAGCTGTCTTGCAGTGACGTTCGGGCGCTCTGCTATTATTCCCCTTACCCCTGCGGAGTAGGGGTGTTTATTGCCCAGACACGAATCGGGCGATTCTGACCACTTGGATATTGAAGGGATGGCGTCTAGTGGTTAAGGCACTCAAGATTGAGATATTCCTGCTATGCATGATTGTTCTTATCGGGCTTGCCGCGCGAAGTCGCCACTCCTTGTTCTCGAGTACCCAGCAGTTATTGTTTAGTACGCTCGGTTACACCTCTGCCGCGTACATGCTATTCGATATAATCTGGACGCTTTCGGACGGTGTGGGCGGCACGCTGGGCATTGCTGCCAACTGGATTTCCAACGCGGTTTCGTTTTCGCTCTTTGCCGCCGCGTGCCTCATTTGGTTTATCTATTCCGAGACGGTGCAGGGTTCTCGCCTTTTGACCGCGCGCTATAGGATGGCGTTTGTAACGCTGCCTGCGGTGCTGGTAGTCGTACTGGCGTTTACTAGCTACTGGACGCATGCCCTGTTCTATATCGATGCGCAGGGCGCGTATCGTCGCGGTTTTGTCTATATGATCCAGCCCATCGTCAGCTACTGCTACGTTATATATACGTCCCTGCATGCGTTTATACAATCTTGCAAGGTCGAGAGCCTACAAAAGAAGGCCATCTATCAAACCTTGGCATTTTTCGCCATTCCGGCCTTGGTGGCCGGTGTCTTTCAGGTCTTTTATTCGGGTCCCTGCCTTAGTGTCGGCATCATGTTAAGTATGTTGCAGCTCTACATTGTTTGTCAGGAGCAGCTGATCTCGACCGACCCGTTGACTGGCCTTAACAATCGCAACCGTTTTGAGACCTATATGCTGTCGCTGTTCTCGGGTGCTGATCAGGCCGATGATGTGTATCTGCTTATGATGGACGCCGACGGCTTTAAGCTGATTAACGATCGCTATGGACATGTGGAGGGCGACCATGCTCTCCAGGTCATATCTGCTACGCTCAAAGAGGTCTGCTCGGCGTCTGGTGGTTTTATCGCACGTTATGGCGGCGATGAGTTCGTGGTGCTCCAGAAGGCTGCGGCGGAACAGGACATCATAGACCTGTGTTCGGCGATTAACGACGAGCTCGCTCGTGCCGAGGTGCCGTATGCATTGCGGATGTCCATCGGTTACGCGCGGGTCGGCGATAGTGTTGATACCTGGCAAGACTTACTTCGCGCTGCCGATGCGGAGCTCTACCGCGTCAAGGCCGAGAAAAAGAAAGCCGGCGTCCAGATACGCTAGAAAAAAGGGGCGCACGCTTGTGTGCGTGGCGGCCCTCGGCTCACCGATGTACTCCATTAAGCTAAAGTACATGAATCCCCTCTGCTAAATAAGGGCAGTTCGTTAAGCTTTTTTGGGTTTGTTGACGATGATGATGCCGCTGCAGACCAACAGCAGGGCAACGATGACGGTAATGGGGCTCGTGCCAGCGCCCTCGCCGAGCAGCAGCGCGCTCAGCAGCACACCAAAGACGGGGTTCATAAACCCAAAGACCGAGACGCGGCTGACGGGGTTGACGGCAAGCAGGCGCGACCACAGCGAGTAGGCGACCGCGGAGATAAGCGCCATGTAGATGATGAGCGCGATGGCGGGGGCAATCGCCGTAGGGGAGAGTGCACCACCCATCAAAAAGCCAATGGCGGTGAGGACCAGACCGCCGACCAAGAACTGCCACCCGGCAAGCAAGACGCCGTCGTGCTCGCGCGAGAAGATGCCGATCAGGCAGGTCGAAAGGGCACCCGCGACGGTGGAGGCCAGGATAAAGCCCTCGCCGTCGAGCGTAAAGCCAAAGGTGCCGTCCGCGCCCGAAAGGTTGACGAGCGCGACGCCGGCAAAGCCCAGTACGCAGCCGAGCACCTTGGCCGTATTGAGCTTCTCGGTGCGAAACGCCAGAGCGGCAAAGAGGATGGCTAGGAAGTTGGCGCTGGCCTCGATGATGGAACTCGACATGGCACTGGCGCGCGAGAGTCCCAGGTAGAAAAAGAAGTACTGCCCGATAGTCTGGAAGAGCGACAGGATACATATGGGCTTGATATCACGCGCTTGCGGAACGAGCGGACGGCGCTGGGCCACGCTCATGCCAACAATGACCAGCATGCCGGCAAGGGTGAAGCGCAGACCCGCGAAGAGCAGCTGCGAGGCGCTGTCGTGCGCGGGAATGCCAAAGAGGCCGTAGCCGATCTTGATGCAGGGGAAGGCGGAGCCCCAGAGCGCGCAGCAAACGAGACAGCCCAGGATGAGTCCGGGCAGGGTGGCGAGATACGGCTTGCGGCTTTCCATGATGTCCTTCCTACATGCGCGAAGCAAAAAAGAACCCGCCACCGGATGCGTCGGTGGCGGGTGATGTTACCCGAAGGGATTGTACCCGATGGGAAAGGTTTAGGCGAAGTAGGCTACGCCGCTCTCAAAGATCGGCATGAACTTGTCGCCGGGGACATGCTCGGGCACGTTGCGGTACAGGTTGTCGCCGCGACGCTCGGCATGGCCCATCTTGCCCAGGACGCGGCCGTCGGGGCTCGTGATGCCCTCGATGGCGAGTGCGGAGCCGTTGGGGTTGACGGAAAGATCCATGCTGGGCTTGCCGTCCTCGCCCACGTACTGCGTGGCGACCTGGCCGTTGGCGATCAGCTGGGCGAGTACTTCGTCATTGGCGACAAAGCGGCCCTCGCCGTGGCTGATGGCGACGGTGTAGGGGTCGTCCAGGCTGCACTGCGACAGCCATGGGGACAGGTTGGACGAGATGCGGGTGCGCACCAGGCGGCTCTGATGGCGACCGATGGTGTTGAACGTCAGCGTGGGCGCATCGGGCGTGGCGTCGACGATGTCACCGTAGGGCACCAGGCCGAGCTTGACCAGGGCCTGGAAGCCGTTGCAGATGCCCAGCATCAGGCCATCGCGGGCCTTGAGCAGGTCGCGGACAGCCTCGGTGACCTCGGGAGCGCGGAAGAACGCCGTGATGAACTTGGCGGAGCCGTCGGGCTCGTCGCCGCCCGAGAAGCCGCCGGGGATCATGACGATCTGGCTTGCACGGATGCGGCGGGCAAGCTCGTGGGTGCTCTCGGCGACCGCCTCGGGCGTGAGGTTGTTGATCACGAAGGTGTCGGCCTCGGCACCGGCGGCACGGAAGGCGCGGGCGCTGTCGTACTCGCAGTTGTTGCCAGGGAACACAGGGATGATCACGCGCGGGCGGGCGATCTTGGCGCCGCCGTACACGTGAATGTCCTTGGCGCGGAAGTCGATGGTCTCGACCTCGGGGGTCTCGCCGGCGCTGCGGTAGGCAAAGACGCCCTCGATGCCGCTTTCCCAGGCTTCCTGGAGCTCGGCGAGCTCGATGACCTCGGAGCCGGTGTCGATGACATAGCCCTCGACGGTGGTGCCCAGGGGCTCGACGACAACGCCGTCGGCGACCTCGGGCAGCTCGGCGTCCTCGGCGAGCTCGACGATAAAGCTGCCGTAGAGCGGGGTGAAGAGGCTCTCCACGTCCACATCCTCGGCAAGCTCGATACCGATCTGGTTGCCAACGCACATCTTAAAGAGGCTCTCGGCGCCGCAGCCGTAGCCGGGCGTGGAGACAGCCAGGGCGTCGCCGGTGGCGGTGAGCGCCTCGACGGCGTCAAACGCGGCGAGCAGCTGCTGGGCGTCAGGGCGGTAGTCCTCGCCATAGGTGGCGGGGGCGATGCGTACGACGCGATGCGTCAGGCCCTTGAACTCAGGGGAGACGGCGCGCGCCGCGCGGCCCACGGCCACAGCGAAGCTGATCAGGGTCGGCGGAACGTTGAGCTCGCCGGCCTCGTCCTCAAACGAGCCGCTCATGGAATCCTTGCCACCGATGGCACCGGCACCCAGGTCGACTTGGGCCATGAGGGCGCCCAGGACGGCTGCCGTGGGCTTGCCCCAGCGCTCGGCCTCGGTGCGCAGGCGCTCGAAGTACTCCTGGAAGGAGAGGTAGGCGCGCTTGTGCTCAAAGCCGGCAGCCACGAGCTTGGCGATGGACTCGACCACGGACAGGTAGGCGCCCGCAAACTGGTCGGCTTCCATCAGGTAGGTGTTGAAGCCCCATGCCATGGCGCTTGCCGTGGTGGTCTCGCCGTCCACGGGGAACTTGGCGACCATGGCCGAGCTCGGGGTGAGCTGCGTCTTGCCGCCAAAGGGCATGAGCACGGTTGCGGCACCGATGGTGGAGTCGAAGCGCTCGGAAAGGCCCTTGTTGGAGGCAACGTTGAGGTCGGTGACAAGCGAGGTCATGCGCTCGGCAAGCGTGGTACCGGCCCAGCTGGGCTGCCACACGCTGCGGGCGCACACGTGGGCGACCTGGTGCTTGGGCGCGCCGTTGGAGTTGAGGAACTCGCGGGACAGATCGACGATAGCAACGCCGTTCCAGGCCATGCGCATGCGCGGCTCGGCGGTAACCTCGGCGATGACGGTCGCCTCGAGGTTCTCCTCGGCGGCGTAGCCCATGAACTCCTCGACGTCACCGTCGGCGACGGCGCAGGCCATGCGCTCCTGGGACTCGGAAATGGCGAGCTCGGTGCCGTCCAGGCCGTCGTACTTCTTGGTCACGGTGTCCAGGTCGACATACAGGCCGTCGGCAAGCTCGCCCACGGCGACCGAGACGCCGCCGGCGCCAAAGTCGTTGCAACGCTTGATCAGGCGGCAGGCGTCGCCGCGGCGGAAGAGGCGCTGCAGCTTGCGCTCGACCGGGGCGTTGCCCTTCTGGACCTCGGCACCCGAGGTCTCGATGGACTCGGTGTTCTGGGTCTTGGAGGAGCCGGTGGCACCGCCGATGCCGTCACGGCCGGTGCGGCCGCCCAGCAGGATGATCTTGTCGGTGGGGGCGGGGCACTCGCGGCGCACGTGGTTTGCCGGGGTAGCGCCCACGACGGCGCCGACCTCCATGCGCTTGGCCACGTAGCCGGGGTGATAGAGTTCGTTGACCTGGCCGGTGGCAAGGCCGATCTGGTTGCCGTAGCTGGAGTAGCCGGCGGCAGCGGTGGTTACGAGCTTGCGCTGCGGCAGCTTGCCCTCGAGCGTCTCGGACACGGGGACGGTGGGGTCGCCGGCGCCGGTGACACGCATGGCCTGGTACACGTAGCTGCGGCCCGAAAGCGGGTCGCGGATGGCGCCGCCCACGCAAGTGGCGGCACCGCCGAAGGGCTCGATCTCGGTGGGGTGGTTGTGGGTCTCGTTCTTAAACAGGAACAGCCAGTCCTGGTCCTCGCCGTCGACATCGACCTTCACCTTGACGGTGCAGGCGTTGATTTCCTCGGACTCATCGACATCGGTCATGACGCCGGTCTTCTTAAGGTACTTAGCGCCGATGGTGCCCATGTCCATGAGGCAGACGGGCTTGGCGTCGCGGCCGAGTTCGTGGCGCATCTCCATGTAGCGGTCGAAGGCCTGCTGCACCACGGCGTCGTCGATCGTCACGTCGTCTAGGACGGTGCCGAAGGTGGTATGGCGGCAGTGATCGGACCAATAGGTGTCGATCACGCGGATTTCGGTGATGGTGGGGTCGCGATCCTCATCGCGGAAGTACTGCTGGCAGAAGGCGATGTCTGCCTCGTCCATGGCAAGGCCGCGATCGGCGATAAAGGCGGCAAGGCCGGCCTCATCGAGCTCGCGGAAGCCGTCGAGCACCTCGACGGGCTGGGGCTCGGGGGTCTCCATGTACAGCGTCTCGGGCAGGTCGAGCGAGGCGATACGCGCCTCGACGGGGTTCACCACGTAGTGCTTGATGGCCTCGATGGCGGCTTCGTCCAGAGCGCCCGAGATCATATAGACCTTGGCGGAGCGCACGGCGGGGCGCTCGCCCTGGCTGATGAGCTGCACGCACTCGCTGGCGGAGTCGGCGCGCTGGTCAAACTGGCCAGGCAGGAATTCGACGGCAAAGACGGCGCCATCGCTTGCGGGGAGCTCGTCGTAGGTCACATCGACCTGGGGCTCGCTAAAGACGGTCGGCACGCAGGAGCGGAAAAGCTCCTCGTCGATGCCCTCGACGTCGTAGCGGTTGATGATCCTCAGGGCCTCGATGCCCTTGATGCCGAGAATTTCGGTCAGCTCGCCCTTGAGCTGCTGAGCCTCGACGTCGAACCCGGGTTTCTTCTCCACGTAGATACGAGAGACCATTGGTTCCTGCCTTCCTGATCGGTTGGGCGTACGGTACGGTATGCGGCAGCGGTCGGTTTGCGGGGTCTGCCCTGCGGTCGCCTTGAGCCACATGTTTGTAAACCTCACTATGATACGACAGCTCGTGGCGCGTTGAGGACGGCGAGGGTGCTACAGTGAAGCGCAAACAAGAGAAAGGCATCACATGGCATTCGTTTCACTCGCCATCATCGCGCTCGTGGCCTTTGCAAGCCCCTTCATCGCCTCGGCGATTCCCGGAAAGCCCGTTCCCGAGACGGTCTTTTTGCTCGTGTTCGGTGCGGTGCTGGGACCCCATATGCTCGGCGTCATCCATGTAGATGCCGAGGTCTCGCTGGTGTCCGAGCTGGGTCTGGCCTTTTTGTTCCTGCTTGCCGGCTTTGAGATCGACCCTAAGAACATTACGGGTGTGGAGGGGCGCTACGGCTTGGCGACGTGGGCCGTCACGTTTGGCATCGCCTGGCTTGCCGTGCGCTTTACGCCGTGGTTCTCGGTCAGCCATTTCGACGGTATCGCCGTGACGCTCGCCCTCACTTCCACGGCGCTCGGCACGCTTGTGCCCATCATGCGCGAGCGCTCGCTCACCGGCACGCGCGTTGGCGACTCGATTCTCGCGTATGGCACTTGGGGCGAGCTCGGTCCCGTGCTCGCCATGTCGGTGCTGCTGTCTGCCCGCACCGGCATCCAGACGCTCGTGATTCTTGGCCTGTTTGCTGTGGTCTGCGTGCTGCTGGCCGTGGTCCCAAGTCGTTCCAGGCGCGTCGGCAGCCGCTTCTTTTCGTTTGTCGAGGAACGCGCCGATACCACGTCGCAGACCTTCGTGCGTCTGACGGTGCTCATCCTGGTCACGCTCGTGGCGTTCTCGGCCATCTTTGACCTCGACATCGTGTTGGGTTCTTTTGCCGCCGGCTTTGTCCTGCGCTATATCATCCCCGAGGGCAACCATACGCTCGAGACCAAGCTCGACGGCCTGGCCTACGGCTTTTTGATTCCGGTGTTCTTTACCGTATCGGGCGCAAAGATCGACCTGACGGCCGTGGCGTCGCGCCCGGGCTTGCTCGCGGGCTTTATCGTGGCGTTGCTGATTATTCGTGCCGTGCCCATCCTCGTCTCTATGGGCATTTGTCCTGCGACGCGCGATGTGTCGGCGTATGGCCGCATTACCGTGGCCCTGTACTGCACCACGGCGCTGCCGATCATCGTTGCCGTGACAAGCGTTGCCGTCAACGCGGGCGCGCTGTCGCAAGATATTGCGTCGGTCATGGTTGCCGCCGGCGCCATCACGGTGTTCTTGATGCCATTGCTCGCGCAGCTCTTCTACCGCGTGGTCGATGCCGCGCCGGTCGCCGCCGTGGCAGAGGTTGCCGAGCATCCTTCCGACGCGCTCGATATTCTGCGCGCCCATCACGATTTGGCGAGCCTGCTCGCGCGCGAGCACGAGCTGCTGACCTCGCATGGACATGGTCGCGTATTCGAGGGCTTGCCTACGCTCGATACGATTGCCGAGCGTCTTTCCGCCGAGGCAGCGAGCGGCCACATCGATGCCCGCATCGTGGACGCGGCGCATCTTCTTGCCGATAAGACCTATGGCGACGAGATCGACCCGTCCGAGCTGACTCCGCGTGAGCGCCGCCGCCTGGAGCGCGCCAAGCTCGCCGTGCACGAATACCGCCGCCGCATGCTGGAGCTCTACGCGCACGATGAAGCCCAGGACGACGACGGTAAGTAGTCGATACTCTCTCGGGGAAGCCGCGTCCCGCTTTGAAGGGTTCAAAATGGGATGTGGTTTCCGAAACAGGGGCCGTTGGGAAGCTGTGTCCCGGAATGGGCGCCCGGAGTGGGATACCGTTTCCGCAGGAGGCCCATTGCGGAAACGGTATCCCAGAATCGACGTTCAAAACGGGGTGCAGTTTCCGCAAGGAGGTCCTGGGGAAACCGTGCCCCGTTCTGAGCTGAAATACCGGGACGCAGCTTCCCCTGCAAACAGAACAAGGCGCGCTGCCTGTAGTTGATGCAGGCAGCGCGCCTTTTTGGTCGAGCCATGTTGAGGCTAGGAGCTGAGGCTTGTGGCCCCTTAGGAGCGGGCGGCTCCGTCGACGGGGAGCACGGCGCCCGTGACATAGGAGGCCATGTCGCTCGCTAGGAAAACGAAGGCGTTGGCGACATCCTCGGGCTCGCCCATGCGGCCGAGCGGAATAGTGGCGACGATGGGCTTGATGACCTCTTCGGGTAGGTTGGCGACCATGTCGGTCTTAGTCACGCCAGGGGCAACGGCATTGACGCGAATGCCCATGGGGGCGAGCTCGCGCGAAAGCGACTGGACCATGCCGTTGACGGCAAACTTGGACGTGGGGTAACCGACGCCGGAGGGCTGGCCGTACTTGGCGACCATCGAGCTCGTGGTGGTGATGGTGCCGCCGTGGCCGGCCTCGGTCATAATCTTGGCGGCCGCCTGGTGACCGTTAAAGACAGCGACAACGTTGAGGTCCATGACTTTGGCGAACTCCTCGGCCGTGTAGTCCAAAAGGGGCGAGCGCTGGGAGATTCCGGCATTGTTGACGACCGTGTCCAGGCCGCCCATGTCGGTTGCAGCCTGGGTAAAAGCCTCGGTCACGGCCTCGAGTGAGGTGAGGTCGCAGGAGCGGCCCCAGACCTTGGCGTCGGGATAGGCGGCCGCCAGCTTCTCAACGGCCGCGTCGGCAGTCTCCTGGCGCGAGCCAAAGACGGTGACGGCAGCGCCTTCCTCGATAAAACGGCAGGCGATCGCATAGCCGATACCGCGCGTGCCTCCGGTGATGATTGCTTTCTTGCCCTCGAGCAACATGGTGCTTCCTCTCATCGCGGGCGGACATACACGGCACAGCATAGCGGCGGTAAAATACAGCTGCCGTCGCATATCGGCAAACGGTATCCACGGTTGTTGACGAACGGTCAAGTTGTTCAAACGTTAGTCGACCAGTTCGCTCAAAGGATGTAGCAAAAAGGGGCTCCCATCCAATTGGATAGGAGCCCCTCATGCGTTATTTGATTTGCCGAGAATCGGGCTAGTTGGCCATAACGCCTTCGGTCCAGGCCTCGACGTCCTCGATGCGCAGGACGTTGGCGACTTCGGCCACGCAGTCGACGCTGGCAAGCTCGGCGGCGGCAGCCTGGACGTCCTTCTCGAGCGCGCGGTGCGTCAGGAAGATGACCGAGCAGGTATCGCTGGCGCCCGACTTGCCGTCCTCGACCTGGTTGATGAGCGAGATCGAGATGTTGTGCTTGGCAAAGATATCGACCGTCTCGGACAGGGCACCCACGCGGTCGGCGACCTTCAGGCGCACATAGTACTTGGTCTGGAGCTCGTCCATGGGCTTAAAGGCGAGGTTGTGGCCATAGGGCTCAATCTCGGGCAGTGGAGCCACGCCGCGGCTGATCTGCTCGGAGAGCGACAGGATATCGCCCACGACGGCGCTCGCGGTGGGGAAGGAGCCTGCGCCCGCGCCGTAGAACATGGTCTCGCCCACGGCGTCGCCTACCACGTAGACAGCGTTCATGGCGCCGTTGACCTTGGCAAGCATGTGGTCGGCGGGGATCAGCGTGGGATGCACGCGGACGTCGACGCCGGCGTCGGTGTTGCGGGCGATGCCCAGCAGCTTAATGGTGTAGCCGAGCTCGCGGGCCTGGGCGATGTCCTCGGCGCCGATGGTACGGATGCCCTGCTGGTACACATCGTCGGTGGTCACGCGGGTGCCAAAGCCGATGGAGGCGAGGATGGCCGTCTTGCTGGCGGCGTCGAAGCCGTCGACGTCGGCGGACGGGTCGGCCTCGGCATAGCCCTTGGCCTGCGCGTCGGCAAGCACGTCGGCGTAATCGGCGCCCTCGGCGTCCATGCGCGACAGGATATAGTTGGTGGTACCGTTGAGAATGCCGGCGATGGTCAGGATCTTGTTGCCCACCAGGTCGTGCTCGAGCGTGCTTACGATGGGGATGCCGCCGCCGCAACTGGCCTCGCACTTGATCTGCACGCCGCACGCACGGGCCTTCTCGGCAAGCGTCTCGACATGACGGCCCAGCAGGGCCTTGTTGGCAGAGACGACGTGCTTGCCGTTCTCGAAAGCGGTGGTGAAGATCTCGGTCGCGGGGTGCTCGCCGCCGATGAGCTCGACGACGATATCGACGGCGGGGTCGGTGACGACGTTATGCCAGTCGCTCGTAAAGGCCTCGCGCTCAATACCGGCTGCTTCGGCCTGCTCCCAGGCAAGCGCACAGGCGCGGGTCAGCTTAAGGTCGATGCCGTAGGCGGCCAGGTACTCATCGTGGTGGCTCTTGATCAGACGGGCCACGCCGCCGCCGACGGTTCCCAGACCGATGAGGCCGACGTTCACGGTGCGCAGGGATTCGCTCATAGATAGCTCCTTCGTGCATCTTATGGATGGATTAACCGCTTAAAGGTTGAGTGCATTCTAGCGTGAACCGAGGGCGCGTGCTCGCCAGGCAACAGGAGTCGCACAAAACGGCACCCCCGAAACGCTGCAGAAACATTGGAAACATGCTCGCTACAAACGAACTTCCGTAACAAACTGTCAACGTTTGCACCATAAGGTTTGCTTTACCGACCCCACCATGGGCGCCAGCGCCGCGAAGTTCTTGGCTGAGAAGTATGCAGACGCCAAGATCGCCCTGTTCTACAACTCCGGCGATACGTACGGCTCGGGCGTTGCCGACGCCTTTGCCGAGCAGGCCAAGGCGTCCAAGCTCGACATCGTTGATACCGAGACCTTTAAGGACGATTCCGCCACGAGCTTTACCAACCAGCTGACCAAGGCCATGCGCAAGATCAAGATTGAGGGCCTGACGGGCGAGCTGACGTGGAACGACGAGGGCCAGGTCGAAAAGCCCGCTACGGCTTATGTGATCCTGGACGGCAAGTACATCGCCGCCTAAGTGCATATAACGAGACCGGTGGGGCCGTTTTATGCAGGGCAAGGACGCTTGTAACAGAACAGAAACATTACTTTCACATAATAAAGTGGCTAAACTGCATAAACCGATAGAAATACGCATTAATATGGATAAATGGACAAAGCAAAAGAAAAGTTGAAATAATCGCCACTTTTCTCAACTAAAGCGTCTACTATTTTGCGAACGCCGAACACGGCGAAGGATGGCCTGTCGGGCAACCGAAACCCGACGAGATTTGAGAGGAGAGCCGCATGTCGAGCCTCACCGGTAAGTCATTGAACCCTGTTATGAATCGCAGGAGCGTTATCGCGAGCGCAGCAGGTCTGGGGGCGATGTCCATTCTAGCTGGCTGCTCCTCCAACGGCGGCGACAGCGGTTCCGCTTCGAGCGACGCTTCGTTTAAGATCGGCACCATCGGCCCGCTGACCGGCGCCAACGCGTCCTACGGCAAGTCCGTTACCCAGGGTGTCGAGCTCGGCTGCAAGGATTTCTCGACCAAGGAGCTGCCGCTTGCCAGCAAGGCCGAGGATGACCAGGCCGATGGCGAGAAGGCCGTCAACGCCTTCAACACCCTGCTCGACTGGGGCATGCAGGCCCTCGTCGGTCCGACCACCACGGGTGCGTCGGTTGCCGTTGCCGCAGAGTGTGGTAACGACCCCAAGACGTTCATGATCACCCCGTCCGCGTCCTCCGAGGACGTCACCGACGGCAAGGATTGCGTCTTCCAGGTTTGCTTCACCGACCCCAACCAGGGTGTCAACGCTGCCAAGTTCCTGGCGCAGAAGTATGCGGACGAGAAGTTCGTGCTGTTCTATAACTCCGGCGACGCCTATTCTTCGGGCATCGCAGATTCCTTTAAGGCCCAGGCCGCTGAGTCCAAGCTCGAGATTGTCGACGAGGAGACCTTTAAGGACGACTCCGCCACGAGCTTTACCAACCAGCTGACCAAGGCCAAGCAGGCCGGCGCCACCATGATCTTTGCGCCGATCTACTACACGCCGGCGTCCGTTTTGCTCAAGAACGCCAAGGACATGGGCTACGACGTCAAGATGATGGGCTGCGACGGCATGGACGGCATCCTGGGCGTTGAGGGCTTCGACACCTCTCTGGCCGAGGGTCTGCTGCTCATGACCCCGTTCTCCGCCGATGACGAGAAGAACGCCGACTTCGTCAATGCCTATAAGGATAAGTACGGCGATACCCCCGACCAGTTTGCCGCCGACGCCTACGACGGCGTGCACGCGGTGGCCGAGGCCGTCAAGGAGGCCGGTCTTGGTGTCGACGCCGACCCGACCGAGGTCGCCGAGAAGCTGTCCAAGGCTATGCTCAAGATTACCGTTGACGGTCTGACCGGCAAGCTCACCTGGAACGATAAGGGCCAGGTCCAGAAGGAGCCCACGGCGTACGTCATCACCGACGGCAAGTACGTACAGGCCTAATAGGCCGCCTTACATAGAGCGGTTTTGATCCCAAGCAGGGGAGGTTTTGGCCTTCCCTGCTTGCTTGGTATCTAGGGACGATGTAACGTCCCTGTTTCATACATTAACTGGAAACCTATTCGAAAGGGGGATGTGGAACATGACGGTCTTTATCCAATACCTGGTCAACGGCCTGTCCATGGGCAGCGTCTACGCCATCATCGCGTTGGGCTACACCATGGTCTACGGCATCGCCAAGATGCTGAACTTCGCTCACGGCGACGTTATCATGGTCGGTGCCTATGTCTCGTTCTGCGCCACGTCGTATCTCGGCCTCCCGGGCTGGGCATCTGTAGTTCTCTCTTGTGTGGTCTGTACCGTTCTCGGTGTTCTCATCGAGGGTCTGGCATACAAGCCACTGCGCCAGGCGGGCCCGCTGGCCGTTCTGATCACGGCTATCGGCGTGTCTTACTTCCTGCAGAACGCCGCGCAGCTTCTGTGGGGCGCCACGCCCAAGAACTTCACTTCGCTCGTCACCTTCCAGGTGCCGGAGTTCTTGGCCAAGTTCAACGTAAGCGCCGTCTCGCTCGTCACCATCGTCGCCTGCCTGGTTATCATGGCCGGCCTGATGTTCTTTACAGGCAAGACCAAGATGGGCAAAGCTATGCGCGCCGTGTCCGAGGACAAGGCTGCCGCTCAGCTCATGGGCATCAACGTCAACCGCACCATCTCGATGACGTTTGCCATCGGCTCTGCCCTTGCCGCCATCGCCGGCGTGCTCCTGTGCTCCTACTCGCCGGTGCTGCAGCCTACGACGGGTGCCATGCCTGGCATCAAGGCCTTCGACGCCGCCGTCTTCGGTGGCATCGGCTCCATCCCCGGCGCCTTTGTCGGTGGCATTCTCATCGGCATCATCGAGGCGATGGCGCAGGCTTACATTTCCACGAGTCTTGCCAACTCCATCGTCTTTGGTGTTCTGATCATCGTCCTGCTCGTCAAGCCTGCCGGCCTCTTGGGCAAGTACGTCCCCGAGAAGGTGTAGGTGAGCGGTATGAAGTTTCTTAAAGACAAGCAGACGCGTCACGATTTTGTCACGTACGCAATGTGCATCGTGGCCTTCGCCATCGTGTTCTTTATGCAGTCCAACCATATGATCCCGCGCATGATCGCCGGTCAGTTGGTTCCCATTACGGCCTATATTGTCATGGCCATTTCCCTCAACCTCGTCGTCGGCATCGCGGGCGACCTGTCGCTGGGCCATGCGGGCTTTATGAGCGTCGGCGCCTATACGGGAATCGTTACCGCCGTCGCGCTGGAGAGCGCCGTTCCCTCCGATCCGGTGCGCCTTGTCATCAGCATCGTGGTCGGTGCTATCGCCGCTGCCGTCTTGGGCTTCTTGATCGGTATCCCGGTCCTGCGCCTGAGCGGCGACTATCTGGCCATCGTGACCCTGGCTTTTGGCGAGATCATCAAAGAGATCGTCACTTGCCTTATCGTGGGTGTCGACTCGCGCGGCCTGCACGTGATCTTTAACATCACGGGCAACTCTACGATCGACGACCTGCACCTGCTCGAGGACGGCACCGCCATCATCAAGGGCGCCCAGGGCGCCTCGGGCGTGTCGACGTACTCGACATTCCTCGCCGGTGCCATCCTGGTCATGGTCGCACTCGTGATCGTGCTCAACCTGGTTCGCAGCCGTACCGGCCGTGCCATTATGGCCGTGCGCGATAACAAGATTGCAGCCGAGTCCGTAGGCATCTCCGTCACCGAGTACCGCATGATCGCCTTCGTGGTTTCCGCTGCCCTCGCCGGTGCTGCCGGAGCCCTCTTCGGCGGTAACTTCTCGCAGCTCTCCGCCACCAAGTTCGACTTCAACACGTCCATCCTCATCCTGGTGTTCGTGGTCCTGGGTGGTCTGGGCAATATGCGCGGCTCCGTTATCGCGGCGGCGTTGCTCACGGTGCTTCCCGAGCTGCTCCGTCAGTTCTCGGACTACCGCATGCTCATCTACGCCATCGTGTTGATCCTGGTCATGATCTTTACCAACAACCCGCAGCTCAAGGCGTTCTTCGCACGCATTAAGGATCGCTTTGCTTCCAAGAAGGAGGTGACAGCCGATGCCCAGTAAATTTGAGTTCAAGAAGGGCAAGATGGTCCCGTATCCTTCTGGCGCCATCGTTCCCGATCGTGACCTGGGCGAGCGCCCTGCACTCGAGTGCATCCACCTGGGCATTGAGTTCGGTGGCCTTAAGGCAGTCGACGACTTTAGCCTGACTATCGGCAAGACCGAGATCGCCGGTCTGATCGGCCCCAACGGTGCCGGTAAGACCACGGTCTTCAACCTGCTCACCAAGGTGTATCAGCCCACGCACGGCACCATCCTGCTCGACGGAGAGGATACCTCGGGCAAGTCGGTCTATCAGGTCAACCGCATGGGTATTGCCCGTACATTCCAGAACATTCGCCTGTTCAACACCATGACGGTGGAGGACAACGTCAAGGTCGGTCTGCACAACCAGGAGCGCTATTCCGGTTTTGAGGGCGTGCTGCGCCTGCCGACGTATTGGAAGCACGAGAAGGCTGCTCACGAGCGCGCCATGGAGCTGCTGTCCATCTTTGATATGGAGCATCTGGCAAACGAGCAGGCTGGCTCGCTGCCTTACGGCGCCCAGCGTCGTCTGGAGATCGTCCGCGCGCTTGCCACCAACCCCAAACTGCTGCTGCTCGACGAGCCTGCCGCTGGCATGAACCCGTCCGAGACCGCGGAACTCATGGAGAACATCGTTAAGATTCGCGACACCTTCGGCATTGCCATCATGCTTATCGAGCACGACATGTCGCTCGTTATGAATATCTGCGAGGGTATCTGCGTGCTCAACTTTGGCAAGGTCATCGCCAAGGGCACGGCCGAGGAAATCCAGAACAACGACGCCGTTATCGAGGCATATCTGGGCAAGCAGGATAAGGGGGAGAACTAAATGGCAGAGCCGATGCTTTCCGTCTACAACATCAACGTCTGGTACGGCGCCATCCACGCCATCAAGGACATCTCCTTTAACGTCAACGAGGGCGAGATCGTTGCTCTGATCGGTGCGAACGGTGCTGGTAAGTCCACAACGCTCAAGACCGTCTCGGGCCTGCTGCGCTCCAAGACCGGCTCCATCAAGTTTATGGGCGAGGACATTACCCATACGCCCGCCGATAAGCTGGTTGGTAAGGGCCTGGCTCAGGTCCCCGAGGGCCGTCGCGCCTTTTTGCAGATGACGGTCGAGGAGAACCTGGAGATGGGCGCCTATACACAGCCCAAGTCCACGGTCGCTCCGGGCCTTGAGCGTGTCTACGAGCAGTTCCCGCGCCTGAAGGAGCGCCGTCGCCAGGTCGCCGGCACCCTTTCGGGCGGCGAGCAGCAGATGCTCGTTATGGGCCGCGCTCTTATGAGCAACCCCAAGCTGCTCATGCTCGACGAGCCTTCCATGGGCCTGGCGCCGATTCTGATTGAGCAGATCTTCCAGATTGTCGAGGACCTGCACAAGGCCGGCACCACGGTGCTCCTGGTCGAGCAGAACGCGCAGATGGCGCTCTCGATTGCTACGCGCGGCTACGTGCTCGAGACCGGCAAGATAACCATGACCGGCACGGGTCAAGAGCTCCTGCACGACGATAACGTCCGCAAAGCCTATCTCGGAGGCTAACCCATCCGACAAAAAGGGCGCTGACCAACCCGGTCAGCGCCCCTTTTTTGTTGCGGTGAAATAGGGACTAATTGGGGGTTCCAGACGCCAAAACAGTCCCTATTCCACCGCAACTTCATTGGGGCGTGCGACGATGACCGTCCCAAATTAGCACCCCTGCACCAAGCCAAGGCCCCGTTCCGGAATGTGCCGGAACGGGGCCTTGGCGGTTGGGGTCTACTGGGTTTTGTTCGCTAGTCTACCTTTTGTCCGCATGTGGGGCAGAACTGGGCTTCGGGTACGAGCGGGGTCCCGCAGTGACGGCAGAAGCGGGCAGGCTCGCTTGGAGCTGCCGGCATTGTCGGTGCCGCGGGTGCCACGGCGTTCTGCTGGGCGTGCTTCTGACGACGACGCTGCTTACGCTGAGGTTTAGGCGCTGCGGCTACTGCACCGTTCGCGGCCTTCGCGCGCTTCTTGCGGATGCAAAGAATAACGATCGCGCCACCGATGATGAGGACGATCGCCACGCCACCGCCAATAACAAACGGCAGGTGAGTCTGGACAAAGTAGAGAATATCCTCAGGCAGCGAATGGGGAATATTGGACTTGTAGATGTTTACGTGAAGCGTTGATGAGTCTTCATCGTAATAATCAGTCCAAATCTCGCGATCGCCATTCATGAAAGTAGGGCCGCACCAATGAGAATCAAACTCGCTCTTGGCCCCGGTTTTTGCATCGACTAGGCATGCCGAAGACTTGTCATCGTCTGAGTACGTCCCGAGCATGATTCCGCCATCATGCGAGATGTCGCCGAGATATCCATCGCCGAAGGGAAAAGCAATTGAGCTGATGATCTTGTCACTTTTCAGGTCATAAATACTAAGATTCGCATCCTCTTCATTGAGATAGTAATCCCCGTCATCCTCTTCAAAAAGATCGTTCGATCCCTTCTTTGTGTAGAGGGCATAAAACTCCGCCGAAGGGTATGAATAAGGCCATTCAGGAGCGTGGTCGTCATCGTTAAATAGAACGCTCATGTTTCCGTCGCGGTCTGCTTTTATTAGTGTGGTGTCGCTCTGAAGATAAATATCGTCGGAGTTCGAGCTGGTGACAATGTAGTCGATGTCCGAAGACCTATCGTCTTTCTTCACGTTAACTGTTTTCAATTCCGTTGACCCTGTATCGCAATTGAAAACCCTAAGAGAAACAATGCCTTTCTCAGTATCGTATGGCCAGAAATAGAGACGGCTCATATCGTTTGAGTAGTAGCAAGAAGAGTCATCTTTATCCGATTGATATGTTTGAATTAACTCGTCAGACTTAAGGTCATAAATCTCGATTTTTTTAAGCTCAGATTCATTGTCATAGTGTTCCACGGCTGCCCTATTGCCGTCGTAAGAGACGGTTGTACTGGTGTAGGCATATTTGGCCGAAATGATGGGATGGACTGTTTGACTTTGGTTGTCTGGCGAGAATACGACCAAATTATTGCCGTCTTGCCAGTAGAGCTGATTGCTGGATGTGGGGCATGCTGATCCAAGGCTTTTGTCCGGGATGGCAACTGGGCTTGCACTGCCGTCTTTAAAATTGATGAGGGTTATGCTCTTTAAGTTGTAACCGTCATCCTCATCGTAATCGTAATCGTATAAATAGCCGAACTTTGAATCGTCGCTTGTGCTGACATACGAGTTATCGCTGCTGACCTTAAAGCTATACGACTTCTCAAGTTCAGGCGTCGGTACGGTGTCGCCGGCTAATGCTGCGGGAGGGGCTGCGAGCGGAGACAGGGCCGCGATCAGGCCGATGGCGACCGCTGCGATCCTTCCGCTCTTTTGGATGCTCTTAAACATGGCAATCCTTTCCTCTAAATACGAATGCGATACTGCCATGGTTAATCGGGATTCCGAAATCTTGTTGCGCAACATTCACCATCGGCAACATTTTTCGGTCAGCCGTAATGATCCGTTTTCCTCCGTCCCCGAGGGATCATTTGAGTTGCGGTGAAATAGGGACTGAATACGGGCTCCAGAGGCCAAAACAGTCCCTATTCCACCGCAACTTCATGGGGATGTGTGACAATGCCCGTCGGAAAACATCTGCTGTCTTTGGGGGCCTATCTATGCTGTACGAGTTTTGTGCCGAGAACTTTGAGCGAGTGCCGGCGGCCATCGAGGCCGGTGCGGGGCGCATTGAGCTGTGTGACAACCTCGCCGTCGGTGGCACCACGCCTTCCGCCGGCGTTATTAGCGCTACAGTCAGCTATGCTCACGAGCATGACGCGCGAGTGATGTGCATGATCCGTCCGCGTGGTGGCGACTTTCATTACAACCAGGACGAGCTACGCATGATGGAGATGGACCTGGGCCTTGCTGTGAGCGCCGGCGTTGACGGCCTGGTCTTTGGCTGCTGCAAGCCCTGTGCCGGCGGCTGGGCGCTCGACGAACTCACCCTCGGCGCCCTCGTTATGGCTACGGGCTGCGCGACCGAGGAGTGCAAGCGCGAGTCCCTTGACATCACCTTCCACATGGCATTTGACCAGCTCTCGCCCGAGGCTCAGCTCGATGCGATTGATACACTTGCCGACTGCGGCGTTACGCGCATCCTCACGCATGGCGGTGCGGCCGGTACGTCGATCGAGGACAATTTCGATCACCTGGCTCGTTTAATCGAGTATGCGGGCGATCGTTTGACCATCCTTCCCGGCGGCGGCATCACTACGGCAAATCGCGACGCGGTCGCGGCGGCGCTCGGCGTCTCCGAGCTCCATGGCACCAAGATCGTGCCGCTGGAGGTATAACCCGTGGCGCTGGTATTTGACGTTCAGCAGGCGAGCGGCAAGCCCGACGATAATCGTCGCCCTGGCACCGCGTGCCCCTTTTGCGACACGGAGGGGCTCGCCAACATCATCCAGCGCGATGGTGACTGCATCTGGCTCGAGAATAAGTTCAAGACCTTGCGGGCCACCCGTCAGACCGTATTGATCGAGTCGGCCAATCACGACGCCGACCTGGTGACCTATGAACCAGATGAGCTGCATCATGTGATGAGGTTTGCCCTGGGCTGTTGGCAGCAGATGATTGATTCCCAACAGTACTACAGTGTGCTCATGTACAAGAACAAAGGCCCGCTTTCGGGCGGCAGCCTCGTCCACCCACACATGCAGATTGTGGGTTTGGAGCAGGAAGACGGCTATGCTTCGCTGACTTCCGCCAATTTCGAAGGCATCAATGTCTGGCAGCAGGGGAGAATCTCGGTCAATATCTCAACCGAGCCGATCATGGGATTCTTTGAGGTCAACGTCTCGGCTCCACAGGGAATCGCCGCCAGCGACGACGCCCGCGACCAAGCCGAAGCGGACCTGTTTGCCGATGCGATTCAGGTGGCCCTGCGCTATATCCTGCACGAGCACCATGGCGGTCGCGCGGAGTCGTACAACTTGTTCTTCTACCACATGGACGGCCGGACCATTGCCAAGGCGCTGCCACGTTGGGTGGTATCACCCTACTTTGTTGGCTATCGACTGGCCCAGGTCAATGCCGAGACCACGCTCGATATCGATGCTGAGCGCCTACGCGCGCATCTGGAAACGCTCGTATAGCAAGGCTAACGCCCGCGCAATGCGGACAGTCTAGCGTGCCATCGCGTCGCGGCCGGCCTTGACCCGCTTGCGCTGTTTGGCGCGCTCCTCGCCGGTTAGGCGCTCAAAGAGATGCCCGATAATCGAGGCCAACACCTGTTGAAACAGCGTGCCGCACATGACGGGGAACACGACCTCGCCGGGAAAGTACTGTGTGGCGATGACGGCGCCCGAAGAGATGTTACGCATGCCGCAGGTAAAGCACATGGTGGTCGTCTCGCTATACGGCAGATGCAGGGCACGTGCGACCAGGATGCCGATGATAAAGCCACTGATGGCGAACGAAAGGATAAAGAGGGCGACTTCCAGGCGCACCGCGTTCATGTGCAGCACGTACTCGCTCATGGCGGTGGAGTTGGAAGCGATGACGCCCATCATCATGAACTTGCAGGCGGGCGAAAGCGCGGGGGAGAGTTTCTCATGACCCCAGCCGCGCGTGAGCTCGTTGATCACGATACCGAGCACGGCGGGTATGGCGATCATAAAGGCCATATTCTGCATCATGCTCGGCACGTCGATCGAGACGGTGGCGCCCAGCAGGAGCTTGAGCGTAAGAGGAATCGTCACAGGTGAGATGACCGAGGACGTCAGGATGATGGTGAGCGCGAGCGGGCCGTTGCCGCCGAACATGCTAATCCACATAAAGGCAGTGACTGCCACAGGTACGCTGTACTCGAGCACGATGCCGCAGACAAGGTTGGGGTTGGAACCAAAGAATAACGATCCCATGGCATAGGCTGCGATAGGGATAAGCACCGCCGAGACGAGCAACGCCAAGACCAGGTGCAGCGGACGGCGGAATACCTCGGCTACCTGGTGGAAGGTGTTGCTGAGCGCGCCTTGGAACGTCATAAAGGCGAAGAGAGCGGGAACGATGGGCTTAAGTACGCCGATCTGCCGGGGAAAGAGCACGCCGAGCGCCACGCAAATCGGAACGATGACCTGCATGTGCCCCGCGAGAAACTTGCCCAGTCCAACCCATTGCTTCATATACTCTTGTGACTCCCTTTGCTCGTGAATCCGTTTTGAATGGATATGCTAGACGCTCGCATGCGTCCGTGCGTCAGAAACGCTCGAATATTTCGAGGGTATTACCGGCATCGTTTACCGAAACCGCGGCGTGCTGCGGCGATTTGCGTCCGCGCTGCACGGTATAATAAATCCGTTCAACAGATCTGCCTGCCGAAGCGGGCATACACAGAGGACTCATCGCTATGAACCGTGAGAGGTATCGCGGCGACCTGCCCCTATCGGGGGTGGGCGCCTATGTCATCGCTTAAGACGACGCATCGTTGGGCGGTCGCTCAGCAAAACCCCGGGCTCGAAAAGGAGCTTTCGGCTGGCCTGGGCATACCCGGGCTGGTGGCGCGCATTATGGTTGCGCACGGCATTACATCCATCGAGGAAGGCCAGCTGTTTTTGACGCCTTCGCTCGATCGCGACTGGGCCGACCCGCTCATTATCCCGGGCATGTCGGTCGTTGCCGACCGTGTCGAGCGTGCTATTCGCAACCACGAGCGCATCGCGGTCTTTGGCGATTTTGACGTTGACGGTATTACGTCGACCTGCCTGTTGACCGAGGCGCTGCGCACGTTTGGCGCCAACGTCACGCCGTTTATTCCGCATCGCTTTGACGAGGGCTACGGTCTTTCGCGAGCGGCGCTCGACCGCGTTAACGAGCTCGCTCGCCCCCAGCTGATCGTGACCGTCGATAACGGCATTGCCGCCAAGGAAGAGGTCTCCTATCTGGAGAGCCTGGGGATCGATTTGGTGGTCACGGACCATCACGAGCCGTCCGACCAGGTGCCGCAGGGCGTGCCCCTGACCGACCCTAAGCTCGAGGACGAGGGTCCCTCGCGCGAGCTTGCCGGTGCCGGCGTGGCGCTCAAGCTGGTGCAAGTCCTGGGCGAGCGTTTGGGCAAGCCGTCGTATTGGCGTTCGCTGATCGAGGTCGCGGCGCTGGGCACCGTGTCCGACATGATGCCGCTGACGCCCGAGAACCGCGCACTGGTCGCCGAGGGCATCCAGCAGATGCGCGTGACGGCCCGTCCCGGCTATATCGCGCTTGCCGCACTTGCCAAGGCCGACCTTTCTACCATTACGGCCGATGGCCTGTCGTTTTCGCTCATTCCCCGCTTGAACGCCGCCGGCCGCATGGCCGATCCCAAGCTGGCACTCGACCTGCTGCTTGCCCGCGATCCTATCGAGGCAAGCGCTCTGGCGGCCGAGCTCGAGGAGATCAACCGTCAGCGCCGCGAGATCGAGGCCGAGCTCACACGCGATGCCATGGCAAAGGTCGAGGAGACCTATGATGGCGGTCGTGCAATCGTCGTGGGTGGCGAGGGCTGGCACGAGGGCGTCAAGGGTATCGTGGCGAGCCGCCTGACCAACCGTTATCACGTGCCGGCGCTGCTGTTCTCGATCGAAGACGGTATCGCGCGCGGTTCGGGTCGCTCGGTGGGCAAAGTCAACCTGTTCGACGCCGTCGAGCGCTGCTCCGATCTGCTGATTCGTCGCGGCGGGCATGCGGGTGCGGTGGGCGTGACCATCGAGGCATCCAAGCTCGACGAGTTCCGTCGTCGTCTTTCCGCCGTGCTGTCCGAGCTTCCCGCCGAGGACTTTGAGGACACCGACGAGGTTGCCGCCACCGTTGACCTCTCCGAGCTGAATATTGAGACCATCGAGCAGATCTCCCGTCTTGAGCCGTTTGGCCAGGGCAACAAGGTGCCGCTGTTGGCGGCCGAGGGCGTGACAATGTGCGACCGAGCCGTGGTTGGCAAAACCGGCGAGCACATGCGCTTCGTGGCGACCGATGGCGCCGCGAGTGTGCCGGCCATTATGTTCCGCGTGCCGCAGATCGATAAGCTCATCAATTGCGATAGCGCCGTCGATTTGGTGTTCGAGGCCGTGGCCGAGCATTGGCAAGGTCGCGTAAAGCCAAAGCTCATGATCAAGGATGTCTTGGTCCGCGATACCACGGCGCCTAGCGTTGACGACCCGGCATGTGAGCTTCGCCGCGGCGTGGAGCCTGCGGACGCCGGTCTTCGTCTGGAGTCCCGAAAGCGCCAAACGCTCGCCCAGCTTTCCTATACCGAGCTGACGCGCTCGCTTATCCATAGCTTTATCGGCTCGAACCAGCCGTACCGCGCGCAGGTCGAGGCGCTCGATGCCCTGGCCGATCACCAAAGTGTTCTGGCTGTTATGGGAACGGGGCGCGGCAAGTCTCTTATCTTCCATGTACATGCCGCGCGCGAGGCGGTCCTTCGCGGGCGTGCGAGCATCTTTGTCTATCCGCTGCGCGCGCTCGTTGCCGACCAGGCCTATCACCTCTCGTCGACGATGGCCGCGCTCGGCATTGGCGTAGGCGTGCTGACCGGCGAGACCGTGGAGGCGGCGCGCGATGACGTGTTTGCCGGCTTGGCTTCGGGCCGCACCGGCATCGTGCTCACGACGCCCGAGTTCCTGTCCATTCACCGCGACCGCTTTGCGCGTTCGGGCCGCATCGGTTTTGTCGTTATCGATGAGGCGCATCATGCCGGTCTTGCCAAGGGCGGCGACCGCAGCGCCTATCTTGACATGCCCGATATCCTCAGGGCCCTGGGCGACCCGGTCGTTCTGGCCGCGACTGCCACCGCAACGGCTCCGGTTGTGGCCGAGCTCGCCCGCGTGCTACCGATTACCCGCACGGTGGTCGACGAGACGGTGCGCGAGAACTTGCAGCTCGAGGATGACCGAGACCTTGCAAGCCGCGAGAACCGCCTGGTGTCAATCGTGGCGACGGGGGAGAAGACCGTCATCTACGTCAACTCGCGCGACCAGTCCGTGGCGCTTGCTAAGACGCTGCGCAAGCGGGTACCCGATTGCGCGACTCGCATCGCGTTCTATAACGCGGGGCTTGCGCGCTCCGATCGTCGCCGTGTCGAGGAAGCGTTTCGTGATGGAAGCCTCAGCTGCATCGTTTCGACCTCGGCCTTCGGTGAGGGCGTGAACCTGCCCGATATCCGTCATGTCGTGCTCTACCACATGCCGTTTGGCAGCATTGAGTTCAACCAGATGAGCGGACGCGCCGGTCGCGATGGACAACCCGCCGTGATTCACCTGCTCTATTCGTCGCGTGACGCCCGCATTAACGAGCGCCTGCTCGACTGCTACGCGCCCGAGCGCGACGAGCTCGTCACACTCTATCGAGCGTTGCAGACTATGTGGCGCTCCAACCGCGGCAAGACCGGAGACGATTCGTTTAGTGCGAGCGATATCGACATCGCGCAGATGTGTCTTGCTATCGATGCTCGCACGCCGGTCGACGAGCGCTCGGTGGAAAGCGGCCTGGGGATCTTCGAAGAGCTTGGTTTCTGTCGCGTTTCGGGGTTTGACGACACCCGTCGCATCGCGATGGCCGAAAACCCCGGCCGTGTGCAATTGAGCAGGTCAATCCGCTATTTGGAGGGTCTGCGCTCGCGCATGGAGTTCTCGGCTTTCCGGAGCTGGGCGCTCGATTCGTGCGCTTCTGATATGCTAGCCAAAGTTAACCGCCCGATCGTACCGCGGGCCTAGGGGAAGGGGACCTCGATGGATGCCGCAGCCCGTACCGCCCATGATTCCACCCTCCAACCGTTCTCGGAGATGGAGCACTATAAGCATGCCGATGAGCTGCCGCCCGAGATTATGGCGGACAGCTACGACAAGCTGGAGCGCCTGTGCCTCAAATATATGAATGAGGACGACTTCTCTAAGGTGGAGCAGGCCTATTGCTTTGCTGCCGAGAAGCACTGCAACCAAAAGCGGCGCTCGGGTGAGATGTACATCAACCATCCCGTCGAGGTGGCTATCATTCTGGCCGACCTCAAGATGGACTGCGATGTGGTGTGCGCCGCGCTGCTGCACGATACCGTCGAGGATACCGAGACCTCGCTCGCCGATGTTTCCGGTCTGTTTGGCGATACGGTGGCCGAGCTTGTCGATGGCGTGACCAAGCTCACCAACATCGAAGTCGATAGCATGGACGAGAAGCAGGCGCTTACGCTGCGCAAGATGTTCCTCGCCATGTCCAAGGACATCCGCGTCATTATCGTTAAGCTTGCCGACCGTCTGCACAACATGCGCACCCTTGCAGCTCTGCGCGAGGACCGTCGCCTGTTTAAGGCCCGCGAGACCATGGACGTGTATGCGCCCCTGGCCGACCGTCTGGGCATGAGCTCTATTAAGTGGGAGCTCGAGGACCTGTCCTTCTTCTACCTGGAGCCCGATGCCTACCAGCGCATTGCGCGCATGGTGGCTGAGTCGCGCGAGGTTCGCGAGCGCTATCTGGCCGAGACCATCAAGACGCTCACCGACGAGCTCAACCGCATTGGCCTGGAGGGCTTCCAGATTAATGGCCGCTCCAAGCACTATTGGTCCATCTACCAAAAGATGAAGCGCAAGGGCAAGGAATTCTCCGAGATCTACGACCTGGTGGCGCTGCGCGTCATCACCCATTCGGTGCGCGATTGCTACTCCACGCTCGGCGCGGTGCATACGCTGTGGCACCCCATGCCCGGTCGCTTTAAAGACTATATCGCCATGCCCAAGGTCAATAACTACCAGTCGCTCCACACGACGGTTATCGGTCCCACGGCTCGTCCGCTCGAGATTCAGATTCGAACCTATGAGATGCATGAGCAGGCCGAGTACGGCATTGCCGCCCACTGGCTCTATAAGAAATCGGGCGGATCGTCTGCGTCTAAGACCAATGATGCCCAGCGTCTGGACGACCAGATTAACTGGCTCAAACATTCGCTCGATTGGGCGGCGTCTGACGAGATCACCGACGCTAAGGAATACCTGCACTCGCTGAAGGTCGACTTGTTTGACCAGGAGATTTTTGTCTTTACGCCCAAGGGCGAGGTCATGGCGCTTCGTGCCGGCTCCACGCCGCTCGACTTTGCCTATGCCGTTCACACCGAGGTGGGCAACCACTGCGTCGGCGCCAAGATCAACGGTGCGGTGGCCCCGCTCACGCACGAGATCAAGACGGGCGACCGCGTTGAAATCCTGACCAACAAGAGTTCCAAGCCGTCGCGTGATTGGCTCAAGATCGTTAAGACACCTTCCGCCAAGTCAAAGATTCGCCGTTATTTCGCCGCCGCGACCAAAGACGATGACGCTGCTGCCGGCCGCGATATACTGGCCAAGGACCTGCGCAAGCGCGGGTATGGCATCTCTACGCCGCGATCCACGCGTGCGCTCAACGCCGTGGCGGAGCAGTTTAACTACAAGCAGCTCGAGGACCTGTTTGCCGCCGTCGGCGCCGGCAAGGTTGCCCCGCGCGCTGTGGGTAACAAGGTCGAGCAAATCTTGGACCCCAAACCCGAGGAACAGCTCACCAAAGCCGAGGCTATCGCCGAGGTCGTGAAACAGCCGGCCCGAGGCTCCAACCGCAAGCCGCAAAAGCGTGGCAAGAGCGCCAGCAACGGCATTATCGTCAAGGGCGAGAGCAACAGCGGCCTGCTGGTCCGTCTGGCGCATTGCTGCAATCCGGTGACGGGCGACGATATCGTCGGCTTCATCACGCGCGGTCGTGGCGTTTCGGTGCATCGCGTCAACTGCCCCAACGTCAAGGGTCTTATGGAGCATCCCGAGCGCATGATCGAAGTGGAGTGGGACGGCGCAGCCGACACCCTCTTCCAGGTCGAGATCGTGGTCGAGTGCCTGGACCGCATGGGCCTGCTCAAGGATGTCACCATTGCCATTGGCGATGCGGGCGGCAATATCCTTTCTGCCGCCACGTCGACCAACCGCGAGGGTATTGCAACCCTGCGCTTTATGGTCGAGATCTCGGATGCGAGTGGTCTGGATCCGCTGCTGGCCTCTATCAGCAGCGTTGACTCGGTCTACGACGCACGCCGCCTGATGCCCGGCGAGGGTGGAGCCCAGCTTAAGCGCCGCGTTTAGTCGCGACGAACGCGCCACATTATCAATATTCGCTACACTCGAGGCATCGTTTGATGCCTCGAGTTCTATAGAGAGGAGAGGGACATGAGTGCTGTGTCCTTGGATGTAACTCCCAAGGGATCGGTCGAGATTGAGACGCTCGTAAACGGTCCCATTCAGACCAATAGCTATGCTTTTATTTCGGGCAATGAGTGCGTGATTATCGACCCTGCGTGGGAAGGCGAGCGCCTGGTGGAGCATATTCGAGCCGAACATCCCGGCGTACGCGTGCTTGGCGCCGTATGCACTCATGGCCATGCCGATCATGTTGGTGGTGTTGCCGGCGTGCGAACCGCCGTTGGCGAGGGCTGCCAGTATGAGCTGTGTGCTAAGGATGCGGCGGTGCCGCATGCGAATATCGAGGAACAGCGAGCTATGTGGGGCATTGAGACGCCCGACCCCGGGGAGCCGACGTGCCTGCTCGCCGAGGGCGATGCTATCGAGGTGGGCGATATCTGCCTGCAGGTGATCGAGACACCAGGGCATACGCCGGGCGGGATCGTCTTGTTCGCCGCCACCGAGCAGGGAAGCATCGCCTTTGTTGGCGACACCCTGTTCCCGGGCAGCCACGGCCGCACCGATCTTGCCGGTGGCGACGAGGCGGCGATTCTGCGCTCGCTCTCCAAGCTCGCCCGGCTTCTTCCACCCGATACCGTTTGCTTAACCGGCCATGGTGATTCGACCACCATGGCACGCGAGCTCATGCAGAACCCTTTCATGCAGGTGTAGCTTTATAGTCAGCTTCTAAAGCACGAGAAGCGTCCAAACGTCAAGCTATTTTTCCCCAACGGGTCGATTCCGTAGGGCAAACGGTCAAAAAAAGTCTGTTTGGACGATATTCGTGAACAAACGAACGTTTATGCTCGGGTGCGCCGTGGTAAAATCTCAGGCGTTATCGGAGCAACCTTACAGGAGGTTTCTTTTATGCTCGTCAACGCAGCAGACATGCTCAAGAAGGCCGAGGCCGGCAAGTACGCTCTCGGTGCCTTCAACACCAACAACCTCGAGTGGACCCTGGCTATTCTCCAGGCCGCCGAGGAGGCCAAGTCTCCGCTGATCCTTCAGTGCACCGCTGGTGCCGCTAAGTGGATGGGCGGTTTCAAGGTCTGCGCCGACATGGTCAAGGCTGCCGTCGAGGCCACGGGCGTTACCGTTCCCGTCGCCCTTCACCTCGATCACGGTTCTTACGAGGACTGCTTCAAGTGCATCGAGGCCGGCTTCACGTCCATCATGTATGACGGCTCTCACGAGGAGACCTTCCAGCTTAACCTCGACCGCACCAAGGAGCTCGTTGAGCTTGCCCACTCCAAGGGCATGTCCATTGAGGCCGAGGTCGGCGGCATCGGCGGCACCGAGGACGGCGTGACCTCCAACGGCGAGCTCGCTGACCCCGCTGAGTGCAAGCAGATTGCTGACCTGGGCGTCGACTTCCTCGCCTGCGGCATCGGCAACATCCACGGCGTGTATCCCGCCGACTGGGCTGGCCTTTCCTTCGAGCGTCTGGGCGAGATTAAGGCTCAGACCGGCGACCTGCCCCTCGTTCTGCACGGTGGTACCGGCATCCCCGAGGATCAGATCAAGAAGGCCATCTCCCTGGGCATCTCCAAGATCAACGTCAACACCGACCTGCAGCTCGTCTTCGCCAAGGGCGTCCGCGAGTACATCGAGGCTGGCAAGGATCAGCAGGGCAAGGGCTTTGACCCCCGCAAGCTTCTTAAGCCTGGTCGCGACAACATCGTTGCTCGCACCAAGGAGCTCATGGAGGAGTTTGGCTCCGTCAACAAGGCGTAAGCGTCGCTAAACTACCCGCCGGAAGCCCCGTCCCCCTACACTGTTTCCTTTGCGCTCACCTGGCTTCGCCAGAAGTCGCGCCAAGGAAACAGTTCCGGGGGACGGGGCTTCCTTTGTTTAACGCCGCAGGGTTACTGGGCTGAATTATTTATTTGACTACCGTTCGGCGGTGTTGATGGCTCCTTTGTTGGGGCTTTCTTTTTATCTCGGTACAATGGGCTTCAAGGGTTCTAGTGACTTGGAGTTTTGGTATGGCTGTAATTAACGTGTCGCCTGCTGATGGGAAGGTTATTGCCGAGGGGCCGGTTGGGTGCTTGGTTGATGTTTGCTGTGATGACTTTCGCCATCTCGATATTGGACTGCCGCCCGAGATCCTGCGTTTAAAGGATGCAGGGTATCTTTCGCAGGCTATTGAGGCTTGCGATCGCCTGCTTGCCCAAGATCTTGATTCCTCGCTTGCTGCCTGCGTTCGCGCCGAGCGGTATCGTATGATCGAGACGCCGCTTCATTTTTCGGTGTCGCGTGATCGGGCTATCGAGATGATCCGCGAGGAGTGGCCTGAGTTTACCGATGAGCAGTTTGACGACCTGATTGAGCGCAAACGTATCGATTGGCGCTTTATCGATGGCGAACTGTTCGTTCTTGACAACTTCCTTGATTCTTTGCGCGTGTATCCCAAGGAGGTTCCGGGCCTGCGTCCCGATTCTGCGGATGGAATTGCACTGCGCAACCAGATGCTCGAGGAGATGGAGTCGCAGGGCGGGCTGTCTCGCACTATTACGCTTAAGGCATCCGTGTCTGTCCCCGGGGCTCTGGAGGGAGAGGCCGTTCGCGCGTGGCTTCCCGTTGCCGCCGCCTGTCGTCAACAGTCTCAAATCGAGGTTCTCGATATGACGTCGGAGGGTACCGTTGCCTCTGAAAACGTTTCGGCTCGTACTGCCTCTTGGATATCTTCGACTGAACATTCATTCTCGGTGACCTATCGCTATCACATCGATGCTGCCTATTGCGATATCTATGGTGGCGCGCTCCCATCGCATGCGTGCATGGACACGCCGCTGCCCGAGGACACTTCCGAGGACCGTCCGCATATTGCGTTTACGCCGTATCTGCGACAGTTGACGGAGCGTGTCATTGACGGGCTCGAGGATCCGCTCGATCGCGCTCGTGCAATCTATGATTACCTGACACAGCATATCGACTATCGCTATCAGCCACCGTACCTGCTTTTGGAATCTATTGCCGACGACTGTGCACACTCGCTCCGCGGCGATTGCGGCGTTATGGCGCTCACGTTTATCACCATGTGCCGCATTGCGGGCGTGCCTGCCCGTTGGCAGAGCGGCCTGTATGTTGCTCCCGATTCGGTGGGGCCGCACGATTGGGCTGAGTTCTATACGCCACAGACCGGTTGGCTTAACGCCGACGTATCGTTTGGTTCCTCGGCACGCAGGATGGGGGAGGAATGGCGTCGTCGTCACTACTTTGGCAATCTCGACCCGTGGCGTATGGTGGCCAACAACCGATTCCAGGCTGAATTTGTGCCTGCTTTCGATGGTATGCGCGAGGATCCCTATGACAACCAGATGGGCGAGGCCTCGGTTGACGGACGTGGATGTCGTAAGCGGGAGATGTTGCGCAAGGTTGAGCTTATCGAAATGCTCGAAGTTCCATTTTCGGACTAATCAACAGAAAGCTGTGATAAACTAACTCACGCATTACGTGCCCGAGTGGCGGAATTGGCAGACGCAGTGGACTCAAAATCCACCGTTGGCAACAACGTGCGAGTTCGAGTCTCGCCTCGGGCACCATACATGCAAGTGAGCGTTCAAGGGGGTCAAGACCCCCTTTTTCGTGCCGAACTCGCGTGAGCGCGCGGAGCGTTAAGCAAACAGGCCCGTGGCCTGTTTGTAGCGGAGCGTGGCGAGGGCGCCATGCGCCCGAAGCCCGGGGCTTCGCGAAGCGAAGGCCCTTCGAGTCTCGCCTCGGGCACCATACATGCACCTGCGCTTCAAGGGGGTCAAGGCCCCCTTTTTCGTGTACGTAATGTGATAACGCGCGGCACGTGTTATTATTCGCAAGGCGTTGTTCCCGCAATGCCCTAAAGAGGAACCCGAGGGTTCCCACCTTTTGGCGCCAATGAGCAGCTGACTGGTCATACAACTTAGATTCCCTTCCTCATACCGAGGATGTCTATGTGTACGACCTGGTTGCAAAGAAGCGCCGGGTTATTTTTTTATGAATGGAGGTAGGGAAAATAGCTAAGTCTGATGACACCCGCATCAACGACGAGATCACTGCATCTTCGTGCCGTTTGATTGGCGTCGATGGCTCTCAGCTCGGCCTGTTCGCCATCCGCGATGCCCAGCGCGTCGCCGACGATCAGGGTCTCGACCTGGTCGAGATCGCTCCCAACGCGGAGCCGCCGGTCTGCAAGGTCATGGACTACGGTAAGTTCAAGTACCAGCAGGCCATGAAGGCCAAGGCCGCTCGTAAGAACCAGTCCAAGGTCGAGGTCAAGGAAATGAAGTTCCGACCCAAGATCGACGTTGGCGACTACGAGACCAAGAAGGGCCACGTTCTGCGTTTCCTCAAGAAGGGCGCACGCGTTAAGATCACCATCATGTTCCGCGGCCGTGAGATGGCTCACCCGGAGCAGGGTCTTAACGTTCTCGAGCGTCTCGCCGAGGATCTCAAGCCTTACGCTACGGTCGAGTCCAAGCCTAAGATGGAAGGCCGTAACATGCTTATGCTGCTCGCCCCGATTAAGGGCGCCTTCGATGAGGATAAAGCGGCAAGCGATACCAAGTAACTAGTGTTCTGTAACCGATTAAGGAGTATTTCATGCCTAAGATGAAGTCCCACAGCGGCACCAAGAAGCGTTTCCGCAAGACTGGTACCGGCAAGCTTATGCGCGCCAAGGCTTTCAAGAGCCACATCCTGAGCAAGAAGTCCACCAAGCGTAAGCGTGGCTTCCGTCAGGAGACCGAGATCGCCGCTGCCGACCGCAAGGTCATCAAGTCGCGTCTCGCCTAAGTTCGCGTCCCCGTTTTTCGTTTTACCGTCTAGGAGTTGATAGAACATGGCACGTATTAAGCGCGCTGTTGCCGCCAAGAAGAAGCGCCGTACCGTTATGCACCGTGCGAAGGGTTACTACGGTGCCGCTTCGCGTACTTACAAGCATGCTAAAGAGCAGGTCCAGCACTCCCTGCAGTATCAGTATCGTGATCGCCGCAACAAGAAGCGCGAGATCCGCTCTCTCTGGATCACCCGTATCAACGCTGCTGCTCGCCTGAACGACATCTCTTACTCTCAGTTCATGCACGGCCTGAAGGTTGCCGGCATCGAGCTCGACCGTAAGGTCCTGGCTCAGATGGCTTACGAGGACATCGAGTCCTTCAATGAACTGGCTACCATCGCCAAGAAGGCTCTCGAGGCCTAATAGATTCTCTTGAATCGCTAGGGGAGTGTCGCACCGTGCGCGGCGCTCCCTCTTTTTATCTAAGGCGCTGGTTTATATAGCAAAAGCGCGGGTAGATAGACACTTACAGGTGACCGATCTTTATATATCTCTTAATCGAAGGGTCATCATCTGATACGTGCAGCATTTCTGCACCAGCCTTTCTATTGCTTATATAGGAAGCGATATGTTGTGTAGGACTTGTGAAGAGTGGAATTGACGTCCCACATCGCTTC
Organism: uncultured Collinsella sp.; assembly: GCA_937989885.1. Classification (GTDB taxonomy): domain Bacteria; phylum Actinomycetota; class Coriobacteriia; order Coriobacteriales; family Coriobacteriaceae; genus Collinsella. Next base: position 33,670 of record CALKBP010000038.1, read on the forward strand.
GCGGTCTGGCAATATATCTCCTTGCCGCGCGGCCCGGTGGAACCGGATGAGCCGCGGGGCGTGCACCTTGAGAACCGGATACTGCGAGGATGGACACTTCCGAGTGTCGCAT